>NZ_CBFCWJ010000049.1:0-89767 GCF_965601605.1 Gilvibacter sp. | reverse complement strand
GTAATTCAACCGATCGTGGAGAATTGGTTGGTGCTAAAGGAAAGAAATGGCACCCTGAAAAGCCATTCGGAATGACCCTAATTCCGGGAGGATCTTTCATTATGGGTAAAGCTGATGACGACATTGTTGCGGTAAACGATGCCCCGACTCGAACGGTTACCGTGCGCTCCTTTTACATGGATGAAACAGAAATTACGAACGCAGAATACAGACAATTTGTAAACTGGGTACGTGATCCTACTGTACGTCTACGTTTGGCTATTTTGGCCGATGAGGTTGGCGCAACACCGGGTGATGATGGGATTGGCGAATTTGCTTTCGTTGACCAAGAGAACACAGACGACATGACTCCTTATGAGAAGTATATGTATGACAACTACTTCGGAATGGGAGACGACTACTACGCCGGTCGTAAAATTAACAGAGACATTGATATCCTTTGGGACACTGCAGAATACCCTGATGAGTACTATGCTGAGGTTATGGATACCATGTACATTCCAATTGAAGAAGCCTACAATGGACAGCGTACCATTGACGTGAGCAAATTGAACTTCCAGTTTTCATACATGGACATTCAAGCTGCTGCTCGTGACAAGGACAAGCGCCGTAAGGACTTCATCATTAAAGACACTGTAAATGTATATCCTGATACTACAGTGTGGATCAAAGACTTTAATTACTCGTACAACGAGCCTATGCACAACGATTACTTCTGGCACGAAGCTTACGGAGAATATCCTGTAGTTGGTGTGAACTGGAAGCAAGCGAAAGCTTTCTGTGCATGGAGAACCTTATACAAGAACGCTTATCAAAAATCGCGTCGCCGTCAGTACGTGAACAGTTTCCGTTTGCCTGGAGAGGCTGAGTGGGAATATGCTGCACGTGGTGGATTGGAATCTGCGACCTTCCCATGGGTGGTCCTTATGCCAAGAATGATCGCGGATGTTTTATGGCGAACTTTAAGCCGCTTCGTGGTGACTACGCTGCTGACCAAGCATTGTACACTGTTGAGGCAGACGCTTACGAACCAAACGATTACAACCTCTACAACATGGCAGGGAACGTATCAGAGTGGGTAGCATCATCTTATGACCCCAATTCTTATGACTACTCTTCTACGATCAACCCTAACGTGAACGACAAGAATAACATGCGTAAAGTGATCCGTGGTGGATCCTGGAAGGACGTTGCATACTTCCTTCAGGTGAGTACTCGTGACTACGAATACGCTGATTCTGCACGTAGCTACATCGGCTTCAGAACCGTGCAGGATTATATGGGAACCGACGTGGTTCTGAACGAACAGTTCGGAGACGGTCGATAAAGACATCACCGGTATATGCTAGCCGGTGTTCATTTGTAAAATGACTAACAGTAGTAACTTAACTTAACTTAATTTATTTATTATGGCACAATCAAAATCATCTAAGAAGCTATTTAATATGGCTTATGGACTAGGAGCCTCAATCGTTATCCTAGGGGCACTATTTAAGATCCTTCACTGGGAGCTAGGACCACTAAACGGTGGTGTACTTCTTGCGATCGGACTTATTACAGAAGCAATCATTTTTGCAATCTCTGCTTTCGAACCAGTAGACGACGATCTAGACTGGTCATTGGTTTACCCAGAATTAGCTGGTGGAAAATCAACTGGTAAGAAGAAAGACGAGAAGCCTCAAGACGCCCAAGGTCTACTATCTCAAAAATTAGACGAAATGCTTAAAGCAGCTAAGATTGACGAAGGTCTTATGACTAGTCTTGGTGACAGCATCCGTTCTTTTGAAGGAGCAGCGAAAAGTATGGCCCCAACTACCGACGCTATGAATTCAACTAAGAAGTACAGTGAAGAAATGGCTTTAGCAGCTGCACAAATGGAGTCGCTAAACTCACTTTACAAAGTACAGGTTGAATCTACCAGCCGTCAGGCAGAAGTAAACGAGCAAGTCGTTGAAAACGCGGCTCAATTGAAAGCACAAATGGAAAATTTGACTTCTAACCTTTCTTCATTGAACGGTGTATACGGAGGTATGCTTTCTGCAATGAATAGAAACTAAGATAGTTTTTACTTACTAACCCCTTAATCTAAAACAGAAGAAGTTATGGCTGGAGGAAAACTATCTCCGCGGCAGAAGATGATTAACCTGATGTATCTGGTTTTCATCGCTATGCTCGCCCTCAACATCTCCAAGGAAGTTCTTACTGCCTTTGGTATGTTGAACGAAAAATTAGAAGACGCAAATGTTGCTTCTACGGAACGTAACGATGCCCTTTTAGCAAATCTTGCTACTAAGGCTAGTGACTCACCAGAGCAATATGCAGATCTAAAAACTAAGGCTGACCAGGTTAGCGCAATCTCTGATGAATTCGACGCAGTTGTTGGAAAAATCAAAAGTGAGATGCAGGCTACCGTTGAAGATCCTAAAGACTATGAAGTAATGGACAAATCTGATTTCTTAGATCAGATGTTCTTTAACGCTGATGGTCTTAAGGCAGAAGGAACAGCCTTTTTAGACGCAGTAAATAAGTACCGCACACAAATGGTAGCCGCCATTGGTGATGATTATCCAGAGATCAAAGAGTATGTAGAGAAGAACTTTTCTACAGGTCAAGTTGAGGACCGCGATGGTCTTAAGATCGACTGGATGAACTACAACTTTGAGCGTGTGCCGATGGTAGCATCTTTGACTAAGCTTACACAAATGCAAGCGGACATCAAGACTACCAAAAGTGAAGTACTTGGAAAGATGCTTCAAGGACAGCAGGCAACGCTGCTATCTATGAGCAACTATAACACTTTCATGGACGCACCTAAGTCTGCGTACTATGTAGGAGAGACCTTTGATGGGGAGATCCTATTAGGACGTACAGATGCTTCTACGGTTCCTCAACGTGTTGAGCTTACTTTGGACGGACGTCCACTTAGCGAAGACAAGTATGAGATCGACGGTGGTCGTATCAAATTGAAGATCGGTGCTGGTGGAGCTGGAGATCACAAGATCGAAGGTAAATTGATCTACGGAGAAGAAGGTAAAGAATTTGAAGTGGAAGTGAACACTGGTTTCGCTACCATCACTAAGCCTAACTCTGCAGTAATCTCTGCCGACAAAATGAACGTAGTATACCGCGGTGTAGACAACCCAATGACGGTTTCTATTCCTGGTATTCCAGATAATAATGTTTCTGCTTCAGGTGCTGGTCTAAGCCGTGTATCTGGAAGCAAGTACATGATGAAGCCTGGTCAAGGACGTGAAGTAACGATCACTGCAAGTGGTACCCTACCTGACGGACAACGTATCAGCACTCCAGCTACTTTCCGTATCAAGGACATTCCACGTCCAACAGGTACTGTAAGTGGTGAAGATGGAAACGGTGGTGCTGTACGCATGCCAAGATCATCTTTGGAAATTGCTTCAGTTGGTGCAGCATTGTTAGATTTTGACTTTGATTTGAACCTTTCTGTAACTAGCTTTAGTTTCAAAGTATCCGGTCAACCTACAGTAGTAGTAAACGGACGTAAACTAGACGACAGAGCCAAGGCAGCCCTACGTAGAGCTAAGCGTGGTGAAACAGTACAGATCTTTGATATCAAAGCTCAGATCCAAGGAAACTCAGGTTACAGACTACAGCGAATCTCTCCTGTATTTGTAGAGTTAACAAACTAGAATAAAAAAAGCTATAGAAATGATGAAGTCAAGAATCGCTTTGGTATTTGTAATGACCTTGATGGTAAGTTTTACCACCTTGGCCCAACGCAACATACTCAATGCCAAGACTCCCGATGAGATCGGAATGAAGACAGCAGAACAGATCGCTTATGATAATGACGAGCCGCTACCTTATGGTTACGTAGACGAGCGTGATGTATTGTGGTCTAAAACCACTTGGGAGATCATTGACTTGGACGAGCGTGTAAACTTCCCATTGTACTACCCAATTGACACCAACAACATTGGTGCTGACAGACGTTCTTTATACGATGTATTGGTAAAGAACATCAAAGAAGGTACAATTGAGCATGTTTACGCAGACTCTTACTTTACTGAAAAAAGAACTCTAGATGATATCAGTGCTTCTTTGCGTTATACGGACACTACCGATGCAGGTATCCGTCAGTTCAACGCGGAAGGCCGTGTGGATGATGAATACATCCGTAAGTTTGATCTAAGTTCAGCAGATATTTTGGAATGGCACGTACGCGGATACTGGTACCTAGACAAGCGTCAAGGTGAATTGAAGTACCGTTTATTAGGATTGGCTCCGGTTGCACCGGAAGCGCGTTCTTTGGCTTTCCCAGATCAAGCAACAGACAAAGTAGAATTGTTTTGGGTTTGGTTCCCGAGTGCACGTAAGGTGTTACACGAGGCAAAGGCGTTCAACCGTTTGAACACTTCCCAACCCATATCGTTCGACCATATCTTAAATTCTAGACGCTTTAATGGTATAATCTATCGCGAGGACAACGTCCAAGGTGACCGTCAGGTTAAGGATTATATCAGTGATAACGCACTCATGCAATTGCTTGAGTCGGATAGAATCAAAGAAAGGATCCGCAACCTGGAAATGGATATGTGGAACTATTAACAGAAGAATTTCCATTAGTAAATTAGGGAAAAGCGCTCTTCATATGAAGGGCGCTTTTATTTTTTGCCCTTTTTTAAAGTAGTATTTTTACTGCGGATGAAAACCGAGGTGGATTATATCGTTGTTGGATTGGGCTTGGCCGGGATCAACTTTGTAGAAAAGTTGCAGGAGGCAGGCAAGTCCGTTGTAGTCTTTGACACTGGCGAGAATTATTCCTCATGGGTCTCTGGAGGTTTGTATAACCCTGTGATCTTAAAGCGACTCACCTTGTCTTGGAATGCTGCGGATCAGCTGCAAAGAGCACTTCCTATTTATGAGCGAATTGAAAAGCGTTTGGGAAGAAGCGTTGATCTCAGGATTCCCGTACACAAGAAGTTTCAATCTTATGAGGATCTGAACAACTGGGTGGTGGCTTGTGATAAGCCGCACCTCAAACCTTATTTGAATCCTACTACCATTAGTGAGGCTCCACAGGGTGTCAAAGTTCCCTTTGGGATGGGACAAGTGCTTAATACCGGAAAGATCGATACTGCGGCGCTTATGCAAGCCTATGCAGAAGACTTGTTTGATCGAGGTTTGCTTTTCAAAGAGCGATTGGAATATCACCAGCTTGAATTAAGTTCAGGAGTAAATTATAAAGGGATCACGGCCAAAAGGATCGTTTTCGCAGAAGGTTTTGGCTTAAAGCAGAATCCCTTCTTTGATTCCTCTAAACTCAAAGGAAATAAAGGAGAACTGCTCATTATTGATGTTCCTGATCTGAAACTTGAGTTTGTTTTAAAGACGGATGTGTTCATCATTCCTTTAGGGGGAACCCGATTCTCTGTAGGAGCGACTTATAATTGGGAAGACAAGACACTTGAACCTACCACAGAAGGCAAACAAAAACTACTCAAGGCCTTAGAGAAGCTCATTGATTTGAAGTATGAGGTCTTGGAACATCGCGTAGGGATCAGACCTACCACGGCGGATCGCAGACCTTTAGTCGGGGTGCATCCGGAGTATACTCAAATGGCCATGCTCAACGGTTTAGGTACACGTGGAGTGATGATCGGACCCACAGTAGCTCATCAGCTTTATGAGCATTTAGAAAACGATCAACCCCT
This sequence comes from Gilvibacter sp., assembly GCF_965601605.1. Taxonomy (GTDB): domain Bacteria; phylum Bacteroidota; class Bacteroidia; order Flavobacteriales; family Flavobacteriaceae; genus Gilvibacter. The sequence continues at coordinate 84,077 of NZ_CBFCWJ010000049.1, read as the reverse complement.
GCCTCAGGAGATAGACATTAAGCGTTTTTATCGTAATTAAAAAAGAAGTTGATCCAGATGTTTCTGGATAGACGCAAGATCACGGGTAAACCCAATATCAGCACTGCTACGATAGCCAAGAAGGCTTGCAGTCGGTCCAAATCCAAAAAGAAATATGTGATAACAAAGGTAGCTACGGCAAAGGCTACACCCACACCGTAACTCACGTACATAGCCCCGTAAAAGAAAGAAGGTTCAATCTTGTATTTGGTGTTGCAATGCGAGCAACGCTCGTTCATTTCCAAGGTTTTCTTAGGCGCATAAAGTTTGCTGCTGCTGTACATGCTTTCGTTTTGACAAACCGGACAAGTGCCCGTAAATATGCTGTAGAGTTTGGTGCCTTTCAACATTTGAAAATGTTTTTGATTTACCCTACAAAATTAGGGATATTTGCACTACTAAAAATGTGACTTAAGTCACCATTTCATGTTAAACGTTCACAATTTATCAGTTTCTTTCCAAGGAGAAGATCTCTTTAGCGAACTCACCTTCAAATTAGGAGGTGGAGACCGAGTGGGTCTTGTGGGGAAGAACGGCGCTGGAAAATCTACCCTGCTAAGAATCTTGGCCCAAGAACAGGAATACGATTCGGGCCAAATAGCCACAGACAAGGAGCTACGCATTGGCTTTCTAAAGCAAGACATTGACTTTGAAAAGGGTTGTAGTGTGAAAGAAGAAGCGCAAAAGGCTTTTGTGAAGATCAAGGAGTTGGAAGCGCGCTTGGAAGTCATCAATCAACAACTGGCTGAGCGCACAGATTATGAAAGCGAGAGTTACAACCAACTCATGATTGACCTCAATGAGGTGCAACAACAGTATGAATTGCTGGGCGGTTATAATTATCAAGGCGATACGGAACGCATCTTAAAAGGTCTTGGTTTTACCGCTGCGGATTTTGACAAGCTTACGTCTACCTTTTCGGGCGGATGGCGTATGCGCGTGGAATTGGCCAAACTCTTATTGCAAGACAATGATGTATTGCTGCTGGATGAGCCCACCAACCACTTGGACATTGAGTCAATTCTCTGGTTGGAAGAATTCTTAAAGCAATATACCGGCGCTGTGGTCATTGTTTCTCACGACCGTGTTTTCCTAGACACCATTACCAACAGAACCATTGAAATATCTTTAGGGCGTATATACGATTACCCCAAACCTTATAGCGAGTATTTGAACCTGCGCGGAGAATTGCGTACCCAGCAGTTGGCAGCACAAAAGAATCAGCAGAAGCAAATAGCACAGACGGAAAAACTTATTGAGAAGTTCCGTGCCAAGTCCTCTAAGGCTACGATGGCGCAATCGCTGATCAAAAAGCTGGACAAGATTGACAGAATTGAAGTGGATCAAGACGACAACGCGGTGATGAGTGTGCGCTTTCCGGTATCTGTGACTCCAGGAAAAGTGGTTTTGGAGCTTGACCAAGTGGCCAAAAGCTATGGAGACAAGCGCGTATTGAATCCGCTGGAAATGCTTGTTGAGCGCGATAGCAAGATCGCCTTTGTGGGCCAGAATGGCCAAGGGAAAACTACTTTAGCCAAGATCATTGTGGGAGAGATTGCCCATCAAGGGAAGGTCAACTTGGGCCATAACGTACAGTTGGGTTATTTTGCCCAAGATCAGGCCGATCATTTGGACGGTTCCAAAACAGTCTTGGACACCATGATCGATGCGGCTAATGAAAAGAATCGTACCAAGGTTCGGGATATTTTAGGAGCTTTTCTCTTTAGAGATGAAGCAGTAGATAAATACGTTCGAGTCCTCTCCGGAGGAGAACGCAACCGTTTGGCTTTGGCCAAATTGCTTTTGCAGCCTTTCAACGTGCTGATCATGGATGAGCCGACGAATCACCTCGACATCAAATCCAAGAATGTTCTCAAGGAAGCCTTGGCCAATTATGAAGGGACACTGATCCTGGTTTCCCACGACCGTGATTTTCTGCAGGGGCTTACCAACAAGGTCTATGAATTTAGAGATCATCAGATCAAAGAATACTTAGGTGATATTGAGTTTTTCTTGGAGCAACGTAACCTGCGTTCCATGCGAGAGGCAGAAAAGCGCAGCGTGGTCGCTAAGCAGAAAGTAGACAAGTCAGCCAATAAGAAGACCTATGAAGAGCAAAAGCAGCTTAAATCGCTTAAAAATAAGCTCAGCAAAGTAGAATCTCAGATCTCAGCCTTGGAAAAACAAATAAAAGAGTCAGACGTCGCCTTAGAAGTGAATTACGACGAAACGGTTAAAGATCCGAGCTTTTTTGACACCTATCAATCCAAAAAAGACGAACTTGATACCTTGATGCAGCGCTGGGAAGACATCAGCGAGGAAATAGATCAATTGACTTAAGCGAAAACTATGTGGGAATTATTGACCAGTACAGAAGCCTGGGCAGCCTTTTTAACCTTGGTGATCATGGAGATCATCTTGGGTGTTGACAATATTGTCTTCATTTCTATTCAGACCGACAAACTCCCGCCAGAGCAACAAAAGAAGGGGCGTAATATCGGTTTGCTCTTTGCACTGTTCACGCGTGTGGTCTTGCTGCTGTCCATCACTTGGGTCATGACCTTGACCACTCCGCTTTTTAATGTAGGCGATTGGTTGGGTATTTCAGGAGAATGGCACGAGCGTCTTTCCATCTCTGGACGCGACTTGATCTTACTGATTGGAGGATTGTTTTTGATGTATAAGAGTATCAAAGAGATCCATGAAAGCGTGGAGGGAGAAACCCAGCGCGAGGCCGGGAGCAAAAAACCCACCACCTTTCTAAAGACCGTTATTCAAATTGGTCTTTTGGATATCGTCTTTGGACTGGATTCTGTGATCACAGCCGTTGGAATGGCAGAAGATGTAGAGATCATGATTGCCGCTGTGGTGGTATCTATGATCTTTATGGTCTTTAGTTTAAACTTTGTGAGCCAGTTTGTGAATCAACACCCTAGTGTGAAGATTCTGGCCTTATCCTTTCTCTTGCTGATTGGTATTTCTTTAGTGGCCGAGTCCATTGAGCAGCCTATAGCCAAGGGGTATATCTACTCCGCCATGGCGTTTTCCATCTTTGTGGAATTTTTGGTGATTCGATCTGCCAAAAACCGAGGGGCCAAAAGAAGCTAAGGCCTTATGGAAGAGCATCATTTTCAATGTCCGTATTGTTGGGAAACGGTTTCCATGTTGCTCGATCCGTCCGTTTCACAGACTTATATTGAAGATTGCGAAGTTTGTTGCAATCCCATAGAGATTAGCGTTCGCTTTGATGATCAGCAGCTTACCAGCTTTCAGGCCAACAGCATAGAACAGTAATAAAAAAAGGCGATACGGTACTTTGCCAGTTTATAAAAGTGTTTTATATTTGCCGTCCACACCGCGGGATAGAGCAGTAGGTAGCTCGTCGGGCTCATAACCCGAAGGTCGCAGGTTCGAGTCCTGCTCCCGCTACGAAGAAAGCCTCTTGAGAAATCAAGAGGCTTTTTCTTTGCGCCAAATCTGATGCTTGCATCAGGATTTGTGAAGCAAAGAAAAAGCCATCATCGCTTCGCGATGAGGCTTTCTTCGTAAAGCCACCCCCACTCAGGACCATTTTGCGCAACAAAATGAATCCTGCGAACAAAGTTGAATATAAACCACCAGCGCTAGCGATCGCAGCGGCATACTCTGAGCAAAGCGAAGAGATATAGCGCAGAGCGCGGTGCCGAAGGCAAGCGCCCAGAAAAACCACAACAAATCAATTATACTTATTCTGTTGCCGCCATTAAGAGTCTAAATTGTCTGGGACTGTAAAATGGTTTAGTCATTCAGTAAAATGGATTAACTTCCAGAGAAAGAGCATGGTACCTTTGTTTAAAACATAAAAACAAATAGTCATGATTGGAAAAATGATCTCAGATTTAATGATCAAACCAGGTAAGTCCCCAGTATTCGAGACTCCAGAAAAGTACAATATGGAGTATGAGGACATCCGATTCAAAACTGATGACGGCGTTACAATCTCTGGTTGGCTGGTCAAAGGAAATAGTGATAAGGTAATTATTCAATCACATTTTGGGGTACAATGCTCTCGCAGTGGCTTTACCGTAGAAGGCAAAGGAAGAATGGAAAAGTCACTATGGGACCGTGATATTCCATTTCTTAAACAAGTAAAGTATTTAAATGATGCCGGTTATACCGTTTTATTGTATGATATGAGAAATCACGGTGAGAGTGAACATTGTGGTTGGATCACTTGGGGCAAAGATGAGAGAAAAGATATTTTGGCTGCTATTAAATACGTAAACAAACACGAGCAATACAAAGACGCCCAGATTGGTTTGTTGTCAATATGTATGGGTCAAGCAGCTAGTACTTTTGCTTTTGGAATGGAATCTGAAATGCAGCAGTTTTCAAACTTAAAAACAATGATCTCTGTTCAACCGCTTACCTACGACTATTTTGTCGCGAATATGGGACTACCCATGTTTATGGTAAATGCAGGAAGTAAATACAGTAAAAATAAACGAAACACCGATCTAACCGGAGATTCGTTTTTGCCTTACGTCAAGGATATATCAGTTCCTACATTGGTAATACAAAACAACAATGATCCAATGACAGATTTGAATATGGTTAAACAATATTATGCTGATTTAACTGTAGAGAAGGAAATGCTTTGGTTAAATTTAGAAAAGAAACGTGCCGCAGCATATGATTGGTTGGGAAATAATCCTGATCCGATTCTGAAATGGTTTGAGAAATACATTAACTAGCAACACATGAAAATGCTTATTTATATTGTTCTTGGCGCATTAGTCTTGTTTGTGATTCTGCTTCTTACTGGGCGCAAATCAGTTCACAATGAATTGTATATTGACGCTAAACCAGAGGTAGTTTGGCAAGTTTTGACCGACACGGATAGTTATTCTGATTGGAACCCGGTGATGATCGCCGCTAAGGGGAATTTAAACCAGGGGGCTTCCATGACTTATACTTTTGCGCAAAGCGCCGAGGATCAATACGACATCAATGCTAAGGTAGCAGAGATTGTTCCGCTTAGATTGCTCAATCAAAAAGGAGGTGCCTTTCTAATCTTGACCTTTGATCACAAATATGAACTAGAATCCGAGGGAAATGTTACAAAATTGACCATTCATGAAGACTATAGGGGTGTTGGTGTCAATTTTTGGAATCCTGCTCCAGTAGAAGAAGCCTACGTGAAACTCAATGAGGCAATTAAGAAAAGAGCCGAATCCGTTAGATAAAATTATATGAAAGACATAGTTCGAATCGACTCCATTACTCAAGTACATGATTTCTTTGATTTGCCTAAACCAAAGCATCCCTTGGTTTCGTTGATCCCGATAACGGATGCCATTACCAATTTTGACTATGGCAGTTATACCTATGCCTTTGGCTTTTATCAAGTCAGTCTTAAAATTGGAATTTCAGGCTTCTTGACTTATGGTCGCAACTCTTATGATTTTCAAGAAGGTACGGTGGTTTTTATGAAGCCCAATCAAGCCATAAAAATTGAAGATCAAAGAGAGTATAAAGGTGCTTCAGGCTGGACACTTTTGATTCACCCTGATTTGCTTAGAGCCTCTGAATTGGGAAAGACGATTGATCAATACTCATTCTTTAATTACGAGAGTAATGAGGCATTGCACTTGTCAGATGAAGAGAAAAGATCCTTGACAGAATTGGTTTTAAAAATAGAAAGTGAATACATCCATCATATTGATAAACACAGTCAAGAGCTTATAATCTCCAATATTGAATTATTACTTAAGTATTGCCAGCGTTATTACGATCGACAGTTCTTTACTAGGACAAACCTAAACAAGGATTTTGTCTCGCGTTTTGAGGAAATTGTTCAGGAGTATTTTAACTCTGAGTATCCGAGCACTCTCGGTGTTCTCACTGTAAATTATTGTGCTGAAAAAATGAGCATGTCGCCAAATTATTTAAGCGACCTACTAAAAAACGAAATAGGGACCAGTGCAAAAGAATACATCCAGAATTTTTTAGTGGATCGTGCAAAAACTCAAATTTTAAGCTCTGCCAAGTCTATTAGTGAAATTGCCTATGACTTCGGATTTGAGTATCCGCAGAGCTTCAATAAAATCTTTAAATCTAGAACCGGCCTCACACCTACGGAATACCGCAACGTCAATTAGGCATTGATTAACAGCTGGTTTTTTGGCAATCAGAGCACATTATCCATAATATCCTGAACCACCTCTGGGTTGAGCAGCGTACTGGTGTCGCCTAGATTGGAAGTGTCCTTGGAAGCGATCTTACGCAAAATGCGTCGCATGATCTTTCCTGAGCGGGTTTTCGGCAAGCCCACGGTGAATTGAATCTTATCCAGCTTGGCAATTGGCCCGATCTGTTCGGTGATCATTTGATTGATCTCTTTGCGCAGATTATCGTGATTTCTGGATTCTCCGGATTCTTTTAGCGTCACATAGCCATAGAGTGCGTTTCCTTTAACCTCATGTGGGAAACCTACAATAGCTGATTCTGCAACCGCAGGATGCTCGTTGATTGCATCCTCAATGGGAGCTGTACCCATATTGTGCCCGGAAACAATGATCACATCATCCACGCGGCCCGTAATTCGGTAGTAGCCCACTTCATCGCGCAAGGCGCCATCGCCGGTGAAATACTTATTCTCATAGGCCGAGAAATAGGTGTCTTTGTAACGTTGGTGATTGCCCCAAATGGTTCTGGCCATTGAAGGCCAAGGGAATTTAATGCACAAGCGTCCTTCGGCTTGATTGCCTTGGATCTCTTGCCCAGTCTCATCCATGAGTGCGGGTTGTATCCCCAAAAAGGGTAGGGTGGCGTATGTAGGTTTGGTCGGGGTACAGAACGGTATTGGGGTAATCAATATTCCGCCTGTTTCTGTCTGCCACCAAGTATCCACAATGGGCGCTTTTTTCTTCCCGATATTATCATCATACCAATGCCAAGCCTCTTCATTAATGGGCTCTCCTACGGTTCCTAGTACTTTTATGGAGGACAGGTCGTATTGCTCTACATGCTGCACGCCTTCTTTCGCCAAGGCTCTAATGGCAGTTGGAGCTGTGTAGAATTGGTTGATCTTGTGTTTTTCTACGATTTCCCAAAATCGGCCAAAATTTGGATAACTTGGAACGCCTTCAAACATTACTGTTGTGGCTCCATTTGCCAATGGACCGTAAACGATATAACTGTGGCCAGTGATCCATCCAATGTCAGCCGTACACCAGTACACATCCGTATCGCGGTATTGAAATACATTTTTAAAGGTGTAGGCCGTATAGACCATATAACCCGCAGTACTGTGGACCATGCCCTTCGGTTTCCCGGTGGAGCCTGAGGTGTAAAGAATAAAGAGCGGATCTTCCGCATCCATGATCTCGGGTTCGCAGTCTGTGGAAGCCGCAGTCAAGAGTGGTTCCAGCCAAAAGTCGCGACCTTCTTTCATGTTGATCTCAGTTTGAATTCGCTTTACCACTAATACAGATTCCACGGTGGAACAGCTCTCTAGCGCTTCGTCTACAATGCCTTTGAGATCAATAGTCTTGGCTCCTCGGTACGAACCGTCTGAGGTCAATACCATTTTACAGTCGCTGTCGTTGATACGAGTGGCGAGAGCGTTTGCGGAAAAACCTGCAAACACTACCGAATGTATGGCACCGATTCTTGCACAGGCCAGTAAGGAGATGGCCAGTTCCGGGATCATCGGTAAATAAATACACACCCGATCTCCTTTTTTAATGCCTTTAGCTTTGAGCACATTGGCCATTTGATTCACGCGCCCGTGTAATTCTCTATAGCTGATGTGAGTCGGAGCTTCATTGGGATCATTAGGTTCAAAGAGGATGGCCGTTTTATCACCTTTGGTAAATAAGTGCCGGTCAATACAATTTTCAGTGATATTGAGTTTAGCGCCTTCAAACCATTTTACCTCAGGTTTAGAAAAATCCCAAGAGAGTACGTTGTCCCATTTTTTTCGCCACAGAAAGTGTTCTTCAGCGATCTCTTCCCAAAAGAGTTCTGGGTTTCTTACGGATTTTCTGTATTCGTGGAAGTATTCTGGGAAGTTCTTAATGTGATAATTACTCATGAAATGGAATTTATATAAAGCCGCTAAAGGCTTTACAATTTAGCAAAAAAGGCCTTTTGAAAATTGCACAAATCGATCAAAAGATGATCTTATTTTCTCAGTGTTGAGCAGCTTTGCCTGCTCCGGATGGGATCCGGATATTTTCTACCATATCGGTAACTGCTGTTGGTGGTTTAGGCGTCATTCTGGAAACCACTATAGAAACCACAACATTTACGCACATGGCAATGGTACCAAAGCCTTCAGGAGAGGTGCCAAACCACCATTCACTTGCAGGTAGCGGATCCATAATTCCAATGAGCCCTGTTTTGTAAACGATCATATATCCCAACATTAAGGTGATGCCCACAACCATCCCGGCAACGGCGCCTTGTTTGTTCATGCGTTTGTCAAAAATACCCAGAATAATAGCCGGAAAGAAGGAAGCTGCCGCTAGACCAAAGGCCAGGGCGACCACCGCAGCTACAAAGCCGGGCGGATAGATCCCAAACAAGCCCGCAATGACAATGGCAACCAAAATTGAGGCGCGTGCCCAACGCAGTTCACCTTTGTCAGAGATATTGGGTTTGAGTTGTTTTTTGATCAGGTCATGAGAGATCGAGGTAGAGATCACTAAAAGCAAACCGGCCGCCGTTGACAGCGCTGCAGCCAAACCACCTGCTGCCACTAAAGCAATGACCCAATTGGGCAAGCCGGCGATCTCTGGGTTGGCTAAAACCATAATGTCTCTATCTACATAGAGTTCGTTGGTGGCGTCACTTGCGTTGCTAATGAGTCGTTCGCCATAGGCGCCACGTCCTTCTAAAAATTCAGGCTTTTTGCCCACTAAGGCAGCGCCTTGGACGTATTGTATTTTACCGTCTCCGTTTTTATCACTCCAGGCGATAAGCCCGGTGTCTTCCCAATTTTTAAACCATTGTGGAATATCAGCATAGGATTGATCCCGAACCGTCTCTATCAAATTAGTCCGTGAAAACACCGCAACGGCAGGAGCGGTGGTATAAAGTATGGCAATAAAAAGCAAGGCCAGGCCTGCTGACTTTCGCGCATCTTTTACTTTGGGAACCGTAAAGAATCGAACAATAACATGCGGCAATCCAGCGGTACCAACCATCAAGGCAAAGGTAATGGCAAAGACGTCCCAGGTAGATTTTGAACCTTGGGTGTATTCTTTAAAGCCGAGTTCGGTGTGTAATGTATCGAGTTTGTCGAGCAAGTAAGTTCCGTCTTCTAGAGTACCTCCCATTCCCACTTGAGGAATTATATTGCCGGTCATCTGAATGGAAATAAAAATGGCAGGCACCATAAAAGCAAAGATCAAAACGCAGTATTGTGCTACTTGTGTATAGGTGATCCCCTTCATTCCGCCTAAGAAGGCAAAGACCAAAACAACGGCCATACCAATGATCACACCTAAAGTGATATCTACTTGTAAAAACTGAGAGAACACAATGCCTACGCCCCGCATTTGTCCGGCAACATAAGTAAAGGATACAATCAAGGCACAAATTACCGCCACAGTCCTTGCACTGTTGGAATAATAGCGATCTCCGATAAAATCTGGGACGGTGAATTTGCCGAACTTCCGCAGATAGGGCGCAAGTAATAGTGCCAATAACACATAGCCTCCTGTCCAACCCATCAAATAGACTGAGCCGTCATATCCGGCAAAGGAGATGATCCCGGCCATAGAGATAAAAGAAGCAGCGCTCATCCAATCGGCGGCTGTAGCCATACCGTTGGCTAGGGGAGAAACACCTCCGCCCGCTACATAAAAATCATTAGTGGAGCCTGCACGTGCCCAAATGGCAATACCAAAATACAAGGCAAAGGTCACACCGACCAAGATCCAAGTCCAGGTTTGAACACTCATAGCGCTAGTATTGAGGTTATGGAATTAGTCTTCGTGATAGCCGTATTTTTTATCGAGCTTGTTCATCAGTCTTACATATACAAAGATCAATACCACAAAAACATAGATGGAACCTTGTTGGGCAAACCAGAAGCCTAATTTGAATCCGCCGAGATTGATGGTATTCAAGGCATCCCTAAAGAGAATTCCACAGCCATAAGAAACTACAAACCATATGCTTAGCAGGATTGCTAAGTATTTTATGTTCTCTTTCCAGTAAGCGCGTGCCTTGTTTGTTGAAGACATGATTGGTTAGTTGTAATGCGCTCACGCTATAAGCGATTCAGCATTTTAAGATTCCTAAAACTAATTGTTTCGGGAACCACAACCAAAAAAAACCGCGCTTTCTAAAGGGAAGAAAGCGCGGTAACTACTTTAAATGTGGAAATATTAAAAGAGCAAGTTCATTAGAATTAGCAAGGTGCAAATTCCAAGGCTACCCAATAAAGTATTGAGCACAACCTTTGGCTTTTGAACCGTTAGGATCGATGCCAAAACACCGGTACACATTACAACGGCTGCAAAAACCTGGATCATGGACCAAAGGGAGCTTCCGTTTAAAAAGATGGTGTATACTGCAATCCCACCCAAACAGGTAGATACAATGATTGAAGTTGATGCATACAGCATAAAATTCTCGGTCCAGTCTTTATTTAGTTTTGCATACAGTGCGCTCATGATGTTGATTTTAATTGTTTACTCAACAAAACTACGTGGAGCCCATCACCTAAAATATGATAATGGTCATGCAAGCCTTAGTTGATACAATCGACTTATCTTTAAACCGCTGACCACTTCACCATGGAAGAACTTTTAAGTAAAATACGCGCTTGCAACTTGTGTAATGATCTCTTGCCTTTGGGCCCAAGACCAATAGTTGCAGCAAGTCCAAAGAGCCGTATTGCTATCATTGGGCAGGCTCCGGGTTCTGTAGTGAATGAAAGTGGAATTCCTTGGGATGATAAAAGCGGGGAAAACTTACGCGCTTGGATGCACATCAGCAGTGAAGATTTTTACAATCCAGATAAGCTCGCCTTAATTCCTATGGGCTTTTGCTATCCAGGGCGCGGAAAGTCTGGAGATAATCCGCCCACCGCGATTTGTGCTCCAACTTGGCACGATCAACTGTTAAATGAACTTCAAGAATTGCGTTTGGTCCTATTGGTGGGCAAATATGCGCAAGACTATTATTTAGGCGATACAGCGCAAAAAACCTTGACGCAGACCGTGCAGCGATTTGAAGACTATTTGCCTAAGTACTTTGCTTTACCGCATCCTTCTCCCAGAAACAACATCTGGCAAGCCAAGAATCCTTGGTTTAAAGCCTCCGTACTGCCTCGATTGAGTCAAGAAGTAGCCTCAGCTTTAAAGGAAAAATAGCTTAAGTAGGGTTTTTGGCACGAGACTTGTTATATAATTGGTGACAGTCATTGTTTTGATTGTTAAGGAATTGAAACATAAAGTAAATGCGCAAAGCATCCCTAAAAAGAAACAATTCCCCGCCTTGAAATCTGTCTTTACCTACGGTATGCTCACAGATTAGAAATATGACCAAAAGCGCGAACTGTTTGAACAGCCCGCGCTTTTTTTAATGACATTCCATTTTAGCTTCTATTTTCTGCGGATTCAATTTGGGCGAGACGTAGGGAATACCCAAACCGAGTCCTCTCAGAATAAACAAACAAGCTATAAGCGCAACCATAACTGGGATGGCTTTGCGAATCTTGAGTTGTAGGGTTTTGTTTAAAAAATTGCCTGCGTAAATAGCCCCAGTCATCAGCGGGAGCGTACCTGCACCAAAAAGGACCATATACAGACTTCCCTGCCAGGGATTGGCTAAAGCTAAGGAACCAAACACCGCCATATAAACCAATCCACAGGGTAAAAAGCCATTGAGCAGGCCCAAGGTTAAAAAGGTATCCGGGCGTTTTGACTTTAAAGCCTTACCCATCGCTGACTTTAACTTCCCAATGGCCAATGCCAAGGGTTTGGACAGACTGTATTTGAACAAGACACGCTGCGGAATAGCTACCGTTAACAAGAGTAGAACTCCTGCAAGAATGCTTAGGTATTGTTGGGCTCCAAAGAGCGATAAACTCCGTCCTAAAAATCCAAAGATCAGACCCAATAGGCCATAGGCGGTGAATCTGCCCAAATGGTAACTGGTAATTTGTAAGAGTTGCAATTTCTTGTTGTCTCTACTTACCGGCAATAGAAAAGCTATGGGACCACACATGCCAACGCAGTGTAGACTTCCCAAAAGACCTAATATGAAGCCAGAGACCAACATTTAGTAATTGATTGAAGTTTCGTATAAGAAGGGTTTGCCTTCGTGTTGCCAAGTGACGCTTATGTTCCAACGACCGTCCAACAAGCGGGTTTCAGGTATGAGCAAATTGGATTCCGATAGAACAAATGGAAAGTCGGAATCGAGGTGCTTGTCAGACGGTCTGTATAGGAACACATTGCCTTTAATGTTGTTTTGAAGCTCTTTTGGGAACTCCAACACCCAGCCATCTTCAGTTTTTTTTCCGCGGATGGGTTCGGAGAGGATGGCCAGATTCTGTCGAGCTTCTATTTGCTCGTTGAGAATCAACTCTTGTTTGTAATAGTCTTCCACCACCAGTTCGTGATCGAATTTAGAATCGGTCATCATGGTGATTACAAAATACAGGATGAATCCAATGAACAGCAGCATGCCGATCACCAATCCTGTTCCCCAATTTAATTTTACAGTGCTCATACCGTTTGAATTTTATTGATAACTAATAGGGCCTAAAAAGGTTGTCTTAGCCGTTTCGATGAGCTCATCACCGCTGTAGACCCCGATTTTTAATTTGATATTGTCTGAATCGACTTCGCTTCTCGGGATGTCGATGTATAAAGTGCCTTCTTCCAAACCTTGTCGCGCAACGTCAAAAGTATCCATGCTCACAATGGTGATTGTTCCTTCATGTGAAAGCAGTTTAAAGGTCACATCAGCTACTTCATCACTTGTTTTATTCACCAGTTTATAGGTATACACATTACTGATGATATTGTTCTCTTTCTTCTGATACAACTGCCCGGGTAGCCTCAAGATGGTTGCTTCTAAATCGTTTCTCAAGAACAGCATTCCTGCAAAGATCCCGGTCAAGATCAGCAGTACTGCAGAGTAGCCTTTTAGACGCGCATTGAAAGTGAATTTGGCCTTCTTTTCAATATTGTCCTCGCTGGCATAACGGATCAACCCTTTGGGTAAATTGACTGCTTCCATCATGGAATCACAAGCGTCAATACAGGCCGTGCAATTCACACATTCCAGTTGGGTTCCGTTTCTAATGTCGATCCCAGTAGGGCAAACATGCACACACTGAAAACAATCAATACAATCACCTTTGCCACTGGCTACGCGATCCTCATTCTTCTTGAATTTGGCGCGACCGACTTCCTTTTCTCCACGTTTATGATCATAAGCCACAACAATGGATTTATTGTCCAAAAGCACGCCTTGAAGACGGCCGTAAGGGCAAGCGATCACACAAACCTGTTCTCTAAACCAAGCGAACACAAAGTAGAATACCGCCGTAAAGATGAGCAGGGAAATAAAGGTGCTCATATTCTCTAAAGGCCCTTCTGTAATGTATTCCAAGAGTTTATCGCTGCTTATCAAATAAGCCAAGAACACATTGGCGATCAAAAAGGAAATGATAAAGAACACCGTCCATTTGGTGGCGCGCTTTCTGATCTTTTCCGCGTTCCAAGGCTGTTTGTCTAAGCGGATCTGCTTCCCGCGATCACCTTCTATCCAATACTCAATGCGTCTAAAGACCATTTCCATAAAGATGGTCTGCGGACAGATCCATCCGCAGAAAAGTCGGCCAAAGGCTACCGTAAAAAAGATCACAAAGACCACCCCGATGATCATCATTATCACAAAAAGGTGAAAGTCTTGTGGCCAGAATGGAAAGCCGAAAATATTAAAGCGGCGTTCCAGCACGTTGAGCAACAAAAACTGATTCCCGTTGACTTTGATGAATGGAGCAGAGAACAAAAAAGCCAGCAGCACATAACTAACTATTTTGCGGTACTCGTAAAAGCGGCCGCTGGGCTTTTTAGGATAGATCCAAGCACGTTTACCCTTCTCATCGATGGTAGCAATGCTGTCTCTAAATACTTCGTTCTCTGGAGTTTCCATTGTTTGGTGCTTAGTTCATTGAAATTCCTGCAGTCGCAGTGGAATCGTTGATCACTTCTGAGGATTCCAGTTCCGACTCGGTTGCTTCAGGAGCTGGGTTAGGATCGACCCACAATTCCCCATCAGCAGGGAGAGCATCCGGAGGATTACTGCCTTGCATGCTCAATACATAACTGGCCAATTGTGCAATCTCATTCGGCGTAAAGGTTCGGTTCCAGTTTACCATCCCTTTTCCAGGGCGACCTCCTTTGGAGATCGTGGTAAATACATTGGAGATCCCTCCGCCTAATATCCAATATTCATCGGTTAGGTTGGGTCCGGTTGAACCACCACCATCAGCCTTATGGCAAACAGCACAGTTACGTTCAAAACGATTTTTTCCGGCGCTTAGATCGGTAGCATCAGTAAGCATCACCACGGTGGTAGCATCCACCATATCCTTGGCTTGAGACTTATAGGCTTCAATAGCCAAGCGGGCTTCTTCCATCTCGATCTCAAATTCTGTAGCTTGATCTTCTCCTTCAAAAATGTGATACTTCGCCATATAGATCACTCCAAAAACTATGGTCACATAGAATCCATACAACCACCATGGTGGGAGTTTGTTGTCCAATTCTTTGATCCCGTCGTAATTGTGATCTAAAATAATCTCTCCCTCTTCTTCTAAAGGACGACTGCCCAAGAGCTTTTTGTAAATGCGCTTGAGACCTGCAAACTGATTGGCTTTAGCTTCTGCGGTTGCGGCGTCATAGCGGGCGCGTTTTTCTTCGTCCATAGCGCGGTAGAGGATGCTGTTTAAAGCCTCTACGCTGTATTCAATAGCCATGGCAAAAACGAAGACAAACACAATCACTCCCCAAAGGATTGGGTACTTGGTAAAGGTGTAATCGGTGCCTGTGTCTACCACCCAATCCAACACAAAGTAAGACAGCACGGTGACCAGGGCTACTCGTAAATAAGCGTTCGTATTTTTCATGATGTTGTGTTTAGTTGGTTATCGTCTTCCTCTAAAGGGAGGTTGCTGACTTTTCTGATGTGCTCCTTCTTGGCGGTCAACACCCACCAAAAAAGTAGGGTGAAGAACACAAAAAAGATGAGCAGTGAGATGATGGGGTATATCTGAACCCCGTCGATTTGTTCTAAGGAACCTTTTACAAATTTTAGCATGACTAGGGTGTGTTTTTAGCAGTTACTTCCTCATTGGTCTCAATCATAATGTCGGTACCTAAGCGTTGCAGATAAGCAATTAGTGCAACTACTTCTCGGTCCTTCATTTCAACAAAGTCTGAATTTCCAGCATTTTTAGCTTCCGTATAACTCTCTTTAAAATCTGGGTCGTTCATCAAGTTGCTCTCAATTTGAGCACCTTGTTCATCCATCCAACTTTGAGCGCGGGTAATGTCCTCATCCGTATAAGGGACACCAAGACTCACCATGGCACGCATTTTTACTTCGGTCTTAGACTTGTCCAACTCGTTTCTAATGAGCCAGGTATATTTAGGCATAATAGAACCTTCTGATACTGACTGCGGATTGTTGAAGTGACGCAGGTGCCAACTATCGTTGTATTTGCCACCGATACGCATCAAATCAGGTCCGGTACGTTTAGATCCCCAAAGGAAGGGGTGATCGTAAACATATTCTCCGGATCGCGAATACAGATTCTTGTCGGTCCAGTCATAGCGTTTCACTTCCGAACGGAACGGACGGATCAATTGCGAGTGACAAGCATTGCAACTCTCACGGATATAAATATCTCTACCTTCCAACTCTAAAGGTGTATAAGGCTTCACCGTGGTAATTCGCGGAACATAATCGTCCACCAAAAGCGAAGGAACAATTTGAACCATACCTCCAATAAGGATTGCAATGGTTGCGTAAATGGTCAAACGAACCGGGCGGCGCTCCAACCAAGTGTGGTAACCTTCTTTTCCGGTGCGTTTTGCAGTTACACGTTGCAGCGGAGCAGCTTCAGCCAATTCATCGGTTACTTTGCTGCCTTGTTTTACGGTCTGTACAATGTTGTAGATCATGACGATCGCTCCTACGATATACAAACTACCTCCAATGGCGCGCATCCAATACATCGGCATGATCTGGTCTACAGTTTCTAAGAAGTTACCGTAGGTCAGTGATCCGTCTGGGTTGAACTGCTTCCACATAGAAGCCTGAACAAATCCAGCTACGTACATCGGTAAGGCATAGATAATGATCCCCAAGGTCCCGATCCAGAAGTGTGCGTTAGCCAATCGGATTGAATACAAAGAGGTCTTAAACAGTTTTGGAAACAACCAATAGATCATACCAAAGGTCAAGAAACCGTTCCAAGCTAAGGCTCCAATATGCACGTGAGCAATAATCCAGTCACTAAAGTGAGCGACGGCGTTGATGTTCTTTAGAGAAAGCATTGGGCCTTCAAAGGTTGCCATCCCGTATCCGGTGATCGCAACGACCATAAATTTCAAAACTGGGCTCGTGCGGACTTTATCCCAAGCACCGCGAAGCGTCAAGAGTCCGTTGATCATACCACCCCAGGATGGAGCGATAAGCATCACTGAGAAAGCAACCCCTAAATTCTGAGCCCAATCGGGTAAAGCAGAATAGAGCAAGTGGTGGGGTCCTGCCCAGATATAAATAAAGATCAACGACCAAAAGTGAACAATGGAGAGGCGGTAAGAGTAGACCGGTCTGTTAGCGGCTTTAGGTACAAAATAGTACATGAGCCCTAAGAAAGGCGTGGTCAAAAAGAAGGCCACCGCGTTGTGACCGTACCACCATTGTACTAATGCATCCTGTACTCCAGCGTATGCAGAATAGCTCTTTAAAGCGCCCACAGGCATTTCAATACTATTCACAATGTGCAATACCGCAACGGTAACGAATGTGGCCAAGTAGAACCAGATCGCCACATAGAGGTGACGCTGTCTTCTGCGCAGTATGGTCCCGATCAGGTTAATTCCAAAGACAACCCAGATCAAGGCAATGGCAATGTCAATAGGCCATTCCAATTCAGCGTATTCCTTAGAAGTAGTATACCCTAACGGGAGCGTGATCGCTGCAGAGACGATGATCAGCTGCCATCCCCAGAAATTGATCTTACTCAAAAGATCACTGAACATTCTGGTCTTGAGCAGGCGTTGTGTAGAGTAGTAGACCCCAGCAAAGATCGCGTTACCTACAAAGGCAAAGATCACCGCATTGGTGTGTAAAGGTCTCAATCTACCAAAGCTCAGCCAAGAAATTCCATCTGTCAAGTTGGGGAACATGAACATAAAGGCCAGCAGAAGTCCTACGGCCATCCCTATGATACCCCAGAAAATACAGGCTATCAGGAAATTTTTGACAATTTTGTTGTCGTAATAAAACTGTTGTGTTTCCATAGATTTACGGTTACTCGTTGGTTGAATCTTTTATAGTTGTAGCGGATGTTTCTGAGGCTTCTTGCACCAGTTCATCTTCAAATAGCATACGTACAGCAGGAGTGTAAGTGTCGTCGTATTGGCCTCGTTTAACCGAGACGATAAAGGCGACGAAAAAAACGATCGCCACGCAGATGCTCACACTTAACAAGAGAAAAATAATACTCATACCTGATTAGAATATTGGCGTAAAAGTAGGTGCGGGTCGCTACGGAAAATATGACAACGGTCAGTTTCGATTTTTTATAGCGGATTTAAGCAATCGACTTCCAAAAAAGCGGGTGCTGATGGTGGTAAAAATCACAATGCTGATAGAACTCAGCGGCATGAGAATAGCCGCAACTACAGGTTCTAGGTGTCCTGTAACCGCAAATCCTAAACCGATGAGGTTGTATAACACCGAGATTCCAAAACACGCATAGATTATGCGTTTTCCCAGGCCAGCCAGCGCAAAGAACACGGGTATCTTTTCAAAGGAATTGGCTTGAAGGATCGCATCAGAAGCAGGAGTAAAGACATTGGTGTCTTCTGCTATGGCGATCCCAATATCGCTTTGAGCCATGGCTCCGGAATCGTTGAGTCCGTCCCCGATCATCATTACCTTTTCTCCTTGTTCTTGCAAGGCTTTTACATAGTCTAGTTTATCTTGAGGTTTTTGATTGTAACGTACCTCCGTATGCTCTGGTAAAAAACTATTCAAACGTTCTGCTTGACTGTCATTATCTCCAGTGAGTACTGCTATCTTTTTGTTTCGACCCAATGCAGCCAATAAGTTCTTTAAGCCCGGTCTGTATTTACTCTGAAAGACATAATGCCCTTTGTAGTTGCTTCCGCTGCTAATATGAACCACCGCTCCTTCATGATTGGAATTGGCTTGTGCATGGACAAATTTGGAAGCCCCAATTTTAAGCTGCTGATTGTTTTTCGATACGGATATTCCCTGGCCCAGGGTTTCTGAGAAATCATCTAAGGTGACTATTTCTTGCTCTTCCAGGGTGTTGTATAAACTTCTGCTCAAGGGGTGGTTGGAAGCTCTCAGCGAGCTGTAAAGTAGTCTTTGTTCTTCAACGCTTAGCGGAATTCCGTGATAAGAAAAAGCACTCTGAGCGGGTGTGCTCAAGGTTCCGGTTTTATCAAAAACAACCGTATCTATTTCGCTCCAGTTTTCAATGATCGCGGCGTTTTTCACATAGCATTTATGTCGCCCAAATAGACGCACTAAGTTACCAAGCGTGAAGGGAGCACTCAATGCGATAGCACAAGGACAGGCTACAATTAAAACTGCCGTGATCACATTGAACATCATACTCGGGGCTATAAACCACCACACCATACCGCTGATTATTGCAATACTTACAATGGCTAGTGTAAAACGCTTGCTAATCTGGTCTGTCAAACTTTGAAAGCGCAATTGGGATTGTTTTTCAAAGGCCTTATTGCCCCACAATTGGGTGAGATAACTTTGGCTTACGGTTTTGCTGACCTCCAATTCTATGGCTGCGCCGCATTGTTTGCCGCCTGCAAAAATTGCAGATCCAGCCTCTTTGTGAATGGGTAAGGCTTCCCCGGTAACAAAGCTGTAATCAATAAGGGCTTCCCCACGAATCAATACCCCATCAACAGGGATGATCTCATTGGAGCGGATCAGTAGGGTATCTCCTTTCTGGATTTCTTTTAAAGCGATCTGCTCCTCGATGAGTTTACCGCCTTTGCGTTCAATTCGCGTCACTCCTAAGGGGAAATAGGATTTATAGTCTCTTTCAAAAGACAGATAAGAGTAGGTCTTTTGTTGAAAGAATCGTCCTAACAGTAAAAAGAAAACCAGGCCACTCAGGCTGTCAAAAAAGCCAGGACCCCAATCCATCAATACATCGATCACCGAGCGAATAAATAGAACACTAACCCCCAAAGCTATTGGAAGATCAATATTGAGCATGCGAGATCGTAAACCCTTGATTGCTGCTTTGAAATAATCCGAGGCGGCATAGAAAACTACAGGCAAGGAGAAGAGCAGCATGATGGTTCTGAACATGGGTTTGTAATGTTCTAACCAGATTTCATCTACATCAAAATACTCTGGAAAGGACAGAAACATGATGTTCCCAAAAGCAAAACCAGCGATTCCTAATTTGTAGATCAGGCTGCGGTCCTTAGACTTCTTTTGTACTTCTGCGGATGCCAAACTGATCTTTGGAGTATATCCAATACCATCCAAAAGCAATACTAACGCCTTCAGAGGTAGCTCTTCTTGATTGAATTGTATCTGCGCCTTTTTAGCCGGAAAGTTCACAGAACTACTGTAAACTCCGGGATGCAGTCGGGAGAGATTTTCCAAAACCCAAATGCAGGAGCTGCAGTGAATGGCGGGGATCTCAAAACTGATGATCTGCCGATTGCCTTCACTGAATTGCAATAGTTCGCTAGCAATGACCTCGTTGTCTAGATAGTCAAAATGTTCACTGACCTTATTTTGCGAGGTGCCAGGATTGCGTTCCAGTTCATAATAGTAATCCATCCCATTCTGATGTAAAATGTCATAGACGGTTTTGCAACCGTTGCAACAGAATGGTTTTTCTTCGTGAATGATGGGCGATTTGCCACAAGGGTCGCCACAATGATAACAGGCTTCCATATAATTTTGCTCTAATACCTTTGGCAAAGGTGGGCCTCAACGGTGAGCAGAACTATGACCGTTGTCATACCCTATGTGCTGCGGTTGGGAGTATCTTTCAATATTGACAAAGCAGTATTATGAATAAGATCCTTCTTTTAACCGATTTTAGTGATAACGCCACCCAGGCCATCCAATACGCATTTAAATTGTGGCAGGGAAAGCCTTGCGAATTCTATGTGCTGAACGTTCAGAAATCATCGGACTTCACGACAGACGATCTGCTCACGGCTAAACCCCATGAAAGCATCTTTACCAGTATCATCGCCGACAATAAATCAGCCTTAGATGCTTATATAGAAACCTTACGCCCTTTCTTTGAACAGGAAGATTTTACCGTAATTCCCAAAGTAGACTATGACGTCTTTACGGATTCGGTCAATCAAGTGATCAGTAATTACCGTATTGAATATGTGGTTCTGGGCACCAACGGCGCTAGTGGTGCCCGTGAATCTCTCTTTGGGAGCAACGCACTTCAAGTCATTCGCAAGGTGGATTGTCCTACTTTGATCGTACCCGAGGGCTTTGAGTTTAGACCCTTAAAAGAAATCTTATATACGCAAACCGAGCAAATCCAACCGAGCCCGCAGCAATTAGAACCGGTGGTGCGCCTCTTGACAGGTCGTGGCAGTAGCGTACATCTGTTGGGAATTCATCCCGGAACCGAAATGAATCTGGGACAATTGGAACAGGATTTGAACCAGCTGGCTGAGGTTCCTTTTGGTGTTTTGGAGACCGAAGCTGTGGTTGAATCTCTGAAAGGATTGCCCGTGCCTCAGGCCATAAGTGCTTATGAGCAACTCAACGAGGTAGATCTGCACGTTTTTATTGTACAACAGGAGTCTTTGCTCAGTCGATTCTTAAATGGATCAGACAATGGAAAGATCAGCCACAAGACCCCTGTGCCTTTATTAGTCCTTCACGATAACTAATTGGGCTTCTTTTAGAGTACTGACGAGCAATTGTACATAGTCATTGATGTTTCTTCGGAAGTTGCCATTGACCACATCGATGTTTCCACTCCAAAGCAATTCCCGAGCCTCTCCTGGGCAAATACAATACAGATTGGTCTGGGTGTGATACAGTGTATATTCTTGCGGTACAGATCTGGTTTCGTAGTATTTCTGCGATATGAGATAATCTTGGGCGAATCCGTCAAAAGTCTCTCCAATATCTCTAAAAGATTGAACCATAGTTACCTTTTCGGTAACACCGATGATCTTGGTAAAAAGAATTGCGTCAAATCCAGCATCGAGTAATTGAATTTCAATAGCGTCTAAATCTGCTTCTGATTGTTCCTTGACCAAAAAAGAAGACTCAAAGAAATCTACAGAACGCACTGCAACCACACCTTGAGATTCCAGACGAGTGCTCATGGCACCTTCATACATTCTTCGGTTGTTAATATCATTAGATAGGCCTATGACAAGAACTTTATTGGATTCGTAGACTGGCGTTTCGGTATTTTTCCAGCTACTGACGAGTTGGGTGGAACTACAAGAGGATAGCAGTAACAATGAACTTAAGAGCAGGGCTGTGTATTTCATAAATTTTTATTTAGAGATTATGCGTGAAGCGTGAGTACCGGGACCTTTGAATGGTAATTGAGTGCTCGTGATAACGGCCTGCGGAACCAGAGCGAGAAGATTCCGTGTTTGGGATTTATAAAGGCAACCATATCACTATTTCTACTTTGTACAAAGCAATTCAGCCCGGTTGCGACATCTACATGTTCCAAGGTGTGAAAGCTGTAGTCTATTCCAGCAAAGAATCCTTCTAATTCTTGTTTTTTTGCTTCCTGCTCTTCACTAAAAGAACCTTCGCAGATGTGTAAAACGCGCAATTTAGCCTTACAAAGTCTAACCATGGCACAGAGTTTATCAAGCTGACTTGTTTGATAGTCCTCTTTAAAACTGGTTGGAAAAACGATCTCCTTCATTGCTGTGAAATTGGCTGAGTTTGGTACAGCCAATACAGGACAACAACGTACTTTTTCCATGACTGCTAAAGTGTTGCCACCCAATAGCACATCTATAGCGTCTGTAGCTCCTTTGGTTCCCATAATGATCAGGTCAATGTTGAATTCTTTGCAGCAAACTTCAATCGCATCAGTTAAAAAATTATAGCGCGATAAATAATGAAATTTATGTTCGAGGGATTCATCTCTAAAGGCCAGTTGTCTCGATAGTTTTTTAAGACCTTCTGTGGATGCCTCTTTGAGCTGTTGCAATTGAGGGATACCCAATTGAGAAGCCATAAGGTTCTCTGAGATAGGAGTGTTTGGAGTATAACAGTGTAAGATGTAAAATTCACAACTTTCACGGTCCAAAAGTTCAATAGCGTAGGTTATGGCGTTCCAAGAGTTTTTGGAGAAGTCGGTGGGTAAAAGGATTCTTTGTGTCATCGGTTTGTCGTTTGGTCGAAACTAACCGATAGCCCCTAAGATTGAAATGATAAATGTCAGTCCTACAGAGTATTATTCGTGAAGTAATAGTACAGGGAGTTGGTTTTCAAAGACAGACGCGTGGCCATTGCTTGTGGGTTTGAACAAAAGCTGTTCGCAGAAACTGCGGTTTTTGGCCAATAGTCCTAAAATTCCAATGGGATGCTGCTGCTGATACTCATCCAAAGCAGCGTATAAGGCACCTCCTTTGATTTCGGTGAAGGCTTGCGGGTCCTCAATAAATTCGTTTAAAAACTCCCGATTGGCATTTTGAATGGCGTTTAGATCGGGGTTATTCTTGCTAAAATGAAGGATCTTCAACTTTAAATCATTAGTAGTGGCAAAGTCGGTAAGGGTATTCATCACACTGCTCTGGTAGTTGTTGTTGAAATTGGTGGCAAAAGCCAAACTGTTGTTGGTTCCAATTTCTGCGCGAGGGGGAACAATCAAAAACGGACATTGTACCCGAATGATCACATCTTGGGCAAAACGTCCCAACTGTGGTTTTTTATCCGGGCCACAGCATCCAATTACAATGAGTTCTATTTGATGTTCAATAACTTGTTTGCGCAAAGCTTCCACAGGAGGCAGATCTACAAAAAAAACATCGCTGCGATGTAATTTTGGATTTAATAGCTTCTGAAAATTTTGATGAAATTGTTGAAGTTTTATGCGATTAGCACCACACTTTTCACCTTTACAGGGAAGTTTTGGTTGCTTCCGTCCGGGTTTTACATGACAATCAGAAACATAGACCAAATGATAATGAACTGCCTCATTGGCAAAGCAATTTGCTGCAAATGACGCGGCCTGAGCTGCGCTTTCTGAAAAGTCTGTGGCGATTAAAATCTTTCGCATACTACCCATAATAAGTTCAAATGTAACCGGGTAGTCTTAACTAAAGAATGACAAAAGTCAGTTTTGCTATTCCATGAGCTCCAAGGCTTCCAAATCGAGGATTTTTATGTTGCGCCCCTCTATGGCGATCCAGCCGTTCTTTTTGAACTGTGAAAGTGTTCTGATAAGACTTTCCGTAGCGATTCCAGCCACGCTGGCCAAATCATGGCGTGAGATCCTGATCTGCTCTTGAGTGTTGTCATTCAATATTTCAGCAAACTGAAGAATGGTCTGAGCGGTCTTTCTTCGGACGGAACCATAGGCCATTTGTAAAAGCTGCTCTTTAATGTGGTTGATGTCGTCTGCTAAAAGGTTGATGAGTTCCAGGGTTAACTGCTGATTGTCATGCAGAATTTCTACGAACTCTTGTTTTGAGACCGCCAAAAGTTCCGATGATTCTAAAGCTGCGGTAGACTCGTGGTGCGCCCCGTTCTCCAGCAGTTGTTCCAGCCCTAAAAAGCTCCCTTCTTTACGCAACGAAGTGATGAGTTCTTTTCCGTTCTCATCCATAGTAAAGCATTTGACCACTCCGCTGTTGATCAAATAAATTTGGTGAATACGATCGCCTTGTTCATAGATCAGTTTACCCTTGTCAAAGGATTGGAGTTCTCCCTTGTCGTTCAAAAAAGCGATCAGTTCCGGTAGGTTTTTCAAGTTCCCCGTGCTTGCTTCTTGTTCCATTTGCTGGGGCTGTTCTCCCACGGCTTGTAAAAGTGTAGATTTAGCCAGTCGGCTTCTAATAGCACTCAGCAGATCCTCCTCCTCACAGGGTTTGGTCAAGTAATCATCGGCACCCATATCCATGCCCAAACGCACTTCTTTGTGTTCGGTTTTGGCAGAGAGAAAAATAAACGGAATATGCTTGGTTTTGTGGTGATCTGACAAGGCTTCCAATACGCCGTAACCATCAATCTCTGGCATCATGATATCGCAGATGATCAAATCCGGAATTTCACGCAAAGCTTCACTGATCCCTCTTTTTCCATTAGGAGCAGTGATCATTTGGTAGCCTTCAAGTTCCAGAAGTTCTGCGGTGTTCTCACGCAGTATCGTATCGTCTTCTATCAAAAGTATTTTTTTATCCTCCATGGTTTGCCGTTGTTGGAATTTTAATAGTGAAAACAGACCCTTCACCAGGCTTACTGACAAAAGAAATAGAACCGCCTAGGTTCTCAAGATGGGTCTTAACAATGTTTAGCCCGATCCCCGTTCCTTGAGTAAGCAATGCGTTTTCTGCTCTAAAATAACGATTGAAAATATGTTTTTGATCAGCCAATGGAATACCAATTCCTTGATCTTGGATGTGCAAGGTCAACATCTGATCATCTACTTGACCTTCTATGGTCACCCGACTGCCTTCTCCAGAGTATTTCACTGCATTGCCTACTAAGTTAGACAGTACCAACTCCAAGATCTTCTCATCAAAGACCAGTTCCACTTCTTCTAAATTGTCGGGGTAATTGATTCGCTGTCCTTCTTTGAGCAGGGTGTTGGCGTCGTAGACCACTTCATTCAGCACTTTGCTCAAAGGAAACTGACTGTGATTGTAACTCACTTTACCCGTTTCTAATCGCTCAATAGAAAGGAAATCATTTAGGATGTTATTGAGGTATTTTACCTTGCTCTTTATAGTGTTGAGGTGCTTGTCGCGCTTCTCTTGTTGATCAGAGGTTTTGTATTTGGAGATCAATGTGGCCGAGCTCAAAATACCGCTTAAGGGTGTTTTGAATTCATGGGAAACCAAAGAAAGGAACTTGGTTTTTAGTTCTCCTAATTCACGTTCTTTCAGTAAAGCTTCTTTAGTTTTGGCCTCAGCTTCAATTCGTTTTTCTACTTCCTTGCGCAAAACTTTAACAGCATCGTCTAGTTCTTGGGTGCGTTCTTTGATCTTGTCCTCCAGTTGTTCATTGAGCTCTAAGATTTGCCGCTGTTGTTCCACCCGTTCAGAAATATCGATCACGATCGCCATTACATAACGCTTCCCATTGAGTTCAAAAGGATTCAAACCTGCTTCCAACGGAAATTGACTCCCATCCTTGCGTTGGCCGTAAAGCTCGCGGCCTTTACCCATGCTGCGTTTGGCGCTTTGATGCATGAATCCATCCACATAACCCACATGGGCTTGATGGTATTTCATGGGGATGAGAATGTTCAAGGGCTCTCCCATCAAATGTCCGGGTGGATATCCAAACATTTCATGTGCAGCAGTATTGGCGGAGGAAATACGTTGGTCTGGACCCACAACGATGATCCCTTCTGCAACGGCGTTGAAGATGGTCTCCACAATATTGATGTCTCCGGGATTATTCGGGTTCATTGCACTAAAAATAAGGAATTTTTAAGGCTAATCCACGCTGATATTTATCATTATTTTACCTCTGAAAATCGACTAGATTTATCTAAATTTAATCAATATGAGTACAAAAGAACCTTTAGCTCCTTTTTATCAGCACCTTGGACATTTGTTTTACGCCGTGGCGGCAAGTGACAAGGTGGTAAGAAACGCAGAAATAGAAACTTTACAAGCCTTAGTTTTGTCTAAATGGATTCCCTTGGGAGAGGCTTCGGATGAATTCAATACAGATCTGGGGTATCATATTGAGATCGTTTTTGAATGGCTCAAGCACAATGCCACCGATGCCGACGATTCCTTCCAACGATTCGCCAATTATGTAGAAGAGCATCCCGGTGAGTTCAGTCCCAAACGCAGACAGATGATCTGGCAAACCGCCAATGATATTGCAGATGCCTTTAGCGGCACCAACAAATCCGAATTGATCATGTTGTCCAAACTGCGTTTGGTGCTCAACAAACTCGGTTAAGCCCATGAGTTCATTTAAGGATTTGATTCAAAGCCATCCTTTGGTTTTGGTAGACTTTTTTGCTACTTGGTGCGGACCCTGCAAGGTCTTGGCCCCAGTACTTTCTGAGGTTAAACAAGAGGCTGGGGATCGGTTAAAGATCGTAAAGATCGATGTAGACAAACATCCTAAACTTGCCGCAGCTCGCCAGGTAAGGGGAGTTCCTACACTTCTTCTTTTTAAAAACGGCCAGCAGGTTTGGCGGCAATCCGGAGTACAGTTTAAGGAGGCCCTTTTACAGCTTTTAAATCAGCACAGCTAATATGGAGCTCAATCGCTTAATTGATCACACCTTACTCAGTCCAACGGCTACTAGCAAAGAGATTAAAGCACTTTGTGAAGTTGCGCTAATGCATAACTTCAAAGCAGTATGTGTACCAGAATCCTTTGTGGCAAATGCCCATTCCATTTTGAAAAGCAGTGCCGTAGAAGTATGCACTGTTGTTGGTTTCCCACTAGGATATAGCTCCACAGAGGCAAAGCGGTATCAAGCTCAATTGGCCATTGATCAAGGCGCTACAGAAATTGATATGGTCATCAATCAAGGTTGGATGCAGGAAGCTTCGTATTCCAAAATAATGGATGAGATCGCGCTTGTCAAAGAAACTGTGGGCTCCAATTGTTTAAAGGTCATTCTAGAAACAGCAAATTTGTCTGAAGATCAAATCAGAAAGGCCGCTCAATGCGTTTTAAGCGGCGGAGCCGATTTTGTCAAAACTTCTACAGGTTTTGCCGCTCGAGGTGCTTCCATCAAAGACATTGAAATACTACACCAAGAAATTGGTGGCAAGTTAGGCATCAAAGCATCTGGAGGAATCAAAACACACGAGCAGGCGCTTGCTATGATCAAGGCAGGAGCAACTCGTTTGGGAACCTCCAACGGTCCGGCTTTATTAGCTCCATAAAAAAAGAGCGGATCTGCAGTAAGATCCGCCCTCTCGTTTTGAAAAACATACTAAAACAATATTTCACTACATTTTCTGAGTGAGTACGGGTAGTACCGAATGGTTTACAACATCTTCACCTATACTGCCTGCAAAGAAATGCGCCAGTCCGCTTCTACCGTGGGTTGAGATTGCAATAGCATCTGCCTTTTTGGAGAAGCTATAGTTAAAGATCCCGTCTTCTACCGTGTAATCATTGTAATAATTCACGTCTTTGGGTCTAAAGTCTTCTATGCCTGCTTGCGCAAAGAACTTGTAAATTCTGTCTTCAATCTCAATGCTGGATCTAAAGCGTTCTCCCGGCAAGTTGACATAAAGCAACTCCATTTGTGCACCGAGTACTTTGATCAATTTTCTGATCTGTTTAAAAGCCTCTACGTTTTCGCTTTTAAAATCGCAAGCAAACACTACTTTCTCCAAATTGAAATCTGGCATATGGTCTTTAATCACCAATACCGGAGTGGTTGCAGTACGCACCACCTTTTCTGTATTAGAACCAACAAAGACCTCTTTAAGACCTGTGCTGCCATGAGATCCCATCACAATCAAATCAGCATCACAAGAAATGGCCACATCGTTGATCTCTGTAAAGTTGGTGTAGTTCTTTACATTTTGGTGAACAGTAAGACCTTCCAAGTAAGGAACGTTCAAGAGTTCATCAAAGCGTTTCTCTGTTAGCTTCATATGATACATCGCCTCAAAGACCTCTTGAGATTCGTCTCGAGTCAGTACAGCATCGGTCAAGCCCATCATGTGAACCACATGAATGGAAGCCTGGTGTTTTTTTGCGATGGAAGCAGCGACTTCCATTGCGTATTTCGAATAGTCCGAAAAGTCTACGGGTACTAAGATATTTTTCATGGTTTATCAGTTTTAATTTGCTCAATCTTAGTTCAAAGATATCGAGCAGCTCCGCGATAAAATATGACAATGGTCATACGTGCTCCTTCTTTTAAAAACAGCAACGGATAGTTGATAAACCTAAATGTGTTCGGGTTTAGGAAACGATTTCCAGACCTTCCTTTTTGATGGCAGCAAATCCTCCAGCTACATCAATGACGTTGTGATAACCTCTGCGTTTCAGAATAGAAGCGGCGATCACAGAACGATAGCCTCCGGCGCAGTGCACATAGAAATCACCGTCTTTTGGAAAGGCCTCATAATGATCAGAAATAAAATCTAATGGAGTTAAGGCAACCTCTGGCAAATGCGCAGTTTCATACTCGCTTTCTTTGCGCACGTCATAGACTTTAGCTCCAGTTTCCATGGCGGTCTTAAGATCAGCTGCGGAGACAGATCGCATATCATCTGTAGCACGTCCTGAAGCTTCCCAAGCGGCAACACCTCCATTTAGATATCCCAAAGTATTGTCAAACCCAACTCTTGAGAGACGCGTTACGGCTTCTTCCTCTTTTCCAGGATCTACCACTAAAAGGATCGGCAGGGAAATATCGGCAATTAAAGCTCCCACCCAAGGTGCGAAGCTTCCGTTGAGTCCGATAAAAATAGAACGAGGAATGTGTTTTTCAATAAAATCGGCTTGGTGTCTAACATCCAAAACAATGGCCTGATGCTGTTCTGCCAACTGCTCAAACTCTTCTGGTGAGAGAGCTTTAGTTCCCTGAGCAACTACGGTATCAATGGAAGCATAACCTTCTTTGTTCAGCTTGACGTTTAGCGGAAAGTATTTAGGCGGAGGTAAGAGTCCGTCCGTAACTTCTGCAATAAACTCAGCTTTGCTCATGTCGGCTCTCAAGGCATAGTTCATGCGCTTCTGATTGCCCAAAGTATCTACCGTGTCTTTGGACATATTCTTTCCGCAGGCAGAACCGGCTCCGTGCGCTGGATAAACAATGACCTCGTCAGGCAAGGTCATGATCTTAGCGCGCAAACTGTCGTAAAGCATGCCGGCAAGATCTTCTTGCGTCATATCTGCAGCTTTCTGAGCCAGATCAGGTCGGCCTACATCGCCAAGAAACAAAGTATCGCCACTAAATATAGCGTGAGGACTGCCTGAAGCGTCTTGCAGCAAATAAGTGGTGCTTTCCATGGTGTGTCCTGGAGTGTGCAAAACCTTTATGGTACAATCGCCTAAAGGAAATTCCTGACCGTCTGTTGCGATCAGTGCATCAAAACTCGGATTGGCCAATGGCCCATAAATGATAGGAGCTCCAGTCTTTTCCGCTAGGGTAAGGTGTCCGCTTACAAAGTCCGCATGAAAGTGCGTTTCAAAGATATACTTGATGGTGCCGTCAATGGCGTTTGCCTTCTCTATATAAGGGGCGACTTCTCTTAAGGGATCAATAATTGCAACCTCTCCGTTGCATGAAATCATATAAGCTCCTTGAGCAAGACAACCTGTATATATCTGTTCAACTTTCATCGGCATAAGCAATTTAGGCAGCAAAAATACAAAATAAAAAAGGCCTCCCCTGAACTACCTATGAAAATCGGGGAGGCCGTTTGCTGTTGCGTAGTCGCAACAACCCAACAATTACTAATCCTTATTGCACTACTAACTTGGTACTAGCAGTTTGTTGGGCACCCAGTACATTTACAATGTATACTCCGTTTGGTAAGTTTAGCTCACCGATTGGAAGTTGGTTCATTCCTACTGTAGCTTGAACCTCGATCTTCAATACTACTTGTCCTAAGGTGTTATAAATATTCACCGTTTGGTCTTCTTTAGCATCGGAGTTCCAGTACAACTGACTTGCTCCTGTGATAGGGTTTGGACTTGCTTCGATTCCGTTTACTTCTGGAAGGTCAGCAGGATCCTCAAGTTCTACAGTTTTGAAGTTCAACTTCCCAATTTCAACCTTGAGCTGACGTAGGGATGCACCAGCCTCAAACGTGAATACTACTTGAGTGGTTAGTGAGAAATCACTCTCGATTCCGCTTGCACGACTGAACGACGACAAGCCCAAGGTATATGTCTTATACACTTCCTCTAGTGAGATCTGAGTTCTTGGCTGATCTGCCCAATCTGTAATGTTAGACTGTACCAAGGTGATCTCCATAGTTCCTGTTCCCATAGCCTCGAATTCAAAGGCGTTGAAGTCTGCTAGAGAAACTGGTCTGAAGCGTGGATTAAATGATCTGTAGATCGCAGTGTAGTTCTCAAAACCAGCTTGTAGTCTTACACCACGCTCTAGGTAAATTCCGTTCTCGTAGTCCATGTCTTCTTGAGCAGACACTTCATACTCACTGATAGCTAGGGTGCTGTCAGCCTCGTCAATTCCCCAAACACCGTCTGAGAAGAACAAGTCATCTGCAGTAGTGCTCTCTGGAGATTCGATACGGAATCCTAAGTCATAAAGAGCACCTGTGTTAAGGTTAAGTTCTTGAGAGTATTCTCCTGTTAGAGCAAGGTTTGCACTTACCGTTTGGATTTCCTCAGTCTCCGCGTAGCGAATACCTCCGTTGATAGTCACTTCTTCAGATCCTGTTTTGTTCACCATAGTCAAGATCAACTCTCCGTTATTGTATTGTCCTTTGCGTACATATACTTCTGGTGGGTTACTTGTGTAGATGTCGCGGATTGGACGTTGTAGCTCTACAAGTCTTAGGAACTCTTCTCCTAAAGTGTATAGATCATCTATTTTATTGGCCCAGATCTGGAAGGTGTAGTAAGTATTTCCTTCGCTATAACGCTCCAGGTTCCAGTGACTCTCTACATCAAACTCAGTGTTTTCGATAAGGGCTGCAGTAATGCTCACTACAAACTCTTGGCTTCCGTCAGGGTTTTTGATCTGCGATACGATATAAGGAGTTTCCTCAATCATGATCGTAGCTACATTCAATAGTTCTCCTCCTAGTAGACGGTCACAGATGTATTTAGTGTGCTCGTATACTTGGTTTTCAGTTTTCAATCCGAGTACAGCAGCGATCGGGGCTCCATTTCTCATGATGTCAATGGCTAGGATGTCTGTTGCATTCGTGATTCCGATTAAGTCTCCAGGGGTAGACTCAATGCTTTCTGTATCTGGTAAGATGTTGATCGGTAAGAAATCTGCAAGCTCGGGGGTAGTGCTAGCGCTCTTAGACTTTAAGGTCATTCTTGAGTCTAACACGGGCTGTGCAGTTGGATCGAATTTAAATCCATTCTTAGATCTGTTATAGTTTCTTTTGCTGATCGCATCGCCAAGGCGGTTGTTACTTTCTAAACCACCCTCACTAGCTCCGGAAGTGGCCTCTACCACAGGGCAGGCAGCAACTCCGGAGCAGGAAGGATCATCACAATCAACCAAACCATCTCCATCGTCATCGATTCCATTGGTACAATCTTCTTGTGGAACTGGAGCCGTAGGGCAACGAGCTCCATCATTGCTAGAACTAGCAGGACCAAAAGCAAATAGGTTAGAGTCCATCGTAGATCCAGGTTCAAGATTTTGTACATTTTGAATCACGTATAGTGTTCCCGTTTGATTAGCCGATACATAGAATCGACCATCAGCGTCAAAGTAGACGGCACCGTAAGTATAGTTTAAACCAGACAGGATAGGTACTTCACCAATTGCATTGACGGTACCGTCAGCAGGGTCTACGCGGTATAAGATGTTTGAGCCTTTTTCAACAGTATACAACATTCCATCTACGGCATTGAATGCCCAGTCATGCGTATTTAAGTTGTCATTCATTGTTAGATTAGGCAATCCGTTCAAATAGTCTGGAGACTCCGGATTGATATTCACGCGGTAGATTGTCGTTCCGCTCCCCTTGAGGTAGTAGATTCCATCTGCGCTTATGTCCCCAATATATCTTCCAGAAGTAGGTAGGGTTGGAATGATAAATTCGGTGACGTTAAAGTTTTTTCCGATTCTAACGATCTTGCGATCGCTGCTAGAAAGTGATCCCCAGATGTATCCGTCAGTTGGATTGTATCCGGCAGCGTTGATCCTTTCGGTAGTAATATCTTCAGCAACTAGAATAGACGCGCCTGAGGCCAAGTTCAATGCATAAACGTCATTAAATTGAAAGAGGTAGGCGTTGTAGTCGCAGTTAAACGGCTCTTCTTGAGCGTTAAGTGCAGTAGCGCTTAGTAGGCTAATTAGTAAGGCGAATAATTGTAATTTTGTTTTCATGGGTGTTTGTTTCTGGTGACAAATCTAGATCATCACCCCAGCTTATCTGGCCAAAAAGAGTTAGGGTGGCTATTACTGTAGACGAGTGGTATTTTTCGCACGGTGAGTGGATTTATTGTAACTTTGTCCTATGGCACACAAAGCAGGTTTTGTCAATATAATAGGGAACCCCAACGTGGGTAAAAGCACGCTCATGAACGCTTTCGTAGGGGAGCGCCTCTCTATTATTACCTCTAAAGCTCAGACTACGCGTCACCGAATTCTGGGAATTGTCAATGGCGATGACTTTCAAGTGATTCTGAGCGATACTCCTGGAATTATTAAACCAGCCTATGAGCTGCAAGCGGCCATGATGGATTTTGTAAAATCTGCCTTTGAAGACGCAGACGTTTTGCTCTACTTGGTGGAGTTGGGTGAAAAGTCTTTAAAGGATGAGGCCTTCTTTAAAAAGATCAACAGTACTGAGATTCCGGTCTTGCTTCTGATCAACAAGATCGATACTGGCGATGAAGAAAAACTCAAGGAAGCTGTTGCCCTTTGGTCAGAGCAAGTTCCAAATGCAGAGGTGTTTGCAATTTCTGCTTTAGAGAACTTCGGAGTGGAGCAGGTCTTTAAACGCGTCTTGGAGCTTTTGCCAGAATCACCACCTTTCTATCCTAAGGATGCCTTGACCGACAAGCCAGAACGCTTCTTTGTCAATGAATCCATCCGTGAAAAGATATTATTGCATTACAAAAAGGAGATTCCTTATTCGGTAGAGATCGAGACGGAAGAGTTCTTTGAAGAAGAAGATATCATCCGTATGCGTTCCGTGATCATGGTTGAGCGCGATTCACAAAAGGGGATCATCATAGGTCATAAAGGCGCGGCGATTAAACGCGTAGGTATGGAAGCCCGAAAGGATCTGGAGAAATTCTTTGGCAAGCAAGTTCATTTAGAGCTATACGTAAAGGTCAATAAGAACTGGCGCTCCAGCGAACGTCAATTGCGTCGTTTTGGATACAATCAATCCTGATTGATCACCTCCCACATAAATTTATAAAGCTCTAACATCTGGCCTCTACCAGTAGCTTTTCCCATGCGTCCTATAAAATAGAGGCTAAACCAAGCGACCACCATTAAAAGCATCAGAGCAATGGGTAGAGCGATTGGTTCATCTAAGGCGTAGTTGGAGTATGCCCAAACTCCGCAACACAAAAAAAGAACAGCCACTATAAAATGTAGGAACATGAAAAGGGTCCACACCGTACTCCTCGGGCCAAAAAGCCCGCGAATTTCTGAGGTCTTATTATCCAGAGGATTAATCACTAGGTCTAATTGAGGCGACCAATATTGCTGGCGGGCCTTGGGAATTTTAATAAAAACGTGAGCATCTACTTGGGTGGTTATAAAGCCAGAAGGGTCACTAGCCGTCTTAAAAGCAGCGAGTAATTTTTCTGCGGATTGATCAAGACTCAGCTTGAACCGAGGTCGCAATACGATGTCTTGTTTGACTTTCACGTTTGCAAAATCAGCCAATTAGTTGAGAACAAATATGATATTGCTCAGCTGGGAAGAATCCTTAAAACCCAGTATCTTTAAACAAACTACAGACCATGTCCGAACGTGAAAAGATGTTGGCGGGCCAAATGTATGACCCATTAGATCCGCAGTTATTGGCAGAAAGAGAAGCCGCCCGAGTCCTTTTTAAAAAGATCAATGATTTGCCCGAACACCTCAAGCCAGAACGCGATAAGCTGTTCTATGAGCTTTTTGGTTCTGCCGGTGAAGGTCTATGGATAGAGCCACCTTTTTACTGCGATTACGGCAACAATATACACGCAGGAGATAACGTATTTATGAATTTTGACTGTGTTATTTTAGATGTTTGCGAGGTTCGTTTGGGAGATCGAGTCATGTTTGGTCCCAAGGTACAACTCTATACGGCCACCCATCCACTCAATGCTAAAGCTCGCTCAAGTGGCGAGGAATTGGGCAAACCCATAACCATAGGAAATGACGTGTGGTTGGGAGGTGGAGCTATTGTTTGCCCCGGTGTTACCATTGGAGATGGTGCCGTAATTGGTGCGGGAGCAGTAGTGACTAAAGACATTCCAGCCAATGTGTTTGCTGGCGGGAATCCAGCAAAAGTTATTTCGCCAATTGACAATAAATAGACTTGGGACACCGTGAAGCCGAAATAAAGTCTATTTTTGCAGCCTAAATCCGTAGCGATGAGTATTGTAGCCATAGTTGGACGTCCAAACGTAGGAAAATCAACCTTCTTTAACCGCCTCATTCAGAGACGCGAAGCGATTGTTGATGCTGTTTCTGGAGTGACTCGTGACCGCCATTATGGAAAGAGTGACTGGAACGGCAAGGAGTTCTCCTTGATCGATACTGGAGGATACGTCAAAGGAAGTGATGATATTTTTGAAGCTGAGATTGACAAGCAGGTAGAACTTGCTATTGATGAGGCCGATGTGATCATTTTTATGGTAGACGTAGAAACCGGTGTTACCGGCATGGATGAAGAAGTGGCGCAATTACTTCGCAAAGCTAAAAAGCCCGTGTTTTTGG
Source organism: Gilvibacter sp. (assembly GCF_965601605.1). GTDB lineage: Bacteria > Bacteroidota > Bacteroidia > Flavobacteriales > Flavobacteriaceae > Gilvibacter. The sequence continues at coordinate 48,994 of NZ_CBFCWJ010000049.1, read as the reverse complement.
CTGTAAACAAGGTTGACAATTCCAAGCGTGTTAATGATGCGGTTGAGTTTTATTCCCTCGGATTTGAAAAATATTACACCATTGCTGCTACGAACGGTAGTGGAACTGGAGAGCTTTTAGACGATTTGGTTGAAGCCCTTCCCAATGAGGTAGCCAGTGAAGAAGACGAACTTCCGCGCTTTGCTGTTGTGGGACGCCCAAATGCTGGGAAGTCTTCCTTTATTAACGCTTTGATCGGAGAAGATCGTTATATCGTGACGGATATTGCAGGAACCACGCGTGATGCCATTGATACTAAATACAACCGATTTGGTTTTGAGTTCAATTTGGTAGATACGGCAGGGATCCGCAGAAAGTCCAAAGTAAAAGAGGATTTGGAGTTTTACTCGGTGATGCGATCCGTTCGTGCCTTAGAGTACTGTGATGTTGCCTTATTGGTGATCGATGCAACCCGTGGTTTTGAAGGGCAAGATCAGAATATCTTTTGGTTAGCCCACCGCAATAACAAAGGAGTGGTGATCTTAGTGAACAAATGGGACTTAGTAGAAAAGGACCATATGACCACCAAAAAGTTTGAGCAGTACATCCGCAAACAATGTGAGCCATTTACTGATGTGCCCATTGTTTTTATGTCTGCCCTAACCAAGCAACGTATTTTTAAAGCTATTGAGACTGCCGTTCAAGTTTACAAGAACCGTTCTCAGCGTATCAAGACCAGTGAGCTCAACGATGTGATGCTACCGATTATTGCTGCGACACCTCCGCCGGCATATAAAGGAAAATACGTAAAGATCAAATTCTGTACGCAACTCCCAACGCCGCATCCAACCTTTGCGTTCTTTGCCAACCTGCCGCAATACGTCAAGGATCCTTACAAGCGTTTTATTGAAAATAAACTGAGAGAGGAGTTTGATTACAACGGAGTTCCGCTTACCATATATATGCGTAAAAAGTAAGCCTACCAGCTTCCGCTAGCGCCTCCACCTCCAAAAGAGCCCCCTCCAAAAGAGCCCCCTCCAAAAGTTCCTCCACCAAAGCCACCGCCACTGGATCCGTAGCTGCCGCTCGAGCGTCCTTCGCTGGTCAAGACTATGTATTCCAAGAAAGAAGTGGCTGCAGCCCCTCTATTGCCTCCTCCACGGCCACCGCGATTTTTGTATTGGAAATACTTGAGTAGTATAAAGATGATAATGAATAGGAGCATGGGAAGGTATTTTGCCCATTCAATGTCCAGACCTTTCCCGGATTCCGTTCCTTTAAATTCGCCCTCAATGGCTTGGAAGATTGCAGAAACCCCAGCGTCTAAACCCTTGTAATAACTCCCTTTTTTAAACTCCGGGATAATAACCTTGTCAATAATGGCTTTGGTTTCCAGATCAGTCATGCGGTATTCAATACCGTAACCCGTTGAAATGTCAATTTCCCGATCTCCATCAGAAAGTAAAATAAAGATCCCGTTGTCTTCCTGATCTTGACCAACGCCCCAGGCCGTACCCCAGCGTGCACCCAAAAGGGAAATGTCATCGCCTTTTAGGCTAGATATCGTGGCAATCACAATTTGAGTTGAAGTAGTGTCTGCATAACCAATGAGTCTGCGACTGAGTTCTTTTTCTTGATACTCCGTGAGCACGTCTGCATAGTCGTACACCCTTTGGGTTCGCATTTTGTCCTTAGACGGCGTATCCGGGATTTGAAACTGCGCAAAGAGTGGTGTGCTGATCAGCAACACTAGGGCAAATACTATGAGTTGTTGTCTATTCACCCTTGGAAATTTCATTGGACAGTTCGTTGGTGTCGTTATCTTCTATGGGGAAAAATTGGGCTAAGGCTTTTCCCGCCTCGGTCACTCCTGCGATAAGGCCTTGAGCAAAATGGCCTTCTTTAAAGTGTTTTATAATCTCGTCCTTTGTAGAATCCCAAAAGCCTTGTCCCACTTGATCATTAATCCCGCGATCGCCTAGAATGGTAAAGTTGTGATCGTGGACCGCCACATAGATCAGAACACCATTGGCCAGTGCGGTCTGATCCATTTTTAGATCAAAGAAAACCTCTGTGGCGCGCTCCATTGGACTCAGGTCTGTATGACCTTCTAAATGAACGCGAATTTCTCCAGAAGTGCGTTTTTCTGCAAGCTGAATGGCATCAATGATGGATTGCTCCTCCTCAGCCGTTAAAAAGGATTCAACCAGTCCCATTAGTCAAAGTCTACTACAGGAGCGGTTTCAGTGCCTTCTGCAGCTTCAAAGTATTCCTTCTTCTCGAACCCTAGGGCTCCAGCAATTAGTGAAGTTGGAAAGGATCTGATGGTGGAATTATAAGGATTCACCACCTCGTTATATCGCACGCGTTCCACATTGATGCGGTTCTCGGTGCGCTCCAGTTCATTGATGAGTTCCTTAAAGTTTTCATTTGCCTTAAGGTCTGGGTAACGCTCAAAAACCGCGAGTAAACGCGCAAGAGCAGAATTCAAACTTCCCTGAACCTTTTCAAATTGTTCCAGTTGCTCCGGAGTGATATTACTCGGGTCTATGGTAACGGCAGTAGCTTTGCTACGCGCTTCAATAACCTTGGTCAAGGTCTCTTGTTCAAATTCAGCATAACCTTTGGCTGTATTGACTATGTTTGGTATCAAGTCAGCGCGTCTTTGGTAAGAGCTCTCTACGTTCGCCCATTGGGCGTTGATGTCCTCTTCTGAGCTAACCAAGGAGTTATTGGTAGAAATTCCCCAGAAAACAACAGCCGCTAGAATGATGACTGCAGGTAACCATTTTTTCATAATTGCTAGTTTATAGTTGATCTTTTATTTTGAGCAATTCGGCTTTAATCCCCTCCAACTTTCTAATGATTTCAAAGTTGTCTAAGGTCTTGCGCTTGTGCTCTTTTAAATGTGTTTTGGCTCCGTCTAAAGTGAAGCCTCTTTCCTTGACCAAATGATAGATCAATTCAAGATTTTTAATGTCTTCTGGAGTGAATTTACGATTGCCTTTTGCGTTCTTTTTAGGTTGGATGATATCAAATTCCTTTTCCCAAAAACGGATCAATGAAGTATTTACGCCAAAAGCTTTAGCCACTTCTCCTATGCCGTAATAGCGTTTTTCCGGTAAGCTTAATTGCATTAGTCGAGCGATTCGTTTTCTTGTTGTGAGGCTTTGAGAAGTTCGTTGAACTCTTCCGCTGTGAGGTTGCCGTAGTAGAAATGAATCGGGTTGATTTTCTCCCCGTCTTTAAATACTTCATAGTGCAGGTGAGGAGCTTCAGAACGACCTGTACTGCCCACAAAGCCAATCAGATCTCCGCGTTTCACTTTTTGGCCCTTTTTTACATTGTATTTATACAAATGTGCATAGAGGCTCTCATAGCCGTAGCCGTGTGAAATTCTAATGTGTTTTCCGTAACCAGCAGCAGCGGCATCAGCACGCGTTACTACTCCGTCTCCAGAGGCGTATACAGGAGTTCCACGGGGAGCGGTGAAATCCATGCCGTAATGAAATTTACGAGCCTTGGTAAAAGGGTCGGTTCGGTAGCCAAAACCAGATGCCATTCTGGTCAGGTCCTCATTTCGAACCGGTTGAATGGCCGGAATTGCGGCCAGTAATTTTTCTTTTTCTTCAGCCAAAATCGCTACTTCATCCAAGGATTTAGATTGTACTACGATCTGCTTGGTAATGACGTCCAAGCGTTTTGCTGTAGAAATGAGTAGATTGGAATTGTCAAATCCTTCCCAATCTTTATATCGGTTCACTCCACCGAATCCAGCTAAGCGCTGCTCATCCGGTATCGGATTAGCTTCAAAATACACTCGATACAGGTTGTTATCGCGCTCTTGCAGTTCAGTCAAGACGGCTTGTGCCTGATCCATCTTTTTGTTCAAAAGTTCCAATCGAAGTTCTGCATTAGCCAATTCTCTAGCCAGTGCTTTCTCTTTAGGAGTTTCTATATACGGCAAATTGAGGTAAAGCAGAAAGAAGAACAGCCCAGCGAGCAAATGCCCAATGCTGACAAGAGGATAACCCCAAAAGTTCTGCCCTTTTTGGGTTCTATTTTTCGATAGGATAAAGTCTCGCTATCGTAGTAATATTTTACCTTCGACATAAGTTAAAATGTGCTATTTTTGCCCTTGATTATTGGGGGATTACAAGGCGCTAACGCAGTACAAAGATAAAAATTGTTTGTGGCCTATCCTAATGCAACGGTTGGCTGAGGTAAGTCCGCCTAACTCATTTAAAATAAACCAGATGAAGTCCCAGGACATTCGCAAGACATTCTTAGAATTTTTCAACTCCAAAGCACACGCTATAGTGCCTTCTGCGCCTATGGTTATCAAAGATGATCCAACCCTGATGTTTACCAATGCAGGGATGAATCAATTCAAGGAGTTTTTCTTGGGCAATAAGAAATCCAATGATCCGCGTATTGCAGATACTCAAAAATGTTTGCGCGTTAGTGGAAAACATAACGACTTGGAAGAGGTAGGGAAAGACACCTATCACCACACCATGTTTGAAATGTTGGGGAACTGGAGTTTTGGGGATTATTTTAAAGAAGAAGCCATTTCTTGGGCTTGGGAACTTTTGACGGAGGTCTTTAAAATTGACAAGGACAGTCTTTATGTAACCATTTTTGAAGGTGACGCTACAGAAGGACTCGACAGAGATACCGAGGCCTATAAATTTTGGTCCCGGCACATTGCAGAAGACCGAATCCTAAACGGAAACAAAGCCGATAATTTCTGGGAAATGGGTGATCAAGGACCTTGTGGACCTTGTAGTGAGATTCACGTAGATATTCGATCCGATGAAGAAAAACAAAAAGTATCTGGTGCAGATTTGGTAAACATGGACCATCCTTTGGTGGTTGAGATCTGGAACCTGGTATTTATGCAATACAACCGCAAAGCAGACGGTTCTCTGGAAAAGCTTCCTGCACAGCATGTTGACACCGGAATGGGCTTTGAACGTTTGTGTATGGTCTTGCAGGACAAAAAGAGTAATTACGATACCGACGTATTTACGCCGCTCATTCGTGAGATCGAGGCCATCACTAATTCCAAATACGCCCAATCAGAAGAGGTTGACATTGCTATCCGTGTGATTGCAGATCACTTGCGCGCAGTAGCATTTGCTATTGCAGATGGGCAATTACCATCCAATACTGGTGCTGGTTATGTGATCCGAAGAATTTTGAGACGAGCTATTCGTTACGGATTTACATTCTTGGACCAAAAAGAACCTTTTATTTATGAATTGGTCGCAACTTTGACGGCTCAAATGGGAGCTGCTTTCCCAGAATTGAAGAAACAAAAGAACTTGATCACCAACGTGATCAAAGAAGAAGAGCAATCCTTCTTGCGCACATTGGATCAAGGCCTTTTACTGTTGGATCAAGTGATCACCAATGCCAATGGACAAATCATTTCTGGGGAAAAGGTCTTTGAACTTTACGATACTTACGGCTTCCCAAAAGACTTGACGGCACTTATCCTCAGTGAGCGTGGCTTGAGTATGGATGAGGCAGGTTTTGACAAAGAACTGCAAAAACAAAAAGAGCGTTCCCGTGCTGCGACTAAAGTGGAGACGGGAGACTGGGTTGAACTTCGTGAAGACGATGAAGAAGAGTTTGTAGGTTACGACACCCTGTCTGCTCCAGTGACCATTACGCGTTACCGTGAAGTGGCTACCAAAAAAGAAGGAACGCTATATCAATTGGTCTTTAACGTAACACCTTTTTATCCAGAAGGCGGAGGTCAGGTAGGCGATAAAGGTTATTTGGAAGCTTCCAATGGAGAGGTAGTATATATCATTGACACTAAAAAAGAGAATAACCTCATTGTTCACTTTGCCAAGAACTTGCCGCGTCATCCGGAAGCAAATTTCACGGCTGTAGTGGATGAAAAACAGCGTGCGCGTTCTGCGAGTAATCACACTGCGACTCACTTATTGCATCAGGCTTTGCGCAACATTTTAGGAACCCACGTGGAACAAAAAGGTTCTATGGTGCATTCCGGGAATCTGCGCTTTTGACTTCTCACACTTCTCCAAGGTTACTGCAGAGCAGTTGGAGGAGGTTGAATCCTTTGTAAATGCCCGTATTCGAGAAGGCTTGCCTTTAGAAGAGCAACGCGGTATTCCTTATGACACAGCCATTGAGCAGGGCGCTATTGCTTTGTTTGGTGAAAAGTACGGAGATGCTGTACGTACGATTCGTTTTGGGAAATCTATGGAGCTCTGTGGAGGAACGCACGTAGCCAATACGAGTGATATCTGGCACTTTATTATTACTTCGGAGTCTGCCGTAGCGGCTGGAGTACGTCGTATTGAGGCGATCACCAGTGATGCAGCCAAGGCCTATTTTGAAGATACTTCTAAAGAGCATCAGCAGTTAAAACAACTGCTTAACAATGCCAAAGATCCTGTGGGCGTACTGGAAGGCATTCAGCAAGAGAACGCTCAGCTTAAAAAACAATTGCAGCAACTCCTTAAAGAAAAGGCCAAGCATCTTAAAACCCATTTGATAGACCAATTGGAGCAGAAAGAGGGCGTTGCTTTCTTGGCGACAGAAGTTGATCTGGACGCAGGAGGGATGAAAGATCTCGCCTTTGAAATGGGACAGAACAGAACCGATCTGTTCTTGTTATTGGGCTCGCGTCAAAACGGGAAAGCCTTATTGAGTTGTTATATTTCTAAGGAGCTCACTGCAGATGGAAAACTCAATGCGGGAACCATTGTTCGTGAGTTGGGGAGACACATTCAAGGTGGAGGCGGAGGCCAACCTTTCTTTGCCACTGCTGGAGGGAAGAATCCTGACGGAATTGAAGCAGCACTTGCTGCCGCTGCGCAATATTTGAACTAAGATGAAGCGGAGTACGACCATACCGTTTACTCCGCAATCTCCTGCGATAGATCATCACGGAAGCAGTCTCTTTTTAGGCTCGTGTTTTGCTATCAATATGGCCGAGAAGTTTGACTTCTTTTCTCTGCCATATACCGCCAATCCTTTTGGGGTTTTGTTTCAGCCACTGGCTATTGAGTCATTGGTTGAGCGGGCATTGAAGCAGCAGGTATTTACAGAGCTTGATCTGGATCAACGCGATGATATTTGGTACTCTTTCAGTGCGCATACTTCTCAAAGCGGAGTTGATAAGCATGCAGTTTTAGACGGATTGAACTCAGCCCTGAAAGATCTGAGATTTGCGCTACTAGAATCTAAACACATCATCATCACGCTGGGTACGGCTTGGGCTTACAAACATCTAGAGCGCGGTCAGTATGTGGCCAATTGCCACAAACAACCCGGAGGAGTCTTTAATAAAGAGCTCTTATCTACAAAAGAAATTGAGCGCAGTCTTCATCATATATGCTCACTTGTGCACGCCCAGAATCCTGAAGCGACTTTTCTGTTTACTGTTTCTCCAGTTCGTCATATCAAAGATGGCATTGTTGAAAATTCGAGGTCGAAGGCGCATTTGCTGGCCGCAGTGCATCAAGTGGTCGATCAAAATGAGCGCGCCCATTACTTCCCAGCCTATGAGCTCTTAATGGATGAGTTGCGGGACTATCGCTACTACGGATCGGACCTTATCCACCCCAATACGCAGGCGGTTGTTCACGTTTGGGATTGCTTTAAAACTGCTTGGGTGGCCCAAGATTCTCAAGAACTTATGGATACTATTGGCGGGCTAAAAGCCGCCATGAATCATCGTTCCCAAATCCCTGGGAGTAATGCGGATCGAGACTTTAAACGCAAGCTGCAAGAGCGTTTAGAAGTTTTTCGAACTAAACATCCACACATCAGCATTTAATCAAATACGACAACTGCCCTATTGATTGCCTAGGCTATTGTGCTCAATTTTGCTACCAGAAATCATTAAAACTAGCAAGATGAACACTCTTAAAGTATTAAGCCGATACGCTTTCATTTTTATAGCACTATTGGCAACTGCCTGTGATAAAGACGACGATTCTTCTGATGGCGGAGACGATCCAGCTGCAAGTGGAGAAGAATATGTAACGGCTAAAGTAGACGGTGCTGATTACGCCGCAGCGCAAGATCCAGTGATCATTGTTGGGGCCGTGCTTGAAAGCGGAATCCTAAATGTACAAGGTGGAACCAACAGCGGTGAGACCATTCGTATCACAATTGTTGGATACGATGGCCCGGGAACCTATACCTCAGGGGACAATGCCGCCAACCAGAATCTAATGGGATATTTTACAGTTTCTCCAGTTGCGGGATGGTTAAACAATGGCGTTACTTCCTTAGTTGATGGCGTTGGATCAGGAACGGTTGAGGTGACTTCTGATGCGGATGGCGTTGTAGAAGGAACTTTCTCCTTTAAAGGCTATAACGCAGAAGATATGTCTATGAAAACCATCACCGATGGTCAATTCAAAGCTATTGTAGATTAAGCGAATCTCAATGTTGAGGTTTTTATGTGGAGAGTCGGGATACCCCAGGGTATCTCGGCTTTTACGCTTTTATACTAACTGCTTGAAATTCAGAATACGGCAATTGCCCTATTGAACCGCTAGGGCATTTGTAGCACTTTTGAACAACACTAAAAACGATTCAAATTATGAGACCAACAGCTTCACTTTTAACCCTGCTTTTTGTGTGTTTGAGCATGACTTCACTCTCACTGGCTCAGAAGGCAGAGACCCCAGATTGGCAATACGATACCGGAGCTAAGATCAACGATATGACCATTACTCAAGGAGGAACCGTGGTTGTAGCAACAAACGATGGTATGGTGGGCATCAAGCCTGGATCAAATGATCTGTTATTCAATTTTACCGATTACGGACGCGTAAAGCCTGAGGAGTTGACCTTTATCCCGAATTCACCTTACGTGATGGTTGGACAGACAGGATTTGGTGCTATGACCACTAAAAAAGCAGTGATTGACTATATGTCTGGCAAGACACTTTTCAGTACGGAGAATAACGGTTGGAAGATGGTCTGGACCTGTCACGTAATGATGCCTCAGAACAAACTGGTAGTTAGCGGACAGCGCCGAGCCAGTGAAAAATATACAAATGCCGTTGCCATTTATAATCTCAACACGGGAGAACAGGAGAGTTTCTTCAAGTTTAAAGGATCTGAAATGGTAAGCGGACGCCCTTTGCTTTTAGAGAATGGATTGATTATTCCGACGAGCAAAGGACTTTCAAAAGTGGACATGAACAGCGGAACCATTGCCTGGAAGGCAGACCTTAAAAATGTAGGTTGGATGGTCGCTGATGAGTCCGAACAAGAAATCTATGGCTTTGTGGGTAAGCCCAACGGTGGATCCACCAAGGTGTACAAAATTAGCGCGACTGGCCAAATGCTGTGGGATGATGGGCATAAGGTCAAGGGAAGCGTGGTCAATTTTGAGATCTTACCCCAAGGCCTTGCTATTGTGAGCAACGTAGATAATTCTGGCAAGAAAGGAATTATGAGCGTTGCAGCCGGAAGATCGGAGAGTAAGATCGCTTTCCTCTCTGCACAAACCGGTGATGACCTTTGGGAGAAGGCTCCTAAGACCAAAGGTTATGTGCAGCATTTTTACATCATGGATGACGGGATCCTCTTTGGAATTTATGAAGGTGGAATCAACAAGATTTCCTTTGATGGACAGACCTTGTTTAAAAAACCTTTGAAAACAGGAGAGAACATTTTAACCATGGCTTCTACTCCGCAGGGATTGATCTACATCACCTCAGAAGATGCCAACATCGTGAATCTGGAAACGGGAGAGCAGGTTTGGAACAAACCACTCAAGTACCGTCGTGCAGATGCCGTGAGTTCTACTTTTGATGCTAAGAACAACCGCTATTTGATTGGAGCTGATGAGGTCGTATTTGCAGTGGATGCCAACTCTGGTGAGGTTTCAGACTTTGCAGAGGTATCTTTTGAAGGCAAAGAAGACCCAACAGGAATTGAGTGTAGAGACGGTGGCGTCTTATTGACCAGTAGTCAAAACATGATGCTTTTGGACTTTGGCGGGACCACTGATTGGCACGAGTATCACAGAGCTCCAGGAAAAAGTGCCTTTGGTGCGATCTTAGCCGGAGCTATGGCAGTTGCCACGGCAGCTACTGCGGCTGCGAGTTATGCGGAGGCCAACAACAACAGAAACCGTTTGGGTAATTATACTTCTCGTGGGCAGGCTTATGCTGACTTGGGAGCGGGAATGGCTATGGCGAGCGGTGCTTCAATCAATGAAATGCTCAAAAGATTTAAGGCAACATCTGCTACTGAGAATGCACAATTTGTTTTGACCAAACTCGACGATGGTGTTGGCTTGGTTAAGATCAACAAAGACACCGGCGTGGTAGAGAAAGAGATCATTCTAAAAGACAAAAAACCAGAATATCAGGTAGACGATTTTGGTGGAATCCTTTATTACAAGGCAGATAACAATACCATTTTTGCATACGACTTGAATAAATAATGCTCCAAACTGCCTTATTGAAATACCCTCAGTCTGCTGAGGGTATTTCTTTTTTTCTTCCCGATAATTTTTAACTTAGTGAAATAGTAAGTTTTAACCATCGCAAAATGGCAGCTTTACCATTTTGCAAACCATCTCCAAACTGTAGTCATATGAAAACCTTAGTTTCTTTTTTGGCGCTTCTGTTCTTTGTATCCACAAGTTGGGCACAAATTCCGGAGCCAACCAATCCAGTTCGTCAAGAAGCAAGTCAAAAGCAACCTTCTTATATCAAGTCGGCAACCTATAAGAAAACGGGAGACGATACCTACACACTGTATAGTGAAAGGGGTATTGCCCTTAATCAAATGCAAGACTTGACCAAGTTGAGTACAAGTTCTTTGGCCACCTTGCATTTGCCTTCAAGAACGATCATTCTATTGACAGATTTTGACGATGTCGCGGTTGGGTCTACCAATCCGACAAAGATTCTATTGCGAGACACGGCCAAGGATTTTTATTTGACCAATCCGAACTCCTTTATCACCTATGTTGATGATAAATCCTATACGGTAGAGGTTACTCGTGTAAAAGACAGTTATGTGGCTTATGTTGCTGAATTGGACAAGACCTATATTGAAAAAGACATTCGGTTGTTCCCAGATTGGGGTGCCGCCAATTTGATAGATATGGGCTACGCTCCAGACAATACCTATTGGTATCGCGACGTAGCTACTAAAGAATACGCCATAATCATTAGAGGGGAGAGCATGGATTACACAGATGTGACCTCGGAGCTTCGTGGCGATGATCGAATCGTTTTAAAAAACGGCAAGCCTGTTTATTTGCTCAAAGATTACGCGAATGCTTCAACTTATGTAGTGCGCCCAGTGAGCACTAAAGTAGGGGCTTACGGTTCTGAAGGCGGTGGAAGTGTTAGTAATGATTCCAGCTGTGTTCGTGGAGATTGTGAGGATGGTTTTGGAAAGTACGAGTACAACAATGGCTACTATGACGGCTTTTGGCGTAATGGTAAAAAATCGGGATATGGGCTTTACTCTTGGAATGATGGCGCAACCTATATCGGAAATTGGGAGAACGATAACATGGAGGGTTATGGAGTCTTTACCGATGACAATGATGATATGTACAAAGGCATGTTCAAAAACGATGCGCTGCAAGGTAAAGCTGTTAAGAATATAGGCGATGAGTGGGAGCGTGGAATTTACAACAAAGGACAGCTCACTCAAGAGTTTGACTTTTACGGAACAGACGAAACTGAAGGCTGCACGGTAGGAGATTGTCAAGACAAGTACGGCAAAATGGTCTTTGACAACGGAGATACTTTTGTCGGATTCTTTAAGAACGGAAACCTGCAAATGGGAACCTATAGTTTTGCCTCCGGAGCAAGCTACAGCGGACAATTTGATAGCTCCGGACGCTTTTCAGGCATGGGCCGATTCTGGTTTGCCAATGGCGATTATTACGGCGGAGCTTGGTCCAAAGGGAAGTTTAATGGCCGCGGATATTATTCGGTCAAGGATTCTGGAGATATCAAGATCGGCTACTTTGAAGATGGCAATTTTGTTCGATCAGAATAGCTAAAAGACTTAAAATACGGCACTTGCCGTATTTTTTTTGTACCTTAATTTGAGCATTTTTGACACACATAAAAACAAACAAGCATGAGATTTTTACTAGTACTAGCCCTTGTGTTTGGCGGTATGCAAGCCCGGGCTCAAGAAATTCCTCAGAAGCCTCAAACTCCTAATAAACCCAAGCAAATGCCGGCCAAAAAGAACACGGTGGTCTTCAGCGATTGTGATTGGGGTGACTGTGAGAACGGTTATGGGAAAAAGACCTATGACAACGGTGACTACATCGGTTTTTGGCGCAATGGTAAGAAAGAAGGTTACGGCAGTTATTACTGGTTTGAGACCAAGGGGCAATACGTTGGCGAGTGGACTGATGACAACATGCACGGTTATGGCGTTTATATCGGTGACAATAAAGACAATCTAAAGGGACAATACCGAAACGGTTCCATGAATGGAATTGGAGTAACCGTCCGTAATAACGAGTGGCAACAGGGTGTCTTCACCAATGGAAGCCTAACCGAAAAGTATCCATACTACAGCAACAACAAGGACAAGGGATGTTCCGTTGGTGATTGCAATAACGGTTACGGCCGTTGGGATTATGATAACGGTGATAACTATATCGGTTTCTTTGAAAACGGAAACCTAAAACAAGGCAGTTACAACTTTTCTAGTGGCGCCCGATATTCTGGAGAGTTCAATAGCAGCAATCAGATGCACGGAATGGGCCGTTATTGGGCCAGTGATGGTTCCTATTATGGAGGCTACTGGGCTAATGGCAAGTTCAACGGTCGTGGTTATTACGATAATAAAGCCACCGGTAAAAAAGAGATCGGTGTTTGGAATAATGGGGTGCTTTCCAAGTCCATGAATTAGTAAACTTAGGCAAACCTAAGTGTTAGGAGCAATTTTTCAGTAGTGAGAATTATTGATAATTTGAGAAATTGCTCTTATTTTTAGAAAATAACCAACACATTTTACTCTTATGGAATTTATATTCTTTACCCTCATGAGCTTTTTCACCTTTAATACGGAATTGCCGGCAGATGATCTTAATTCGCATTCAGAACAAACTGAAATTAAGTTAAGAAGTACTGATAGTGGTTCCGGATCCTATGAAGGCGTTGGGAAATCCCGCAGTGGATCAGGTTCTTACAGCTCTTAACTGTTAGAGTTTAATTCCCCATTAATTTATTACCTACACTCTTTTAAGGCAATTGCCCTATTGATAACCGATGTTGCTAGCGCTATTTTTATAGTCACTATATCAGCATGATGGAAAGCAATAGCGTTTTTATTGTCGGGTTCGTGCTGGTGCTCGCACTTCTGATTTTGTTGTTTTATAGGCGGAATATATCTGCCTTGAAAACAGCGCATTTGGAGCGTTGCGGCACCTTATCGAACTGTTATAACAAGCACCGAGATCAGATCCACAATAGGCAGAAGTTTTTGGGGAATTATGATTTCCAACGCTTTAATTTAGAGCAAGTCTTGCAAGAGCAAGCACAGCTCCATTGCACCTAACGCAAAGACCATTATGAAGATTAAATACGTCTTTTGTTTGCTAATGTTCCTTTGGCAAAGCTTGAGTACGGCTCAAGTACTCCAGGAAAATATTGACAGTTTACTTACCGAATATCAGCGCTTAGGCCCAGATACCAATCGGGTTCGGTTGTTGGAAAAACTCGCTTCCCACTATAATGTGGCTGCCTTAGACAGCGCAAGAGCATTTGCTGTAGAAGGAATTGACTTAGCAGAACGTCTCAAAGACGTCAATGGCCGTTGGAGCGCTCGAAATGTTTTGGGCACTTATCACGAGCGGAAGGCGCAATATGACAGTGCTTTGATCCAATATGACAATGCGCTAAAGATCATTGATTCTCTCAACAGTGTTCGAGGCTATGCGGTAGTGCTCAATAACAAAGCCACAGTATTTATAAGACAGGCTAAATATGAGGAAGCCTTGTCTTTGTTGTTTAGAGCCTTGGAGGCTGAAGAGCAACTCGGGAATAAAGAAGGAGTAGCTCAGGCGTATAACAATATTGGTGTTGTTTATTATTACTCTCAAAATTTTGACAAGACCACAGAATACCTCACTAAGGCCTTAGAAATCCAAGAGGAGCTCGGAAAGTTAGACGGTCTTATTTTAGGATATAATAATGTGGGGGCGATTCGGGATTATCAACAGAAATATCAGGAGGCCATTGGTTCTTATCAAAAGGCTTTAGATATCAGTAAGCAGTTGGGTGATGTAAAACAAGAAGCGATTGCTTGGTCTAATATTGCTTTAGCGCGAGCCAAAATGGGTGATTTAGCCCAAGCAGAGGCCGACATTACAACAGCTCTAGCTTTACGTGACAAAGCCAGCGATCCTCAAGGCAAGGTGCAGAGCCAGATCACCTTTGGGCAAGTATTGCAGCGACAAAAACGGTTCGGGCTTGCAAAGAGCTACTTTGAAAAGGCGCTTGAAGTCGCCAAAAGCAATGACTTGCTATTACTCCAAAGAGAAGCGCTCACAGGGCTTTCAGATCTCGCTACAGAGAACAAAAACTTCCAAGCTGCCACCGGCTATCTCAATGAGATCATTGTGATCAAGGACAGCATTACCAATAAAGAAAATGCCGAGGCCATGGCAGAAATGGAAACTAAGTATCAAACCCAGCAAAAGGAGAATCAGATCTTGGAACAACGGGCAGAACTCGCAGAAGCCAAGCTGATCAATCGCCGCAGAACGGCCCTTTTGGTCGGGAGTTTAGGGTTGGCATTCTTGTTTGGACTGATCGGTTTTTTGGTTTACAAGCAACAGCGTCTTAAAAATGAGCAGCTTCAAAAGGAAGCTGAATTACGAACTGCTCTAGCCAAGATCGAAACCCAAAACAGTTTGCAGGAGCAGCGTTTACGCATCTCCAGAGATCTGCATGACAATATCGGCGCTCAGCTTACTTTTATCATTTCTAGTCTGGACAACCTCAAGTACGGATTTAAAGACATGGAAGAAAAGCTCAAAGGCCGTTTAAGCGGAATCAGCAGCTTCACCAGTCAAACCATTTATGAGCTGCGTGATACCATTTGGGCGATGAATAAAGACAACATCAGCCTGGAAGATCTCAAAACACGAATTACCAATTTTATGGATCAAGCCAAGGCTTCAACCCAAGGTATTGCTTTTGACGTAAAGCTGGATCCAAGCTTAGACCCAGACTACAGTTTTAAAGCATTGACCGGGATGAACCTGTATCGAATCATTCAGGAATCTGTAAACAACAGTTTGAAGTATGCTGATCCAACTAAAATCGAGTTGCAAATAGATAAGACCGCCGAAGGTTTCAATCTGGTGGTGTCGGATAATGGAAAAGGCTTTGATGAAAAAGAGATCGAAGCGGGTAACGGTCTGGGCAATATGCGCAAGCGCGCTCGAGAGCTACAGGCAAACCTAGACATTAAGAGTGCTCCAGGAGCAGGAACTCAGGTGCAGTTAAGTTTACCTGCACAATAGGGCAATTGCCCTATTGCAAATTTGTCTTTTGCTGCTGATATTGATTGCAGCTTAGAATTTCTATCTTTAAGAATATGAATCGCAAACTGGCCATAGTAGACGACAACTCTTTTTTAATCAACGCCGTTAAGGAAAAACTTTCCTTTTTTGAAAATATCGCTGTGCGATTTACGGCTTGCGATGGCAGCGATCTACTTAAAAAGCTGGAAGACAATCACAACATAGATCTGATCTTAATGGATATTGAAATGCCTGTGCTTGACGGTATTGAGACCACCGCCGTGGTCAAACAAAAGTATCCACACATCAAGATCATCATGTTAACGGTTTTTGATAACGATGAGAATATTTTCAATGCGATCAAAGCCGGAGCAGATGGTTATTTGCTAAAAGATGTCAATCCGGATGACCTTCATAATGGGATAGAAGAAACCCTCAATGGAGGCGCAGCGATGAATCCTTCCATTGCGCTTAAAACCTTGAAACTACTCAGAGATCCATCCTCAGTAAAAAATCAAGAAGACAAAGAGCAAATTGCCCTGTCTAAAAGAGAGATCGAGGTTTTGGAACAACTCAGTACCGGTCTAAGCTATACTGCCATTGCAGATAATCTAATACTTTCTCCGAGCACGGTGCGCAAGCATATTGAGAATATCTATAAAAAACTACAAGTTCACAGTAAAATTGAGGCCGTTCAAAAGGCCAGAAACCACAATTTGATCTGATTCTCAGGGGCTGAGGTTTTCCCGTTGATTTACTCAAAAAAACGTAACTTAGGGCAAGACTAGGACCCATGCGTAATTTCTTATTCGGAGCTTGTTTTGCTTTACTGATTGTCTTTGTTTATCAGTATTGCGACTACCGCCGTCAAGGCTCGCAAGAACAATTGCAGAGCTCAGCGCTTTTACAGCAACAGTTGGAGAATGTAGGCAAGCTGATAGTGACCGAATCTAACTTTACGCAAATTCACAATTACGAAGATTCCAAAAAGTATTATTTCGACGCTTTGACTTTCAAAAAGAAGGCCTTGGTGGTTGTAGATGCTAAAGCCCAGGTCAGTTATGATTTGCGGCAGATGGAGGTCCGTATTGATACCAGTTCTAAAAGTGTGGTCATTACCCACATTCCAGAGCCAGAATTGAGTCTATCTCCGAAGATTGAATACTTTGATGTTGATGGAGGGATCTTTAACGATTTTGATGCCGAGTCGCTTAATGCGATCTCAGCAAAAGTGACGGATAGCCTTAGGATGCAGGCTTTGCAAAGTCCGTTGATGAGCAATGCTCAGAATCGATTGATCTCCGAACTCCAACAACTTTTTGTGTTGACCAACTCCATGGGCTGGTCATTGATCTATAGGGATCGAACCATTAAGGAACCCGAAGATTGGGTCTTCCTAGATTAATTAAAACCTGCAATTATTTGAAAACTCCCACTAGAAAAGAAGAGATCATTAAGAGTGCCGCAAAATTATTTTTAGAACGCGGTTACAGCGCTGTCACTATGCGTGATCTGGCTAAGGAACTCGGCATTAAAGCAGCCAGTTTATACAATCACATATCTTCCAAGCACGAGATCTTAGAATCGTTGATCATCAGTGTAGCGGAAGAGTTTACCGTTGGAATGAATCAAATATTCCTCTCGGAACTCAGCACCTTAGAAAAAGTAGAACAGGTCATTCACCTGCATATTGATGTGACGGTAAAGAATCAGGACGCTTTAGGATCGCTTAATAACGATTGGATGCACCTGGAAGGCAAGGCCCTCCCGTATTTTGAACAAATGCGGAATCAATACGAGGAGAATTTTAGACAGATCATTAAATCGGGCATCGCCGAGGGCAGTATTGCAGCACGCGATCCGGAAATCCTGTTGTTTTCTGTACTCTCTACCCTTAGAACCCTCTATTTGTGGTATCCAAAGAAGAATAGCATTGATATGCAGACCCTTAAAGCAGATATGACGGCTACGATGTTGGCCAGTATTCGGGCTTAAAGTATTGGCAAAAAATTATAATAAACGCATTTGTAGATTAAACTAACAAACGTTAGTTTTGTATAATACATTCAGGTATGGCTAAGTTTTATGACATCCGCATTGCGGACATCTACAAGGAAACCGCAGATACTTCTGTAGTCACCTTTGAGATCCCGGAATCTTTAAAAGAGCAATTTACCTTTACGCAAGGACAACACTTGACCTTGCGAGCTGAAATTAACGGCAAAGATGAGCGTCGATCCTACAGTTTGTGTTCCAGTCCGCTGGATGGGCTTTGGCGTGTTGCGGTAAAGCAAATTCCAGGCGGTGTCTTTTCAACCTTTGTGAATGAGCAGCTCCAAAAAGGAGATACCCTTCAACTCATGCCACCGAGTGGACGTTTTTTTGTTCCTATCAGTAAAGCGCCTAAGAACTACATTGCTTTTGCTGCCGGAAGCGGTATCACCCCCATACTTTCTATTATTAAAACACATTTGGCTCAAGAGCCAGACAGTAGTTTCAAGTTGTTCTACTTGAACCGTACGGTCAAATCCATTATCTTTAAAGAAGAGATTGAAGCGCTCAAGAATCAATACTTTGATCGGTTTGAGATCTTTTATTTTCTCTCCAGAGAGCGCAGAGATATCCCCTTGTTCAACGGACGTTTTGACGAGGAGAAAATGCAGGCATTGACCAAGACTTTTATTGACGTGCCTGATACGCATGGCTGTTTTATTTGCGGACCGCAGGAAATGATCTTTTTGATCCGTGACGCGCTGCAAGCTCAAGGCATGGACTTGGAAAACATCCACTACGAATTGTTTTACTCAGGAGACGCTCCGGCGCCTGCTGTTGAACTCAAAGAAGTACAGGAAGGAACAGAAGTGATCATTATTGATGGCGGGAAGGAGTTCCACTTTGTCATGGGAGAAGACCATGACAATATCCTGGATGCTGCATTAGCCGCAGGAGCTGATCTGCCTTATGCCTGTAAAGGTGGGGTGTGCAGTACCTGTAAATGTAAAGTACTCAATGGCGATGTAGCCATGAAGATAAATTACGCTTTGGAGCCCGATGAGGTGGCGCAAGATTTTGTGTTGAGCTGTCAAGCAGTTCCGCAGAGCGATAAAATCACCGTCGACTTCGACGTTTAAAAATTCGGAATTATGAGTGAAAAAGAAATCAAAAACCTGGAAGAGATCTTTGAACAGCGTATAGCGAATGATGAAAAGATCGAACCTAAAGATTGGATGCCGGAGAAATACCGAAAAACACACATCCGTCAAATCTCTCAGCATGCCCATTCAGAAATTGTTGGGATGCTGCCAGAAGGAAATTGGATCACCCGTGCTCCATCTTTGAGACGTAAAGCTGCCCTTTTGGCCAAAGTTCAAGATGAGGCTGGTCACGGATTGTACCTCTACAGTGCTTGTGAAACCTTAGGGATCAGTCGTGAAGAACTCTATGAGCAACTCCATACCGGGAAAGCTAAGTATTCCAGTATTTTCAATTACCCAACAGTAACTTGGGCCGATATTGGAGCCATTGGCTGGTTGGTTGATGGCGCTGCGATCATCAATCAAGTGCCTTTGTGTAATACCTCATTCGGACCGTATGCACGTGCCATGGTTCGTGTGTGTAAGGAAGAGAGTTTCCACCAGCGTCAAGGTTATGAGATCATGTTGACCCTGTCCAAAGGAACTCCGGAGCAAAAAGCCTTAGCGCAAGATGCACTCAACCGTTGGTGGTGGCCAAGTCTGATGATGTTCGGTCCAACCGATGCAGAATCTGTACACACCGAGCAATCCATGAAATGGAAGCTCAAGCGTAAGACCAATGACGAATTGCGTCAACAGTTCATTGATCAAACAGTCCCACAAGCTGACCTGCTTGGGTTGACGGTTCCAGATCCAGACCTAAAATGGAATGAAGAGCGTGGCTCTTATGATTTTGGAGCGATTGATTGGGATGAGTTCTGGCAAGTAGTTAAAGGACACGGCCCTTGTAACAAAGAGCGCATGAACGCACGTGTTTCTGCGTGGGAGAACGGAGCTTGGGTACGCGATGCTGCGGTTGCCTATGCCGACAAACAAGCGAAAGCTAAAGAAGTGGCTCAGGCCAGCTAAAACGATCATTATGGAAAAAAAGAATTGGCCCTTATGGGAAGTTTTTGTCCGCTCTAAGAACGGATTGGAACACCGTCACTTTGGAAGCTTGCACGCCGCAGATGCCACCATGGCTTTGGAGAATGCTCGTGATGTTTACACGCGTCGCAATGAGGGCGTGAGCATTTGGGTGGTAGAATCCAAACACATTACTGCTTCCAATCCAGAGAATCACGGAGAACTTTTTGAGCCGGCGCAGGATAAGGTGTACAGACACCCGACTTTCTACGATCTGCCGGATGAAGTAAAACATATGTAATTGATCCCTATGGAGCATCAATCATTATATCAATATCTGCTGAGTTTAGGCGATAATGCCTTGATCTTAGGGCAGCGTTTAGGTGAACTCTGCGGACACGGTCCGAGCTTAGAGACCGATATTGCCTGTACCAACATCGCTTTGGATCTTTTGGGGCAGACGCGCAGCTGTTTTCAGTATGCCTCTAAGCAATTGGAAGGTAAATCAGAAGACGACGTGGCCTTTCTCAGAAAGGAGAATGAGTATACCAACGTGCTTTTGGTGGAGCAACCCAATAACGACTTTGCTTTTGTCATAACGCGTCAGTACTTTTTTGATGTTTATCATTTAATGCTGATGGAGTGGTTGTCTGCTAATTCTGCGGATGAAACCGTTAAAGCTATTGCGAATAAAGCCGTCAAAGAGGCGCGTTATCACCGCCGATTCTCATCGGATTGGATGTTGCGTTTAGGCGATGGGACCGAAGAAAGTCACCAGCGCGTACTCGCTGCCGTTGAAGCCCTTTGGCCTTACACTCAAGAGTTCTTTGTTCCATCTGAGGCAGAGGCTTGGGCTGCATCTGCTGGAGTAGGCCCTGACCTCGCTTCTTTTAAAGCCGCTTACTACAACGATGTAGAAGCGCTTTTGGAACAAGCTACTGTGCCAATTCCGGAGAATCCATATTTCCAAAAAGGTGGAAAACAAGGCAGACACACCGAGCATATGGGATACCTATTGGCGGACCTACAATACATGCAGCGTACCTATCCTAATATGACCTGGTAAGATGACCATCAAACTACATCCAAACATAGAAGCTGATCTGCTCCCGATCCTGGAAACTGTTCCAGATCCTGAGATCCCTGTGCTTACTGTTTTGGATCTTGGTGTGATTCGGGAAGCCGTTCGCACGGCAGATGGTGTCCATATAAAATTGACCCCAACCTACACCGGCTGCCCAGCTATGGATGTTATTGGCGATGACCTTAAAAGCGCTTTTGCAGAAAAAGGTATCACGGCTACCATAGAACTGATCTTGGCTCCTGCCTGGAGTACCGATTGGATCAGTGAAGCTGGTCGCGAGAAAATGCGCGAATACGGCATTGCACCTCCACTCAGCGAGTCTGCAGATAAGGCGGCGCTTTTGGGAGATCAACGTTTGGTGCCTTGCACCATCTGTAAATCAACGAATACTAAAATGATCAGTCAGTTTGGGTCCACGGCTTGCAAAGCCTTGTTTCAATGTATGGATTGCCAAGAGCCCTTTGACTATTTTAAATGTCTTAAATGAGCGATTTCATTCAAGCCCGTCGGGCGGCAGATGTGCAGTATCTGCATTTAAACAGACCCGAGGTCTTCAACAGTTTTAATCGAGAGATGGCATTGGCCATGCAAGATGCCTTGGATGCCGCCGCTTCCGATGATCAAGTCAGAGCGGTAGTTATCACAGGTAACGGGAAAGCCTTTTGTGCGGGTCAAGATCTCAAAGAGGTGACTATTCCAGAATTAAATCCCGGTTTTAAAAAGATCCTTGAAGAGCATTACAACCCTATCATTCAGCGCATTCGCAATTTGGAAAAACCAGTCATTGCCGCTGTCAATGGTGTTGCTGCGGGTGCGGGCGCAAACATCGCTTTGGCTTGTGACCTCGTAATCGCAGCAGAAGAAGCCAGTTTTATTCAAGCCTTTAGTAAAATTGGGTTAGTGCCAGACAGCGGCGGAACCTTTTTCTTGCCGCGTCTCATTGGAATGCAGCGTGCTACAGCCCTAATGTTTATGGGCGATAAGGTAAGTGCCACTGACGCAGAACAAATGGGGATGATCTACCAGGCAGTGCCAGGAGACACCCTTCAGGAAAGTGTTGCGCTGCTTGCAGAGAAATTGGCGGCTATGCCAACACAAGCCTTAGCACGCACCAAGATGCTACTTAACGCTTCTTATAACAGTTCCTTAGAAGGACAGCTCCATCTAGAATCTGAACAACAAATTGCCGCAGCGCAAAGCGTGGATTACGCAGAAGGTGTAGCCGCGTTCATCGAAAAGAGAAAACCAAAATTTATAGGGCGCTAGTATGATACATCGAGTAGGTATAATCGGAGCGGGAACCATGGGTAGCGGCATTGCACAAGTTGCAGCCACTGCAGGATGTGAAGTTGTTCTTTGTGACCTCAATCCAACGGTACTGGATACCTCTAAAGACAAGTTAGAAAAGGTGTTGAGTCGTTTGGTTGTCAAAGGTCGTATTGATGCCGATGAGAAAGCGCGTATTCAAGGCTTGATCAAGTATTCAACAGATATTAAAGATCTCTCCGACGCCAATTTGATCATAGAAGCCATCGTAGAATCTCTGGAAGTAAAGACTAAGGTGTTTCAACAATTGGAGTCTTTAGTGCGAGAAGATTGTATCATTGCCACTAACACTTCGTCCTTATCTGTGGCGGCTATTGCAGCTTCATTACAACATCCAGAACGCTGTTTGGGAATTCACTTTTTCAATCCAGCGCCACTCATGAAATTGGTAGAAGTAATTCCTGCTGTTCAAACTGCACAAAACAATACGGACTTAATCGTTCAAACCATTAAAGATTGGGGTAAAGTAGTAGCATTGGCCAAAGACACTCCTGGTTTTATTGTAAACCGAGTGGCAAGACCTTTTTATGGCGAGGCTCTCCGAATTTTAGAAGAAGGCATTGCCGATGTTCCCACTATTGATTGGGCTTTAAAAACCAAAGGTGGCTTTAGAATGGGTCCTTTTGAACTGATGGATTTCATCGGGAATGATGTGAATTACACCGTTACAGAAACCGTATTCAAAGCTTTCTATTACGACCCGCGATACAAACCTTCCTTTACCCAAAAGCGTTTGAGTGAGGCCGGCTATTTAGGCAGAAAGTCGGGCAGAGGCTATTACAATTATGCAGAAGGCGTCCAGAACCCCGAGGCGATCACCGATGATGCTCTCGGCACATTAATATTCAACCGGGTTTTAGTGATGCTCATCAATGAAGCGGCAGATGCGCTATACCTCAATATCGCTAAGGCAGAAGATATTGACTTGGCCATGACCAAAGGGGTTAATTACCCCAAAGGACTCTTGGCCTGGGCAGATGAATTTGGTATAGCTAATTGCGTAGATCAATTAGACGCACTCTACGACACCTATCGTGAAGATCGATACAGAACATCGCCTATCCTAAGAAAAATGGCCGAGGCCAATCAAACCTTCTTTTAATGCAAGGCGAGAAGATTCCATATAAAATGCTCTCTTTGGATCCCTTCAGCCAATGGCTGGGGATTGAGATTTTACACGCCGAGGTTGGTCGTGTACGTCTTGGACTAAAAGTACGACCTGAGATGCTCAACAGTATGGGTTTTGCCCATGGTGGAATCACCTATTCATTGGCAGATACTGCCTTTGGATTTACCAGTAATACCCACGGTAAATACGCCGTCTCCATAGAAACTTCGATCAATCACATCGAGGCTTTGAATGAAGGCGATTATTTGGTGGCCGAATGCACCTTGGATCACACCAAGAACAAAGTCGGTTTTAATATCGTAGAGATTCACCGCGGAGAAGAATTAGTAGCGCTTTTCAAAGGCGTTGTTTACAGAACATCTAAAGATTGGGAAGAATAATATGAAAGAAGCCTATATCATAGACGGAGTTAGAACTCCAATAGGAAATTATAAAGGAACCCTAAGCGCCGTCAGAACGGACGACTTGGGCGCTCATGTTATTCGTGAGTTGACCTCGCGGCATCCAGAGATTCCGCTAGACGCTTATGACGACGTGATCATGGGCTGTGCCAATCAGGCTGGAGAGGACAATCGCAACGTGGCGCGCATGTCATTGCTTTTAGCAGGTTTACCATTTACCGTTCCCGGAGAAACGATCAACAGATTGTGCAGTAGTGGCCTTTCTGCCATTGTACAGGCTAACCGTGCTATCAAAGCCGGTGATGGAGATCTATTCATCTCTGGGGGAGTTGAAAATATGACGCGCGGACCTTATGTGATCGCTAAACCTTCTTCTGCGTTTGGTAATGATTCCAAAATGTATGATTCCAGCTTCGGATGGCGATTTGTAAATCACAAGATGCACGAGCTTTACGGAACCGATGGCATGGGAACCACAGCAGAGAATCTCGTTGCTAAGTACAACATTTCCCGAGAGGATCAGGATGCCTTTGCACATTGGAGCCAGATGAAGGCCGCAGCAGCTCGTGAAAATGGGCGGCTTGCCAAAGAGATCGTGCCTGTTACCATTCCGCAGCGTAAAAAAGACGATATCGTATTTGCAGCAGATGAGTTCATCAAAGCAGGTACCACCAAAGAAATTTTAGCCAAGCTTCGTCCCGCATTTAAAGCAGACGGCAGTGTGACGGCTGGAAATTCTTCCGGTTTGAATGACGGAGCTGCCGCCACCATTGTCGCTTCAGAAGACGCCGTGAAGCAGTACAACCTAAAACCACTTGCCAGAATTGTAAGTTCTGCAGTGGTCGGTGTAGAGCCAAGAGTCATGGGAATCGGCCCTGTAGAAGCCACTTATAAGGCGCTTCAAAAGGCCAACCTAAGTCTTGAAGATATGGACGTCATTGAGCTCAATGAGGCTTTTGCCTCTCAAGCTTTGGCCTGCATTAGACAGTGGGGCTTGGCCGACGATGACCCGAGAATCAACCCTAACGGAGGTTCCATTGCCATTGGACATCCGCTTGGAGTTACAGGAACTCGAATTGCCTATTCTGCTGCTCTGCAATTGCAAGAAACTGGAAAGCGCTATGCGCTGATCACTATGTGTGTAGGAGTAGGTCAAGGATATGCGGCAATTATTGAAAACGTAAACCTTTAAACAGGATGAAAGTAGTAGTCATTGGAGGAAACGGAACCATAGGCAGTCATGTAGTTACAGCCCTTAAACAAGCACATGAAGTGGTTGTTGTAGGTAGAAATTCTGGGGATCTCCAAGTGGATATGGCCTCAGAGGCCGATTTGAAACAGCTCTTCAAGACCACAGGCACTGTAGATGCCGTTGTGGTTACCGCCGGTGATGCCAAATGGGACAAATTTGAAAGCTTGACTGAAGACGATTTTTATATCGGGATCAACAGCAAACTCATGGGACAGGTCAATGTGGTGCGTATAGCCAAAGACTATTTGACGTCAGGGGGCTCCATTACCTTGTCTACAGGTATTCTTGCAGATGACCCAGTGGATATGACCACCTCTGCCGCTATGGTCAACGGTGCCATACACAGTTTTGTAAAGGCTGTAGTACTTGAATTGGACGCAGTACGTGTCAATGTAGTGTGTGCTGGTCTAGTAGAAGATGCCTACGAAAAATATAAAGACTATTTCCCCGGACACGATCCGGTTCCGATGCCGAAGGTGACCAACGCTTACCTCAAAAGTGTACTCGGAAAGATCAACGGACAAATTATACGTGTTAACGCATAAATCAGCAGTATGAATAAGACCCAACATTATGTATTAGGATCCTGGATGGACGGTACCGGAGACGGTAACCCAATCGCAGATTCAGTGACCGGAGAAGTTTTTACTGCAGTATCCGTAGAAGGACTTGCAGTGCCTGATATTTTACAATACGGTCGTGATAAAGGCGATACCTTAAGAAAAATGACCTTCCAAGAGCGCGGAAATATGCTCAAAAAGCTAGCGCTTCATTTGACCAAAAAGAAGGAGGCCTTTTATGAGCTCAGTTACAGAACTGGAGCCACGCGCATTGACAGTTGGATCGATATTGAAGGTGGATTTGGAAACCTCTTTGCCAACGCATCGCTTCGAAAACTATTCCCGAATCAGCCGTATCACGTAGAAGGAGATCCTATTGACCTTTCTCGCGGTGGGCGTTTTATGGCTCACCACATTATGGTACCGCGACAAGGAGTTGCTGTGCATATTAACGCTTTTAATTTCCCAGTTTGGGGTATGTTAGAGAAGTGTGCCGTAAATTGGATGGCAGGTATGCCCGCTGTAGTTTTGCCAGCTCCGCAAACCGCTTATTTAGCAGAAGCTGTTGTGCGTGAGATCATCGCCTCAGGAATTTTGCCTGAGGGTAGCTTACAACTCATTAGCGGCACAGCCAAAAACATTTTAGACACGGTACAATCTCAAGATGTGGTCACCTTTACGGGTTCTGCCAGTACCGGTCGCTTACTAAAAAATCATCCGCAACTGCTTGCAGAGTCAGTACCTTTTACCATGGAAGCTGACTCTTTGAATGCATCTATCTTGGGAGCTGATGCGGTTCCAGGCACTCCAGAGTTTGACCTTTTTATCAAAGAGGTTCGCAAAGAGATGACCGTAAAATGTGGTCAGAAGTGTACTGCGATTAGAAGAATCATTGTTCCAGAACCTTTGATGGAAGATGTACAGATCGCCTTAGGTAAAGCTTTGGATAAAGTAACCGTAGGTGACCCACGCCTCAAAGAAGTACGCATGGGAGCCTTGGTAAGCACGCAGCAACGCGATGCGGTTAAAGAACAAGTAAGCAAGATTGCCCAAACGGCTAGTTTGGTCTACGGGAATTTGGATGGAGTAAATACTACTGGCGCTGATGCAGAATCTGGAGCCTTCATTTCGCCGATTTTATTACGAGAAGACGATCCATTTAAAAATCAAGCGGCACACGTTACGGAAGCCTTTGGCCCAGTAAGCACTTTGATGCCGTATAAAGATATGGATGAGGCCATCACCTTGGCCCGTATGGGTAAAGGTTCTTTGGTGAGTTCTATTGTGACTCATGACGATGCCATTGCTAGAGATTATGTCGTTGGAGCGGCCAGCCATCACGGACGTATCTTGGTACTCAATAGAGAGAACGCAAAGGAAAGTACGGGGCACGGTTCTCCACTACCAAACCTGATCCACGGAGGTCCAGGTAGAGCTGGAGGCGGAGAAGAAATGGGAGGCATGCGCGGTGTGAAGCATTATTTACAGCGTTGTGCAGTACAAGGTTCGCCAACTACGCTAACGGAAGTGACCGGGATCTATCAACCTAAAGGTGCTTACAAAGAAATTGACAAGCATCCTTTTGCTTACCACTGGGAAGATATTGAGCCTGGCATGTCCTTAAGGACTCACAAGCGCACCATCACTGATGGTGACATTGTGAATTTTGCCAACCTGACTTGGGATCATTTCTACGCCCATACAGACATTACCTCATTAGACGGTTCCATTTTTGAAAAGCGCACGGCGCACGGGTATTTTATCCTCGCTGCGGCAGCTGGTTTGTTTGTTTATCCAAACAAAGGGCCAGTAGCTGCCAACTACGGTTTGGAAGAGTGCCGCTTTTTACGTCCGATCTATCACAATGATACCGTTTATGTACGTCTGACCTGTAAGCAGAAGATCGATAGAGATTCACGCGGGAAAGAATTGCCTAGCGGAATTGTCAAATGGTATGTGGAGGTTTTTGATACTGAAGATGAGTTGGTAGCTATTGCCACCATCTTGACCATGGTGCAAAAGAAGCAAACGGTGTTTACGGAGATGACCGAGAGTACCATCAAAAGCTGTCTTAATAGACTTCAGACAGATGACAAACCCGCATGGGGAACCATGACGGCTCAAAGCATGGTAGAACATTTGGAATATACCTACCGCATTGCCAGTGGAGAGATTCAAGATTTTGAGATCGCCACACCGGAAAAGATATTAGAAAAGGTCAATGAGACCTTATATAACTATAAAAAAATGCCAAGGAAATACGATTTTCCTTTGGCTGCAGAATCAAAGATCGAAGAGCATTTGCACGCCGATCTTGACACTGCGAAAGCAAAAATGCTAGAAGCGCGCGAGGGGTATCTGCAGTTCTTTAAAGAGAATCCAGAGGCCATTACCAACAATGTGGTCTTTGGACCGCTCAACAAGTTTGAATGGTATTTGTTGGAGCGCAAGCATTTGAATCATCATTTTGAACAATTTGGACTACTATAAATATGACGGCACCCTACGTTAAAACGAATATAGAAGACGGGATAGAAACCATTGAATTCTTCCATCCCGCACACAACAGCTTACCAGGAGATATTTTGGCGCAACTTGCCGATGCTATTACGGCTGCTGGAGAAAATGAGGCCGTTAAGGTGATCATTTTAAAAAGTGGAGGAGATCGCACTTTTTGTGCAGGCGCCAGTTTTAAAGAACTCATCGCAATAAATGACGCCCAAACCGGGCAAGTGTTCTTTTCTGGATTTGCCAATGTGATCAATGCCATGCGCAAATGCCCTAAGTTCATTCTTGGACGTGTTCAAGGGAAAACCGTTGGAGGCGGAGTTGGTTTGGCTTCTGCAACCGATTACTGTATGGCCACCAAATTTGCGGCTATCAAACTCAGCGAACTCAATGTTGGGATTGGGCCCTTTGTGGTTGGACCAGCGGTAGAGCGCAAATTGGGCTTAAGCGGCATGTCGCAGATCGCTATTGATGCCAATACTTTTTATCCCGCAGAATGGGCCAGACAAAAAGGATTATTCACTCAGGTTTATGATTCCACAGAAGAGTTGGACGAGGCCGTCAATGGTTTTGCCAAGCAGCTCTGCGGATACAATCCAGAGGCCATGCGTGAAATGAAGCAGATGTTCTGGCAAGGTACCGAGCATTGGGATGAACTATTAGCCCAACGTGCCGCCATTAGTGGACGCTTAGTTTTGAGTGAATTCACCAAAGAAACTTTGAAACGATTTAAGTAGTGATCTATTCCTTTAAAGGACATATCCCAGTAGTGCACCCGAGCAGTTTTGTGCATCCTTTGGCGGCAGTCACCGGCAATGTGATCATTGGTAAAGACTGTTATATAGGGCCAGGAGCTGCTATTCGCGGGGATTGGGGTGAGATCATTTTAGAGGATGGCGTCAATGTTCAGGAGAACTGCACGGTACATATGTTTCCGGGCAAGAGTATTACTCTGGCAGCTGGAGCTCATGTAGGTCACGGAGCGGTAATTCACGGAGCAAATTTGGGTCGTAATTGCCTTGTCGGGATGAACACAGTGATCATGGACGATGCCGTCATTGGAGACGAATCCATAGTAGGAGCTATGAGTTTTGTCAAGGCAGAGACAGTAATTCCGAAGCGCAGTTTAGTGGTTGGAAATCCGGCGAAGGTGATCAAACAGGTCAGTGATGAGATGATGGCTTGGAAGACTGCTGGGACTAAGCTCTATCAACAGTTACCGGCAGACTGTCACGAATCCCTCAGAGAAGTAGAGCCCTTGACAGAGATTCCTGAAAACAGACCCGTACAAGAAGATTTTTACAAAACACTAGCGAGTTTTAAACGCAATAATTCATGAAGAAACACACCTTGACTTTACCGAGAATGGGAGAATCCATTACTGAAGGCACCTTGCTCAACTGGTTGGTGAGTGAAGGCGAGTCCTTTGCAGAAGGAGATATCCTGTGTGAAGTGGCTACTGACAAGGTAGATAATGAAGTTCCAGCTCCTGCTGCTGGAACGCTAATCAAGCATTTGGCTGTAGCTAAAGAAGTCGTGGCTGTAGGCGCTCCTTTGGCAGAATTAGAACTCAGTGATGAAGTTGTGGTCAAAGCGGAAGCGCCAAAAACTGCCGCTCCAGCATCCGCAGCACCCAAAACATCAAAACCCAAGAAAAAGCCGGCCACGGGCTACACGGTAAATGAAAATATCTTTGTGAGCCCGCTCATTGAGGCCATTGCCCGTGAGCATCATATCAGCTTTGAAGAACTGGCTAGAATCCCAGCTACGGGGAATGAAGGCCGCTTGCGAAAGAGTGATGTTATGCAGTATATCGCAGACGGACGCCCGTATCAATTTGTACAACCTGCAAGTGACTCAGGCTTTAAGGTACCCGATCTGAAATTTGACAAAGGCACGGGAGAACGGGTTCCTATGGATCGTATGCGCCAAATGATCGCAGATCATATGGTGTTCTCCAAGCATACTTCGCCTCACGTAACCGCTTATGTTGAGGCCGATCTTACGGCAATGAGTACCTGGCGCAAAGCCAATAAAGCGGCTTTTATGGATAAGCACGGGCAGAAGTTGACCTTTACGCCTTTGTTCATTCAAGCCATCGCAAAAGCCATTCAAGATTTCCCAAATATCAATAGTTCTTTAGATGGCGAAGACATCATCATCAAAGATCATATCAATATTGGTATGGCTACTGCTTTGCCAAGCGGCAATTTGATCGTTCCTGTGGTCAAGAATGCTGATCAATTAAGTTTGGCGGAATTGGCTGCGGAGACCAACCGTTTAGCCCTCTCAGCGCGTGAAGGCAACCTAAAAGCAGACGATACTCAAGGCAGCACCTTTACCATTAGTAACGTTGGGACTTTTGGAAGTCTTATGGGCACGCCGATCATCAATCAGCCCGAGGCCGCGATTCTCGCAACGGGAATCATTAAAAAGCGCGCTGAGGTGATTGAGTATCCTGAGGGAGATCAGATCGAGATCCGACAAATGATGTATCTCTCCCTTTCTTTTGACCATCGTATTGTAGATGGTTTCTTGGCAGGATCTTTCTTGAGAAGGATAGCCGATTATATGGAACAGTTTGATTCCGACAAAACGATTTAAGACCATGGAAACAACTATGCAAAATATAAAAATTCAAAGGGTAGCTCAATCAAGAGCCACTGCTATTGATTTTGACAATATCCCACTAGGGCGCACTTTTACAGACCATATGTTCATCTGTCAATATGAAGATGGGCAATGGCAAGATCCTCAGATTCGTCCTTTGGAGCTTATCCCAACACATCCTGCGGCGATGGCCTTGCACTATGGACAAGCTATTTTTGAAGGCATGAAAGCTACTGTGGATGCCTCTGGGAATCCTATGCTTTTCAGAGCTTATGAGAATGCTGCTCGCCTAAACTTTAGTGCGGCGCGTATGGGGATGCCTGATTTTCCCGAAGAACTTTTTGTTGAAGGTCTAAAGCAATTGGTAGCCTTAGAACGCAATTGGATTCCTCCTCAAGAAGGCAGTGCTCTATACTTGCGTCCATTTATGTATGCTGATGAGCCCTTTATTGGGATGCGTGCGGCAACTTCCTATAAATTTATCATTATCGCATCACCTGCAGGTCCGTTCTTCAGTAAGCGTATCCGTTTGTATGCGGAGAATCAGTATATCCGAGCTGCTCAAGGTGGAACAGGAGAAGCCAAGGCTGCAGGGAACTACGCAGCTGCCATTCGCCCGACAGAATTAGCGAAGGCCAAAGGCTATGACCAAGTTTTATGGTTAGATGCAGAAAATCACGAATACATTCAGGAGGTTGGAACCATGAATATCTTTTTTAAGATCGATGGGCATTTTGTAACTCCAACCTTGGACGGTGCCGTACTTGATGGTATCACCAGACGTTCTGTAATGACCTTATTGACCGACGCTGGATACAATGTGGAGCAAAGACGAATCAGTATCAAAGAATTGGCAAAAGCGGCCGTTGAAGGTCGCTTAGATGAAGCCTTTGGTACTGGAACAGCTGTTGGTATTGCTTATATCGAGGCTATTGGTTGGGGAGATCAGGTGATTCCTGTGGGCGACTCTAGCCCTGTGGCAGAACAGATCAATGCGACCTTGAATGGAATTAAAACGGGACGAATAGAAGACCCTCACAACTGGATGCTTACCGTATAGTTTCCTCAGCTATGAATAAAGAACTTTTACAAAAGGCATTTGCCAATGTGGCCACGGCCAAGGCTATGACCGAACTCTATGAGGAAAACTTCAAAGAGGTCTCTAAATATGTACATGCAACTTCACGCGGGCATGAGGTAATTCAGACCGCAGTTGGCTTGCAGATGCAACCCCAAGACTATATGTTCCCGTATTACCGGGACGATTCGATGTTGCTCGCCATAGGAATGCAGCCCTATGAATTGATGCTTCAGGTCTTGGCTAAAAAAGAGGATCCGTTTTCTGGCGGAAGAACCTATTATTCCCACCCGAGTTTGCGGGATGAGGACAAACCTAAGATCCCACATCAAAGTTCTGCCACAGGAATGCAAGCTATCCCTGCAACAGGAGTAGCGATGGGCTTTTGGTACAAAGAAAGTGTAGGCCTGCAGGATGAGTCTGTTGCACCGCCTGTTGTGATTTGCTCCTTAGGAGATGCATCTGTGACCGAAGGAGAGATCGCTGAAGCTTTTCAAATGGCGGCCTTAAAGCAGTTGCCCATCCTGTACTTGGTGCAGGACAACGGCTGGGACATTAGTGCCAACGCTGCTGAAACGCGTGCACAAAACGCCTATGAGTACGCTGCTGGATTCCACGGTTTGGACGCTGTGACTCTTGATGGAACTGACTTTGCAGAAAGTTATTCGCAATTGGAAGAGATCATTGCTATCATTCGCAAAGAGCGCAGACCGTTTTTGGTTCATGCTAAGGTGCCGCTTTTGAATCACCACACTTCTGGGGTTCGTATGGAGTGGTATCGGGATGATCTGGACGAGGCGCGCAGTCGTGATCCCTATCCTAAGATAATTAAATTACTCAGTGAAAATGGTTTTTCTGCGAAGCAGATCAGCGCTATTGAATCCGAAGTCAAAGAAAAAGTAGCTGCCGATTTTGTTAAGGCTAAGGCTGCAGAAGATCCGAAACCGGAAGATCTTTTTACGCATGATTTTGCACCAACTCCAGTTACTCAGGAGCAAGGTGACCGCAGCCCAGAGGGAGCTGAACAGGTTGTAATGGTAGACTGTGCCCTTTTTGCCATTGAAGAACTCATGGCGGAAAATAAAGAGTGTCTGCTCTACGGTCAGGACGTGGGAGCCCGATTAGGAGGTGTGTTTAGAGAAGCAGCAACGCTGGCCCAAAAGTTTGGAGATAATCGCGTGTTCAACACACCGATCCAAGAAGCTTTTATTGTAGGTTCTACCGTTGGGATGAGTGCAGTTGGGTTAAAACCTATAGTTGAGGTTCAGTTTGCTGATTATATCTGGCCAGGACTCAATCAGCTGTTTACAGAAGTGAGTCGCAGTTGTTATTTGAGTAATGGAAAGTGGCCCGTTTCTATGATCTTGCGTGTACCCATTGGTGCTTACGGTAGCGGTGGACCTTATCACAGTTCTTCTGTAGAAAGTGTGGTGACCAATATCCGTGGATTGAAGATCGCTTATCCGAGTAATGGAGCTGATCTTAAAGGTTTGCTCAAAGCGGCCTATCACGATCCGAATCCTGTGGTGATCTTTGAGCACAAAGGTTTGTATTGGAGCAAGGTGCCGGGCACTAAAGGAGCTACTTCAATTGAGCCTGCAGAAGATTATGTTTTGCCTTTCGGAAAAGCTTGGGTATTGAATGAGATCTGGAAGCAGGAGCAAGAAGAAACCCTGAGCATTATCACTTATGGTATGGGTGTCCATTGGGCTATGAATGCTGCGGAGCAGTTAGGAATGAAGGATCGCATTGAGATCGTTGATTTGAGAACCCTGCATCCCTTGGATTATGAAACCGTATTTGGTTCTGTAAAAAAGTGTGGAAAGTGTCTGGTTGTGACGGAGGAACCATCGGAGAACACCTTCGCTAGAGCATTAGCAGGCCGAATCCAGGAAGAATGTTTCGCCTCCCTGGATGGCCCAGTAATGGTTATTGGTAGTGAGAATATGCCGGCAATTCCGCTGAACAGCACCTTGGAACAAACTATGATTCCTTCTACTGAAAAGGTCAAGGAAAAGATTCAGCAATTGCTCAACTACTAGTTACGGATCAATTTTACCGTTTGAATAGATACTCCAGATTGTACCTTGGCAAAGTATTGTCCAACATTCAACCCGGAAAGATCTGCTTGTAAGCTGTTGTTGGTA
The DNA here is from genome assembly GCF_965601605.1 of Gilvibacter sp. Taxonomy (GTDB): domain Bacteria; phylum Bacteroidota; class Bacteroidia; order Flavobacteriales; family Flavobacteriaceae; genus Gilvibacter. The sequence continues at coordinate 15,294 of NZ_CBFCWJ010000049.1, read as the reverse complement.
CCCTCTAAGGTCATTACCTTCTGTCCAAGAACATTGAAGATCTCTACTTGCTCAATCGGTGTGCTAGCAGAAAAGCTTACTATATCTTGAGTTGGGTTTGGTGCGTAAGTCAAACCTTCTACAACGGTATCATCAACGCTTAGTACCGCATCGTATATCTTAAGGTTGAACTGCGCGTTTACTGGGAAGTCACTAAGGTCCTCCGTATAGATGGCCCAGTTGGAACCGGTGTACCAAGCTCCCATCACCTCGTCTACTATTACGTTTGTTGCATCTCCGCTTGCACCCCAATTGTGTGTAAATACAAAACGGGCTTCCGGGTCACCATCTAAAAGAGGATGACTTATTACCGTGTAGTTTCCAGAGATGTTACCCGCGGTAGCAACGTGCTTGGCAGAGGTTGTTGTGGTTCCTTCAATGCTGATGAAAAAGGCAGAATCGAGAGGAATAGCATCTAGATCCTCGGCATAAATGTTCCAACGATTATCTCCGTCATCATACCACAATCCATAAGTTTTATCGTTACGCAAAGAACTTGGGTTGTAGTAAGTAGTCAAAGTGATGATGGCATCTGGATTGTTGTTAATGTCTGGGTGGTTTAGCACCGTGTAGGAATCAATACTTCCTTGATTAGCTATATCCGCTATATGAACGTAAACATCAGTTCCATTACCGATGTAAACGTTGTATGAAGAACCTTCAATCATGGCAGAACCATTTTCATTGTAAATGCCCCACTGTCCTTGACCTGGGCTATAGAATAAACCAGAGTTGTTGGTGTTGTAAACACCAGCAGATCCAGGTGGATTCCAGCTGTGTGAGATCACGATGTCGGCATCTGGATTGTCATTCAAATCGGGATGGTCTATCCAAGTTAGATCTGATGAAATTGTTGGAGCGGTGGCTGTATGCACAAAGAAACTGTCTTGGGCAATACCAGCTGCACTAAGTAAAAGTGCGATTAAAAGGGGTGTAATTTTTCTCATAATTATTCGAGTTAGTTAAAAATTTCTACTCGAATATATTGCAAGCCGTTTCCTGAAAAAAAAGGTAAAAACCTGTTTGTTTTCTCGATTATTTGGGAGGAACTGTCGTATCCCTTTTACAGTGGGCAATTCGAAGTATTCTTAACTGTGATAAATCGGCTTAACTAACTGGTAATTAGGGGAAAAAACCTCGAGTTTTAAAGGGGTTTTTCGGGTGAAAATCATGTAATTTTCAACAAAAATTAAACACCATGTACAATTATAGAGCGCACATTAAAGATGTTTATGACGGAGATACCGTAACAGCCGTAGTTGACCTCGGATTCCTCCATTATCAAGAAATGAAATTAAGGCTTTACGGTATAGATACGCCAGAGCTTCGCGGAGCTGAACGAGAAGACGGTTTACGCGTCAGAGATATTGTCAGAGAGATGATTTTAGGTAAAGATGTTGAGATCCACAGCTACAAAGACAAACAAGGGAAATACGGTCGCTATTTAGCAACCATTATTGTAGACGGTGTAAATGTCAATGAATGGCTGGTAGCCCAAGGGCATGCACAGCCTTATTTTCCTTAGACTATTGTCCGGCCTGCGGAGGATACTCTTCCAAGATCTTACCTACAATCTCTTGAATGCGGGCGATCTTTTTATCAACGCTTAAATGCGAGATATTAGCAGTACCCATACCTTGCCAAACCAATTCATTGGTTGTGGTGTCTATAAGGTCTATGTATAAAGTGCCTTCAGTTCTTGAGGATACGGTGCTTCCTCTAAAGCCACCACCCCACCATGGGTTCCAACCCCAGCCCCAGCCGAAGTTATTGTTGTAGACATCAACGCGTTCGCGTTCTTTGGTAAAAATGCTGATGAGTAAGTCTGGGTTGTCGCTTTTGATCATGCCTTTAGCGGTCAATTCAGTATCAATGGCACGTAAGATTCGTTTTTTATCAAGATCAGAGATCTGAGCTTTGTCTACTCCAGGTTTAAAGAAGGCAAAGGATTGATAGGTGTTGAAACTAGCAGTGGTGTCATAATCTGACACTACTCGTACCGAGGTGCATGAACTCATCACGAGCACTACCAAAAGGGCCAAGGGTAAAAACTTTTTCATTTGCATAGCATTATGGTTTAAAATAATGAATCGTCGACTTGATTCGGAAGCGTTACTCGCAATTTAGGCTCTCGTGCCATTTCTGCTTTTATAGCGAATAAAGCTTCTTCGTTTCGCGCCCAACCTCGTCTTGCAATACCGTTATTTACATCCCAAAACAGCATCTGTCGCAATCGGGTTTGCGCTTCCTTAGAACCATCAAGAACCATACCAAATCCGCCGTTAATCACCTCTCCCCAGCCAACACCACCACCGTTGTGGATGCTTACCCAGGTGGCGCCTCTAAAGCTATCTCCAATCACATTGTGAATGGCCATATCTGCAGTAAAGCGGCTGCCATCATATATATTGGAGGTCTCTCTGTAGGGAGAATCAGTTCCGGAAACATCGTGATGATCACGGCCAAGGATCACCGGTCCGAGTACTCCTTTTTCAATCGCTTCGTTAAATGCCTCAGCAATTGCAATACGTCCTTGGGAATCTGCGTAGAGGATTCTCGCTTGGGAGCCGACTACAAGTTTGTTCTCTTGTGCGCCTTTGATCCATTGAATATTGTCTGCCATTTGCTGTTTGATCTCTTCTGGCGCTTCTTGCATTAATCGCTCCAAAACACCTAGCGCAAGTGCATCGGTTTTTGCAAGATCAGCAGGGTCGCCGCTGGCACAAACCCATCGGAATGGACCAAATCCGTAGTCAAAACACATAGGTCCCATAATGTCTTGAACATAACTCGGATAAATGAACTCGCGAGCTGGATCTTCTGTGTCTAAAATATCGGCACCAGCTCTTGAAGCCTCCAACAAGAAGGCATTACCATAGTCAAAGAAATAGGTTCCTTTTGCGGTGTGTTTATTAATTGCCGCCGCATGACGTTTAAGACTGGCTTGTACGTGATTCTTAAATTCCGCAGGATCATTGGCCATCATGGTGTTTGCTTCTTCAAAGCTTAGGCCGACAGGATAATAGCCTCCTGCCCACGGATTGTGCAAGGAAGTCTGGTCACTGCCCAGATCTACATGAATTCCTTCTTGATCAAATCGCTCCCAAACATCTACTATGTTTCCGGCATAAGCGATAGAAACAGTCTCTTCTGCTGCCAACGCCTTTTTGACGCGATCACTCAACACAGTAAGGTCATCAATAACTTCATCAACCCAGCCTTGGCTGTGACGCGTATGGGTAGCCTTAGCATTTACTTCTGCACAAACGGTGACACATCCGGCAATATTTCCGGCCTTGGGTTGCGCACCACTCATGCCTCCTAAACCAGAGGTCACAAAAAGACCGCCTTTAGGAGCCTTTCCAATTTTTCTAAATCCATTGAGCACGGTAATGGTTGTTCCGTGAACAATTCCTTGTGGTCCAATGTACATATAGCTACCCGCTGTCATTTGCCCGTATTGGGTAACTCCTAAAGCGTTGAAGCGCTCCCAATCATCGGGTTTAGAATAGTTCGGGATCATCATTCCGTTTGTGACTACCACGCGTGGAGCATTCTCATGAGACGGAAACAGCCCCAATGGATGTCCGGAGTACATCACCAAAGTCTGATCATCGGTCATTTGAGACAGATACTGCATGGTAAGCAGGTATTGCGCCCAATTTTGGAAAACGCCACCATTACCTCCATAGGTAATGAGTTCATGTGGGTGTTGCGCTACTGCCGGGTCCAAATTGTTTTGGATCATCAGCATAATGGAACGTCCCTGCAATGAATTTCCAGGATACTCATCAACCGGTCTGGCGTACATTTTATAATCAGGACGCAGGCGGTACATATAAATTCTACCGTAGGTTTCTAGTTCTTCTCTGAACTCTGGTAACAAGGTAGCGTGATGTTCGGGATCAAAATAGCGCAGGGCATTGCGAAGGGCCAGTTCCTTCTCGTAATCGTTTAGGATCGCTTTGCGCTTAGGCGCGTGATTGACATTAGCGTCATAGGGTTTTGGAGGAGGAAGTTGGGAGGGAATCCCTTGTTGTATAGCTTCTTTGAAACTCATGAATTCGGTTTGGATTGGGTGTTGGTCTTTTTATCGTAGCCGTAAGGACAATGTCTGCAGCCACTCTCACAACAATAACCTCGCTTGAGGTGGTATTGTTCTGTAAAGCATTTGTAACCCTCTGGGGTGAGGTAATAATCACCGGGTTCCAAAGGGATTCTTTTTCCAAATGTGCTCATAATACAAAAATACTATTTTCTTACCTTGAGCCCATGATCGTAGTGGTAAATAGATACCTGCTTCCTAGAGGTACTTACGGGATGACCCTTTGGCCATTTATTTTGGTAAGGGATTCGCGCTTGCGTAAAGATCCTGTTCTGATCAATCACGAACGCATTCATTTAAGACAACAATTACAGCTTTTAATCATTCCCTTCTATTTATGGTATGGAATCGAATTCGGGCTACGCTGGTTAAAATACGGAAATAGAAAAAAGGCCTACAGCAATCTGTCGATGGAACGCGAGGCTTACGCCAACGAGACCGATCTTGATTATCTGCAGACCTTTCGTCTGTGGTCTTTTATTCGGTATTTATAAAAAGCGCATCGGAGGGGGGTCGGTTCGCCGCGGATTGAAAGGACGGCTTGCCATTCCAAATGCGCAATAAGTTTAAGCTAAATCAGTTGCGGTTTACGCTTAGCGATCGTTGTCGATCTTTCCAAAAGGTTTGAGTTCTGGAGCGGCTAGTCCAAGCGTATCGCTAGCCTTTGCCTTGGTCTCACTGGTGTTTATTGCATAAGCAGTGAGTTCTGGTCTTCCAACTAAAGACGTCTTTACTGTGTCTGTAGTCTTTGTTGTCGTTTCTATGCTGTAGGCTTTAAACTGAGCTACAGCTGTCGAGTCTTTTTGTTGTGCAAAGCTTGTCATTGAGCACAAGAACACTGGGAGTAGTAGTAAATATTTCATGACTAGTACTGGATTGAAAGCGTTGCGTGATTCGTATCTGGGTAATAACCTGGGAAGATTGCAATACCGTCTGTTCCGTAAAGGTTGGTGGTTCTAACTTGCAATTCTAGTTCGTAGGTTTGACCTACAGTCAATCCCGTTAATAGTTTTGAGAAGGCTCCACTCCAAGTAGTGATGGTGTATGTTGAACCACCTGACTCGTGAATAGATTGCGAGTTTGTTGTAGTTCCACCAAGTACAGTGTTGGTAGTGGTATCATAGACTCTAAAAGATCCGTAAGACAAAGAGTTGGTATAAGCCAATCCAGACATGGTCAGATTAAGCATCACTTCTGATTTCTCAGCAGTAAAAGTCAATTTCATTCCAGGAACTAAAGTGTAACTGCTTCCAGCAAGGATCTCATTAGTAGCTAATGATACACTCTGTGCTTTAGGCAATTCTTCGTTGTCGCGACGCATGGCTACCCATTCGTCTCCGTCCCAATAGTAATATCCTTTTCCAGTAGTGGTGTTGGTGTTGTAAACCAAAAGGCTTTCTGCGTCGGCTAATTCAGAAGCAGATGATCCAACATCAGTAATCGGATCTATAGTGCTTAGGTCTGCAATATCTACTCGTGGAATAAACACTCCCTTATCTGAACTGTTGATATCTAAAATAGATCCAGCGTCCGGAGTTGTGGTGTTAATTCCAACTTGTCCAACCGCTGCAAAGCTTGCGGCTAAAAGAAGAACAGTAACTGTATTTTTTAAAGTTTTCATGGTAATAGGTGTTTTTGTGATTTGGGTTTTTTTGTAATTGTTCTGAGGCGAAAGTACCTCGCCAACAAGGCTTTGTAGGATGATTTTAGATAGATAGCTGTTTGTTGTCGACGAATGGTGTATTTTCGTTCGATAAACCAGATGAAACCCTTAAAAGCACAAATAACACCCCTGATTACCGCCCCAAACGGCGCTCAATTAGACCTTTTGAGGGAGGATCTGCTGGGCGGAGACGTGCAGGGCAATAAGTACCGGAAGTTGTATTATAACCTTCATAAAGCCCAAGAGCTAGGCAGCGAAGCCCTGTTGAGTTTTGGCGGGGCCTACAGCAATCACATTGCTGCTCTTGCTGTGGCAGCAGGGGAGTATGGTATGAGGTCCATAGGGATCATCCGCGGAGACGAACTGCAAAACAAGTGGGAAGAGAACCCCACCTTGCGAAAGGCTGCGGATTTGGGCATGGAGTTGATTTTTGTTTCTCGTGAGGAGTATCGTCTCAGAAATCAAAAGGAATATCTTAACGAATTGCGAGGGCGTTATCCAAAGGCATACTTCATTCCAGAAGGAGGAACCAACACATTAGCTCTTAAAGGTTGTGGCGAGATACTCGGGGAGCATACCATTGACTATGATTATCTCTGCGTTTCTGTGGGAACAGGAGGAACCTTAGCGGGAATGAGCCATGCAGCACTGGAGCATCAAAAGTTGATTGGATTCTCTTCTCTTAAAGGCGATTTTATGGTTGATGAGGTTGCTCAATGGACCACTACGAGCAATTGGAAGCTAAATACAGATTACGCCTTTGGGGGTTATGGTAAAATAACTGCCCCGCTGATCGCGTTTATAAATCAATTTAAACAAGCGCACGGAATTTCCTTGGATCCGATCTATACTGGGAAAATGCTTTTTGGACTTTTTGAGCTGTTAAAAGCGAACAGATTTCCTGAAAAATCTCGTATTTTAGCGGTGCATACCGGAGGTCTTCAAGGCATAGCAGGAATGCGACAAAAAATTGCCCAAAAAGGTCTTCCGCCGCTCGAAATCTAAGCTATGGTTATCCGCATATTTGCCCTACTTTTTACTTTTGGTTTACTGTTGAGTTCTTGTGGGTCAAAAAAGAAAACGACTCAGAGAAGAACCAAACCACGCACAACGCAAACAACCTCCACAAAACCAGATACTTCTGGGCAAACCACCTCGACTGCTTCAGGAAGTTCAACTGCGCAACAAGATCAGCCAGATACCACTCAGGCCACACCAAAGGATTTGACCTATGCAGAAGCGGTTGCTTGGTATATTGAAACCTTTAGTCAGGTGGCCCAACAAGAAATGGAACTCTACAAGATTCCAGCAAGTATTACTATGGCCCAAGGGATTTTAGAATCTGGAGCAGGTAGGAGTGATCTCACCCAGCGAGCCAACAATCATTTCGGTATAAAATGTCATACCCAGTGGACAGGAGAGCGCGTCTATCATGACGACGATGAATTACAAGAATGTTTTAGAAAATATATAGATGCCAAGTATTCCTTTAGAGATCATTCGCTCTTTTTAACGGAGCGCAGACGCTATAGCGGTTTGTTTGATCTGGCTATTGATGATTACAAAGGCTGGGCCCGAGGTTTAAAACGTGCAGGTTACGCAACAGATCCAAAGTACCCCAACAAACTCATCAGCATTATTGAACGCTATCAGCTTTACAAATTGGATGAGGAAGTTTTAGCGGGTGGAGCTATTAGTGGGAGAGGTTCTTCTACCACAACTGCGGCCCGAACCACTTATGTAGTAAAACAAGGAGACACTTTATATAGTATTGCTCGCAGGCACAACCTCAGCGTTGATGCGCTAAAGGCAAAAAATGGACTTACTTCTAACACCATCTCAATTGGTCAAACCTTGGACGTAGGTTCTGAAAACTAATTAGCTATGATTTATAAACGCAGCAGTGCCTTATTTGCTGAGGCCGCGCAATATATTCCAGGAGGTGTGAACTCTCCGGTAAGAGCCTTTAAAGCCGTTGGAGGCGATCCGATCTTTGTGGAACGCGCCGAGGGAGCCTACCTCTTTGATGAAGACGGCAATACCCTTATTGATTATATCAGTTCATGGGGGCCGATGATCTTGGGGCATGCCTATGCTCCCGTGATTGACGCGATCAAAGAAAGGGCTGAAAAGGGAACATCCTATGGAATGCCTACAGCCTTGGAAACTGAAATTGCCAAGTTAGCTGTGGAGATGGTTCCGGGGATTGATAAGATCCGATTTGTAAACAGTGGAACAGAAGCCTGTATGAGTGCCATTCGTTTGGCAAGAGGATTTACCGGGCGCGAGAAGATCATCAAGTTTGCCGGTTGTTATCACGGACATAGTGATTCGTTTTTGATTCAGGCGGGTAGTGGTGCTGTTACATTCGGTAACCCTAACAGTCCTGGAGTCACTCAGGGGACTGCAAAGGATACTCTGTTGGCTAGATACAACGACCTAGAGCAAGTCAAAGAGATCATTGCATCCAACCCAGGAGAGATCGCCGCGATCATTCTGGAGCCTGTAGCTGGGAATATGGGTTGTATTCCTCCCGCGGATGGATTTTTAGCAGGTTTGAGGGCTTTATGTGATCAACACGAGATTCTTTTGATCTTTGATGAGGTGATGACTGGCTTTAGATTGGCTGCTGGCGGCGTGCAGGAACTTATGGACATTCGTGCAGATCTGGTGACCTTCGGAAAGGTGATCGGAGGAGGTTTGCCGGTAGGTGCCTTTGCTGGACCAGCGCATATTATGAGTCATTTGGCTCCAGAAGGGCCGGTTTATCAAGCTGGGACTTTGAGTGGTAACCCGCTTGCCATGGCTGCTGGATTGAGCATGTTGACTACACTTCACAAACAACCAGAAGTATTCACAAGTTTGAATGAAAAGACTGCTTATTTGCACCGCGGTTTAGAAGAAGGTTTGGCTGCGAGTGGTTTGGACTATTCCATTAACAGATTGGGGTCTATGATCTCTGTACACTTTAGTGCAACGCCCGTAACTGATTTTGATACTGCAGCGCTTGGGAATAATGAAAACTTCAAGAAGTACTTTCACAGCATGTTGCGTCAAGGAATTTACTTGCCGCCCTCTGCCTTTGAATCTTGGTTCCTCAATGACGCCTTGTCTTATGAGGATATTGACAAGACCATTGCAGCTTCAAACAACGCCCTTAAGGAATTGACATAAAAAAAAGCGCTTCGTAAAGAAGCGCTTTTTTCTTATCGTTTAAATGATTACTGCTTGCGTAACCATTTTTTGTATTGCTTGTCGGTAAGCGTCTCTTTCATGCTGTTGTTGAAGTTCTCCTCCAATTTACGAGCAACATGAGCAACGTTAGGGTTGTTAGGGTCTTTCCCTTTAACACTCTTTCTGTATTCTACTTCACGTTTTACAATAGCGCGGAACAATGTGCGTTCTTGCTCATCGCTTAGGTTCAGGTCTTTGTCCAATTGAGCCAATTCCGCCTTAGCCATCTCATCTGGCTTATCTCCACTTGCAGTAAGCGTTTGTCCATTCATGGTTTGGGAAAACAATCCAAGTACCAAGGTCAAAAGCGCTAATTTGAAAATACGTTTCATTTCTTAAATTTTTTGTTTAGTTCAAGCAGGAACCTTTGGGGGCATTAGTGCCGTCTAGGCCGTCCTGAGTGTACTAATGTACTAAATATTTACTTACAAGAAAGGGTTTACAAGAATAAAGCCAAAAACACGTTTTTCATCCGTTTTTTTGGCTTTTTCAACTACAAATCAACTGTTAAAATTTACTTTCTCTTGGCATGTCTGCCTTTGCGGCCGCGTTTTCTTTGGTGTTGCATTTTCTCCCATTTCTCATATTGATCCGCACTTAAGATCGACTTGATCTCGGCTTTAATGGCGATCTTTTTGTCTAAGGCCGCGTCCATTTTGTCAAAGCGTTCTTCCGTAGTGAGTTTTTTGATCTCATCAGCTTCTTTACGCGCTTTGACCGCTTCCATCATCGCTTTTTTGTCCTGAGCTATTTTGGTTTGCACTTCCAACATTGCTACTTGTTGATCAGCATCCAAATCCAATGCTAGCGTGAGTTTTTTAGTTTCTAATTGCGCCAGTTGTTCTGCGCTAAGGTCTTTGAGCATTTCTGCCTGAGGGCCGTGTTGTGGATTTTGACCTCGATGTCCACGTTGTGCAAATGCTGCTGTGGTGGTAAGGGCGAGCATAAGGATTAAAATATTCTTCATGATTTCTAAAGTTTTAATGTTTTGTTTGCCCTTATGACTACACAAATTCCCGAGCGTTTAATCCGCCTGAGATTTCTTAACACTAATTAACTTTAAAAGCTTAGAAGTTGACCGACAGGTCGCTTCGCTGAAGTTCTGTGATCTTGTTGTAAACGCTACGCACGTCGTTAATGAGTTCGAGCTGCGGAGCTGTTTTCATGCCTGGCCACCAAGACATACCTGCACTCCATCGTTGGTGTGGAGATCTTGGCCCGAGAAGAATACTTCCGCTGCGGTCCGATTTTTCTTGATATTCTAAATGGCTAATGTTCTTTATGCTGACGGAGTTCAGAGTAGTGCTAAATACTCCTGATTTTATCAAAATGCGGTCTTGAGTGATGCCGTAAACGGTTTTCGCTCGTACTCGTGCATCGACAAAAAAACGTCCGAAGACTAAAAACAATCCAACTAAAACAAAAGGAATTCCAAACAGCGCAAAGGCACCGGCCTCACTGGCCATGATCACCCATAAAATTGCAAAGCTACACCAGAGCACGGTAAAGGGGATCATAAATGCATCCGCAGGCCTTAAAACGATCCCTTGTTTGGGCTTGCCTGTCCAGATCAATCCTTCACCTTGATTTAGATAAGGTCTGAGTTCTGATTGTAAATTTTGATGCATGCCTACTTATTCAACAAAATATTTTAGAATCTCTCCAGAACGAGAGATCCCGATAAACATCGTTTTGGCATCGGTCATATGAATGGTGATATAACTAGATAAAGGATCGGATAGCGGCTCCAAACTATCCACAAGGATCCAACTTGCCGTTTCTTGAACATAGAGGTAGAGCTGCCAACGTTCAGACCCTGCTTCTTCATCAAAAAACACCGCAGAGATATCTCCTAAGGCATTGACATCAAAAGTAAAAGGTACCGCACTGGCAGAAAGCTCCAAAGGCATTTCTATGTTTGCAGAACCATCTGGGAACTCAAAAAAGCCATCACGAGCTATCACGTAATTGAACAAGGATGGCATACTTTCTAAACTGCTCCAATTGCCACCTCCGTCACTGGTCACTAAAAGTTCATCTTCTGTTCTGACAAGGCCGTTCAATCGGTCTTCAAAGTAATATTCTTCTATAGGCAGGCTGGTGGTGAGAATCAGATTCCAATTGTCGCCTGCATTAACGGTACTGTAAAGTTCCAGAAACTCGCAGCGGTCCTGGACAAATCCGTTTACCTCATCTACAAACTGAATATATCCCGTATTTATTCCAGCTCCGTCGCAGAGGAATTCCAAAGGGCGCTCAATATTGTTCCAAGAGTCGCCGCCGTTGGTCGTTTTTAGAATACCATCGTAGGTGTTGAGGAACAACAAATTTTCTGACAAGGCAATGAGTTTGCCTGTGATGTCTTGATTGATCAAATATTCCCAGGTTTCTCCGCCGTCTATGGATTTATAGACATAGACTCCGGTAACGGCATAACCGATATTTTCATCCAAGAATACCAGTTGACTGATGGAACAAAACGGAAGCTCACAGAGGTCAAAGGTTACACTCACGCGTGTGCCTGTAAACTGCAAATCCCCATCGCCGCCACCAGCTGTGGTATCATCGGTTGGATCTACAGTATCGTCTGTGGTTTGTTCGGTGTCGTCTGTAGGATCGGTCTCGTTAGAGCAGCTGTGCAGTCCAGGCAGCATCAGCAAAAAGAAAAGCAATCCTGCTAATTGGATCTTTTTCATAGCGTTGGTTGATGAAATCTTAAGGAAGGTACAAAAAATGGATATAAAAAAACCGCCTCGAAAGGCGGTTTAAAATTTCTTAATGTTGCCCTTAATCTAGAGACTCCAAATATTCAACCAACATAGTCACTGCTTCCTCATGTACCACGGTTCGGCCTAACTGAGGCATGCGATAGTTTACTAAGGTAGACAGTGTTCTGGCTTCAATCTCGCCGCGGTTGGCGTAAATACCTGAATCGTCAAAGGCAGTCTCATAGCGGAAATCCATGTCGAAGGTTCCTACTACACCGTTAGGATTGTGACAGTGCGCACAGTTGATATCCATATAGGCTCTAGCGCGCTCTTCCAAAGTGTAAGCAGTGTCGTCCTCCCAGTCTGGCAATAGCCCCAAAGAAGCTGGATCTGGAGCAAAGGTCAAAATACCTTCATTGATAAAGTACTGCAGTTGGTTGATGTTCACATACTCGTTGTTCGGGTTGAAGTTCAAGCTGCGAAGTTTGGGTCCAATTGGCGTTGTAACCGCATTGTTGAAGTGACATACTATACATTCAGAACGCGAAGGAATGATATAATCTACATTACGAGTAACTCCATTGCTATCGATGTAGCTGATGGGAACTTCGCCGCCATCTTCATCGTAGAAGGCTTCTGTTTGCTCGTCATTCCAAAGGTAATCTGCAGCTTGCCATTCGCCAGCAAGCTTCAATAAGATACGAGTTTCAATGATCTGCTTTCCTAAAGATGGATCACGATCATCTATATTGTAATAAAAGGTCTTGGCAATTAAAGTATTGTCTGGGAAATCAGGCAACTGATCGTCTCCTGCATACTCCATGGACTGGCCGTTTGGCAGGCGGATCAAACGCTGCTTGGCCGCGTAATCTGTAAAAAGACCAGAGTTTAATTCGTAAAGATAAACCCCATCACGAGGAGTAAGATCACTTAAGTTGCCATCAAATACAGGCAATTCAGAAAGCTTGTCTGTAAAATCTACTGGATCCGGATCTGTAGTAGTATCTCCTCCGCCAGTGGTGTCATCGGTTGGGTCCGTAGTGTCATCAGTGGTGGAAGTATCGTCTGTGGTCGTGTCGTCGCTAGGCGAGTAGTTGTCATCGCTACAGGCGGTCACAGCCAACGCCAAAGCGAAGAAAAAGATAAGTCGGTAAAGTTTCATAGCGTAAAAATGTTGCTAAATATACCAAAACCAAGGGGATATCAAAAACGTGAATTTGCTTTACTCAGGCAAAAGACCATTTAACTCATGCAAATGACCATTTAACTCGATGCTTGTTTTTTGGCTAGTCTCACTGTGCTACTTTCGAATCAAGTTCTTTTAAACACTACAACTCGTCAAGAGTTTCACTATAGCAAACCAACGGCAGTCAGCAGGCCATATTGTTTAATTAGTCCTGTATTCTGCACAGTTCAAAGCCTGTTGTCGCCTTGGTTGCACAAAGCATTGCTTTCTTAAGTAAGGTAAGGAAGTAGTTTTTATTTTTTTGGTTGGAAGTTCATCGCCTCTAAGTTACCCTTTGCCAAGGGGGGCCTTAGGGGCGGTGTTTTTTATGGGCTAATATTTCCGTAATTTTATGCTTCAACCAATCACTTTACTCATGCGAAAGTTTCTTTTCCTTACCATCCTTTCTTTTTTAATGCTGATTCCGGCCGCGCAGGCACAAGATTATTTCTTGAAGGATCAAGGTCCTTTTAATCCTGACATTCCTTCTCCAGAGGCCTATTTGGAGTACCCTATCGGATCCCAACATACGCGCCACGATATGATGGTGGCTTATTTTAAAATGCTTGCACAAGTGTCTGACCGTGCAACCATAGAAACTTATGGAAAAACTCATGAGGGACGCAAGTTGGTGATGTTGACTATTTCAACTCCTGCAAACTTGCAAAATCTTGAAACTATAAAAGCGGAACATTTAAAGTATGTGGATCCTAAACAATCTCCGAGCGCCTACGAGAGTCTGCCCATCTTTATCCAGTTAGGATATAACGTACATGGAAACGAACCTTCTGGAGGTGAAGCTGCTTTGCTCACCGCCTATACTTTGGTAGCTTCTAACAATCCAGAGGTACTCAATTATTTAGAGAACGGGATCATTATGATCGATCCTACCATCAATCCTGACGGGCGTGACAGACACACCCAATGGGCCAATCAATACAAGGCAAATCCTTTGGTGTCTGATCCTATGGATGCAGAGCACTGGGAAGCTTGGCCAAGAGGGCGTACCAACCATTACTGGTTTGATCTCAACAGAGATTGGTTGTTGGGAATCAACCCAGAAAGTCGGGGGAAGCTCAAGTGGTATCACCAATGGTATCCGAATGTGGTGACTGATTTTCACGAAATGGGAACCAATTCTACCTATTTCTTTGAGCCGATGAAACCCATCGGATCCTTAGATCCCATAATGCCTAAAGAGAACTATGAAGACTTAAATAATCTTTTCGCTACCTATTATGAAGACGCCTTGAACGGTATTGGGTCTTTCTATTATACCAAGGAATCCTTTGATGGAACCTATCCGGGTTATGGATCTTCCTATCCAGACTTGCAAGGGCTTTGGCGCTTTTATTTGAACAGGCGAGTTCCCGCGGCCATGTCCAAGAAACTGCTTTTGGAGAGATCACCTTTCCGTTTACCATCAGAAACCAATACACTTCCAGTATGGCAACGGTACAGGCTGCGTGGGAATAAAGGTACACTCAGAAAATACCAACAAGACTTCTTTAAATCCGCAGTTAATGAAAAAGCGCCTACCGGTTATGCTGCTTACACCTTTAATAAAGGAACTGACGGCAACCGCATGAAGGCCTTTATTGACAAATTGCTGTTGCATGAAATTGAGGTCTACAAAAGCGGTGACCAGTATTCAGTGCCTTTGGCTCAGCCGCAACGTCGTATGGTGCAGTCTTTCTTTGAACTTATAAAAGCTATCGTGATTCGGTATTCTATGATGCCTCTGCTTGGAGTGTTGCTAATTTTTACAATGTTCCTTACAGAGGGCAAAACGCGCAATCCGGGGGGTACTCCAGTAACCAGTACAGATGGCATTACTAATGTGAAGAATGTACCGCAAAGTGGTTACGCATATTTAATGGGATTGGAACGATTACAACGCCCCAGCTGCTTTGTATCATTTGCAGTCCAAGGGCATAGTGGTAAATGCTGCTTTTAAGCCCTTTAGCATAGTGACCCATGCTGGGGAGCAGTCCTTTGACTATGGAACGGTGATGATTCCAGTTTCTAAACAAAAACTCTCCGCTGCTGAGGTCTATACCATCATTAAAGAGGCTGAAGTTGCTTTTGAAGTGCCTTTGTACGCTGTAAATACAGGCTACAGTGCAAAGGGAATTGATCTGGGAAGTAACAATTTTAGAGCTTTGGATCAACCCAAAGCAGCTATGCTGATCGGAAATGGCGTCAATTCTTATGAGGCTGGGGAAGTCTGGCATTTATTAGACACGCGCGTGCGTATGCCGATAACCAAAATACAAATGCGCGCCTTTTCTTTTGCGGATCTGGATCGCTACAACACCTT
>NZ_CBFCWJ010000048.1:0-39206 GCF_965601605.1 Gilvibacter sp. | reverse complement strand
AATTTCGCAAAGAAATCCGCCGGGGTCGATCTGGTGATCATTCCGTCGCTTTCTGAAAGCTTCTGTCATGTTTTTTTTGAAGCGATAGAAGCAGGGAAATTAGTCTTGGCAAGTACAGGTTTACCTTGGGAAAGGGTGAATGGATCAGTTCCTAACACCTTGTTGCCTCTAAAGGGAAAGCTTTGGCGACAACGGATTACAGAAGTGCTGGAGATGACAGACGCTAGTTATGATCAGCAACATAAAGAACTTATAAATTACTATAACCATATATACACCGAATCCAATACCAATATTATCGGGGCGGTAAAAACAGTTTTAGAACATGGAACTCAAGAATAAAAAACTACTCATCACCGGAGGAACAGGATCATTCGGAAACGCCGTTTTGGCAAGATTTCTGGATACAGATCACTTCTCTGAGATTCGTATTTTTTCACGTGATGAAAAGAAGCAAGACGATCTTAGAAGAAAGCTGGCCAATCCCAAGGTAAAATTTTATATCGGTGACGTACGCGATTACACAGCAGTTTTTAATGCAATGCGCGGTGTGGACTATGTTTTCCATGCAGCGGCTTTAAAACAGGTTCCTTCCTGTGAGTTCTTTCCAGTTGAGGCTGTGAAAACCAATGTATTGGGAACAGAGAATGTATTGGAAGCAGCCATTTCTAACAATGTAGCTAATGTCGTTGTGCTGAGCACGGATAAAGCTGTATACCCAATCAACGCAATGGGAATCTCTAAGGCGATGATGGAAAAGGTATTGGTGGCTAAGTCCAGAAATGCTGGCAACACGGTCATCAGTGGAACGCGCTATGGTAACGTAATGGCTTCAAGAGGGTCGGTAATTCCTTTGTTCGTAGAGCAGATTCAACAGGGAGCACCATTGACCCTTACCGATCCTAATATGACACGCTTTATGATGACCTTGGAGGATGCGGTAGATCTTGTACTTTTTGCATTCAACAATGCGCGTCCTGGAGATATGTTTGTGCAAAAGGCACCAGCGGCTACCATTGAAGTACTGGCCAAAGCCGTAAAAGAACTCTACCAGAGTGATTCAGAGATCAAGGTTATTGGAACGCGTCACGGAGAAAAGCTTTACGAATCGCTGCTGACAAGGGAAGAAGTGATCAAAGCTGAAGATCTTGGTGAATATTACCGAATTCCAGCAGATAATCGTGACCTAAACTATGCAAACTACTTCTCTAAAGGGGAGGTTGATATGAGTAAAGTAGAGGATTATCATTCTCACAACACAGAACGTCTTGATGTTGAAGGTATGAAACAACTGCTGCTTAAGCTAGAGTTCATCAGAGAAGACGTTGCTAATCAATAGACATTATGATTCGAGTTGGCATCACCGGACAAGCCGGTTTCATTGGGCAACACCTCTACAACTACTTAGGAACTAAAACGGAGCAGATAAGTCGTACGGATTTTGAGCGCAGCCTGTTTGATAAGCCTGAGGCCCTTGCGGCCTGGGTTGCCAACTGTGATGTGATTGTTCACATTGCTGCAATGAATCGGCATGAAGATCCACAAGTCATTTACGACACTAACGTAGGTCTTGTTCAAAAGTTGATTGACGCCTGTCAATCGGCAGCCGTAACTCCAAAGATCATATTTAGTTCTTCAACACAGGAAGAGCAGGACAACCTTTACGGACAATCCAAACGCGACGGTAGAAAACTACTAGAGACCTGGGCGCAACAGCAGGGCGGAAGCGTGACTTCCCTCTTAATTCCAAATGTCTTTGGTCCCTTCGGCAAA
Organism: Gilvibacter sp.; assembly: GCF_965601605.1. Taxonomy (GTDB): domain Bacteria; phylum Bacteroidota; class Bacteroidia; order Flavobacteriales; family Flavobacteriaceae; genus Gilvibacter. Next base: position 37,433 of record NZ_CBFCWJ010000048.1, on the reverse strand, counting down.
CCGTTTTACAATTCCTTTATCGCCACCTTTTGTCATTTACTAAATACAGGTGGAGCTCCAGAGGTTCATCAAGACGCTGAGGTTTCTTTGATCTACGTAAATGCCTTAGTAGAACACTTCTACCAGCAGATTCAGAGCGATAGTAGCGGAGTTGTATTTAAATCTATTGAGGCGCCTTACAAAGCTAAGGTGACTGAAGTACTTCAGAAGCTGGAACACTTCAAAACAAGCTATGTGGAACAAGGCCAAGTACCAGATATTAGCCAAGCTTTTGATATTGATCTTTTCAACACTTTTACTGCCTATATTCCCAAAGACTATTTCCCGAGAAAGTTTGTGAAGCACACAGATAATCGCGGAGCTTTTGTAGAGATCATGCGGGCAGGAACTTCAGGACAATCTTCTTATTCTACCACAGTACCTGGAATCACTCGTGGAAACCATTACCACACGCGTAAGGTTGAGCGTTTTGCTGTCATTAGCGGTAAAGCCTCCATCAAACTCAGAAAAGTGAATACGGACAAGGTCTATGAGTATATTCTTGATGGCAATGAACCCGCCTATGTTGATATGCCCATTTGGTACACCCACAATATTACCAATATTGGAGATGAGGAATTGATCACCCTGTTTTGGATCAACGAACCTTATGATCCTGAGGACCCAGACACCTATTTTGAATCTGTAGATTAATTGCTACGGATTGTAAAGATTAACTCCTATTTTTGCCACAGAAAATCCCAGTTGAGATGAAGCAATTAAAAGTCGTAACCGTAGTAGGAACAAGACCTGAGATCATCAGGCTAGCCTGTGTGATGAAAGCGCTGGATGCCAATCCTGCCATTGACCATACCTTGGTGCACACTGGTCAGAATTACGACTACGAACTCAATGAAATTTTCTTTGATGATCTGGGGATCAGAAAACCTGATCACTTTCTAGGAGCAGCTGGGAAAAACGCCACCGAAACTGTGGGGCGTATTTTAATCGGTATTGATCCCTTGTTAGAAGAGATTCAACCCGATGCCTTTTTGGTACTTGGAGATACCAACTCTTGTCTTTGTGCTATTCCAGCTAAGAAACGCAAGATCCCTGTATTCCACATGGAAGCCGGAAACCGTTGCTTTGATCAGCGCGTTCCAGAAGAGACCAACAGAAAGATCGTAGATCATGTGGCTGACATCAATATGACCTACAGCGATATTGCCAGAGAATACTTGCTTCGTGAAGGTTTATCGCCAGATCGTGTGATCAAAACGGGTAGCCCGATGTTTGAGGTCTTAAGTCAATTTGAGGCGAAGATTGCGGCTTCTGATGTTTTGGATCGATTGGATCTAAAAAAACACGAATATTTTGTGGTGTCTGCTCACCGTGAAGAGAACATCAGCAATCCGAAAAATTTTGAAGGACTGATCACTTCCTTGAATACCATTGCCGAGAAATACGATTACCCAGTTATCGTTTCTACCCATCCAAGAACTCGTAATATGCTGGCGGCCAAAGAGGTTAAAGCCCATAAGAATATTCAATTTCTAAAACCTTTAGGGTTTAGTGACTACAATGCCTTACAGGTAAATTCATTCGCGGTACTGTCTGACAGTGGAACAATCTCTGAGGAATCTTCCATTTTGAACTTTCACGCTTTGAATATTCGTGAAGCTCACGAGCGCCCGGAAGCTATGGAAGAAGCCTCTGTAATGATGGTAGGGCTTCAACCCGAAAGAATCTTGCAAGGTCTTGCGGCATTGAGTGTGCAAAAACGTGCGCCAGAACGCAATTTTAGGCCAGTTGCAGATTACAGCATGCCTAACGTATCCGAAAAAGTAGTGCGAATCATCATATCCTACACGGACTATATCAACCGCGTAGTTTGGTCTAAGTGATCGCCATGCGTATCCTAATTGTCAAGCAACTATTTAATCCCGAACCCACTGCTAAAAGCCTCGATTTTGCCAAAGAACTGGTAAAGCGTGGTCACCAAGTAGAGGTGTTGACCGGATTTCCATCCTATCCGATAGGCAAGATCTATCCGGGCTTCAAGCAACGTTTGTACAAACGGGAGCAAATGGAAGGCGTCAACCTGATCCGTGTACCGATCTATCCCGATCACAGTGCATCTGGGTTTAAGCGTTTTTTGCATTATCTGAGTTATGCGCTAAGTGCGACCTTTATTGGGCTTTGGTTGGTTAAAAAGCCTGATGTATGTTTTGTATACCAAGGAGCTATTCCCGTTGCCGTTCCCGCAATCGTTCTAAAAAAATTACGAGGCGTGCGTTTTGTCTACGACATAAACGACCTCTGGCCAGAAACCGTAGCTACTTCAGGCATGCTTACCAACAGTAAAGCACTGAAAATTATCAATGCTTGGTGCAATTGGAATTACCGCAACGCGGGATTCATAACCGTGTGTACTCCTGGATTTAAAAAGAAGTTGACCGCTAAGGGAGTCCCTGCTGAAAAAATGCAATTTGTGAGCAATTGGTCCCGAGACCGCATTGATGATACTCCTTTGGATCAGCAGCGCTACGAAAAGTATTTCAAGGCAGATGCCGTCAACCTGCTCTATGCGGGTAATTTGGGTATAGTACAAGCTTTGGATGTGGTGTTAGAGGCTGCAAAGTCATTTCAAGACCAAAATGATCAGCGCATTAACTTTATTCTATTGGGGGGTGGCGCCGATGAGACTCGTCTGAAGGAGAAAGCCGCTGGTATGGGCTTACATAATTTGCAGTTCATTCCCAGAGTGCAATCGGAAGAGGTGAGTATGTTCTTAAATGCTGCGGATGTCCTTTTGGTACACTTGAAAAAAGACCCGCTCTTTGAGATCACGATTCCGTCTAAAATATTGGCCTATTTAAAATCTGGAAAGCCGATTCTGATGGGCTTGAAAGGAGATGCCAAAGAGATCTTAGAAGCTGCTGATGCTGGCTTTGCTTTTGAGCCAGACAGCACAGAAGATTTTATACGAGCCATCCATGCATTTTTAGACTTGGATGGACAAAAACGAAAAGAACTCGGAGTACAAGGCGCTGCTTATTATCAAAAAGCACTCTCACTGGAATCCAGTATTGATGCCATAGAAGAAAAACTTGAAATGTTATGCCGAAAGAGCTAAATCATACCCCAGTAATAATCATAGGTGCGGGCAGAACTGGCACCAATATGCTGCGTGATGTAATTTGCAGCATTGCTGGTTTTGGTACTTGGGATTGCGATGAGATCAATCCGGTATGGAGGTATGGCAATCGTTTTGAACCCACGGACATTTTAGCTCCGCAGTTGGCGAGTCCAAAGGTGAAAAATTACATTAGAGGACGGTTCAATCAACTCAAAGCATCTCAAAATTTGGAATTTGTAGTGGAAAAGACCTGCGCGAACTCCTTGCGCCTGGCTTTTGTACACGAGGTTTTTCCGGAGGCAAAGTACATTCTGATCAATCGAGATGGACGCGATGTGGCGCCAAGCGCGAAGATCCGTTGGACAGCTCCTTTTGAACTCAATTATACCTTAAAAAAGCTTAAGCAAACACCTCTGCGGGATCTGCCGTATTATGTCTGGAAGTTTGGGGTAAACCGTTTAAAGCAGGCCTTCGGAGCTGATAGACTTTCTTTTTGGGGTCCTGTTTACCCAGGAATTGACGCGGATTTCAAAACAAAAAGTCTTTTAGAGGTTTGTGCGCTGCAATGGCAAGCCTGCGTTCATGCAACGCAAGCGGATAAAAACCAATTAGACGCCAATCAATTCATTGAGGTGAAATACGAGCAATTTGTAAACAATCCGCAGGAAGAACTAAAAACCATCTTAACGTTTTTAGGAAAAACGAGCGCGACGCCTGAGGAAATCTCTGAGGCTGTAGCAAGAGTCTCCAACCGCAGTGTTGGCTCCCATAAAAAGCTCAGTAAAGAAGAGCAGCAAGCTTTGAACGAAATTTGTGAACCAACCTTACAAGCCTTAAATTACGACAATGTCTCCAACCAATAAGTTCATCAAGCGTGCCTTTGATCTAGTGGTCTCAGCCATTGGTCTTTTGTTTTTTGGTTGGTTGATCTTGATTTGTGCGGTCTTAGCCAGACTGGACACGGGGCTATCTGGCTTTTTCAGACAAACACGTGTAGGCAAAGACGCCAAATTTTTTAAAGTCTATAAGTTGCGTTCCATGCGCAATATAGAAGGAGTAACTACTACGGTAAGTACCAGTAAAGATCCAAGAATCACCAAAATGGGTGCTTTTTGGAGGAACTCAAAACTCGATGAATTGCCACAGTTGATCAATGTTTTTAAAGGCGAAATGAGCTTTGTAGGGCCACGCCCGGATGTTCCAGGCTTTATGGATAAACTGGAAGGAGAAGACCGTGTTTTACTTGACATTCGTCCTGGAATCACGGGTCCAGCATCCATTTATTTTAAAGATGAGGAGGCACTCTTGGCAGCTCAAGAGGATCCTGAAAAATACAATGCTGAGGTTATCTGGCCTAAAAAGGTCGAACTCAACAAAGAATACATAGAGAACTACAGTATCTTTAAGGATATTGGCTATATCATAAAAACAGTTTTATGAGCGAACTACCCAAAATATGGTTGTCTTCTCCGCATATGGGAGGAACAGAACAAAATTATGTCAATGAGGCCTTTGCCCAGAATTGGATCGCTCCATTAGGTCCTAACGTAACCGGTTTTGAACAGGCGCTTGAAGATTATTTAGGTGCTGGCAATCACACCGCTTGTTTGTCTTCGGGAACTGCTGCGATTCATTTAGCGCTATTGCATGCCGGAGTAGAGGCAGGAGATGAGGTACTCTGCCAATCGTTTACCTTTTGTGGAACCTCTAATCCAATCATTTATCAAGGCGCAACTCCAGTCTTTGTGGACTCGGAAGCGACTACTTGGAATATGAGTCCGGAGCACTTGGAGACCGCTATAAAAACGAGGTTAGCGGCTGGTGTAAAGCCCAAAGCGGTTTTGATGGTTCATCTGTATGGGATGCCTGCTCAAATTGATAAAATAGAGGCAATCTGCAAGGAATACGGTATTTTCTTGATAGAAGATGCTGCAGAAGCCTTGGGTTCTAGTTACAAGGGCCGTAAGTGTGGAACCTTTGGAGACCTATCGATTTTATCCTTCAACGGAAACAAGATCATTACAACTTCCGGCGGAGGCGCTTTGGTGTGCCGTACAGAAGCGCAGAAGCAAAAAACGATCTTTTGGGCCACGCAAGCCAGAGATCAAGCTCCGCATTACCAGCATTCAGAAGTTGGCTATAATTATCGTATGAGTAATATTGTAGCCGGTATTGGTAGAGGGCAGATGGAGGTTTTGGATAAACACGTTGGATTGCGCAGACAGAATAATGAATTCTACCGTGAACTGTTCCAAGATTCAGACATGGTGGAAGTCCTTAAAGAATCCTCAGAAGATGCCTACAGCAACCACTGGTTGTCCGCTATAATCTTTAAAAAATCGGATGATCAGCGTAATAATGAAAAATTACGTATATTTTTGCAAGCAAATAACATAGAATGCAGACCTTTGTGGAAGCCTATGCATTTACAACCGGTTTTTGATGGAGCCTTATTTTATGGCGACGGAACTGCGGAAGAGTTATTTAAAAAAGGATTGTGCATGCCTTCTGGTTCCAATTTGACGGATGCTGACCGGGACCGGATTAAAAAGGCGATACTTCAGTTTATGGAGTAGCAATAGCACACGAGTATGGCAGGAAAATTACGTAACGCGCTTCAAATCATTCTTTCCTCTAAGGACAATGCATTAGACGTTAGAAGTCTAAAGTATTTACCCAGGTGGTGCGTTCTTCTTATTGACACTTTCTTATTGGTTTGTTCTATTGTCCTTACAGCAATAGTGCTTAAAGATCTTCAAATTCAGTATTTACCGCTGTTGAGTGCAACCCAACAGATCTTAATGATTGTAGGGGTGCATTTTGGGTTTATGCTCTTATTCAAGACCTATGCGGGCTTGGTGCGCCACAGTTCTTATATGGATGCATTAAAGCTCTTGCTAGCCTCTGTAAGTACCTTTGGCGTGCTTATGGTGATTAACTATTCCATGGTTGCCATGAAGGGGGAGAAGATCTTTTTGAATTCCTCATTGGTGTTATCTCTATTCTTCTCTTTTACTTTTTTGTTCTTGTTCCGATTGGCGGTGAAGCAACTTTATGAGTACTTCAAGATTGCCCAAAAAGGGGAAGAAATGGAGAAGGCCGTCATCATTGGTATTGATGAAAACGCGATTTCTATTGCTGCAGCTTTAGACATAGAGCACCCTCAGCGATTTCAAATACAGGGATTTGTTGCAACGCGCAGTATCAATAAACGCTTACAGATCTTAGGAAAGCCCGTTATCAAGCTTGAGAGTAAATTGTCAGATCAGATAAAAGAACTCAATGCTTCTGCCGTGATCATGTCTGGAAGTGATTTGTCTTCAAACCAGAAGTTCGCCATAGTCGAAGACTGTTTGGAACACGACATGAAGGTCTACAATTCTCCTTTGGTTTTAGATTGGAGTGAGAACAAATCTGTAGCCAATCAAGTAAAAAACCTGCAAATTGAAGATCTGTTAGAACGCGATCCTATTGTTCTACACGATGATGAAAAGATAAAGCAGTTGAGTGATAAGACTGTATTGGTTACCGGTGGAGCAGGTTCCATTGGTAGTGAGATCGTTAGACAGTTGGCCAAATTCAACCCAAAATTGGTTTTGGTTTTGGATCAAGCAGAAACACCGCTACACAACCTTCAATTGGAATTACAGGCCAATCATCCAGAGTTGAACATCAAATGTTTGATCTGTGATGTGGCTAATAGAAACCGTTTAGGCGTTTTCTTTAAAAAGTACAGTATTGATGTGATCTACCACGCGGCGGCCTACAAACACGTGCCGCTTATGGAAGATAACTCACCAGAAGCAGTGATCACCAATGTATACGGAACCAAGAATCTCGCGGATCTGGCTGTTTTAAATAAAGTCAAGCGCTTTGTGATGGTTTCAACAGATAAGGCAGTAAACCCAAGCAATGTAATGGGAGCTTCCAAACGCGCCGCTGAGATGTATGTGCAGTCGCGTAACTATTACGTGAATAGTGAAGGCAATTCTCCAGAGACCAAATTCATCACTACGCGTTTTGGAAACGTTTTGGGATCTAACGGAAGTGTGGTGCCGCTTTTCAAAAAGCAAATTGAAAAGGGAGGGCCAGTTACTATTACTCACCCAGATATTATTCGCTATTTCATGACCATTCCAGAAGCCTGTCAATTGGTATTGGAAGCGGGAGCAATGGGGCAGGGAGGAGAGATCTATATCTTTGATATGGGAGAACCTGTTAAGATCATGGACCTAGCCAAAAAGATGATCAAGCTTGCTGGATATGAGCCCGATAAGGACATCGCGATTAAGATTACAGGATTGCGTCCTGGAGAGAAACTCTATGAAGAACTTATCAGTGATTCATCGCGTGCATTACCAACGCATCACGAAAAAATCCTTATCGCTAAAGATGTGATCAAAGACTTTGATATCGTCAGCAAAAAGGTAAACAAAATCATAGAAGCTGCTCTACGACATGACGATCATAGCGTGGTAACTAAAATGAAAGCCTTAGTGCCCGAGTTCATCAGCAAGAATTCTGACTTTGAGTGTTTGGACCTCAGCGATCAAGAGATCACAGATCTCAAGGATACTCCAGTTGATCAACCAGAGATCGTGGAACCAGAGGTCCTACAGAAAAAATAAACCAACCAAACATGCGATTCTTCCAACCTAAAATTAAATGCTTTGGGGCTCTTTTGCTTTTTTCGGCATTCAGCTTTGCACAGGAGTACAACTATCAAGCAACAGGCGGTGTTCGCGTTTTTAAAAGTAGTCAGCAAAACTTACCTTTTTGGATGCAAGCCAACACCAATGGTGCGGTAGGAGCAGGGACTAATTTCTTGGTAGATGGCGGATTATCTGGGCAACTAATGCTCAATAATGGTTGGCAGCTCTCTGGGAAAGCCAGTCTTTTTTATCGTGACGAGGTGCCCGATGAATTGCAAAGAGACGAACTCTACGCCCAATTGGATACGCCTTGGTTATCTGTGGTAATAGGTTCGCGCCGCAACGAAGACCGTTTTGATGGCCTTGGATTGGTACAGGACAATTTTTTACTTAGTGGAAACGCTAGAGCACTTCCAGGACTGTTGGTAGAGGCTCCTAGTCCTCAACGAATTTTTAAAGGAGTTGCACTGGATTGGGGTATTGGTCATTATTCATTGAACGACGAGCGTTTTGTAGAAGATGTGCTTTTACATTTCAAGCGTTTGGCAGCTGTAATAACTTTGAGTCCGAGAACTACTTTAAAAGCGGGGATACAACATTACGCTCAATGGGGTGGAAATTCCCCGGAACGTGGAAAGCAGCCTTCTGGGTTCTCTGATTTCATAGATATTTTCTTTGCTAGTCAGGGAAGTGATTCCGCTTCAGATACAGATCGAGCGAACGCTTTAGGAAACCATCTAGGGATATATGAACTTGAGGTCAATCACCGTACTACCTACGGTAACTTGCGTTTTTACCATTCTCATCCCTTTGAGGACGGCTCAGGTACACGTCTAAAGAACTTTCCCGACGGAATCTGGGGTTTTTATTATGACCCGAATACAGAAGACTATACAAGCCTTTTTAAAGGTTTAGTAGTAGAATATTTTCAGACTACAGATCAAAGTGGGGCAACTGGTGATGCCGGAAGGGATAATTATTTTAGAAGCGGTGTTTATCGCTCCGGATGGACCTATGACGGGAACATCCTAGGATTGCCTTTTATTACTATGGATGAAACCGGATTGGAGATCGGGAACAATCGAGTTCGTGGAATCCATTTAGGATTGAGTGCTGGTCGAGGCTCTTGGCTCATTTATACCAAAGCCACGGCCTATGAAAACTTCGGTTCTTTTAGACTCGACAATAGAATTGATCCTCCGCAGCAGATCCTCAATACTTTTGTTGGGTTTGAATACGACTTTAAAAAATATGGCAGTGTGAATCTACAGGCTGCCGCTGATTGGGGAGACGGCTTTAGAGATACCTATGGAGTAAGTCTTGGGTATCGCATTTCCATCCAATAAAAAAAGCCACCCCTTTTTTTAAAGAGGTGACTTTTCAAGACCGTTCTCCGGTAATTGAGGCTATGAAGAGCTTCGGTCTAGCACATTCAATTTATTCTCATTAATCACAGCTGGTTGCCTCACGGCCAAAGGTCAAGAGGTCCTCGGTGCCATCACCACCACTGATATCACGCAGTCTTATGACATTCTCGTCAAATTCAATGACCTCCCAGTCGTCAAGGATCTCATCAAAAGGGAAGGCTTCTCCAAAGTCGAGAAAAAGGTCCAGTTCAGAGTCGTCGTTAACGATCTCCCATTCACCTTCTACGGTCTCGTCTCCGGCAACAGCTACTGCAGTGCCATCAGCGCCAAACTCAAAGGTGTATTCACAGAATAGGTTCGTCTCATCCACATCGTCAAAGTAGTTGGTGACAAACCACGCGCCGTCAGTTAAAACAGCCGCCAGCGCTTCTGCATCTGGATCAGGGTCACCATCGGTAGAACCATCACAGCTGCTTTCAAATTCCAGATTGTCATCAACCAAGCGCAGCTCTACGTATGATCCGTCGTCTTCAACTTCCAGTTCGTGTAAGATCCAATCATCATTGAAATCTGGCAAGTCTTCAATTTCAATAACTACAGTGATTTCTTCCCCGCTTCCAGAACTTTCCCAGGTTCCAAAAAACTCGTCCGAGTCCGTCTCTACAATCACTTCTCCGCTTTCCGTAAAGGTAAAGGCGTATCCTTCATAGGTTTCTCCAAGTTCTACATCATCACGCTCAAGTTCAGCCACATGCCAAGGAGAACATCCCGTTAATAGATCAGAAAGATCTTCTAGGGTACAGTCTTCACAGTCGTCATCGTCATAATCGTAGTCATCGTCCTCATCACAGGCGTCCTCAGCCTCTTCAATAACATCTTCTAATTGCTCCAGATCTTCAATGACCACGGTGGTTCCATCAGCAAGGACAATGCTTATTGGAAACTCAATATTAACCACATCGCCTTCTTCAATAAGTTCTAAAAAGTCGTAGAGTTGCTCATCATTTTCTATAACTATGGTCTCTAATTCTTCAGTGACCGGATTGAAAATGGTAGCCGTGATCGGATATACAAAATCCAAGCATTCAATGTCTGGATCGGTCTCTCCTTCATCCGGGCAGGTAAGGGCCAAGGCCAAGAATTCTTCAATAGAGTTCAAAGTGACCTCAGTATAGTCTGAAAGCGTTACCGTAATCGGGAAAACGATCTCCACGGTATCCGTATCGTCATCAGACTCATCCAAAATATCTTCTATGAGTTCGTAATCTGCTTCTGTGTTAACGGTAACTTCTACTCCGTTGACAATAACAGTAACAGGAAGATTAACCGTAAAACAATTCGCGCTGTCAATAATATTGTCCAAAGAGCCATCACTCAAACTTACGCGTTGCATCAACCCTGCAACAATACTGTTTGCTTCTAGGGTTTCTTCATTGTTGGGATTGATCACTTCAGATTCCTCGGTACGACAAGAAGTAAGTGTTAATGCACCGATCAAAAACAGTAAAAAGGAGAGTTTAACTCGTTTCATAATCATATTTTTATTGGCCGATTTGGCGTGGTTTGTAAAGTAAACAACCCAATTGAAAAAAATCCTGACATTTGACCTGATTTTTTTGAAATTAATTTTTCTACCTTTAGCTAAACACCACAGAACTTGGCAAAAAACCTTCATAAAGATGTTTGTGAATCCGCAGTATTTGAGCGGCTTTATCGCACTTTAAGTAAGGACGTACACAATTTTCTTTATTATAAATTCGGAGCTGATGCAGAACCTGCAGACAAAACTCAGGAGGCTTTTATTAAGCTTTGGGAAAATTGTAAAAAGGTAACTCCAGACAAAGCCAAAGCCTTTTTATTTACCACTGCCTCCAATTTGATGCTCAATACCTTGAAGCACAAAAAGGTGGTCTTAAAGCATCAACAGCAAAGCGTCCCTAAACACACCAATGAAGATCCTGAATTTATCATGCGCTCTGCGGAATATTACGAGCGCTACAAACAGGTTTTAGCTTCGCTGACCGAAGAGCAACGCGTAGCTTTTACCCTGAGTAAGATAGAAGGTAAGAAGCAGGCAGAGATAGCAGAGATCTTAGGGGTCACAAAAAAGGTGGTTGAGTATAGAATTTATTCGGCTTTTGCCGTTTTAAAAGAACAATTGGAAAATTTTAGAACAAAATAATCAGGATTTTTTGCCTTTGGGTTGTTACTCCTATAGATGAGCAAAAACAATGGATGAAAAACTACTACATAAATGGTTGAATGACGACCTCACCGAGCAGGAGCGAAAGCAGGTCGAGCAAGATCCGGAGTACGGCTATTATATGGCGCTCCTTGCGGATGCCAAAACATTTAAGGCTGATCAATTTTCTCAGCCAAAGGATTTTGAAGATGTATTAGCAGCCCTACCGCAAAAGAACAGCGGTAAACTGCACTATCTAAAGCCCTTGTTAAGAATAGCAGCAATCCTTGTGGTTGCATTAGGTGTGTATTTTACACTGTTCAATGAGGATCGCATTAAGGTAGCCACAGCTATGGCGGAGCAAAAGACCATAGTACTTCCGGATAATTCTGAGGTACGCCTCAATGCAGGATCTAATTTGAGTTTTAGTGAAGACTCTTGGGCAGAAGCCCGTGAGTTAACCTTAAATGGGGAAGCCTATTTCAAAGTTGCCAAAGGCCAGGTCTTTGATGTCATCTCAAAGCAAGGAAAGGTGACTGTTTTAGGAACAGAGTTTAATGTAATTGATCGTGGGGAGTTCTTCCAAGTGGTCTGTTATGAAGGTCGAGTTGCTGTTACCTTTGGTGATGCCAAAGAAGAATTACTACCTGGAGACGCCATTAGATTCTTTGAGGGCGAAGCGCGTCTCTTCAATGTCAATGAGTCTAACCCCTCTTGGATACAGAAAAAATCCAGTTTTGATGCAGTTTCTATGGCTTTGGTTTTAGACGAATTGGAGCGTTTCTATGAGGTAGAAATCAATGCGAGCTCATCAGTTCTGAAAAGACAATTCACAGGAGCGTTTTCGCATGAGGATTTGGAACAAGCCTTAAAACAAATTACAACCCCTTTACAGCTTACCTACACCATTAACGGAAAAGCGGTAACACTGAGTGAGTAGACACTTGAAAAACAGCATTTTATTGGTTCTTCTGCTTTGGGTCCCTAGTTTGGCACAAGCGCAGCAAGAACTTCCGTTGCGCGATGTTCTCGACGCTTTGGAAGCGCGCTATGAGGTAGACTTTAACTATGATCCGCAACTCCTTGAAGGAATGACAGCCGCTGTCCCAGAGGCTAACTTGACCTTAGAAGAAGCACTCCAACAACTCAGCAATCAAACCCAATTGGAATACCGCTACCTGGATCAAACAACCATTAGCGTTATGAAGCGTTCTGGAAACGCAGGAATTACGCTTTGCGGATATCTCAAAGACAAAGATGACCAAACGCCCTTGGCATTTGCCAATGTCCAAGCTGGGCGCAGGGCTACCATTACCGATGAAGAAGGATATTTCGAATTAACAGAAGCCGATCCAGAGGCTCAAGTGCAGATCAGTTATTTGGGGTATCGCACCATTGTCCGTCAAGTCAAGTTCTTTAAGCGCAGTTGTGAGCCCGTGTATATGGTTGCCAATCAGCAGCAGTTGGGTACGGTGTATTTAAAGCAATATCTGGTAAAAGGTGTCGATCGACTTACCTCTGGAGAATATCGGATAGATTTTGACAAGTTCAGCGCGCTTCCTGGGCTTATAGAGGCCGACGTGCTCCAAGCTGTACAGGCATTGCCAGGAATTCAAAGTGTGGATGAAACGGTCTCTGATATCAATATTCGAGGGGGGACCCATGACCAGAACCTAATTTTGTGGGACGGTATTAAGATGTATCAATCGGGGCACTTTTTTGGGTTGATCTCCGTGTTCAATCCGCAGATGAATCAAGAAGTTCGTCTTACTCAAAACGGCACAGATCCCCAGCTAACTGACGGAGTCTCCGGAACCATTGCCATGAATACGGCCCAGCGGATCAATCCTAAATTCAAAGCCAATTTGGGTATCAATTTGGTCAATGCCGATCTGTTTTTTGACATCCCAGTCACCGCTAACAGCAGTTTGCAATTGGCGGGTCGAAAGTCCCTGAGCGATTTGTTCGCCACTCCGACCTTTGATGCCTATTTTGATCGTATCTCCCAAAATACAGAAGTAACCCAGCAACAAGAGAATACGGTCAATACCAATCAGAATTTTGAATTTTACGATACTTCTCTACGCTATTTGCATCGGATATCTGATAAGGATCAGCTGCGAGTAAACTTTCTTTTGATCAACAATAAGCTTGTCTTTGATGAAAATACAGTGTTGGATACTGGTGTTGTCTCCAGACAGAGTCAGGTCACTCAAAATAGTGTGGCCGCGGGTCTGAATTACAAGAGGGACTGGTCAGAACGCTTCAGTACAGAATTAGAGGCCTATAACACCGACTATATCTTAGAAGCCATCAATGCGAATATTGAGCTTTCTCAGCGGTTCTTGCAAGAGAATTCTGTTTCTGAAACCGGCATAAAGGCTTTGGCGCACTGGCAGTTTAATTCCAAGTTCAAATGGAGTAGTGGTTACCAATTCATTGAGACCAAAGTGAGAAACCTTGACGATGTTGACAATCCTGTGGTTCGTAACCTCAGTGGGGAAGTAGTTCGGATTCACGCTGCATTCAGCAATTTGAAATTGGAGGATCAGAATTCTAATTGGAGTGGAAGCCTTGGCGGACGCTATAGCTATATTCCTAAGTTTGATGCGCACATTGTAGAGCCTCGTTTGCGATTGGCTTATGCTATTACCCCAGAGTTTTCTGCGGAGGCAATGGGAGAATTCAAGCATCAAGTCACTACACAGATCATTAATTTCCAGAACGATTTCCTCGGTGTGGAGCGCAGGCGTTGGCGCTTGGCAAATGACAGCACCATTCCGATAGTTCAAAGCAAGCAGGGTTCTTTCGGTTTAAACTATAAAAAGGAGGATTTTTTAATATCAGCCACCAGTTTTTATAAGGAGGTAGATAATATCACAGCCCGTAGTCAAGGGTTTCTCAATCAATTTGAATTTGATGAAGGCATAGGAAGTTATTCCGCCTACGGTTTGGATTTCTTGGTGCGTAAAAACATCTGGAAATTGCAACTTTGGTCCAGCTATTCGTATTTGAAAAACACCTATGATTTTCCAACCTTGATTGAGGAAACCTTTCCTTCAAACTTTGACGTCTCTCATACCATTACGGCGGGTGTTGCCTATGACTACAAAGGTTTTAAAGCATCTATTGGTGTCAATTGGCGTTCTGGAAGACCGTTCACCTTACCGGACCCTACAACCCCTTTGATAGAAGATGAGGTGAATTTCGGCTTTCCCAATCAAAACAACTTGGATGAATTTATTCGTTTGGACGCATCGGCATCCTATCGTTTTACAAAAGGACGCCTGCGCTTTCAAGTTGCTGCCTCTGTATGGAACATCACCAATCGAAAGAACATTTTGAATCGCTTTTATGAACCCGTAGGGACTCAAGTAATTCAAAACGATCAGAATTCACTAGGGCTAGTACCCAATGTTTCCTTGCGGATGTTTTATTAATGCGGAGTTTCTACTTGAAATAAAATCGGCAGCATATAGAGTACACCTACAGGTTTTCCGCGTTGCATACCGGGACTCATCAGCGGCAGTTTACTCACAATGCTAATAGCCTCTTGTTCAAGACGTGGGTGAGGAGCCCGAGCTTTTACTTCTACAACCTTTCCGCGCTCGTCTATTCTAAATTGCACACTGATGCGTTGTCGCCCTTCTAAACCGAGTTCTACTGCCAGGTCTGTATCGAAGTTCTTTTGCACAAAGGCCATCACCTTATCAGACAAGCACTTCTTTTTGGCAGTTTTGTCGGCTAAGGCCTCACAACCAGGGTATATGGGCACTTCTTCTATAACGTGGAAGGGCACTGTAATGAGCTCTTCCTCTTCCTCTACTTCTTCAACCTCATCGATTTCAATAACGACTCCCTCTTCTTGATTGGTCTCCGTAGATTCAATCACTGTTTCTTCTATATCCAAATCATCAGCCACAATTTCTATGCTGGTTTGTACAATTGTTGGCGGTGGAGGTGGAGGAGGTGCGTTATCTATGATCTCAGTAATGGGGATATCATCCTGAAATTCTGCTTCGAGGTCTATCTCTGTAAAACTGAGGGCAGATTGCTCCTTGGTTTCCCATTCTAGGGCGCGCCAAGACAGAAACAACATCAAGGCAAGGCCAAAGAGGAAAAAGATATGACTCCAACCGCTGATCTTCACTTTAGGGTTCTTTTTTATTTCCATAATTGCTGATTTAGTGATCAAAAGGTAGGCGCTTGGTTTAGGAAATAATATGATATTGCTCAGTTAAGGCTTTAGCTTCAGTATTTTATATGAGAGGACTATTTCATTATCATATTCGTAAAAATGAGATTAGGCCGAGGATTTTTTAAATAGATACTTTATCTTCACTGAACTAAGGACCAACGCTAACCATTCATGGATTACTTTGTGCTGACCAGTATTTTGGTCACCATCTCTGCCCTTTTTGGGTATATCAACGTTCGTTTTATCCGCTTGCCGAATACCATCGGCCTGACCTTAGTCACCATCCTGTTTACTTTGGGGATTTTTGCGTTGAGCTATTTTGACGATACGCTCTTGCGGGCTGAGCGCTTTTTGATCTCTCAGATCGATTTTAAAACTGTGCTCTTGGATGTGATGTTGAGTTTCTTGCTCTTTGCTGGTGCCTTGCATACCGACCTAGAAAAACTCAAAGAGTTGCGATGGCCTATTTTATTGTTTGCCACTTTTGGAGTATTGGTCTCCACATTCTTAGTAGGGACGGCCATGTATTTTGTTTTGGACTGGGTAGGCCTAGCCGTAGATTACATCTATTGCCTGCTGTTTGGTGCACTCATCTCACCAACGGATCCTATCGCGGTTTTGGGAATTCTTAAAAAAGCAGGAGCACCAAAAAAGCTAGAAGCTAAAATTGTAGGGGAATCGCTTTTTAATGACGGAATTGGCGTTGTTGTGTTTCTGACGATTTTTGGCTTGGCGGACAACAGTGAAGCTGGATTCTCCTTTGCCAGTGTGTTAGAACTTTTCGCTGTGGAGGTATTGGGAGGAGTTGCTCTAGGCTTAGGCTTGGGCTGGATCACCTATCAACTCATGAAGCGTATTGACGATTATAATATTGAGGTGATACTTACTCTAGCCACAGTGATGGCAGGAACCGTGATTGCAACGCATTTGCATGTTTCTGGCCCCTTGGCTATGGTTGTTGCAGGTTTGGTTGTTGGTGGACAAAAGATCCGCCACAAGGCCATGTCTAAACAGACAGAAGACTATGTAGATAAATTTTGGGAATTAATTGATATCTTACTCAATGCGATCCTCTTTGTACTTATAGGTATGGAGATCTTGGTGTTGGATTTGGAAAGACCCTATCTAATTGCTGGATTGATCGCGATCCCCATTGGCTTAATTTGCCGCTATATTTCCCTACTCATCCCCATTGGACTGTTCCAAAAGCGTTTGGATTTTGTACCGCATACCAATACCATAATGACTTGGGGCGGACTAAGAGGTGCTATCTCCATTGCCTTGGCGCTAGGTTTGACAGAGGCTATGCACAGGGATTTGTTTTTGGTGATCACGTATTGTGTGGTGATCTTTTCCATTTTGGTACAAGGACTCACCATTGAACGATTGTTAATTCGATTTAAACTGCGATGAAGTTTATGAATAGAAAGAATACTTTGCCCAGTAGGCTAAAAAGCGTATTGTTCATTTTAACCTTTTGTGCTTTTGGTGCTCTAGGATTTGCACAACAGAAGGAAGTGGTTAAAGTGGCCATTTTACTGGATATTGAAACCGAGGAGACCCTTGGTTATCTGGAGCAGCTCCGCGCTGAGATCAAGGCAGTGGTTGGAGAAGATGCCATCATTGAGTTTCCTGGAGAATATCAAAAGGTTCACAATTTTAGAGTGGATCAGGCGCGCACCAATTACAAAAACTTGTTAAGCAGTGATGCCGATATCATACTGGCTTTTGGAACCAGCAGCAGTTTGGTCATGCAAGAACAGCAAAGCTTTCCAAAACCAACGATTTTATTGGGTTCAATTTCTGAGGACCTCTCTGCAGTTGATGCGGATTTACAGACCTCTGGAATTCCGAACTTCACCTATTTAACAGGAATTCAATCCTTTGAAGCCGATTTAGAAACCCTTAAAGAACTCTCGAGCTTTGATCGAGTTGGTATTGCCATTGAGCAAGGTATTGCGGACAATATCGATCTCAAATCCACCTTTGACCCTATACTGGCAAAGCTGGGAGCTCAATACACCTTATTGCCTTTTAATACTTTAGACGACTTAGCCAATAGCATAGTTGATGTAGATGCTTTCTATTTAGCTGGAGGTTTCTTTTTGACTGATGAGGAGGTCGCTCAATTGGCTCAGATCTTAATTGCCAATGGCATCCCGTCCTTTACAAATTCGGGCTTAAAGGATGTTGAATTAGGGCTGATGGGAACCAATAACGGAAACGATGATGTGACTCAGATCTTCAGACGCCTTGCACTGTCCATAGAAGCCTATGTCAATAACGAAAAAATTGGAGAACCTCAATGTGTTTGTCGATGCCGAGCGCAGATTGACCGTCAATTTCAATACCATAGATCAGCTGCAAATCCCTGTAAAATACAGTCTTATTGCTCAAACTGATTTTGTCGGGCAATATGAGAAGGCCTCTGCACCTAAAAGCTATAATTTACTCGGCTTGATCAATGAAACCTTAGAACAAAATCTAAGTTTAGTAGCTAATGAATTGGGCGTTCAACTCACGGAGCAAGACATCAAATCTGCATGGAGCAATTACTACCCAGTGCTTACGGCTAGCGGAACCTTTACTAATATTGATGGGCGTGTGGCGGTGGCTCCCTTTCAACCGGAGTTCTCTGTAGATGGGAATTTGAATTTAACCCAGACCATCTATTCGGAAGCGGCTAGCGCCAACATCAGTGTACAAAAGAATTTGAATCAAGCGCAGGAGGCCAGCTTTAGAGCTTCTCAACTGGATGCCATTCTGGAATCCTCCAATTTGTATTTCAATGCGTTGATCAGCAAGGTGAACCTCCGCATTCAGAATCAAAACCTTCAATTGACCAAAGAGAACTTGCGCATTGCGACGCAGAACTTTGAAGCCGGACAGTCTGGAAAATCAGACATGCTCCGTTTTGAAAGCCAATTGGCTCAGAATACACAAGTGTTCATAGAGGCGGTAAACCAATTAGAACAAGCCTTTATAAGAATCAATCAGTCTTTGAACGCTCCTGTGATGGATATCATTGATGTGGATGAGGCCGTTATTGGTCAAGGCGTTTTTGAAACCTATAATTACGAACAACTGGCAGAGATTCTAGATAATCCAGAACTCAAGCGTCCATTTGTGGAATTCCTGATTGAGGAAGCTAAGCGAAACTCTCCAGAGCTCGAATCCTTAGCCTTCAATATTAAGGCGGTAGACCGAACCATTGATTTGAACGCCTACGGCAGGTTTATTCCAACCGTGGCTTTGCAAGCAAATTTCAATCAAAATTTCAATCAATGGGGTGTTGGGAGCATCGATCCAGATCCGTCAGACAATTACAATGTGGGCGTGAATGTTTCGGTGCCTATTTTGGACGGTTTTAGAAATAATATCGACCGTCAAACCGCGCTAATCCAGAAAGAACAGCTGGAAGTTAATACGGCCAACACTGAGCTGGCCATTGAAACCAATGTGAGTATAGGTGTTTTGAATTTGATCAATCAGATTGCCAATATCCGCTTGGCAGAAGTATCGGTAGCAGCTGCGGAGGAGTCTTTAGACCTGGTTCAAACCTCTTATTCTGAAGGTGCAGTTAGTATCATCCAGCTTATTGATGCTCAAAACAACTATTTGCAAACGCAATTGGCCCAGGCAAGTGCCACCTATAATTTCCTTTTGACTGCCATCCAATTGGAGCGCTTTATCTCCTATAACTTTTTGTTACACACTGAGGAAGAGAACAATGCTTTTCAGCAACGATTCCTAGAATATATGAATGCCAATGACTAATCAAGCCCAATCCAAAAAAACAGCAATGATGAAACTACAGTATTTGCGATACAGCTTACTAGCCCTTGTATGCACGACCTTATTAATATCCTGCGGCTCTGAAGAAGAAGTCAAAGAGGCCGATCCCAGACCGGTGAAATATACCGAGGTAGCCACTGCGGGTTCAGCTACCGAGCGTGTCTTTAGTGGAACAGCCAAAAGTGAAAAGGTGATCAACTTGAGTTTTAGAAGCTCTGGAGTTTTGGTGCAGTTAGATGTAAAACTAGGTCAGAAGGTTAAGAAAAATCAACTTTTAGCCAAATTGGACAATGTTTCAGCGAGATTAAGTCTAGAGCGTGCGATAACTTCAGTAAATAGTGCCGAGTCCCAAATGAACACGGCCAAATTGGCCTTAGACCGTATCCGCGTGCTCTATGAGAAAGGCAGTGCCTCATTAACGGATTTTGAATCTGCAAAAAACTCGTATAAGACCGCTCAGCAGAGTTATGAGTCTGCGAAGCGCGAGGTGTCTATTCAGCGCGAACAGGTACGATACGGATTCCTGTATGCGCCAGAAGATGGTGTGATCACGGCAGTTTCCGCAGAAGTAGATGAGAATATTCAAGCGGGGCAAGCAATTGCTGTGCTCAATGCTGGGGGTGGAGATGGAGATCTCCTTGGGCTTACCAGAGAGCATTATCAATAATGTTTCCTTGAATATGCCGGTAGATGTGAACTTCTCTTCTTTGGAGGGTCAAAGCTTCAAAGGACGTGTGACCGAGCTATCGCCGGCAGTAGATCTCAATACTTCTACTTATCCGGCCATGGTCACTTTAGATCGTGTCAGTGATGATGTTAAATCGGGGATGGCAGCCAACGTGACCTTTGCCTTGGGAGAAGATTCTGCAAAAGATATGATGATCCGTGTACCGGCTCAAGCAGTCGGAGAAGACAGCGAAGGCCGATTTGTCTTTGTGATCACTCAAGAAGCGGACAAAACCGTGGTCAAGAAAAGCCGGGTAACAGTAGGAGATTTAAGCTCTGCTGGCTTCCAGATCATAGATGGTCTCAAGCCTGGAGAGAAGATCGCTACAGCAGGGCTACAAACCTTGTTAGACGGACAGGAAGTAACAATTCAATAGGTTCTTAATTCAATCGATACGGCATGAACATTACTCAATTTTCGATCAATAAGAACCGAATCACCTTTACGGTCCTGGCTACGATTATGCTTATGGGGATAGTGATGTATCAATCCCTACCTAGAGACAGTATGCCTCCGTATACAGTTCGAGTGGCTTCTGTAGTTTCATTTTTCTCAGGAGCCTCACCAGAGCGTGTAGAATTATTGGTGACCGACAAAATTGAAAAGGTAGTCCAAGAACTCCCTGAACTCAAAGAAGTGTCTTCTACCTCCAGAACAGAGCTTTCCGTAGTGCAAGTTACTTTAAAGGATGAGGTTCCACCAGAGCAGATGCAGGCCGTATGGGATCGTCTGCGCAGAAAGTTAAACTCCTTACAAGGTTTACCCTCAGGGGTTAAACCGGACTTGAAAGACGATGGTATTGGGGAGGTATTCGGCCTTGTGGTCGGGATCACCTCAGACGGGTTCTCTTACGCAGAGATGAAGGAGTATATCGATGACATCAAGGACGACCTTATTAAACTTCCTGATGCAGCTAAAGTAGAGGTCGGGGGAGAGCAAGAAGAGCGCGTTTTTGTAGAGTTTGACAACGCTAAGCTCAAGGAATATGGGCTTTCATCCAGCAAGCTACAACAGATTATACAATCCACAAACATCCTCAGTAGTGGTGGCCAGATCAACTTGAATGAAGAGCGGATCATATTGGAACCTACGGGGAATTTTAATTCCATAGAAGACATTCGGGAAACCTTGATTCCAGTGGGTAGTTCAGGCAATCAATTGGTTCCTCTTGGCGATATTACTAAGGTTACGCGTGGTTATATAGATCCTCCAAAACAACGGGTACGCGTTAATGGACGCGACGCTATCTCCATGCATGTCAGCCTTAAAGAAGGATCTAATGTGATTCAATTGGGAACAGACGTGGATAAAGTGATGGCCAAATGGCGCCAGAAATTACCCGTAGGTTTGGAAATCCAACGCTTGGCTTCTTTGGACACCTATATCGATGTTAAGATCAGCGATTTTGTGGTAAACCTGCTTCAGTCAGTATCCATAGTACTTATTGTAATGCTGGTATTCCTAGGATTGCGCTCTGGAGCCATCATTGCAAGTTTGATCCCTATTGTAGTGGTCATGACCCTAATGCTCATGGGCGTTATTGGCATGGGTCTCAACCAGGTGACTTTGGCCGCTTTGATCATGGCTTTAGGAATGATGGTAGACAATGCCATTGTAGTGGCGGAGACCATTATGGTTAAAATGGAACAGGGCGTAGAAAAGAAACAGGCAGCAATAGAAGCCTGTTCGGAGCTCTTTGTTCCTTTGCTGATATCGACTTTAACTACTTCTGCAGCCTTCTTGTCTTTCTATTTGGCGGAATCGACTATGGGAGATATTGTAGGGCCTATTTTTGTAGTGATCTCTTTGGCATTACTTTCCTCTTGGATCATCGCCCTGACAGTGATCACCTTATTCTGTTATTTATTCTTGAAGATGAATACCAGCGCGGAGAAAAAGGAAAGTATTATTGACCGTGTGATCCGCAAATTGAAAGGCTATTATTTGGATCTGATCCTAGGAGCGCTCTCTAAGAAATACATGGTCTTGTTAGGCATTTTTGTCGCCTTCTTTCTATCGCTTTACGGTTTCACCAAAGTACTCTTCGTATTCTTCCCAGATAGTGATAGAAATATGATCACGGTAGATGTGAATCTACCTTTGGGAACCAGAATTGAATCCACTTCTGATGTGGTTCAGGGTATCGAAGATTTTATGCAAGATTCTTTGCAGGTGACCACTCAGCGGGCAAATGGTATTGTTGATTGGTCTGCCTATATCGGGGAAGGTCCTGAATCTTATGACTTAGGTTATTCTCCAGACGAGGCTAATTCCAGCTATGCACATTTATTGGTCAACACCTCAAGTTTTGAGGTCAACAATGAAATGATTGCGCGCTTAGATGCCTACTGTTTTGCCAATTTCCCTAACGCAGACATCAAAGTAGGTGCTTTGGGATCTGGTGGTGGAGGGACTCCTATAGAGGTAAAAGTTTCTGGACCAGACCCTGATGTTTTGGCCACTATTGCAGATCAGATCAAATCCAAACTCAGCGGAATTAACGGAACCAAGAACGTCAAAGACGATTGGGGCCCTAAGAGTAAAAAGTTTGAGATCAAGATTGATCAAGCGCGAAGTCAAACCGCAGGAATTACCAATCAAGATATTGCGACTTCTTTGCAAACCGTTTTAGACGGTTTTCAGGCGGGTGAGTATCGTGAAGATGATAAGTCCATTCCTATTGTGATGCGCAGTTTAGGCAGTCAACAGCAAACCTTAGAAGCTCTGGAGACCTTAAATGTTTATTCCCAGTCCACAGGGAAGAGCGTTCCGCTCTCTCAAGTAGCGAGTATCGTTCCCAAATGGCAATACAGCAAGATCAAACGTCTGGATATTTACAGAACGGTAATCGTATCCAGTGAATTAAAGGAAGGAGCGAATGCTTCTCAAATCAATGGGGAACTCACCCCTTGGCTTGACGGACAGCAAGAAGAATGGGGTGCCGATTATTCCTATAAATATGGGGGTGATGCAGAAAATACGGCAGAGAACATGGGAGCAGTAGTAAAGTATTTACCGCTTTCTGGTTTTATCATAGTCTTGCTTTTGATCATTCAATTCAACTCCTTTAGAAAAATGGTTATGGTTTGTTTGACGATTCCACTAGCAATTATAGGAGTTGTGGTTGGTCTGTTGTTGTTCCAAGAACCCTTTGGATTTATGCCTTTCTTAGGTGTGATTTCGCTTGCGGGTATTGTGATCAACAATGCGATTGTACTCATAGATCGGATGGAGGTGGAACAGAATGTATTGAAAAGAGAAGAACCAGAAGCCGTCATTGTTGCCTGCCTGCAGCGATTCCGCCCTATTCTTCTGGCTACATTTACCACTGTGCTCGGATTGATCCCGCTTTATTTGAGTGGGGGAGAGATGTGGGAAGGTATGGCTGTGAGTATTATGATCGGACTGCTCTTTGGAACGGTGATCACACTGATCTTCATTCCAACCTTTTACAGTGTTGTTTATCGTATCAATTACAAGAATTACACCTTTAACCGAGCATTGGCAGAAGAGTAATGATTGATCGTTTATACAACATTCGTTTTGAACTGTTCTTGTTCTCCCAAGTAGCCATTTTGTTTGGTTCCTTGATCATTCCGCAACAACCTTTTGATGGTATAGTGGCGCCGCTGCTGCTAATGATCAATTTAGTTACCGGCCTAGTGCTGGTTTCTCGAAAGGGCCGTTACTTTTGGTTGTTTGTTATTTTATTGCTGATCAGTAGTGGGCTTTTTGGGGCAGATTCTTTGTTCAATATCGATACTGCCAATTTAAAGATCGTCCGCATTGGGTGCTATTTTATATTTTACACCTTGGTCGCTTTAGAGATCATCAGGCAAGTTTGGGTGGCCAAACAAGTCAATAAAAATGTGATTTATGGGCTGGTGAGTGGCTATATCTCTTTGGGATTGATAGGCTGTTTTATTTTTGTTTTGATCGAATGGTTAAACCCTGGATCCTTCCAGGGAGCCATGATGAACGAAGCCATCAGCAGCGGCCGAGAACTCATTGAACCCTTGATGTACTTCAGTTATATCACCTTGATGACCGTAGGTTATGGAGATATGCTCCCTGTAAGCGCGCTAGCTCAAAAGGCGGTGATCTTAGTGGGACTGATGGGGCAATTTTATCTAGTGATTATTACCGCTGTGGTGGTTGGGAAATATATCAGCGCAGCAAAACGAATCGAGTCAGAATAAACTATAAAAACTATTATACGACAATTGCCCTATATCGCACATGGGTCGGTTCTTTTATATTTGGGGCAAATAATTATTCCACATGAAAGCTTTAATTACTGTATTCTTAATGATTCCTTTAATGGGAATCGCCCAATGTCTTGAAGGAGATTGCCAAGATGGCTTTGGGGTAACCACAAACGACACCGGAACCTATTATGGAGGTTTTGAGGATGGTGAGTTCAACGGCCTTGGTATATTGGTTACCGCCGATGGTGAAACTGCTATTTACGGTGAGTTCGTAGCAGGTACCTTGACCGGTTTGGGTATTATTATTGACGATGTAAAATTAACAACAGCCTTGTATTTCAATACAAGCCCCTTGAGTGATCGCTACTTTATAGCTCCCACAGAGGGCGGTGTGCATTTCCCGGTAAACTCAGACGATGATCTGGCTCAAGAAGGTTACTTAGAGGCCGACGCGAGCAGAGATTGCTTTATTGGAGATTGCAGCAACGGTTGGGGTGCTCAGCAATTTGACAACGGAATCTTCATCTCTAAAAATGAAGGCGGAGAGGCTGCTACAGGACCTATTTTGGCCTACAACAAAGAATCTGACAATATAATTTTTGCTATCGGTCCTGATACCGATGTTTGGGCAACGCTTACTTTTGAAGGTGGTTCTGATGCGTTTATCATTGAAGATACTAACGAGGACAAAGGAATTGTCACTCAGTTTGCTGTGAATGATGGGAAAATGGTTTATCTGGTTGAGCAAAACGGAAAGACCATTGAAGAGGGGTCCTTTACTGATAGTGGGATCGCAAAGGCCTATAATCCACTTAAGGAGTATTTTGAAATGTTCAAAAAAATGATCTCCGATCAAGGTATTTCGGGTATTCCAGTGAAATCTGGACGTTCTACATCAATCACTAAAAAATCATCGGGTGGGATTAAACCAGTAACTCCAGTATCTCCAATAGGTAACAGTGCTAGTTCTTTGGATGATGAGATTGCAGAGGCGCGCGCTATGTTGGAAGAGGCCGACTATGAGGGCGCTATGAGCAAGATCAATAGTATTCTCAGAAAATACGGGGATGTTGCAGAGGCATATGCTTATCGTGGATTGCTCAATATGGTTATGCAAGGTGATGTAGATGCTGGTATTGACGACGTTACCAAAGCTCTAGAGGTTGATCCTAACGATGGATTTTCCAATTACGCCGCTGGATTGATCTTTAAGTCTGGAGATACCCAAGAAGCTAAAGAATGGGCCTGTGAGTATTTCCAAAAGGCATACAATAATGGTTATTCTGATGCAGCCAGCGAATTAGAGAACTGTAACTAGGGACATCTCAGGGTTTCAACCTAGGATATTTGGAATGATCCTCGGGCTATATGGTCTGGGGATCATTTTTTTGTTGCACCCCATTTGCACCCCTGTATTTGAGCTTAAAATTCCTTATTTTCGAAGTAAATTCGCCCGAAATGCTAAAGCCGCTAGTTTACCTATGTATCGCTTTGTTATTCACGCACTTAGGATTCGCTCAATCGGAAGTGGATTCCTTAAAGACGGCTTTAAACAGCACTTCTGATCCCGAAATTAAGCTGTCCACGCTTGATGCCTTGACAACGGCGCTTGTACGGGCTAATGATCAGCAACAAGAAGTCTATCTCAAAGAGTATATCGAAGTTGCAGGAGATCTTAAGGAGTTCGATATAATGGCTTCTAAGTCTCGTTTTTTGATCCAATACTATATCAATACTCGTCAAATAGATAAGGCACAGCATCTTACAGATTCTTTGCTAGGATTAAAAGACAATTTTAAAGCACAAAATTCAGAAGCCCATTTAAAACTCAAGCGCGCCGCTATTTATTACAGCAATAATCTCTTTGAGTCTGCTTTGAAAGATTATGAGGATGCAGCCACTCTTTTTATGGCTAGCGGGGATTCAATTTTTGCCGCGGACGCTTATTATTTCTCTGGTCAAGCGCTTTCCGATCAGAATAATTTCCTATCTGCCATAAAGAATTATGAGATTGCTGAGCAGCTTTACGAGCGCCTAGGGGATGACCAATATGCGATTTTAGTGGGAGCTGAACTCACATCGCTATACAAGAAAAACGGGTTTGTTGAAAAGAGCATCCAGGAACGTGAGCGATTGATAAAAAAGGCGCTAGCCAATGAGGATGTACTTTCCTATATGCAATTGTTGGGTCAAAATGTGGTTGCCTATTACAGCATGAAAGACTTTGTCCAAATGGACAAATACCTCCAGATGATGGAAGCAGAAAAGGAGAATTTGAATCCCTATACTACCTCTTATTACGACCGTTTTATCACTAATTACAAATTGTTAAGTGCTTGCGAGAAAGATGATCTAGAACAAGCTACAGTTTTGATGGATCATTTAGAATCCATTGAAGCTGAGGGGACTACGCCCTATTTGCAAGGAGATGTACTCACGGCCAAAGCTGCATATTTTGAACTTGTTGGCAATCAGCCTTCATTGATCAATGCCTTACAAGAGCTTGCCAACATTCAGGGGACCAATCGTTTGGAAGCCCAGATCGAGGCGCGAGAGAAATTGGCATCATTATACAAGGCAACGGGGCAAAACGATCGCGTAGTAGACCTGCTTGAACGAAACACTCAAATCAAAGACTCTATTTATGAAATTCAAAAAAGCAATACTTTTTTGTATTATCAGGCCGCCTTTGAAAATGAGAGACGACTCAGCGAATTGGCTGAGCAAGATGCCCAGATCGAGCTTTTAGAATCAGAAAAAAAGCTTTCAGCCAATAGAAGAAACTCTATAATTGCCCTGCTGACACTTGCTTTTTTAGCTATCGGTTTGATTCTCTATTTCAGGAATCGTCAAAAGATCAAAGAGCAAGCCTATCAAAACATTCTGCTCAATAATAAGATCGCTAATAAAACAGAAGAGATTAATGTATTGCTTAACGAGACCATCCAGCACATAAAATCCAAAGAGCGTATTGCAGAGAATCTGCAAAAGTTATCCAATGAGAACGAAGGGATCACCCTCAAGAGTATTATTGCAGATCTTAAAGCCAGTAAAGCAGACAACACCAAGTTGATGCTTATCAAACAGAATATTGAGCAGGTCAATTTTGAGTTCATTAAAAAGCTAAAAACCACACATCCGGAATTGACCAAAACCGATGTAGAAATTTGTTCACTGATCCGTATTGGTTTAAATCGAAAAGAGGTAGCGAATCTCAGAAACACCTCTTTAGAAGCGGTGAAATCTTCCCGTTTCCGCATTAAAAAGAAGCTGGGTTTAACCGCTGAAGCTTCTTTGGATGACTACATTAACACCCTGTAATTCAATTAAATAACACACTGCACCCCCTTTTGCACCCCATGTAAATTTGGCTGAGGGTGCCTTGCTTTATATTTTCGGTTCGTACTAATTACACGAAGGGATTCGAATGTGTTCTTTATTTAAAAACAAAATGTCTAAAACAACCAGGCCAAGCCCAACAGGTTCTATTGCTGCCGAGATGAATAGACAACAGCAGTTTTTGAAAGCACATTTTAAAGAACTTCAATTGGTAGAAGAGAAGATCAGACAATTAAAGAAATGAGCTACTTCTGTAAATAGAAGTTCATGGACCAAACAGCCATAGAAATTAAAGTCAACCCAAATCTAATCCAAATGAAATTTCAATTACTCGCATTGTTGCTCTTGGTTTTACCCTTCACGGGAAACGCACAAGAATGTTCAGCATTGATGAGCCCTGTTTCGCTAACAGATAGAGCTGCAGAGGCAACAAAGATTGTAGAAGGAACTGTTCTAAATAGCCAAGGTTATTGGGATAGTGGCCGTTTAAACATTTATACCGTACATACAGTGAAAATATTTAAGTCGCTGGGAGGTAGTCTAGAAACTGAGATAAAAGTAGTGACCATGGGGGGACACGTTGATGATCAGATTCAGGTTACTTCCTCAGAGGCTAAAATGGAGCCCGGTACTATAGGGATGCTCTTTGTGAAGCCCTTTAGTGGAAGCTTAGATGTTTCCGGGACCTTATATGAATTGGTCGGTGCCGCCCAAGGATTAATTAAATACAACAAATTTACCGACCAAGCTGCCGGAGTTTTTGAGACTTACAATAGTATTGACAACTTGTATGACAATGTAGAGGGTGCGGCGCGTGCTAGTTTCGTTGAAATGGCAGCGCGTCCTGCTAAATCAAGCGCTGGTTCTGGTACTAGAGCCACTCCTGTTATCTCCTCCTTCTCGCCATCTACGGTAAGCGCAGGGACTCAGACCGTTTTGACCATTAACGGATCCAACTTTGGCGCGACTATAGGATCGGTGAGCTTTCCTGATTCCAATTCCGGAGGTGTAACCATGGAGACCGCATTGGATTCTCAAATTATCAGTTGGTCAGATACGCAGATTCAAATAGAAGTGCCTTACTTAGCCGGTACGGGGAACTTCACAGTGACCAATGCTACCGCAGAATCCGCATCAAGTAGTTCAACCCTGACGGTTACTTATAATCACATCAATGCGTCAGACGGGACTACAGACTATCCTGCCGTATTGCAAGAAGATAACGGAAGCGGTGGATTTACTTTTAACTACCACACGGAATTTGATTCCAGTGCGGCTCAGCCTTTCTTTGAGGATGCATTGAGTTTGTGGAGTTGTGAGTCCAATATCAACTTCGTTATTGGAAGTACAACAACGACGGATGTAGCTGCAGCAGATGGTATCAACATTGTTCGTTTTGACAACGGTGCCGAGCTTCCTTCAGGAGTTCTCGGACGAGTGACAAGCCGTTATTTAGGAGTTTGCCCAACCACCAACCGCGCCATTGTTAATGAGCTGGATGTGGTTTGGAATGACGATACAAACTGGTATTACGGTACAGGTACTCCTGGAGCTTTTCAGTATGACTTTAAAACAGTAGCCCTTCACGAATTGGGACACACCCACCAATTGGGACACGTTATTGATACGGATCAGGTGATGCACTATGCTTTGTCTAATGGAGTGAGTAATTATGAGCTTTCTGCCACGGATATTGATGGCGCTGTCTATACCATGGGATTGTTCACGCAGACTGTAGGATGTGGGATCACACCAATGGAGGAACTTTTGAACTGTTGTGATCCGATTACCATCAGCACAGAACCTGATAACTCCAGCATTGAATTGGATACCTCCACCGACTTTACAGTTGTTGCCAGCAATTTTGCTACCATTCAATGGAGTGTAGACACCACTGGAGGAGGTTCGTTTACGGATATCACTGATGATTCGGTCTATTCTGGATCCACTTCTACAACATTATCATTGCAGAATGTCCCGATCAGTTATGACGGTTATCAATACCGAGCCACCTTAGAAAATGCCTGTGGTGACACCTTAAACACTATTACGGTTACTTTGAGTGTAAACCCAGTATGTACTGGTCTTGACGTGACTACCTATACGGGAGCAGGATGGGATAACGGAACTCCTGATATTACTAAGAATGCTGTAATTGCAGCAGACTACGATACCGGAGCTATTGCTAGTATTGATGCCTGTACTTGTACTGTCAATGCATCTACAACGCTTACCATTGGCGCCAATACTTATCTAAGCGCGCGTGGAAACATTAACGTAAATGGAACTTTAGTCATTGAAAATACCGGTAGTGTAGTTCAAATTGCAGAAACTGCAGAAACCGTAAATAACGGTACCATTCAGGTGGTTAAGGATACTCCAACGCTAGACGTACGTGATTTTAGTGCCTTGTCCTCACCAATGTCTGGTGAGTCTAGAACAGGAGTATACAGTGGAGCACACCGAGTTTTAGAGATCTTCCCGGCGCTCTTTACGCCGAATCCAGATCCTGCGATCACCGGTTTGAACTTTTTAGATGATGACGGCGATTACCTAGGGCCAGCTTCCACCTTAAATGTAGGTCAGGGTTACCTGGTATTGCCACAACCGAGTACTGCGGCTGGAGCAGCCACGTATTCGCATACCTATACGCAAGGAACTTTAAACAGCGGAAACATCACTGTACCTGTTGTTTATAACGGTCCTGCGACAGAAAACAACTTTAATCTTGTAGGTAATCCCTATGCCTCCGCAATTGACACAGAAGCTTTCATCCTGGCCAACGATGCCATAAATGAAGTGTATTTCTGGGAACATTTGACGGCACCAGATTCTGGTAATCCAGGGTTTAATCCGTCGAATTATTCTATGGACGACATTTCTATATTCAACCTCACGGGAGGTGTTGCAGCCAATAACGGAGGAACTGCACCCACTCAGTATATGGCATCGGGTCAGGGTTTTGGAATTCTCGCTCAACAAGCACAAGCGGGGACAGATCTTGAGTTCACTAATGATCTTCGTGTGACTGGCAACAACACCACTTTGAAGTCTTTCAGTTCAGAGAATAGAATTTGGCTCCGTATGGACAGTCAAAACTACTCCAACTCAAGCATGATTCTCGTAGGTTTCCTCAACGAGACCACTACAGGTTTTGATGCGGGTTATGACAGTCAACGTGTAGATGCGAGTATTAGTTTATTCTCTACCCTGGCAGACAAAAGTCAATTGGCAATTCAAGCAAGAGAAGACTTTAATCCTAAAATGATTGTAGAATTGGGAATGGAGAGTAAAATTCCAAGTCTAGAGACCTTTACCATTAGTATTGATCATCTAGAAGGAGTTGAAATAGAAGGTGTGGAAGTGTTCTTGACCGATCACCTCACCAATACCGTAATTAATTTGAGTAAATCAATCTACAGTTTTCAAGCTGGTCCAGGATTGGACCGTTCAAGATTCAGTTTGAGTTTTGAACAACCGGTCCTGAACGTTCAAGATCAATCCCTTGACAACATCAGTATGTATCCAAACCCCCTAAGTAATGGACTATTGAATATTACCGCCACCGATCTGAGCAACCAAGAGGTACAGCTCAAGGTGACCAATTTAGTAGGACAAGTACTGTATGATCAAAATCAACAGTTTATAGGAAACACCCTTACAACAGATGCTCTGAGCCAATTATCACAAGGCATCTATTTTGTAGCGCTTAAATCGAACGGGCGCTGGGTGATTAGGAGGATAGTTAAAAAATGAGGTTTTTGAAAAGTTTTACTAATCCTTAACGCGTTGGTTGTTCTCTGTTTTCAACTGACATCTAAAGCCCTGCTAACGTGGGGCTTTTTTTAATCGTTAAAAACTTGACCCAAGCATACTTTTGTCAATTATGTAACAGTACTTGTTACATAATTACAAGCCACTAGTCGCCGACTGCCGTAATATTACAGCGCAATTTTTAGTAATTTGTTTCTATGAAATTCTTCATGCCCGTGTTTCTTTTCTGCGCTTGGTCTTGTTTTGGACAACAAGTTGAGCAGCTGACTGCCGAAAATTACTCCGAGGTCGTTCAAAAAATCTTTGATTCTGAAGACTTTTACGGTGCTATTGATAGTATTGATATTGTTCGGCTAAAAGCGATAGTACCTCTGGCATACAAAACCAAGGACCGCAAAACACTATCAAATATCTATCACAAATTAGCGGAGTTGGAACGATTAACCTATCGTGAAGACAATGCACTGTTGTATTTGAGTAAGATTGATTCGCTTTGGGGAACAACGCTTGATTCAATTACCATAGAGGCTGATATTTTGCGTGCAAACATCAACAGTCACTCTATTAAGAATGAAGATCGGGGAAAGGCGCAATTAGAACATGCGCTAAGCCAGGCGAGGAGGCTGGGGAATAGGTATTTAGAGCATCGAATATTCATTAGATTGGGTCGAATTTTCATCGATCGATTCGACGATTCTGAAAAACAAGTAGATATAGACTCTGCACGCTACTATTTAGAATCGGCTTATAATTATTTTAAATCCAATGCGGCCAATCCCAAGGCCTTGGAGCGGAGTTTGCGTTATCTTTCCTATGGAGAGACCAAGGCAGGTAACCACAGCAAAGCCGGTGCCTATTTGCAAGAAAATTTAGAAAGATTACAAAATGGCGAGTATCCTTTGGGAGAGGCTTCTGCTTTTTCCACTTTGGGAAGCTTTAGTTTAGAAATCGGACAGTTTGAACAGGCCATTTCATATATGATGGAGGCAAAAGCGCGATTTGAGACTTTGGGATACCCCAACTTAGAAAGTCAGTATTTGATCTATAGAGATTTGGCCTTGAGTTATGGGGCACTAGAACGCTATGAGCCTGCTTATAAATACGGATTTACTTTTATGGAGCTCAATACGCGTATGATCAATAACCAGAATGCCATTCGGGTTACTGAGATGGACGCACGCTACAAAAACGCAGAGATGCAGCAGCAGTTGGCTGTCATTGCAGCACGGAATGCTCTTATTGAACAACAAAAAAAGAATCAGCTCACAATTTTCTTAGCACTTTTGGCATTAGCCATTGGGGGCGGACTGTTTTTTTTCTTGCAACAACGCGACAGAAAACGCACAAACGAAAAGCTCCAGGAGCTCGATGCAGTCAAAACAAATTTGTTTACCAATATTTCACATGAGCTGCGAACACCTTTAACCTTAATACAGGGAAGCCTTGAACAATTGGAGTTGTCGGCTAAAACCAAACCTGACGCGCTAAGCATAGCTCAAGACAATACGGATCGCTTGACTAATTTGGTCGGGCAAATCACAGACTTGGCCAAATTGGATTCTGGACAACTAATCCTTAAAGTTTCTCCCGGGAACTTAAGTGGTTTACTCACTCAGCAATTGGAATCTTTTCAATATAAAGTGAGAGCGAAAAATTTAGAATTCATAGCTGATATTGAGTCGCTGACTGCAGTTTATTTCAATGAGGATATGCTTTTAAAGATCATGGCGAACCTTATTAATAACAGTGTAAAATACGCGCCTTCAGGGTCTCAAATTCAAGTTAGGTTAGCCGCTGCGGAGCATGAGGCTTTATTTACTATTAGCAATCTGATAAACCCCAATGCAGCGATAGAGGTTGATCAATGGTTTGAGCGCTTTTATACTTCCAGAAAGGAGCAAGGTGGTATGGGAGTTGGTCTAGCACTAGTCAAAGAACTTGCGGCTTTACATAAAGGAACAATTACTGCTGAACGCCTGGCGGATAGAGTTCAATTTGTTTTGCGCATACCGATCACTATCCAGGACTATGCTGCGCATGAGATTCTTGAGTTTACTGATTCATTTATTGAATCAGAAAGTTTAGATGATTCCTCAATTACAAAGGACGCAAAAGTATTACTGATTGTAGATGATAATGCTGAGATAAGAGCTTTGGTGGCTGGAAATTTTAAAAACGAATTTCAAATAATTGAAGCGAATAGCGGAGCGTCGGGAATTGAGATGGCCACTACTTTCATGCCAGATATTATAATCAGTGATGTTATGATGACCCCTCTAGACGGTGTTGCCATGACTAAAGCCATTAAGGACGACAGCAGAACTGGCCACATACCAATTGTGCTACTCACCGCAAAAGTAGGTGCTGAAGATACTGTCAAAGGAACAGAGGCTGGCGCCGATGCTTATATTGAAAAACCTTTCAAAAGTGCAGTATTAAAGGCTCAGATTAATCAACTGATTCGCACAAGAGAAGCTTTGCAAAAACGCTTTAGTACTGAGCTCGTTTTAAAACCCCTGGATGTAGTGGTTTCTAATGGCGACCAACGCTTTTTTGAAAGGGTACAAGCCGTATTAGAGGCAGATTTGACCAATCCCCAGTTTACCAGTGAGCTGTTTGGAAAGAATATGGGTATGAGCCGTATGCAGTTGTATCGCAAGTTAAAAGCATTAACGGGCATGACTGCAACAGAATTTATTAGGAGTCAAAGACTTACTTTGGCGACCGAGCTTTTGACAGCTCAAGGAATATCTATCGCGGAGGTGGCCTATCAAGTAGGATTCAATGATCCCTCGTATTTTTCCAAGTGCTTCAAAGAGCAGTTTGCCTTGAGTCCCAAAGCGTTTATTGAGCAGCAAAGAGCGTCTTAATTTTACTACTTAAGTCAGATACAGAATTCCATCGATCTGATACATAATTCATAGTCATCATTTCAACTTCGAACTAGTTTTGGAACGCAAATCAATGTGTATCCATTGTTGAACTATGGCTAAAACTGAGTTTATTCAAATTGAATTTCCGCGTCAGGATTATACCATTTATCTCAATGCATCTCATTTGAGTAAAGGCAATTATACGATCAAATTGACCTATAAGAATAAAGTGATCGAGACCGTAAAATTCACAGTATGAAAACATCATTTCTTTTAATGCTTTTGGTGCTCGCGGTAAGCTGTAACCAAAATGCAAAGCCTCAGGACGGTATTCCCGAGCAAACAACAGCGAAAGCAGAAACCGCATCTACCAGTGACAATCGTTATGAATTTCTTTTTGCTATGGAACCAGCCTGTAAACTCTCTCGGGAAGAATTCGCAACCTTATTTGGCTTCTCTACTGAGCAAATGGAGCGTCAAATTGAATCCAGCTATTGCGGATTCAATATCATTTATAAAGATGGAAACAGCGGTTGGTTCAATATCAAAGTAGTTGATTTTCCCAAAGAAGAGATTATCTCAGAAATTCAGAAGATCAAAGCAGATTCCAAACAAGGAAAAGGCCTTATTGCTATGGAGGGACAAAACTTAATCTACAAACAACCAGCAAGACCAAATTGGCAATTGTTCAATCCCAACTACGATAATAAGATCATTATAACCTATCATGCCCTTTTGGCCTCAGAGCTTTCAAAAGATCAAAAGATGTCACTCAAAGAAAAAGGGATGCAAGTGGCAGCATTTCTAATCGCAAAATTTGAGAATTATGATCAATAAAATAGCATACGCACTCCTTATTACCTGCTTGGGCTGTTCTGGAATGGCAAAGGCGCAACTTTACACCTTTGACAAGGATCTCGTGGTCGAGAATATCAATTTGATCGCAGAAGATTCTGGAGCTAAAACAGTGGTTTATACGCGGCAGATCAGTGATACTGTTTTCTACCATACAGTCAAAGGCCATGATGTTTATCAGCTGGTAGATGTTTTGGTAAGCAGTTCAAATCCAGAAGTTTCACTAAATGTAAGTTTAGCCAAAGATCATTGGGATAATCGTGTTGAAACAGCCACCACAGCCAATTCACCTGAAAATGTGGTCAATTTTAAGTTTAGGGATTACGGTGAGTTTGGAGTTATCGTTGAGTCTGATTCTGACCAAGAAGTGGAGTATCTAATAGCTGTTTTGGCCAGTCCTCCATCACAGTCCTTTTTAGGTTCGCCTTTTGTCACCATAGAGAATACAACAGATTCCACAAACAATAATGAATCCGCATCGGTTAGCATAGGGCCAGAGATTCCGAGTTGGCTTTATATAGTGCTGGCTTTGGCTTTTGTGATGATTTTTTATCTGATTCTGAAATTGAGAAATCAAAAGAAGACCTTAGTGTTGGTCTTATTGCTCTTTACTGTTGTGGGTAGTTCCCTTGCTCAGCGTGGAAGACAGCGTTCGGTGCAATCCTATATAGAGCGAGTAGAAAGTGCCTTGCAAGAAGGGGGGAACTCTAGTATTGACAATGTATTGGGAAGAATGGCCACAATTAGAGCTGCTTGGGCAGATCTAAACACTTTTGTTGGGCTCTATGAAGGCTTGACAGATTGCGTCCCGAACACTTCGCCACCAGGTTCGCCAAGTCTTCCTTCTTTTTGTTCTATAGATATTCCAGTAGGTGATGGAAGTCCTCTAACAGAAGAACAAACTGCCGCAGAGGATCGCGCCAGTGATTGCAGTTCTTGTTTTACGGCAGCACGGCTAAAATTTAATGATGCACGTTATAAGTTAGAAAAGCTGAGGATAATTTATAAATGCAGTAAACGCTATACAGATGCTGCTGTTAAACTTGGCGATAACTCTTCGGGGATACATGCAGTGACTGGTTTAGTTTGGCAACAAGAACGGGCAGAAATCATGAAGAAGTTCATCAACTTGGAACACGAATACGACAAGACATACACCTTTCTAATCGCAGAATTAAAAGAAAGCATGATGCAGCTAAATCTTTGCGAAGAACAATATGGCGTGCCGGATTGGTTTAACCGTTTTGGACTTGGATATTTTGAATTTATGCAAGCCCGATATTTAAGAGATTAGTTAGTTATGAAAGTTCTACTTTATTTATTGTTGCTGATGGCGTTCATTGGCTGTAAGCAGCAAACCGAGGATTCAGAAGATCAAAAAAGGGAAATTCAAACGCAAACTTCAGCTTCAGACAAACCTCAGCTCACTTCCAATTCGCAGGAGCAAATTGCTGTTGAAGGAGTAACAGAGGCATTGGAAAGCTTAGGTAGATCTGATCTCACCGACGAACAATTGGCGCAAATGGGGGTCAGTCGTGAAGTCTTTGAACAGTTTATGCAACAGGCTTTGGACAGCACCAATCAACAGCAGGGATTGTCTTCTGTCTGGGGTGCGGTTTTAAATGGTTCTACTGGAAATTTAGAAGATCAAGTTGCGGCAGAAAAGCGAGCAATTGCTTTAATTCGTGAGGTTTCAGGGGTGCAGCAGGCTACCTTTGTAGAGGATCACTTGCGCAGAAAAAAAGGAAGGAGTCTGGAACAACTGAATCTCTACAAGACTTTGGCAGAAGTAGATGCTGTTGAAGCGCTTGAATTGATGCTCGCACATTACAAGGTGTCTCAAGAAGAGTTCGGTTTGATGACCTTATTGCCCTCCTTGAATCGTATGCTTTCCAAACGAGAAATTGATTCCTTATATGGAGCTTCTTTGCCACCAGCTTACAAAAGACATTTGACAAGCGGAACTGCGAGTGCTGGTTTTCAAAAATTCCACGATAACTACCGTGTGACTTTGGAGAAAGCGTATCAGGATTTTAAAGCTCAGTTTGCTCGTAAACAGAAGACATTTCATCGTTTGAATCCTTCCTGGGAATCTCAAAAGAATACAGCTGCTAATGTCTATAAGGATTCTAAAAACCGATATATTTATTTGCCTTTGGGCGAGGCTTCTTTTGCTGACCAATTGATTAGTTTCAAGCAAGGGCAAGGGGGAAGTAACCAACAAGGAATCTTGGGATCTCCAAATATGCCGGTGGCTGAGTTGCTGGGAGCGGACCCTAGGTTCTGTAATTTAGGGGTTGGGGGACAAGCTATCCTGCATTTTAAGGATAACGCATTAATCAATG
>NZ_CBFCWJ010000047.1:0-23794 GCF_965601605.1 Gilvibacter sp. | reverse complement strand
CCATCACGGCCAAGTATCTCAAGAACACCTTGATGCTGGACCCCCGAAAGGATCACTGGCTTTACGGAGGGATTCAGGTGTATTTGATGATGAAGTATACCGATCTGTACTATCCAGACATGAAGATCATCGGGAGTTTGAGCAATCTTTGGGTGATCAAATGGTCTCACGCTAGTGATCTGGAATTTAATGATCAGTACGAGCTGCTGTATATGAATATGGTGCGAAACAACTTGGATCAATCCCTGACCACCGCTAAGGATTCTTTGGTAAAGTTCAACAAGAATATCGCCTCCAGTTATAAAGCAGGAGTCGGTTTTAAATTTTTAAAGAACTATTTGGATTCTGATGCCTTAGACGAATCCATCCGCAGCTTTTATCAGCAAAACGTATTGAAACCAACTAGCTCTGAGGCCTTTGCAGATTTAGTGAAGCAGAAAGCAGAATTGCCTGTGGATTGGTTCTTTGATGAATATGTAGAGACCAACGTCCCCATAGACTTTAAGATCAAACGCGTAAAACGTATGGGTGACTCCTTAAGGGTAACCATTAAAAATAAAACAGGTGTAAAAGTACCGGTTCCCCTCTATGGTCTGCATAAGGATTCTATTGTCTATAAGACCTGGTTGGCTCCAGTGGACAGTTTGACCACGGTGACCATTCCTCGAGAAGGGATCAGGCAATTGGCTTTGAACTACAAACGGGTAGTGCCTGAGATCAACAACCGAAACAACTATAAAAACCTCAAAGGGATCTTTAACAAACCGATAGAATTCCGACTCTTTTTAGATGTTGAGGACCCCAAATACAACCAGAGTTTTGTGATGCCCGTCTTTGACTTTAACGTCTATGACGGACTCTCTATTGGGCCTAAACTCTACAATAAAACGGTGCTTCCCAAAAACTGGAACTACCGCATTCAGCCGCGTTATGCACTAAAGTCCAATCAAATTGTGGGTAGTGCTTCTGTGGTTTATACGGATTATATCCAAAACCGTTCTCTTTACGCCATGCGTTATGGTTTCTCTGGTGGAACGAGTTCGTATAACGTCGGATTGAATTTTAGACGCTACACGCCATTCATCACTTTCTCTTTCAGAGATCCCGACAACCTTCGCAGCAATATGCGACAGACCATTAGTCTGAGAAACATCAATATTGATCGTGATGAGGATCCTAACGTTCCTTTGGAAACCCCAAATTACAGTGTATTTAATCTGCAATACACCTATTCAGACAACAACCTGATCGACTTTTATAAGGGAACCTTTAGTTATGAGCTATCGGATCAGTTCAGTAAGGTGACCACTACGCTTGAATATCGCAAGCTATTTTTGAGTAACAGACAGTTGAACCTGCGTTTCTTTGCCGGAGTATTTTTGTTTAATGATACGCCGAGGGATGATGATTTCTTCAGTTTTGCTTTGGACCGCCCTACGGATTACCTATTTGATTACGACTACTACGGGCGTAGCGACGATTCTGGGATATTCTCTCAGCAGATTATCATTGCAGAAGGAGGTTTTAAATCTCAGTTGGAACCTGCATTCTCCAACAGTTGGATAGCCACGGTCAATGCCAGTACCAATATTTGGAAATGGATCTTTGCCTATGGTGACGCCGGACTGATACACAACCGAGATCGAGGCACTCAGGCTGTTTTTGATTCTGGAATTCGATTGAGCCTTGTGGCTGACTATTTTGAGGTCTTCCTTCCCCTTTACTCCAACTTGGGATGGGAACCGAGTTTAGGAAACTACGATCAACGCATCCGATTTATCGTAACCCTAAGCCCTCAAACCCTCTTTAGACTCTTTACCCGAGAGTGGTATTAAGGGCTGCAAATTCATTGATAAATATTTAACAGAATTCCAGAATATTGACATTTATTCAATAATTCGCAATCAAAATCATGTTTGACTGTGAATTTGTTAATATTTCGCCTTCTGCGGCTATTGCTCAATCCGACGATTTTCGCTAATTTTGTGTTCGCGCAAAAAGTAGCACACTATGCAAACACATCCGCAATCAGAAACCGAGATCAGCTTCGAAGATTTTAAGGCTCAAGTACTTAATGACTATCGCATAGCCGTGACCAGTCGCGAATGCAGTTTGTTGGGACGTCGTGAAGTACTTACCGGAAAAGCCAAGTTTGGGATTTTTGGTGACGGAAAAGAAGTGCCTCAGC
Organism: Gilvibacter sp.; assembly: GCF_965601605.1. Lineage (GTDB taxonomy): Bacteria > Bacteroidota > Bacteroidia > Flavobacteriales > Flavobacteriaceae > Gilvibacter. Next base: position 21,606 of record NZ_CBFCWJ010000047.1, on the reverse strand, counting down.
TCGCTTGGGCAAAGGCTTTCAAAAACGGAGATTGGCGCAGTGGATACTACCGCGACCAGACCTTTATGATGGCCATAGGCGCTTTGAACATTCAACAGTTCTTTGCTGGACTTTATGCACATACTGACCTAGACCACGACCCCATGTCTGCTGGACGTCAAATGGGCGGTCACTTTGCTACCCACAGTGTAGATGCCAAAGGACAATGGAAACGCCTTACGGATCAAAAGAACAGCAGTTCTGATGTCTCTCCTACAGCGAGTCAAATGCCCAGACTCCTAGGTTTGGCCCAAGCTTCTAAGATCTTTAGAAACGTCAAAGAACTTTCTGGGCATACGCAATTCTCTAAAGGTGGCGATGAAGTAGCTTGGGGAACTATAGGTAATGCTTCAACCAGTGAAGGACACTTTTGGGAAACCATCAATGCTGCTGGGGTTATACAAGTACCCATGGTAGTAAGTGTTTGGGACGATGAGTACGGAATATCTGTGCACGCCAAAGACCAAACTACCAAAGAAAATATTTCCGCTGTGCTCAGCGGATTCCAACGCAATAGTGAGGAAGACGGTTATGAGATTATGACGGTAAAAGGCTGGGATTACGCCACGCTGATCAACACCTACCAACAAGCCGGACGTTTGGCTCGTGAAGAGCACGTACCGGTCTTGATCCACGTACAAGAACTCACGCAACCGCAAGGCCACTCTACCAGTGGTTCACACGAGCGTTACAAATCTCCAGAGCGATTGCAGTGGGAACAAGAGCACGACTGTAATTTGAAGATGCGCGAGTGGATGTTGGCAAACAACATCGCTACCGAAGAAGATCTTACCACGCTCGAGAAGACCATAAAAAAAGAAGTACGTGAAGGCAAGAAAACTGCTTGGAACGCCTATTTAAGTGGTCAGTTACAGGAACAAAAAGAAGCGCTTCAATTATTAACAGAAGTAGAAGCTGCAAGTGCAAACGGTAGTTTTATCAAACCGATCCGTGAGAATTTAGCAGCCAATACAGAGCCGTTTAGAAGCGACATTTTAAAGGCAACACGCTCCGTATTGCCGTATTTGGTAGGAGAAACATCCGAAGCAAAAACAAAACTACACCAATGGATCGAGAGCTATAAAGCGCGTATCCAACCCAAATACAGCGCTCATCTATACAGCGAGCATGAAGGAAAGGCCACTGCTATTGCAGAGGTCCTGCCCGTTTATGACAACAGCACAGAAGAAGTTGACGGGCGCGTTGTGGTTCGTGATAACTTTGAACACATCTTTAGAACCAAACCAGAAACCTTGATCTTTGGTGAAGATTCTGGTAAAATTGGAGACGTTAACCAAGGTTTAGAAGGCCTACAAGAGAAATTTGGCGATCTGCGTGTTGCGGACGCAGGAATTCGTGAAGCGACTATTCTAGGCCAAGGAATCGGAATGGCCATGCGCGGCCTGCGACCAATTGCAGAAATTCAGTATCTGGACTATATTCTCTATTGTATTCAGATCATGAGTGATGATTTGGCTACGGTACGCTACCGAACCCACGGCATGCAAAAAGCTCCGCTAATTGTGAGAACGCGCGGACACCGTTTAGAAGGAATTTGGCACAGTGGCTCTCAAATGGCCGCCTTAATTCACCTGCTGCGCGGAATGTACATCTTAGTACCTCGCAACATGACCAAAGCTGCCGGATTTTACAATACGCTCTTAGAAAGTGATGAGCCCGGACTTATTGTTGAGTGCTTGAATGGTTACCGTCTTAAAGAGAAAATGCCGAGCAATTTAGGGGAATTCAGAACGCCGATCGGCGTTGTAGAAACCGTGAAGGAAGGGAGTGATATTACCCTTGTTTCTTACGGTTCTACCCTGCGATTGGTAGAACAAGCTGCAAAATCTCTATTGCAGGTTGGTATTGATGCGGAGGTGATCGATGCGCAATCACTACTGCCTTTTGATCTCAATCAAGATGTAGCTAAAAGTGTGGCTAAGACCAATCGTCTTTTGGTGATCGATGAGGATATGCCTGGTGGAACTTCAGCTTATTTATTACAAGAGATTTTAGAGAAGCAAAACGTGTGGCAGCATCTGGACAGTAAGCCACAAACCCTATCGGCTCAACCACACCGTCCAGCTTATGGATCTGATGGAGATTACTTCTCAAAACCTTCTGTTGAAGATATTTTTGAAAAAGTTTACAGCATCATGCATGAAGCGAATCCACAGGACTTCCCAACACTTTAGAGGGTTTTTCCTGTCCTATTTTTTCAATTCGGATTTTGATATTAAAAAAATAATTCGAACATTTACACCAGATAACAACAGACAAGTTAAGTTAGACAATATGGCTACTTTCAATTTCAATAACAATAATAATAACAGGATGCCCTAGCAGAAACTTGTCGCTAAGATATTGCCCGTCAGGTTTTTGTACTTGACGGGCTTTTTTTTTGATTTAAACTAAACAACAAAATTATGTGTGGAATTGTATGCGCCTTTGACCTTAAGCAGCCTGCTCAGCAGTTGCGACCTCAATTATTAACCATGGCTAAATGCCTCAGGCATCGCGGGCCCGATTGGAGCGGAATCTTTGATCACCCTAAAGCGATCTTGGCTCACGAGCGTTTAGCGATCGTTGATCCTACTTCTGGAAAACAACCGCTCTTTAGTGAGGATGGGAATTTAGTATTGGCTGCAAATGGAGAGATTTACAATCATCAATATTGGCGCAAACAATTTGAAGGCAGCTATAATTTTCAGACTAAATCAGACTGTGAAGTGATTTTGGCATTGTATAAGGAAAAGGGAGCCGATTTCATTGATGATCTGAATGGTATGTTTGGTTTTGCATTGTATGACGTGGAGCAGGACGCCTATCTGATTGCCAGAGACCATATGGGAATCATCCCTTTGTATATGGGTTGGGATAAGGACGGTACTTTTTATGTGGCCTCAGAGCTCAAAGCATTGGAAGGCGTCTGCACCAAGATCGAGTTGTTTCCTCCGGGGCACTACCTATACAGCAAAGATGGGGAGCTCAAAAAATGGTACAGCCGAGATTGGATGGATTATGATGCTGTTAAGGATAACGAGAGCAGTGTTGAAGAACTTCGTGAAGCTTTAGACGCTGCGGTAAAACGTCAATTGATGTCTGATGTACCTTATGGGGTGCTACTTTCTGGCGGATTGGATTCTTCTGTCACTTCTGCTTTGGCCAAGCGCTATGCTGACAAAAGGATTGAATCTGGAGATAAGGAATCGGCTTGGTGGCCGCAGTTGCACTCCTTTGCTATTGGTTTAGAAGGTTCACCAGATCTCGCAGCGGCCCAAAAAGTTGCTGATCATTTAGACACGGTTCACCACGAAGTAAAGTTCACCATTCAAGAAGGACTAGACGCCATTCGAGATGTGATCTATCATTTGGAAACCTATGATATTACAACGGTTCGCGCCTCTACTCCTATGTATTTAATGGCTCGCGCTATCAAAGCCATGGGAATCAAAATGGTATTATCTGGAGAAGGCAGTGATGAGATCTTTGGCGGCTATTTGTACTTCCACAAAGCGCCAAGCGCAGAGGAATTCCATAAAGAAACCGTTCGTAAGCTGAGTACTTTGCACCAATACGACTGTTTGAGAGCTAATAAATCCTTGGCGGCTTGGGGAATTGAAGGTCGTGTTCCCTTCTTGGACAAAGAATTTATGGATGTGGCGATGCGACTCAACCCGAAAGACAAAATGATCAAAGAAGGTCGTATTGAAAAATGGATCTTGCGCAAAGCCTTTGAAGATATGTTACCTGAAGAAGTTGCTTGGAGACAAAAAGAACAATTCAGTGACGGTGTGGGATACAACTGGATTGACACCTTAAAAGCTCAGGTGGAAGAATTGGTCAGCGACGAGCAATTGGCCAACGCTCACTTTAGATTCCCGGTACAACCGCCAACCTCTAAAGAAGAGTTTTACTACCGCAGTATTTTTGAAGAGCACTTCCCAAGCGAAACTGCCGCATGGAGCGTACCTTCTGTACCTTCTGTAGCTTGTAGTTCACCAGTCGCTCTAGAATGGGATGAAAGCTTTAAAAACCAGAACGACCCAAGCGGGCGGGCCGTAGCCAACGTACACGAACAAGCCTACTAGCCAGTAACGTGATAACCGCCATCCACATGTCTGATCTCACCTGTGATGCGGACATCTGGACGGAATAAATGAACGATCTCTTTAGCCAAGTCCTCTGGGGTAGCATTCCCTAGGGGACTCATTTTATCTGAGGTTGACACATCTTCCGGCATAAGCGTTGCTGTTCCTGCTTTGCTTCCCATATACGGTGAGAATCTTACCGCATTGACACGCATGGCATGACTGCGTCCAAGCTCGTCTGCCAGTTCTACCGTAATCCGCTCCAAAGCAGCTTTAGCAATACTCATGTTTCTGTAGGGATGAAAAGTCACCTTCTCCGCTGCAATATAGCTGATCGAGCAAATGGAAGCGCCTCGTTGCAAGACCTCAGCATGCAACAAATGATGCGTCAATCGAATTAAAGAATAAGCAGACACATCTAAAGTGTCACAAAACTCGTCACGCGTAACATCAAGCAGTGGTTTCACTTGCTTATTCCTAATGGTCTTATCCATAGCAATCGCATGTAATAGACCATCCAATACTATTCCTTCTGCCTTTAACTCCTGAGCAAAATCTGCAACGTTTTCCTCTAAAGTCACGTCGAGCACCGCAGTCTTTACGTCCCTTCCTAAAGCGCGTTCTACAGATTGTTGAAAATCTTCAAAGTTGGTATTCAAATAAGCCTTCGCTCTATCTGACAATTCCCCATGGTGCTTGCTTACGCCTAGAGCCGTACAGACTACTTTTCCGCCCATTTTGATAATCTCTTTGGCGGTATACATCGCTAAAGACTGTTCGTCTGCTATTCCTGTGATCAAAAATGTTTTACCTGCTAACATATCTATTTGGTTTACCATTTATACAAGGCCGTTCCCCAAGTCCATCCGGCTCCTACGGCTGCAAAGAGCAGCAGATCGCCTTCTTCGGGTGGCTCATTTTTTAAGGTTTCATTCAATACGATGGGGATAGTTCCTCCCGAGGTATTGGCGTATTTGTCCATATTGGTTTTAACCTTTTCAAAAGGCAAACCTACTTTTTCTGCGATGGTCTTTAGAATACCAATGCTCGGTTGATGCGGAAGCATATATTTGAGTTGATCAACATGAGTATCATTGCGCTGTAATAAAGTCATGATACTCTTGGGCACGACTGCTGTAGCTGTTTCAAAGACTGCTTTACCATCCATAGTGAAATAATGTCCTCCATTACTTAGTGTTTCTTCGGATGCAGGTTGCTCTGAACCTCCGGCATAAACAGTGAATCCGTCTTTTCCGCGGCCATCCGTATGCAATAAAAAGTCTATAAAACCTTTGTCCTCTTCTGTTGCTTCAAGGATAATAGCTCCTGCACCATCGCCAAAGAAGACAGAATCACGACGGTTCCAATCCGTAATATTAGAAAAGGTATCAGCCCCAATAACCATTACTCTTTGGAACATTCCAGAGCTGATGTATTGCGCTCCCGTAGCCAAGGCAAATAACGCTCCTGAACAAACTGCGGAGATATCAAATGCAACAGCGCCAAAAGCTCCGAGCTTCTCCTGGACAAAACACGCGCATGAAGGCGCTGGCCTATCGGGAGTTGCAGTTGCAACAACGATGAGTTGAATATCCGTTGGTGAGAGATTAGCATCTTCCAAAGCACGCTTGGCTGCCTTTGCAGCTAGATCACTGGTTGTTTGATCTGTCACTACCCGACGCTCTTTAATGCCCAATCGTTTGTGAATCCATTCATCCGAAGATCCTACGGCTTCAAAAAAACTGTTGGGGACAACTTTTTCTGGTGTATAAGAACCAGTTCCCTTGATGTATGCTCGCATTTTTCAAAAAAATTTAAGCTTTAAAAGTGGGCATTTTCAAGAGGGCGGCAAGGGCAAGTGGCAATAATTTGAAAAGGATTATCAATATCGCAATCGGAGCTAATGAAAATGAGAATACTCTAATAAATCGTCAGGAAATGACCTTGGAATTCAAAATTTCACAATGAGCTATTCGCAACGAAATCGTTTTAGTAATTTTAATTAATCAACTTTTTTGTTAAATATTTGAATTATTTAATCAAAAAAAGTTGAAACATCAATTATTTCTTACCCTGCTCAAATGGCGCATTATTTCTTAGAAAACAAGCAATGTTACAATCCTTACCACTATTGTTACAAATGAGCAACAGCTTCTTTAGGGATGCGGATAGTTTTACATCAGTAAAAAACCGCTCGTATTATGAAAACGCTCATAAAACGATTTTCACTGGTGGTCCTTGTTGCCTTCTTATCCCCACAAGTCGGCACAGCACAGGTGGGAATCAATACCCTAAGCCCTAATGCCAGTCTGGACATTCCAGCATCTAGCTTAACCACACCAAGCAATCAAGATGGAATTCTGATTCCACGAATAGATGAGTTCCCCGCAACCGACCCAACACTTGCGCAAGATGGAATGCTGATATTTGCCACAGGAAATGGCTCCGTGTCTCGCGGTTTTTATTATTGGAATCAAGCAGGAACCAATTGGGTAAATATTGGTGGCAACGGCAGTGATGCCGATTGGTTGGAATTGCCCTCCAACTCCCCTGCTGATGACATTGCAGACAACATTTACACGCTAGGCAATGTGAATATTGGACAAGCTGCCGTCGCTCCAGCTCCATTAAATATTTATGCCGGTAATAATGACAATACCATTCGTGTGGTCTTTGACGGAACAGACAATGCTGCTAAAGTCGGCGCACGGATTATCAACTCTAATACGGGAACAGGCGCCAAAGTAGGCTATGATATTACTTACGGTGGCTCTGGGAACGGACAGAAAGTCGGATTTAGATCCACCGTTGCGGGAGGAACCACAAACGGTTCACCTTTGTATGGTGCACTTCATACCGTAGTTGGTGTTGGTCCAGGAGCGCGTTATGGATCATATAATACTATTTCATCCTCTGGTACTGGAGATCATTACGGCACCTACAACAGATTGATTAGTACAGACAGTTCTCCTAAATACGGCGTTTACAATCAACTCTCAAGTGGAACAGGAATTCGTTATGGTGCTTACAACGCTATAAGCGGTGGTTCAGCTAACAACTTCGGGACTTACAATACCTTAAACTTAGGAACTGGTGATAAATACGGAAGCTACAATTTTATCAATAGCACCAGTGATGGAACCCATTATGGACTATATTCAGAAGTGACCAAAGCAGGAAGCTATGCAGGATATTTCTTAGGACAAGTAAGTATTGGCACCTCAACCACTAACAACTACCTTTTACCTGCTTCCCGCGGAACTGTAGGGCAAATTATGCAAACCGATGGAAGTGGAAACATCACCTGGCAAAATTTAAGCGCCTTGGACGATGACAGTATCAATAACCTCAGCGATGGGAGTAGCGACGGCAACAGCGTCTTTTTAGGGGTTGACGCCGGGCTATCGGATGACGGAACCTCTAATCAAAACATTGGTATTGGTCAAAGTGCACTGAGAAACAATAGCGGTGGTGTAAACAATGTCGGGATTGGTCATGGAGCTTTAAGGGCAAATAGCAGTTCTAACAACACGGCAGTTGGATCCGAAGCATTGTCCAATACCTCCACTGGTACTAATAATGTGGCTCTGGGTTCAAGTGTCATGATAACCAATGAAACTGGATCAGATAATGTAGCCATTGGATATCAAGCCCTTTACTCAAACACCAGCGGCTCAACCAGTATTGCCATAGGCTCCCAAGCTCTGAGAAATGATCTCAGTGGCGGAAGCGTTGCCATTGGCTATAATGCCTTATTCAGCAATACTCTTGGATCCAGCAATTTATCCATTGGATCGAATGCGCTTTACAACAACACCACTGGAGATGCTAATGCAGCGTTCGGAACCAGAGCACTATTCGCCAATACTATGGGGTCAAACAATATTGCCCTTGGTAGCTCGGTACTCGACGCGAACACCACTGGAAATGGAAATGTCGGCATTGGTTCAACCAGCTTGACAGATTTAACATCTGGTGATAACAACACCGCAATTGGGACCAACAGCTTAAATGATCTCAGCAGTGGATCTAACAATACCGTAGTTGGTTTTGGAGCATTAGAAAGCGCGACAACAACCAGTAACAATACCGCTATTGGTAGTGCAGCAATGCAAACCGGTTCGGGAGGCGCAAACACCGCCGTCGGTGTAAATGCCCTCCGTCGTGTCAGTGGGTCGGGTAACACCTCAATTGGAACCAATTCTGGGCTCAATGTTCTTTCTGGAACCTCTAATACGTTGGTGGGAACTCTGAGCGCAGCTAGCTTGGACTCTGGCACAAGTAACACTATTATTGGTGAAGGAGCTGCTCCAGGATTAACCACAGGGGGTTTGAATATTATTATTGGGCAAGGAGCTGGAAGCAGCGGCAATTCAAGAGGATTTCGCAATACCTTAATTGGAACACAGAGCGCAACGAGTTTGACTACCACTTCATCAGGAAACGTATTCATTGGATTCCAAGCGGGCGCGCTTGAAACAGGCTCTGATCAATTGTACATTGACAACTCGAATACTAGTGACCCTCTAATTCATGGAGATTTTAACACCAATAGAATAAGGTTCAACGGCTTTGTCAACATCAATGGGGCATATAATATTCCCAATACGGATGGGGCGGCCAATCAAGTACTGACCACTAACGGGAGCGGCACAGTGAGCTGGGCAGACAATGACAATTCCTGGTCACGTACCGGCAGCGTCCTGAACCTTTCTAATCCAGGAGACGACATCACTTTTACCAATGATCAAACCAGCATAAGCTTCCCAGCTTCTGCAGGAACTCCGGCTCCAATGCTCTATATGTTCTCAGGAGGGACAACTAACAGCAATAAAATGTTGGCAGCACATTCTACAGCCTTTGATGACTGGGGAATCCAATATAGTGATGTTGATGATTCCTTCCGATTTCTCTCAGGAGGTACGACTGTTGTAGAGGTAGATCTTTTCATTGGAGCTGGAGATTCCGCCATGACTGTCAACGGAGATATCTCCGTGAATGGAGATGTCATTACAGACACGACTACGTATCCAGATTACGTTTTTGAAAGTTATTTCAATGGAAACTCAGAAATCAAACCCGAATACAGCTTTCAAGAATTAGCGGCTGTGGCCGCATACATTGAGGCTAACGGCCACTTACCCAATGTCAAATCTTACGACGAGATCGCTGCTGCCGGAATGAAAATTGATTTGGCCGAGACTGCAATGACCAATTTAGAAAAGATTGAAGAGGCCTATCTATACCTCATCGAACTGAAAAAAGAAAACGAAGAACTCAGCGAGCAACTTAACCAACAAAGTGCGCTTATAGATCAACTAACTGAGCGACTTGAACGAATTGAAGCAAAACAAAAGTAGCGGCAATTCAATTGATCTGTAGGTAGAACAAGAGGTGGTTGTCAACTCATCACAACCTGCCCTACGGCAACCACTTCTTTTCAAAATCAGGCTTGCGCTTCTCTAAAAAGGCATCCCTTCCTTCTTTGGCCTCATCAGTCATATAAGCTAAGCGTGTTGCTTCACCTGCAAAGACTTGCTGGCCAACCATACCGTCATCCGTTAGGTTCATGGCAAACTTGAGCATTTTAATGGATGTCGGCGATTTAGCCAAAACCTCTTGAGCCCACTCAAAAGCAGTGTCCTCCAACTCATCGTGTGGAATTACGGCGTTAACCATGCCCATTTGAAAAGCCTCATCGGCTGAATAGTTTCGGCCTAAAAAGAAAATCTCACGGGCCTTTTTCTGCCCGACCATCTTAGCGAGATAAGCAGATCCATAACCGCCGTCAAAACTTGTAACGTCGGCGTCCGTCTGTTTAAAAATAGCGTGCTCTTTACTGGCAAGGGTCATATCGCAAACCACGTGTAAACTGTGTCCACCACCAACGGCCCAACCTGGAACGACTGCAATAACTGCCTTAGGCATAAAACGGATCAAACGTTGAACTTCCAAGATATTCAATCGGTGATAACCATCATCACCAACATATCCTTGATGCCCACGCGCTTTTTGATCACCTCCACTACAAAAACTATAGACTCCATCCTTGGGAGAAGGCCCTTCAGCGCTCAGCAAAACAACTCCGATGGAAGTGTCTTCTTGCGCATCGTGAAAGGCGTCCAACAATTCACTGGTAGTTTTAGGACGGAAAGCGTTGCGAACTTCAGGTCTGTTGAAGGCGATGCGTGCCACTCCGTCACACTTTTTATAGGTGATATCAGTATAGGTTTTGGCGGTGATCCAATTTGCTTTAGACATATTCACTATTTTCGTGTAAAAATAAGGCTTTTTTAGCTGAGCCACTCTTAAAAACCTTTGCTGTTATGCGTCCTATTATCACTACTCTAATTCTGTTATTCACCTTTGTTTCTAATAATCAAGCACAGGAACCTTATCAATTTACAACGCTTATTGATCTCGAAGCGACACCTGTGATCAGCCAAGGGGTAACAGGCACTTGCTGGAGCTTTTCAACCTCTTCTTTTTTAGAGTCTGAAATTATGCGGATCTCTGGACAACAAATTGACCTATCAGAGATGTATAATGTGCGCATGACCTATCCTAAAAAAGCATGGAATTACGTCATGAGACAAGGCAAAGCTCAGTTTAGCGAAGGTGGATTGGCCCATGATGTGATCAACTCGGTCCGAGATTATGGCTTGGTACCTAATCGCGCCTATACGGGCTTGGAAGCTGGCGCTGATAGACACAACCATGCAGAAATGGTTGCAGTGATCAAAGCTATGTTGAATACCTATATTGAGAATCCAGGACGCAATTTAAGCTCGAATTGGCAAACGGCCGTTGCAGGTGTTTTGGATGTCTATTTAGGAAGTATTCCAGAGCAGTTCCTTTTTGAAGGAAAAAACTATACGCCAAAGTCCTTTTTAAAAATGACCGGTTTGGATCCCGAGGCTTATGTGAGTATTACTTCTTTTTCTCATATGCCGATGTACGCCCAGAGCATTTTAGACATTCCGGACAATTTCTCTAACGGGAGCTTTTACAATGTTTCTTTGGATGAGCTCATGCAAACCATAGATAACGCCTTAGAGAATGGCTATACCGTTGAGTTGGATTGCGACGTAAGCGAACGCGGCTTCTCTTCTAAAAATGGAGTTGCTGTAGTTCCTGCGGATGCGAGCCTGACCCCAAAAGCCTGGACAGCCATTTATCCAGAGCTCAAAGTAGACCAAGACCTGCGTCAAGAACGTTTTGAAAGTTTCAGCACTACGGACGATCACTTAATGCACATTACTGGGATTGTAAAAGATCAGCAAGGCAATCGCTATTACAAAGTGAAGAACAGCTGGGGTACGGCAGAAGACCGAACTGCTTTTGGTGGCTATGTGTACTTCTCAGAAGCTTATATGCGCCTTAAAAGCATCAGTATTATGGTACACAAGGATGCAGTGCCAAAAAACACAGCTAACAAACTGAATCTCTAAGACTTAGGGTAGTTTATCGAATTTATCGCCCGTTTATCTAAAACACTGGTTTCCAGCCAAGTGATTTGAATCGCTTCTCTTAGGCCAACCCTAGCTTTGTACAAAAATTCTAGGGGATGAGAGTTGAGCGTTCAGTTATCTATAAATTTTGCAAGAAAGAAGTCAATTTAGAATGTACCGATCTATACTTTTTTGATGATTTTGTGATCTCGCAAATGCACGAGGCTTCTGTTTATGATAGAGACGCAGCCTACAGCATTATTTTTGCGATCTCTAATTTCTTCCCTGAGAATAAACCCTTCCATTATATTTCTAACCGCATACACGACTACAGCATCAATCCCGTAGACCTTAAGTGGTTTTTGGAGCTTTTCCCCGCCATGCAGTCCTATCATGTAGTCTTTTACGAAAGTCCAAGCAAGAGTCATCTAGAACTTGAGTCCCTTTTCGCCCCTATCCCCATTATTGCACATAAGCAATTGATTCAAGCTCTAGATGCCCTTTTGTTGCCTAGCAACCGTATTTCCAAGTACAAGCGTTAACATACGGCTAGTATAATTTTGGTGCGATTTTTGCTATTTTAGCAACAGCTATGAGAAGGCCAAGAATCTATTTACTGTTACTCTTACTGCTTGGGTCTGCGTCTGTTTGGGCGCAAGAGCCAGCTACCTTTACCATAGATTTTGGTGCTTTTGTCTTAGAAGATGAGCCAGATATATTCTCTGAGGAGTACAACTTTGTTTATACCGGATCCTATCCGTTAACGCCAATTGTTTTCAATACAGAGGCGGGTTCCTTCTGGGAGCCTGTAGATATGTCCGCTGCAATTGATAAGACCAATCGAGACCGGGTGCGCGCCATGTCTATTAGACCGATTCGGGTGAAATCTCTCGGCTTTACGGTTCAAAGTCCGTATGCCAATGACAAACAATCCAAAGTGACCAATACCGTTTACACAGAAATGCGCGGATTGCAACTCTTTGATCCTTTAACTTCTCGTGGATTTTGTTGGCGCTGTTCGCCTTACAGCGGGAATCGTTTTTTTAGGTAAGACTGATTCCGTCTTCTTCAATCTTTACCTTTCTGGCCTTGTATAAGGACCCAAGGGCCTTTTTGAAGCTCTTTTTACTCATTCCGAGCAATTCTTTGATGGTTTCCGGATCACTCTTGTCCGTTACCGCTAGAAAGCCTCCAGCCATTTCGAGTTCCTCTAATAGGAATTCTGCATTGGGTTCAATACTGCGATAACCCTCTTGCTGGAGCAAAAGATCGATCTTATTATCTGGCCGGATCTTTTTCACATAAGCCGGTAACCGGTCCCCGCTTCTAATATCCTCAAAGATATTTTCAATATAGATCAAACCGTCATGTTGACCGTTCACAATGGCATTGGCACCCCGCTCCGTAATGTGAGTGATCAAAATATCGACTTTGTCGTATTTCTTCAGGGTAATATTCTCATTAGAAAGGTATTTCTTGGTCTTAGAAGATCCTACCAAACGCTCTGTCTTCGGATCAATGTAGATATATACGGTATACCAGCTGCCGGGATTCATTTTACGGGCTTGCTCCTTGAAGGGTACAAACAAGTCCTTCTCAATCCCCCACTCCATAAATGCTCCATGCGACGTTTGCTGAGAGCAGCGCAAATAAGCAAACTCTCCTACTACCGCCTTAGGAGTAAGTGTGGTAGCGATCAAACGAGCTTCATTGTCACGATACACAAATACTTCAATAGCATCACCAATAGCGTATTGTTGAGGCTTGTATTTGTGGGGAAGTAGAACTTCGTTCTCCTCGGCATCTCCTAAGTAAAGCCCAGGATCTGTCTCCCTTAAGATAGTTAGTGTATTGTATTGACCCAATTCCATGCGGCAAATGTACAACTTAGACCAACGCTAAAAACAAACAGCTTTTAATTTGTTCCTCATTGCAGGTTTGAGTATTTTAGGCCTGCGATATGAATCTCACTCCCCACACCCACTTCGATGACGGTCGAATCCCCCGTCACGTTCAATATTCCGCCCTTGGAAACATCTATTTCTATGATCAATTGGTTATTACTGAGTTCAATGAAGGTGTCAATATTTCCTATGTTACGGGCATTCAACTTTTAATGGAATGTCTCAAGTACATCGGCCCAAAACCCTTTACCATGATCTCGAATAGAATCAATAGTTATTCGGTTCAGCCGAATGATTATAAGTATCTGGAGCGGGTACCTAATCTAAAAGGAATAGCCATTGTTGCCAAAGACTCGGTCAGCGCTGCTAATGCCATGTTAGAATCCAAATTCTTTACCAAGGCCTTTGCGGTTTTTGACGACATTAAAAGTGCAAGCGAATGGAGTCAGTCCTTAATTGATCCGGATTTGACTGCTGCAAAGTAGTCCAGAAGTAGCTTATCGTTATCCTCTCTAGGGGTGAATACCTCTAGGATTGCAGGTCTATCTCCTTGCCAGAAACCATCTCCTAAGTTTTGTTGTAGCTCGGTCATTGTCCTAGCACTGCTGTAATCCCAACCGTACATTTGCGCTAACGATTCTGCGCGCAGTCCATGCACCGTTTCAAAATAAGTGATGAAATTATCTTTGGACTTATCTCCCGGAAGGATTCTAAAAATTCCACCTCCTGAATTATTGATCAAAATGATTCTAAAATTAGCAGGCGTATAATTGTTCCAAAGCGCATTGCTGTCGTAGAAAAAGCTGAGATCACCTGTCACAAACAACACAGGTTTTTCACAGCTAACGGCATGGCCAATAGCTGTACTGGTGGAGCCATCGATACCGCTGGTTCCTCTGTTACAATACACGGCCACACTTTCTAGTAATTCAAAGAGTTGCGCATAACGTATGGCGGCACTATTAGCCACTTGCATGATAATTCCCTCCGGCAAGGCATCAAACACAGCACCGTAGGCCTTTAAGTCTGAAAAGGGAATAGCCGCTAAATAACGGTGATGATTCTCTCTAAAACTGTCTCTTTTGGCCAACCAGTCTTTTTGATACGATGCGTTCTGACTTCCTTGATTTTCGGGAAGTGCATTTATAAAATGAGTCGCCCGGGATTGAATATGTCCTTTCAGCGCAAAATAGGTGTCATAAGCCTCTAAAGGATCTACGTGCCAATGCCATTTTGGTGCATGCCCACGCAATAAAGCCTTGATCTTTTTAGAAACCACCATACCACCAAAAGAAATCAACAAATCAGGTCTGAGTTGCTCCAATTCTTCTGAGTCCAAGGCCGCGATCAATTGATCGATACCGCTGACAATCTTAGGATGATGTAAATTAGAAGTGGTCTCCGTGAGCATTAAAACCCGAGGATCGTTCAGTAACTTTTCAAGCACCTCAGAAGGTATGGATTCCGGAGGCATTACTCCAGCGATGATCATAATTCGCTCTGCCCGATCAAAATCTTCCAAAAAATCTACCGGCAACTGCAACGCAGCAACTTCATTTGGTGTATTCGCCAAGGAATAGTTTACCGAGGGAGCTGCCACCAACTGATATAAGGGTTCTTCAAACGGCAAGTTGAGATGTACGGGGCGTTTTGCTGAAATTGCCGTACTCAAAGCCTCTTGAAAATACTGGTGATTAACCGAATTTGGACCGCAGTCTTCTATGCACTGAGCAGAGAAGCTTACGTGGTCGCCAAAGACACCTACTTGTTTAATGGTTTGCCCATCTGCTATATCGATCTTATACGAAGGGCGATCCGCAGATAAAACAACCAGTGGAATTCTGCTGTAATAAGCCTCTGCCACAGCAGGAAAATAGTTCAATACCGCAGAACCTGAGGTACAGATCAAAACTGTTGGAACTCCATCAAACTGACTCATTCCTAAACCAAAAAATGCCGCTACGCGCTCATCAACTATGGAAAAGCACTCAAAATAGGGATCATTGGTAAACCCTAAAGTAAGGGGTGCGTTCCTGGATCCAGGAGAAATAACAACTCGAGAGATCCCATGCACTTTACAGGCTGCAACAGCCAATTGCGCTAAGGGTATGCTGGAATATGTCTCTGCTTCGGGGTTTTGGGCCATCGTTCTAAGACGGAACCGGCAAGCGTAGAATTTGCTTCATGGTTTCGGCTTTATTCACAGTCTCTACCCATTCATCAAAAATGTTTGAGCCTTCTGTGACGCCTCCACCTACAAAAATCTCGGCTGCTTGGTCCGTAATTTTCATACAACGCAAATTTACGTATAGTTGCGTATTTAAACCAGAAGTTACTCTACCTAAATAGCCCGTATAATACTCCCGATCGTAATTTTCGTGTTTGCTGATGAAATTCTTGGCCTTGGTTCGAGGCAAACCGCATACGGCCGGTGTAGGATGCAAAGCCTCCAAAACACGGTGTAGCATTTCCTTTTTGTTCTTTAGCGTACCCGAGATATCATTACATATATGCCAAAGCGCTCCCGCTTGTTTATTGTAGGTCTTAGAAACCACAATGACCTTTGCCAAGGATTCCAGACTTTCTGTAATTGCCTTAGTGACAAAGCTTTGTTCATTGACCTCTTTTGGTGTCCATTGCGGATTGATGTCTGGAAAGACCTTTTGTGTTCCTGCTAAGGCCATGGTCTTAAAGGTGGTCCCATCTACCTTGATAAAAGTTTCAGGAGTTGCACCGATCCAAAACCCAACCTTAGGATGAAAGAAGGAGTATACAAAAGCATCGTGGTAGTGTTTTAAGGTGGCCATAAATAGTGCGATCGGATCAAAACTGCCCGACACCACTTCTTTTCTGCTGCAAACTACTTTGAGCAGGTTTCCCTTATTGATTTGGTCAATAGCATCTCCCAACATTTGCTCATAGTTGACGGCCACAATAGGTACATCTGTTGCCGCAACTCGAGGAGCTAAACTTTGAAAATATTCTGCATCGAGCTCTGCTGAGATTGCATCAGCGTGTTCGTCAGGGATAAGTATAGCGCGGTTCTTATTGGAATAGGGCATAAAAACAAAGCCCGTACGCGTTAGGTTTTTTACCAAGTGTTGCTTGTCGCTCTGCTGCAGCAATGCATGGACTTGTAGGTTGTTTGGTTCATTATAGAGTACAAAAGGAAGGTTGTTTTTAAAATGCGATTCAACTTGGGGAGTAAAATCTGAAAGTGTCATGGTTTTTCCTTGTAAAGGGTTAGCGTTGTTAGTTTTACGAGTGAGATTAAGTTATTTTCATTATCGGTAATTCGGATCTGCCAAAGCTGTGTGGTCCTTCCCTTATGCATTATCTCCGCCTTGGCGAAAACCTCCCCTTCCCGAATGGATTTTACGTGATTTGCTGCAATTTCAATTCCGCGGACCTGTACATCCTTTTTTCCGAGGAAAATAAAGGCCGCTGCGCTTCCAACACTTTCTGCCAGTGCCACTGAAGCGCCCCCGTGAAGTACACCATCAGGCTGGTGAACTCTTGAATTCACGGGCATTTTTGCAGTTATGGAATGATCGTTAAAATCAACAAATTCAATTTGGAGGGTTTCCATCAGGGTGTTTTTGCACATTTGATTGCAACGCGCTAAAAGTTCTTCTTTGGTATACTCCATTTGAATCGTTTACTTTGTAAATATACAAAATTAGGCAGCAGCATTTATGACTACAAAACGGGTTATTTACCAAAACTCTAACAGCTATGAAACCTTGAATGAGCGGCGAGAAAAAGACCAAAATCTCTGGTTTGCTTTTCACGGAATGGGCTATTTAAGCCGCTACTTTTTGAAGTATTTCAAAGCTATGGATCCAGAGTCAAATTATATTGTAGCGCCTCAAGCCCCTAGCAAATACTATCAAGGTCCCGATTTTAAACATGTAGGCGCAAGCTGGCTGACCCGAGAAGACACCCTAGCAGAAACCCAGAACATCCTGAAGTACATCGACGCAGTTTTTGAGTCGGAATCCTTAGACACCTCTCAATTGATCCTGATGGGATATTCGCAAGGCGTTTCTGTAGTTTGCCGATGGATGGCCAGTAGAAAGATTCAACCAAAAATGTTGGTGTTGCACTCAGGAGGGATTCCCGTGGAACTAAAGCCATCTGATTTTGAGTATTTGGACCCGCAGACACCCGTCTATTATATCTACGGAGATAAGGACCAATACATCACTCCAGAAAAACTAAAAGATCAGAAGGAAAGAGGTGAAAGTCTCTTTGACAACCGCCTGCGCATTCGTACCTTTGAAGGAACACATGAGGTGCACACCAAAATGCTGAACGAATTAGCAGAAAAAGGACAGCTTTAAGACCAAAAGAGCACCTCTGACCTAAAGCCATTTAGCGATGAGAATCTTATTCACTTTTCTTTCATTAGTACTGATCCTCGGAAGTTGTAAAGAGGCTAATGAGATCGCAGCAGTTGCTCCAGAAGATACTGTAGAAGAAGCTTACAAATACACACCCTCTCAGGAGCACAAAGACTATTGGTTCAATGGAACCGCAGAGATATCAAGTTATACGCTTTCGCAAGCTCGATATGGAGAACTCCGAGAAGGACAGGCAGCCATGATCTTTGTCACTGAACCTTTTTCTAAAACAAGCTTCACTAAGGCAGACAATCCAACGGCGGCAGATCCATCAGTACTCAAACTGAATTTTACCAAGAACTTCAATACGGGGATCTATCCTTATTCCATGATCAATTCAAGCTTCTTTCCTTTTGAGGACGGGCAGCACAGTTTAAAGATCGCCACTTCTGTTCAAGAATGGTGCGGTCATGTTTATATGGAGCTTAAGAATACGGATCAATTTGAAATTGATATCAACTCGTATTTTCAAGGAGAAGGACAAGAAGGGTTGCGTCTGAGCAAAGCTCTTTTAGAAGATGACCTCTGGGCTATGATCCGATTGCAATCAGATAATTTGCCACAAGGCGAGCTCGAGATGATCCCAAGCTTCTTCTACCTCCGCTTAAAGCACGTCAAAGCACAAGCTTACAAGGCAATAGCGAGCTTGAATGCCACAGATAGTATCAGCAGTTATACGGTGACCTATCCTGAATTGAAGCGCGAGCTTAAGATCGAGTTTCAAACAGCCTTTCCACATCAAATAATGGGCTGGGAAGAAAGCCATCCCAAAGGATTCGGAAGCAGTGATATGATTACCACTACAGGAACCTTAATAAAAAGTATTCGGTCAGATTATTGGCGCAGAAACAGCAACAGTGACAGCGTTTTAAGAGACACTTTAGGATTAAAATAAGTGGCAGATATCTATTCCTATACAACCACCGTCAAACAGCAAGGCAAAGGCTGGTCCTGCTACCTTCCCTTACCCGAGACTCATATTGACAAATTAAAGGAGGGTGGCAATAAGCGGGTCATTGTTCACCTCAGTCCTGATTACAAAGTCCATGCAGCCATACTTTTTAGAAAAGCCTTTGGGCATTTTATCATGCTGAGCAAAAAGCACATGAAAGCGCTGGAGCTGGAATTGGGAAGCGAGGTTAAAGCCACAGTGAAAATAGACGATACCAAATACCAGTTTGAAGTACCCGAGACCTTTGCAGAGGTGATCCGAACAGATCCCGAGGCGGAAGCCATCTTTGAAAAACTGACCCCAGGAGGTCAACGCAGCATTTTAGCAGCAGTAGCTGCAGTGAATAATACAGACAAACAGATCGATCGCGCCTTAAAGATCGCCGATCTTTTGAAACAAGGAGTAACTAACATTAGAACCATTAAATTCTGAGCATGCAATCCAGCAGAAAACAACTTACTGAAGACCTTAGTTTTTCAACCTTCATTCACGGCTATTGGCGTTTGAAGGATTGGGAATACTCCCAAGACGACATCTTGAATTTACTCGAGCAAGGATTAGACCTAGGAGTCACTACCATTGATCATGCCGACATCTATGGGGATTACGAATGTGAAGCCATCTTTGGCAAGGCCTTGGCCAACAAATCAAGTTTGCGCGACCGACTGGAATTGGTCAGCAAATGTGGGATCAAACTACTCTCTGAAAAATATCCGGAGCGAAACGGTCAAATCCTATGATCTGAGCTACGATCATATTGTAGGTAGTGCAGAACAATCATTGAAAAATTTACAAACGGATTATTTGGATGTCTTGCTTTTGCACAGACCCTCTCCCCTATATGACCCGAGCGAAGTTGCACGCGCCTTTGATCATCTAAAGCAAAGCGGAAAAGTACGCTATTTTGGAGTTTCAAATTTCACACCTCAGCAAACAAAAACCTTGCAATCCTATCTGGATCAAGATATGATCACCAATCAAATTGAAATCTCCGTGAATTGTTTGGAGCATTTTGATAATGGAAATATTGACTATTTGCTAGAAAAGCACATGCATCCTATGGCTTGGTCTCCTTTGGCTGGAGGGAAATTATTCTCCTCGGCAACCAAAGATCGCATGCCCTTGTTAGAAGTTATCCATGCCATTGGCGCAGAACTTAGTACGGATATAGCCACGGTCATGTATGCATGGCTACTCAAACACCCTGTGGGCATCATGCCAATTGTTGGGAGTGGCAAAATTGAACGTTTAAAGGATGCGGTAAACGCGCAAAGCGTAGCACTGACCGATGAACAGTGGTTTAGAATTTACGAGGCAACCTTAGGTCATGAAGTTGCGTAAAGATGGATTACAAAGCAATAAATAAAGCCAGTTGGAACA
This sequence comes from Gilvibacter sp., assembly GCF_965601605.1. Lineage (GTDB taxonomy): Bacteria > Bacteroidota > Bacteroidia > Flavobacteriales > Flavobacteriaceae > Gilvibacter. The sequence goes on along the minus strand of NZ_CBFCWJ010000047.1, from coordinate 1,386 downwards.
CCCGAACAGCATCCCATGTTGAGTCTGATTTTTACGATTTGCCGGGATTTTTAAGCGGAAACAACTCGTTGAATTCCATTGAATTGGAATTGTTAGGCGATGTGAGCGGGAAATCAGTTTTGCATTTGCAATGTCATTTTGGGCAAGACAGTCTTTCTCTCGCCAGAATGGGAGCTAAAGTTACTGGGATGGATCTCTCCGATGCAGCCATTGATAAAGCCAGAGAGCTAAATACGCGTTTGGATTTAGATGCTAGTTTTATTTGTTGTGACCTTTATGACCTACCCAATCATTTGGACAAACAATTTGATGTGGTCTTTACCAGCTACGGCACTATAGGTTGGCTCCCTAATCTGGATCGATGGGCGGAGGTAGTCAATCAGTTTCTAAAACCCGGAGGTGAGTTTGTCATGGCAGAGTTTCATCCTGTGGTTTGGATGTATGACGATGCGCTGACAGGCGTGACCCACAATTATTTCAACGACGGTCCAATTGAAGAAACCTCAACAGGATCCTATACCGATGGCGCCAATGACTTTACCGCAGATTACGTGACTTGGAACCATCCCTTGAGCGAGGTACTCACTGCCCTTTTGGATCAAAAACTGACGCTAAAGGCATTTCAAGAATTTGATTATTCGCCATACAACTGCTTTGAGCAAACTGTTGAAGTAGCTCCGGGCAAATTCCAACTAAAACCATTTGACAATAAAATCCCCTTAGTGTATGCCTTAAAATGCACTAAACCCTAAGAATTGCGCTATGAAAGAGAATGAAAAAATTGCTTTATTCTGGTTTCGCAGGGACCTAAGGCTCCACGACAATGCAGGCTTATACGCAGCGGCTGATGGAGATCATAAAATACTTCCGCTATTTATTTTTGATGAGAATATTTTAGAAGAATTGCCAGCAGATGATGCTCGGGTGAATTTCATCTATGACAGCCTAGAAAAGTTACAGAGCAAATTGAGTGATGGTCAAGCAGGGTTTTGCATTCGCAAAGGGAATCCGCTAGACGTTCTTAAAAAGCTAGCGACGACCTATAATATTGCGGCAATTCACACCAATCGCGACTACGAACCTTATGCTCGTAAACGGGATAAAAGCGTTTCGGACTGGGCGAAATCCGAAGGGATTACCTTTAATCGCTACAAAGATCAAGTGATCTTTGAGCCGCAAGAAGTCCTTAAAGATGACGGCGACCCTTATGTGGTCTACACTCCTTTTAAAAACAAATGGCTGGAACGTTTCCAACCGAGTGAACATAAACCTTATCCTGAGGTTACCGCAGATGCCTTTGTCAAAACCACGGAAGAATTTCCTAGCAAAGAGGAACTGGGATTTGAGGAATCCGAGATCAAAGTACCCGATTACCATTTGGATGTT
>NZ_CBFCWJ010000046.1:0-114321 GCF_965601605.1 Gilvibacter sp. | reverse complement strand
TTGTTTTACAGCGGTACTGGTCTTAGTATCTTTCGATGCACGAGTGGATGTAGTACCTGTTGTAGCAACGGAGGTTTCAGTTGCAGACGAGTTTGAAGAACTGCTCGATGGTGTATCAGCGGTTACTTCAGAAGCAGTTGTAGTCTCACCAGAAGCAGTTCCAGAGGAAGTCCCTTTTGTTGCAACAGCATCGGATGCTGATGTCGGAAGGTTTGATTCTGAGCTTGAACTTGTGGTCGTATCATTCTGAGTATCCTCCGCAGCGATTGGAGCTAACTCTGATGTTCCTTTAGGATCGATTCCAGATGGATCTATCCCTGATTCGGAAGGCGTGCTTTGCGATTCCGTCAATTCTGTATTAGCATTTGGATTTGGATCCGTGCTTGTCGAAGAAGCGAATTTCCAAATTCCGAAGGCAGTTACCCCTACGATTAAAACAGCAAGACCAGATTTTAGCCAGAATGGAATGCCTTTGGGGCTAGTCCCCTCGGCATCCAGTTGGGTGGCGATTTGGTCCCATAGCGCTGCACTATCTGCCGGACCTTCATTGAGGTCTGCCAGTCGCTGCTTAAATGCTGCTCCTATGTCTTGTTTATTATCCATGTTTAAGATTCTTTGTTAAAGGATGGTCCTGCTTGAGAGCGAGTACCTTCTCCTTCAAGATCAACTTGGCGCGATGTAAATTTGATTTAGATGTACCCGAGGATATTCCCAGTTGGTCTGCTATTTCATTGTGCGAATAGCCATCGAGTTCGTAGAGGTTAAAAATCAGGCGATACCTGCTGGGCAGTTCTTGCACCAGACCCAATAAGGTCTTTAAGGGCAATTGCATGGCCTGTTTATCGATCTCGGTGTCTTGTTCAGCAATGCGCTGTTCATCGACAGAGACCGTATAAAGGTCTTTCTTGTAGCGGTCAATGGCAGAGTTGATCACAATGCGCTTCATCCAGCCTTCAAAGCTTCCTTTGTCGGCGTACCGCTTGATGTTTTGGAAAATTTTTATGAAACTATCTTGGAGGTGGTCCTCAGCTTCTGCTTGACTCTTGCAATACTTCAAACACAAAGTGAAAAGCACGTCTTTATAACGCAAAAACAATTCACTTTGTGCTTGTCTGTCTTGCTGTTTACATAGCTTTATGAGCTCATGAAGTTCCAAGTATAGTTTTCATTTTTAGGAATCTGATGCGACGCCTATTGCTTGGTAAACTTATAAGTAGTGTCTTCTGGTGCAACACAGTCAGACTGTAAGTCGTTCCCGAAGGTTAAGAAGAACACAGTGTCGTCACTCAAGTCATAAGTGGAAGCATCTCCTAATGGTGGTCCAAAGTAGTCGGCTCCAGAACCACATGCACAATTACTTTCCTGTAGTGGAACGATGATGTTTCCACAAACTAGTGTGTATCTAAAGTCATTTGGAGTGGTACAGTAATCTGGATAGTTAGAGGTGAAGAATACACGCTCTGTACTGAAATCTCCAACAGTTACTTCAACAATAGATCCATCATCAAAAGTCGGTCCGTCAACATAAGGAGTAATCTCTTCAATCAAATATTCACCAACCATAAAAGTCTCTTCTACAGGACAAATCACTGCAGGAGAATATTGGAATGGTGAGTTGAAGAATCCACCGGTAATGATACCTCCGGCGTTGCTAACTGAAAATACACGTCCGTCAGTCAAGTTCAAGGACAAACGGATATTGAATACGTCTCCTCCAAATAGATCTGCTTCTGTTACTCCAAGAGCGCCGAGCATTTCATCAAGAGTTACGCTTACGATTCCACGTGGCAATCCGAATGGTCCAGGGCTAAAAGCTGCACGATCAACAGTTCCGATCTGCACTTCTGCCGCAGAAGAATCTCCGTTATCGGGAGAATTGTCTGTAAGCGCTACAAACACGTCAACGGATTGTAGCAAGTCTCCATTCTGATTGTCTTGGGCTTCTACTTCAACTTCAAACTTGGCACCTTCCACACCGATGGGGAGTTCACCAGAGATCACGTTGATAGTTCTCAAAACGGCTCCGCTGTCAACGCCTTCCAATACCTGGTCAATGGTATTGTTTGAATCCTTTTCACAGGAAACGGCCATAAGGGCGACAACAACTGAGCAAATTAATACGTAAAATTTTTTCATTTTTTTGGTGTTGTTTAGTTAATAGACTTGCTTTTTTCTAAAGGTTGCGTTAAAAATAACTTTTATTTGGCGAATAATAAAAAAAGCCGCTGTTACAGCGGCTTTTCTCAGGTTTATTAGATCAGAAATCGGTCTTAATTGCGGTCTTTACGATCGCGACGATTGTCTCTGTTTCTGTTATCACGACCTCCACCTTTACGGTCATCGCGTTCTCTTGGCTTACGCTCCACGTATCCTTCTGGTTTTGGCAACAAGGCTTTGCGAGAAACTTTCTCTTTGCGCGTGCGCTTGTCAATTCCGAAGTACTTCACGTCAAATACGTCACCCATGTTTACCACATCAGTTACGTTTTCAGTGCGTTCCCAAGCTAACTCAGAAACGTGTAGTAATACTTCGTTACCAGGAGCTTCAAGGTATTCTACTACCGCTCCGAAGTCTAGGATCTTGATCACTTTTACTTCGTAAACGCTTCCTACATCCGGCTTAAAGGTAATGGAAGCGATCTTGGCCAATACCGCATCGATTCCGTCTTGGTCTGTACCAAGGATCTCTACGATTCCTTCTTCTGTCACTGGGTCTTCGTTGATCACGATAGTTGTTCCAGTTTCTTTCTGAAGTTCTTGGATCACTTTTCCACCAGGTCCAATAAGTGCTCCGATGTATTCGTTTGGAATGATCTCTGTAACCATTTTTGGAGCGTGAGGCTTCACGGTCTCGTTTGGTTGTGCGATGGTGTCGGTCAATTTGCTCAAAATGTGCAAACGTCCGTCACGAGCCTGCTTCAATGCGTTCACTAAGATCTCGTAGCTAAGCCCTTTGATCTTGATATCCATTTGACAAGCAGTGATACCATCCGCAGTACCAGTCACTTTAAAGTCCATATCACCCAAGTGATCCTCGTCTCCAAGAATATCACTCAATACGGCGTATTTATCTCCTTCTGAGATCAATCCCATGGCAATACCAGAAACTGGCTTGGTCATAGCAACACCGGCATCCATAAGCGCCATAGTACCACTACATACAGTAGCCATAGAAGAAGAACCGTTAGATTCCAATACTTCTGATACCACACGTACCGTGTATGGGAAATCGTCTGGGATCATTCCTTTAAGGGCGCGTTGGGCCAAGTTTCCGTGTCCTACCTCACGTCTAGAAGTTCCGCGAATAGGGCGGGCCTCTCCGGTTGAGAAAGGAGGGAAGTTATAGTGGAGGTAAAAACGCTCCTCGCCTTCATAAGAAGGCATATCAATAATGTTTGCATCTCTAGAAGTACCTAAGGTTACTGTGGCCAAAGCCTGAGTTTCCCCACGAGTAAAGATTGCAGAACCGTGTGTTGAAGGCAGGTAGTCTACCTCACACCAGATCGGACGAACCTCGTCAGTCTTACGACCGTCCAAACGCAAACCTTCATTCAAAGTCAAGTCACGAATGGCTTTCTTTTGAGCTTTTGCCACATACTTGTGGATCAATTTGCCCAACTCGTCTTGTTCTTCTTCAGAGAACGATGCGAATACTTCTTCTTTGATCTCACTAAAGGCCTGACCGCGCTCGTGCTTAGCAGAACCTGCTTTAGCAATAGCGTAAGTTTTGTCGTAAACCATATCGTGGATCTTTTGCTCTAAAGCCTCGTCATTGTCTTCCGGGTCGTACTCGCGTACTTCCTTCTTTCCAACGGCTTCTGCCAAACGCAACTGGGCAGCGCACTGAACTTTGATCGCTTCGTGCGCAGCTTTGATCGCATCTGCCATTTCCTCTTCAGAGATCTCATCCATCTCACCTTCTACCATCATTACAGAATCGGCAGAAGCTCCAACCATCATATCGATGTCAGATTGTGCCAATTGTTCGCGAGTAGGGTTGATGATGAATTCTCCGTCTACACGAGCAACACGTACTTCTGAGATTGCACATTCAAACGGGAAGTCTGAAAGTTGGATCGCAGCAGATGCAGCCAATCCGGCCATAGCATCTGGCATTACGTTCTCGTCGTGAGACATGAGTTGAATCATTACTTGAGTTTCTGCGTGGTAATCCTTTGGGAAAAGCGGACGCAATACGCGGTCAACCAAACGCATGGTCAAAACCTCGCCGTCACTAGGACGTGCCTCACGCTTAAAGAATCCACCTGGATAACGACCGGCTGCCGCAAATTTCTCGCGGTAATCTACCGTTAAAGGCAAAAAGTCAACATCTGCTGAGTGGTAGTTCGAAACTACAGTACACAGCATCATACATTTACCGGACTGCACCACAACGCTTCCATGCGCTTGCTTGGCGAGTTTTCCGGTTTCGATAGAGATCTCTCTACCGTCTCCAAGGTCAATGACCTCTTTATAAGTTTTTGGTATCATAAAAATGATTTGGTGCTCTTTCTAAAAAGAGCGGGTTAACAATGGTTTGTTGTTGTGTAGTGAAGTGGAACCATCGTTGACCAGATGAAAAGCATCTAAGCAGCTTTTTCGTAATCTTCCCCTAAGGTAAGAAAAGTAAAGAGGGGCTCCAAAAAGCCCCTCCAAAAGTATACGTTTTATTTACGTAGTCCTAGTTCTTTAACGATAGCACGGTATCTCATAATGTCTTTCTTCATTAGATAATCTAATAGTGAACGACGCTTACCAACTAGTTTCACCAAAGATCTTTCGGTGTTGTAGTCTTTGTGGTTTTTCTTGAGGTGCTCTGTCAAGTGAGAGATGCGGTACGTGAATAGCGCGATCTGCCCTTCTGCAGAACCGGTGTCTTGTGCAGACTTCCCGTGTTTTTTAAAGATGTCTTCTTTTACTTTTGGTGTTAAATACATGCCAACATTTATTTAAATAATTTTTATGTACGTCGTGCCCTTACGGCAACAGGGCGCAAATATAGCGCTATTTATTGATTTGTGCTGGTACTTAGGGGTTTTAATTTTTTTCAGGTTGCTTTTAAACCTTTCTTAACATTTCTTGTCATAGGAACACAAACTCAAAAAATTTGAAAAAATGAAAACCAAATTTCACCCTTTGCGATTACTTAGTGTACTGGCTGTAGGAGCCCTGACCTTGACTAGCTGTTCTAGTGACGATTCAGAAGTTACTAACGAGCAAGAAGAAGTCAACGCGCAGATCAGCGTGGAGACGATCAACCAGGTAGACGAGATTGACCTTGTTGACGAAGAACTGACCAATATTACCTTAGATATCATTGCCTCCGCAGAAGCTGACGCAAACGGCTTTGCAGCCAAAGTATCTGATTTTTTGCCCCCATGCGTTACCGTGACTACTGTGGTTACCGATACCAGCGTTGAACGTACCGTAGACTTTGGAGACGGATGTGAACTGCCTACTGGAAATACCCTTTCAGGAAGTTATACTATTTCTCACAGTGTAGATACGGATGCCCCATCTCGTACCTTTCAAGTACAAACCAGTGATGACTTTTTCTTTAATGATATCAGCGTGAATGGTTCAAAAACTATTGTGCGTAGCATTAATGACGCCGGCAACCCAAATGCCAATAAAACGGTGAATCTAGATGTAGTTTGGCCTGATGGAGAAACCATGAGCTATTCCGCCAACAAGAACCGTGAATGGATAGAAGGTGCGGGTACTGGTTTCTGGGGAGACAATGTTTTCCTCTTAAGCGGAACCGTAAACTTCACCAACCGTTTGGGCGTGTCTTACAGCAAAGAAACAGTAGTGCCACTACGCAGAGAGTGGGCTTGCAGATTCATTGTGAGCGGTGTTTTAGAACTCAGCCGTGAAGACGCCACCGTGAGCCTTGACTTTGGTGACGGCACCTGCGATCCTTTTGGAACTTTGACCTTGCCTTCTGGGGAGGAGCAAGTGATTAGATTAAGACGATTTTTAGCGAATTAAGTTGCTAATTAGTTTTCAGTAGTGGTTTACTGATTGGTTTTAGGTAGAACGCCGCCCAATGGGCGGCGTTCTTATTTTATTTTTTTATACCCTTTTTCCCATTGCCGCAAAAAGGGCCAAAAAGGTCTAGCGACGCTCACTCGTCTCTAAAATCTACGCCACCCGCAGCCACAGCTGTGCGGAGTTCGCACTCGGCTTTGCCTCGTTGCTGTTCCACACAGCTATCATCCAACTACTGCTGGCTCGATTTTTACGAGACTCGTGAGGGGTCGCGGTGCATCATCGAAGTAATCTTTAGGTAGAATCTTAAACTTTTCGTACTTTGGACGTACTCCCCATTCTTTGGTATATGTTTTACCGAAGAAAGGGGATTTGTTTTTATGGAATATTGATCGTAGGTTATTAATTAATTGGGCAATAGAGTATTTTTGTAAAATGTTAGGGGGATTTACGAAAGACATAAATAGATATAGAGATTACGCTTCTATTTTCTCACGTAGTGAAGTGATATCTTTAATTACGGGAGATTATGAATCGATTAATTTAAAAATTAGTCGCCATTATGATTCAATACCCAAAGGAGCACTTACATCCTATTTGAATTTTATAAAACATGCATACAGTGTCTTGGATCGAAATTATCAAAATGAATATTTAGTCAAGAATTCATTTTTAACTAACTGGCTTATAGATGAACTTGGAAGGGAGGAGTCTATTATTTTTAACGAGTTTCGTGCGGGTGATTCAGTAGTAGACTTAGCAATGTTCAATGGAGTTTCTAAAGCATTTGAGATTAAGACTGAATTTGATTCTGATAAAAGGTTAAAGAGCCAAATTAGCGATTACCGGCAGTGTTTTAATGAAGTCTATTTAATTGTTCCCTCGAATAAGGTCCAATCATATAAAAAAATATGAAGAAGAAATAGGAATAATAAGTTATGATCAAAATAATCCAAATAGCTTTAATTTAGAATGTACATCTAAACGTTCATATGATTTAAATCCTCAGTATTTAATGCGAAGTCTTCGAACAGAGGAGTATAAGAGCATTGTTGAATCATATTTCGGAGAACTTTCAGGCATAAATAGTTTTAATCAGTACGAAATCTGCTATAATCTAATTTGTCAAATACCAATTAGAGATTTTAATAAGCTTTACATTGACCAGTTTAAGAAGAGCAGATTTGTGGGTCACTTGTCTAAACGTTATTACAAAGAACTGAATCAAATTAGTTTATCATTAAAACTTAACAAAGCCGATAAATTAGGGCTCATAAATAATCTAGATCAACCCATTAGAGTGTAATTATGTACTATCCAATTCTGAGAGGCCGTCAATTTGAACTTATTGCGCTTAGGGAATTGTCCACGGACAATGTCTTACAAGGATATGTTTCGGCATTAATAGAGCCAGTAAAAAAGAGTACGAATAATCTGAAAATTGCGAACGAAATTTTTGTCCAAAAACAGCAAGTGAATTATCTAATTCTTAACCCAGTTGTGGGTGAAGTTTCAGGAGATTTTAGTCATTATGCTGAATTCATGAATGATTTGGATGAATGTTCTTTTCGTCCTGCATTTTATTATAATAATCAAAACCCTAATTGGTCATATATTGAGCATATGCTTCAAAATTATGACTTAAATGATTGTCTTATTTTAGGAAGTAACGATATTGACTCTAGTGATATTAATTTTTTAAGACTCCTTCGAAGAGATGAAATTACCAAGGTTGTAATTAATGATCCAGAAAGAAACAGAGCATTAAAAAGTGCAATTAGAGAGGAAGATGTTGAATTTATTAGGCAAGATGATGTTTTTGAGTCTGAGCCCAGAAATAGTAATTTCTTAGGTATTGAACCTCACAGGTTTACAGAGGAGCATTTGTATTACCGTGAGGATTTATACGACGGGTTCTCTGATTTCACCACTATTCCAAGCCTGTTCAATGAGGGAGGTAGTACTCCACGCGCTGTGGTTATTCACTTTACTTATATGACAGATAATGATCAAATTTGGATTAGACACTTCACATCTAATACAAACGATAGTATAGCCAATGTTCAAGGTAAATTTGGTGAGGCAGCGACCAAGGCCGTGACCTATTGTAGAGAAAATGGGTTGACTAATTCGGCAATTGCAGAATTAGAAGATTATTACGACAACGGGCATTATCCTGGTCTAGGTACAGTTAAGAAATTATCTATAAAAAATCACTTAACTGTAGTGGCCGATTATTTGAGAAGAATAGGTTAGTGAATATTTGTGCAAATTGTTTTTCTGATAAGGAACTCATAGCTTTCATAAAAGCTCAGGGTTCAATATCTACTTGTGGTATATGTGGGACCGGAGACACCCATACGATATTACTCGACGAGCTCGTAGACTTTTTTCAAGAGTTGATTGATAATTTTACTCCTGACGAGACTGGTCTGTCATTGCGGAATAAAATTCAAGGAGATTGGAGTCTTTTTTCTTCTCGGCAAGTTGCAGCTACTGTGCTTGATAATGTTTTACCGAAATTAAAAACTCAAATCACGCATTCCGATTTTACGGTAAACTACCAAGAAGAAATCTTAGATAATATTAGTTATTGGGAAGAGCTAAAAGAAGAATTAAAATGGAATATGCGATTCGTGACTAATATTAATTACTTGACTGAAGAGTTATTTTGGGACTCTTTCTTTGAGACTCAATATGAATTAGATAACAAGACTACGTTATTTCGCGCGAGAGTGCATCATAAAAATGAACAATCAACTTACCTTTCAGATGAAATGAAATCGCCTCCTCGTGAGATTGCAAGAGGTGGAAGAGTAAATCCGCCTGGGATTCCAACTTTATATCTTAGTGATAATAAAAAAACAGTTCTATATGAAGTGCGAGCAACATATTTGGATGACGTAACAATTGGAGAATTTGTTTTAGACGGTGCAGAGAGTATTAAAATTGTTGACTTTACAGAGGATACCTCATTATTTTATATTGAGGGTTTAAAACCAATCGATGAAATAATAAAAGGAAAGCTACTAAGAGATAAAATAAGTTCTGATCTATCCAAACCTATGCGCAGATTCGACAGTGAGCTCGAATATATTCCTACTCAATTCATTTGTGAATTTATTAGAGTATTTACCGGAGCAGAGGGTATTCGATTCAAAAGCTCTCTCCACCCTCCTGGAAATAATCTAGTAATCTTTAATCAAGATTTAATGAGTTGTACATCAACTTATACTGAACGAGTTAATAAAGTTGATTTAGACAGTATTAAAATTTAAAACAAAAAAGGCACCCATTGGGTGCCTTTATCTTTAAGCTGTTTTTTCTCTCAGCGGACGATTCAGAATCAAATCCAAATAGAGATTGATATTGCGTTTTAGGTCTTTTCTGTGAGAAATGAAATCCAAGAAACCGTGTTCCAATAAGAACTCTGATGATTGGAATCCTTCTGGCAAGTCTTTCCCAGTAGTGTCTCTTACTACACGAGGTCCTGCAAAACCAATCAAGGCTCCCGGCTCAGAAATGTTTATGTCTCCCAACATCGCAAAAGATGCCGTTGTTCCTCCCGTAGTTGGGTCGGTACATAAAGAGATGTATGGAATCTTTGCTTCTGCCAACTGCGCCAATTTAGCAGAGGTCTTGGCCAACTGCATTAGCGATAGGGCAGCTTCCATCATTCGAGCTCCACCAGATTTCGAGATCATCAAGAACGGAATGTTGTTCTTAAGACTGTAATCTGCAGCACGCGCAATCTTCTCGCCCACAACAGATCCCATAGAACCTCCGATAAAACGGAAATCCATACAAGCAATCACCAAATCAGCACCCATAGACTTTCCAACAGCTGTGCGAACAGCATCTTTAAGTCCGGTTTTGTCTTGAGCGTCTTTTAATCGATCTGAATATTTTTTAGTGTCTTCAAATTTTAGTGGATCCTTAGAAACTAGATCCTTGTCCAATTCTTTGAACTCGTTGTCATCAAAAAGGATCTCAAAGTATTCTTTAGAACCTACGCGTACGTGGTAGCCGTCTTCTGGACTCACGTAAAAGTTCTTTTCCAACTCTTCTGCATCAACGATCTTCCCTGTAGGTGATTTGTACCACAGTCCTTTAGGAACATCTTTCTTGAGTTCAGTAGGGGTTTGAATTCCCTTCTTTGTACGTTTAAACCAAGCCATTTCTTAAAGGGTGTTTACGTTGTTAAGGTCCTCAAATGCTTTTTCCAAACGCTTGCGGAAAGTGATCTCACCTTCGCGTAACCATTTGCGTGGGTCGTAATATTTCTTGTTCGGTACATCAGCCCCATCAGGATTACCGATCTGCGTTCTGAGGTAATCGATGTTTCCAGTCATATAGTCACGGATGCCCTCACAAAATGCAAATTGCAAGTCGGTGTCAATGTTCATTTTCACTACTCCGTAACCAATAGCTTCACGGATCTCTTCTAAAGTAGAACCACTACCCCCGTGGAATACAAAATCAACCGGGTTGTGTCCTGTTCCAAATTTTGCCTGAACATACTCCTGGGAGTTCTTCAAGATCTTTGGAGTTAGTTTTACGTTTCCAGGCTTATAGACACCGTGTACGTTTCCAAATGCAGCAGCAACCGTAAACTGATCACTCACTTTCATGAGTTCCTCATAAGCGTAAGCTACTTCTTCTGGTTGGGTGTAAAGTTTAGAGGCGTCAACATCAGAGTTATCTACGCCATCTTCTTCACCACCGGTGATTCCCAATTCGATCTCTAAGGTCATGCCCATTTTGGTCATGCGCTCTAGATATCTTTTGGAGATCTCAATGTTTTCTTCAATTGGCTCCTCAGAAAGGTCCAACATGTGACTGCTGTACAATGGAGTTCCGAATTGCTTATAGTGCGCCTCACTGGCATCCAGCAAGCCGTCTACCCAAGGCAATAGTTTTTTGGCGCAGTGGTCCGTATGCAAGATCACTGTGGCTCCGTAAGCCTTAGCCATTTCGTGTATGTGTCGCGCTCCAGCGATTCCGCCGGCAATCGCCGATTTTTGATTTTCGTTAGAAAGACCTTTTCCAGCATTGAATTGCGCACCTCCATTGGAGTACTGAATGATTACTGGGGCGTTAAGGGCAACTGCTGTTTCCAGTACAGTGTTTACGGAGTTGGTTCCAACTACGTTTACCGCTGGCATGGCAAAGCCTTTTTCTTTCGCTAGTTTGTGGATTTCCTGAACTTCTCTACCGGTAGCTACTCCCGGCTTAATAGAATGACTCATAAAGACGTTTTTCAGTATGGGTTAGGGTAGCAAAAATAACAAAAAAACTACTGCTTGCCCCAGACTGTGGCTAGAATCAACGCTAACGTTTTAGCTGATGGATTTAGAAGGGATAATTCACCCCGATATTAAAGACTGCATTGGCAAAGTTATACTCCTTAAACCAACGGTCTCCAAGGGGTCGTGCGGGGTTGTGTGTTTTGAAGCCGGTGTCAAAACGCAGCACAAAAAAGCCAAAGTCATAACGGATACCGAAACCGCTTGCAACGGCCAATTCGCCTAAATCGCTAAATCCAGAGAAACGAAAAGCTTCATCTTCTTGAGAATCCAAAACGTTCCAAATATTCCCTGCGTCCACAAAGAGCGCACCTTTTAAGGCGCCCAAAAGAGTGAAACGATATTCGGCATTAAAGGCAAGCTTGAAGTTAGCTTCATTAAAGTCTAAGCGGCTTCCGCTGCTACCTGGCCCAAGGTCAAACGGTCTCCAGCCACGGTTGTCGTTGGCCCCTCCTGCAAAGTAGGAGCGGATAAAGGGGATGCTGTTGCTATTGCCATATGGGATGGCAATACCTCCAAAACCATGGACGGCTAAAACTGCATTTTGATTGATCTCCCAGTGGCGGATAAAGTCGATCTCACCTTTTACGTATTGTGAGAATTCTACACCTAATGCCTTTCTGTTTCCGTCTTCAGCAATATCGGTGTCTGCCAAATTAGTAAGCAGGGCCAAGAAGTTTCCTGCGGATTCCAGCTTCCAACGCCAGCGTGAAAAGCTCAGATCATAAGTGTCTTCACGAGAATCTCTAATCCAGGTCACACTGGAACTAAAGATCAAGTTGTCTTCAGACAAACGATCCCGTCTTTCATCTACACTGGCCAGTTCTTCCAAGTTGTCCTCAGTAAAGGTCAAGTCGTCTGGATTGTCTCCAAGGGCATCGATCAAAAACTGATCGATCTCTTCAGGAATACCCAAAGAACCACTCTCAGGGTCTTCAAACATATAGCCACTGCTGGTCGCAATATCGTTGACAATATCAAAGGAGCTGCGGTATACATTAAAGAAGTTGCTGGTGTTCAAATTGCGCACATACTGAATGTCTGCCAGGCTGAGGTTCCAACTTTTTGTACGGGTGGGTTTCCATTGATAATTGAAGGCCAAATTCAGGTTTTGTCTATCCAGGCCAATGTTGTTTTGAAATCCGACTCCAGTACTGATGCGCGTTTTTGGCGACATATATTTAGGAATGATTCTATCCGTATTGAGCGGAAAAAGGATCCGTGGAAATTGCAGCGCTGCGTTCCCACCCACATCAGAGATGTTGAAAAAGCTTCGATCGGCATCGGCAGCATCTTGAGAAGAACCCAATGAACCTCGGGCGGAAAGCTCCAGAGTTTCTGCACCTTTAAACACATTCCGTATAGAAAATGTCGTCCTAAAAGCAACTCCAAATTCTTGTACCGTAGAAGTGGAGGCATCAAAGTTTACATCCAGATTGTACTTCTTTAGCGGAGTAAGCAGTATGTTGGCGATTAATCCATTGCCTTCCGGATCATTCGGATCGGGACTGTATTCTATGGTTGGATACCTAAATACATTGAGGTCACTGATCTGATTATAGGTCAGCGAGCGATCCACATCTCGGAACACTTCTCCAGGCGTAATGGAAATTGCATCGGTGATGGCCTTGGGTTTATAATCCAAACCTTGGTAACTGTAGAGTTCAAAGTCATCGTAATTCAGACTGTCTGTGAACTGCTCGTTGCGCAAGGCATAACGGTAATCGGTCACAATGCGCACCTTGTTTACATCATAAGATTTGAAAGGTTCGGTATAGGTGCTGTCTGGCGTAGTGATGGTTCGATCCGGGATCACATAGGTGATCAGTGCTTTGTGGTTGGTCTCAGAAGTGTCGCCTTCAAAAGTCACGTATTCCGTGTCAAAATCATAGAGGCCTGAGTTGCGGAATTGCAGCGTCAATCGGTCGATCTCATTCTCAAAATTCTCGGCGTTGTACTGTTCGCCTTCCACAATAAAACTTTGCTCTTTGGTGAGTTGGAAGAGTGAATCTACCACAGCAGAGCTGATGTCTGTTTGGATGGAGTCTATGATATATGGCTCATAACGAACTACCTTGTAATTGACTTTCGCGCGTTGGGTGCTGTCTCCGTTCACATTGAAACTAGCCTGAGTGTTGAACCAACCTCTGCGGCGGTAATAACGTTCCAGACGTCTGCGGGATTTTTCTAGTTTGGCATCGTCTATGACTACAGGGGCTTCCCCAATTTTCTTGATCCAATTGTTGATTCCCACATAAGATTGCTCCAATTCATAAAGCTGTTTGGCCGATAGCTTTTTGGTCAAGCGTTGTTCGCGTTTGGGTTTCTTTTTCAGCCAGTCTTGAAAGGTACTGTCCGGATCCTTCTTCGCGAAATTATAAATGTGCAAACTAAACGGAATACCAAGCACACGCGTATTTGGGCGTTGAGAGAGCTGATCGTAGATATACGGGTCTTTGATGACCTCTCCATCTACATTGATCTCATTCTCAATCAAGAGGAATTTGCCCTGTGGAACCCGCTTGACGGCGTTGCAAGAATACAGCAACAAGGCCGTAACAAATATTAATACTATTTTTGAGTGAAGTTGCTTCAAGCGGCTTTTAGATTACATCAAAAATAAACTATTTCCGATACAGTCCGCCTTAATTTAGCAAACTGCATTAACAATGTATTTTGGATTGGAAGGTTGCAGGGGTTTGCACGGAAATACCTCCAGAACTATGCTGAGCAAGAACACCTTAAAATACCTAACGTCGCTGCGTCAAAAAAAGTACCGAGACCGTTATGAGGTTTTTGTGGCAGAAGGCCCAAAACTGATCCAAGATCTCATAGCCGCGGGTTTGAAGCTCGAATCGCTTTACACGACAGATTCCAGTGTTTTCTCAGAGATGACTTCGGAGGTTATTAGTGCCGCGGAACTCAAAAAAATCAGCAACCAAAAAACACCGAATACTGCCTTTGCGATCTTTAAGCGTAAGTCCGTTACGGAATTAAAAGAACAAGGGCTTGTGCTCGCTTTAGACAGTATTCAAGATCCGGGCAATTTGGGAACCATCATGCGTTTAGCCGATTGGTTTGGAGTAAACGATATTGTCTGTACGCAAGAATCTGCAGACTGTTATAATCCAAAGGTGGTGCAAGCCTCTATGGGGAGCTTGGCAAGGGTTCAACTGCATTATATGGCCGATTTGCCTGCTTGGTTAGCCCAAACGGACTTGCCAGTTTATGGCGGATTCATGCAAGGAGAGAATGTCTACCAAACTGCTTTGCCAGAGAACGCCGTTTTGGTCATGGGTAATGAAGGGCAAGGAATTTCTAAGGAAGCTTCCGCATCTATAGATACCAAACTGAGTATTCCCAATTTTGGAGCAGGGCAGGAGAGTTTGAACGTCGCTACAGCTACTGCTGTTTTACTCAGCGAGTTTAAGCGATCTATTGGAAAGTAAAGTTGATGAAGATCCCGCGGGTGCTCATGGCGCCAATATTACCGGTCCAAGGACTGTTGGGATCGTTGTCTGGAATCAGCTCATTGTTCATGGCAAAGACCCCGCGGATAGACGGTGTGAACTTAAAGTAGAAGAGGTAAAAGTCAATTCCAAAACCAACTTCCCAGAATTGGGCCGTGGGTTCCATTCTAAATTCTCCCCCGGAATTATCTTGAGGGTTGTCGCTGTTGCTCGATAAATTCCAAGCTGTAGAAACTCCTCCTACAATAAAAGGCTTAAAGTTATTCAAGCGTTTAGTGGATACTTTGAGCAGCAATGGAACGTGAATATAAGTCGATTTAACCTCCCGCAGTATATCGCGTTCTTCTGTAAATCCTGGAAAGCGCAGATCGCGCTGAGAAAAGTAGAGTCCTGGTTCCAAGCGCAGATTCATATACTCGTTCAGGCGCATATCTCCAATAAGCCCAACGTTGAATCCACCAACACGGTCTACCACTATATCCTCTACTTGAGGTCCATTATACTCGATCTTAAAATCGTAGGAGTTGAAACCTAAAAAGTAACCCCAAGTCAAAAAACGCTTGTCAAAGGTTTCCAGATTAGCCAAGCGCTCCTTGCTAAACAGCTGTGCTTGTGCAGTCTGCGCAAAAATGGCAAATACCAGTATCAGGATCAATTTTCTACTCATGCTTTGGTAGCAGTATAAATGGTGGCAACACCAAAGGTTTGTGGCTTATTTTCAGTCTCTATAAACCCAATTTTTGCAAAAATATTGTTGAGACGTTCGCCATATGGGAAAGCGGCTGCACTTTCAGACAAATAACCGTAGGCTACTTTATCTTTAGAAAACAACTTTCCAATGAGCGGCAAGATACCTTTTGAGTAGAATTTATAGCCTTGTTTGTAAGGAAATTTTTCAGGAACTGAAGTTTCTAAGACCACAAAGAGTCCTCCGGGCTTGAGAACACGAAGAATTTCTGCCAGTCCTTTTTCCAGATTTTCAAAGTTTCTGATTCCAAAGGAAACCGTAATGGCATCAAAGTGATTGTCTGGATAAGGCATCGCTTCTGAATCGGCTTTTACAAACTCCAAACGATCTGCAAATGAGGCTGCTGCGGTCTTTTTGCGAGCCACGCTGAGCATGCCTTCAGAAATATCCAAACCAGTAACCTTGGCCTTGTCCAAGCGCTGTGCAAAGGCAATGGCGAGGTCTCCAGTTCCTGTGGCAATGTCCAAAACCGTTTCTGGATCTTGGGCCACGATCATCTTTACCACCTTTCTGCGCCATTTTTGGTCAATCCCAAAAGTGATCACCCGATTGAGCCCATCATAGCGGTTAGAGATGTTGTCAAACATCTGTTCTACCTGTGCTTTTTTGTTGAGGTCCGAATCTTTATAAGGGTTCACCGACTTGGCCATGGCATTAATTTGGGTGCAAAAATACGCAAAATAGAGCCATTAGTGATGTTGCAAAGCTGTTAATCTTAGATGCAGATATGGAGATTTTCTGTAAATTTGCCCCGCACGCTTTTAGTAGCCTATGAAGATTATAGTAGCCGGTGCCGGCGAGGTTGGCTTCCATTTAGCTAAACTGCTCTCCTTTGAATCGCAAGACATTACTTTGATTGATACTGACCGTACCAGTTTGCAGTATGCAGATACGCATTTGGATATTCGGGTGGTTAAAGGAGATGCAACCTCTATTTCGGTGCTTAAAGATGCAGATGTTGCCAATACAGAATTGGTGATTGGGGTTACCTCCAGCGAGACCACAAACATCACCGTTTGTGTTTTGGCTAAACAATTGGGGGCAAAACGCACCATTGCGCGTATATCCAACTCAGAATTCATTGAAAACAAAGACGAGATTGGTTTTACCCATTTGGGTATAGACGAATTGATCTCACCAGAATCTTTGGCGGCAAGTGAAATCGGTTTGCTGCTTAACCAAAGTGGGTTCAACGATACTTACGAGTTTGAAGATGGCGCTTTGACCATGGTTGGCTTGATTCTTTCCAGAACCTCTTCCATTGTAGGGAAAAGCGTTCGCGACTTGGCAGATGTGAGCGAGAAGTACAGCTATGTGCCTATTGCCATTCAGCGCAGCGGAACACAGTACACCATTATTCCGCGCGGAGACACGCAATTCCGGGAAGGAGATCAGGTTTATTTTGTTACCGTAAAAGAAGGTCTAGAGAGCATTTATACCATGGTTGGAAAGGTCAAAGAAGACCTCAAGAACGTGATGATCTTAGGCGGAAGTAATATCGGCTTTAAAACGGCCAGAGACCTTTGCGCCAGTAAGTTCAAGGTGAAACTCATTGAATCCAACAAAGACAAGGCTTTTGAAATAGCCGACGATGTACCAAGCTGCTTGGTGATCAACGGAGATGGCCGTAATGTGGAATTGTTGGAAGAGGAAGCCATTTCTGATATGGATGCCTTTGTTTCCGTGACTGGAAATTCAGAGACCAATATCATGAGTTGTTTGGTGGCTAAGTCACGCGGAGTAAAGAAGACTATCGCACTTGTAGAGAATATGGATTACTTCCAACTCTCGCAGTCCATTGGGATCAATACTTTGATCAATAAAAAACTATTGGCGGCCAATACCATCTTTAGATATATCAGAAAAGGAGAGGTAGTTGCCATTACCAAGCTCAACAACATGAATGTGGAGCTTCTGGAATTCATTGTACATACGGATAGCGCCGTGTGTAATAAGGTGATTCGCGAGTTGGATTTCCCAAGATCTGCGATTATCGGTGGAATCATTCGCGACGGTCAAGGGATCATTGCCTTAGGAGATTTTGAGATCAAGGAAGGCGATCGCGTAGTGGTATGTTGTTTGCCGCAAGCTTTAGAAAAGGTAGAAAAACTCTTTGTCTGATGATTTCCTCTTTAATCAGACTAAATTTTAAACTCATTTTTCACCTCATGGGATTGCTGTTGCTTTGCAACGGTGGTTTTATGTGGATCTCTGCAATAGTCAGCTATGGCTATGGCGATGGAGCGACAGAAGGTATTTTATTGGCCGGACTGATCACCAATTTATTGGGAGGTCTTTTTATGTACGCCACGGCCAAACACCGCAAAGAATTGCAAAAACGAGAAGGGTATCTCATTGTGACCTTTGGTTGGTTATTCATGTCCATTACAGGGAGTTTGCCATATGTTTTGAGTGATGCTATTCCTGTTTTCAGTGACGCATTCTTTGAGACCATTAGCGGATACACCACCACAGGAGCTACAATTCTTCAAGATATTGAAGTCATGCCAGAAGGAATCTTGCTTTGGCGAAGCATCACCCATTGGATAGGAGGTATGGGAATTATTGTATTGGCCATTGCCATCCTGCCGCTTTTAGGAATTGGAGGGATGCAGCTATTTGCTGCGGAGGCTCCTGGGCCGGGAGGAGATAAACTCCATCCGCGGATCACCGATACAGCCAAACGCCTTTGGTTGATCTATGTTGGATATACCGTAGCAGAAACCATCTTGCTTTCTGTGGCTGGAATGTCTGTTTTTGATGCGGTGAACCACTCTTTGAGTACCTTGAGTACCGGTGGTTTTTCTACCAAAAACGCCAGTGTGGCCTATTGGAATGATACGCCAATCATTCAATACATCATCATTGTCTTCATGTTCTTTGCGGGGACGAATTTTGTCTTGAGTTACTTTGCCTTTAAGCGTAAGTTCAGCCGAATTTTTGAGGACGATGA
Source organism: Gilvibacter sp. (assembly GCF_965601605.1). Taxonomy (GTDB): domain Bacteria; phylum Bacteroidota; class Bacteroidia; order Flavobacteriales; family Flavobacteriaceae; genus Gilvibacter. The sequence goes on along the minus strand of NZ_CBFCWJ010000046.1, from coordinate 95,854 downwards.
ATTCAAATACTATTTGATCGGGATCGCTTCTTTGACTGCGATCTCTGCCTTGATCATTTATTTTCAAGCGGATCTGAGTACAAGTACTGTAGCGCATCCGCAGGTACTCGGTTCGGGAGAATCTGCCATTAGACATAGCCTATTTCAAGTTTTAGCCGTTGTGACCACTACCGGTTTTGTCACTGCGGACTTTACAGCTTGGACGCCCTTTTTAACCCTCTTTTTCTTTGGACTGATGTTCTTAGGAGGAAGCAGTGGTTCTACCTCTGGGGGAATTAAGATCGTGCGCCACATTATCATGATTAAAAACGGGATCATGGAATTTAGAAGAACCCTGCATCCCAACGCCATCTTGCCCGTACGTTACAATCAAAAGGCTGTACAACAACCGATTGTTTTCAACATACTTGCGTTCTTTATTCTGTATATGCTAAGTTTTATCATTGGAACCTTGGTGTTCTCTTGGTTGGGATTGGATTTTAAAACGGCTCTAGGTGGTGCTGCTTCTACACTGGGTAATGTAGGGCCTGCATTGGGAGATCTCGGCCCGGTTGAAAATTATGCCTCGTTGCCGACCGCAGGAAAATGGTGGGCTTCCTTTTTGATGCTTATTGGCCGTTTGGAACTCTTTACGGTGCTGATCTTGTTTACGCCGTTTTTCTGGAAAAATCGATAATTCAGGCCTTCCGCTTACGCGGGTACTTCTCATTTTGATACGCAAATTCTCATTAGGCAAGAGATGCCTTGATTATCAGTATTTTCCCTCACACTTCAATTAGAGGATTGCCATTTAATTTATATCTTACATCAGCTTTCCCACCTAAAGTATCCGCTTCCAATTCAATTTTAAAGAAGAAGTTTAACCACGAAACAAATATAAATGGCACATCCGGAAATTGACAGATTCACCGAGCTCGCTGAACTTATTATCGGCCTGGAACAAGACGATAATGAAAGACAGGAATTACAGGATTGGTTAAATGAATATAGTTGGGAATTACGAGAAGCAGCGACTGAAAAGGCCGCTACCAAAGAGTTCAGGCGACAATTAGATGTGATGGCTAAAAGTTTGCCTGCAATCGCTAAAGGCATGGAAGGCGCTATAAAAGGTTTTCAGAATGGTGATTCCTTTGCAGGCAGTGCTGGTGTTATTGATGCCGTAGGTAGTGTAGTAACCATGGTTACCGGTATGCTGGGAAGCGCAGCTGGTCCGCCTGGTGCTGTTGTAGGTTCTGTACTTTCTATTTTTTCTATGATTTTGAAGATGTTCTCCAAACAGAAGCCAGAAAAATCTATTGAGGAAAAATTAGCAAACATCATCAAGGTACATGACGCTGAAGTATTGAGAGATAATCTTCAGGCAGTGAAAAATGAAATAAACCAAAATCTAAAAGACTTCAATGGATATATAAAGGCTAAAGAGAAACATCCATTTCTACAAATTCAGGCAGACTTAAACATAAGCCGAAAAGACGAGCTGATGTCTAATGCACGTGTCTGGATTACAAAAAACCAAGATGTTAAATATTGGGAGGATGTTTTGGTAGCATACTGTTATGCGCATATTACCCTAATACAGGCAATTTCTATGGCAATGACTATTGTAAAAGAAGAAAGCAATATTTCGTATTTAGCCACAAAGACTCACACGAGAAATCAAGATCAACTTGAATTTTTAAAAGAGGTAAAACCTTTAGCACAAAATCAAGGCACTGTTTGGATAATGCGGAGCCGAAAGTTTAACCGTCATGGAAATCAATTGTTCAAGCGAGATGCAGTAGTGTCAGAAAAGAAAGAATGGCAGAAATATCAAATTGGTTACACGCCTTTGTCATTTGCTGTCTCTAACCGAACCTTAAGTAAACAAGGTGGTGAGCCTGAATCTACGGCTTTGTTTACCTTGGATAATACGTATGGTTTTATCAGAACAGCACATTGGGATCGAGATAAACAAGGATCTTTATACCACCCATTTCGAAAGGATGTTCCAGGTGAATCTCCATTAGGAATCATTCATGCCAGATATGGCCTCACTCCTTTGTCAACCCGTGCTGAGGTACACACGATGGTTCCACATAATTACACCATCGAACATGATTACTACGACATATGGGCGCTTCCAGGACATAAACCAGGCAAGATAGATCTGTACACGGCCGAAGGCAATAAAATTGTTTATTGGACCCAAGGTACTAAAGAGCACACATCCTACATGGAAACGCGACTTTCTTTTAATGACCTCCATTATCTTCCTGAAGGGTACAAAGCCGGCGCAGTCCGAGCCGCAACTATCAGCTCTTTTGAGGATGAAAAGAACTACCTTACTAAAAATGTAATTCATGGCATTTACGGAGCTTGCGAGGTACAAGCCAATAAATCAGTGATGGGCACTGGCGGGGGAGGCGTTTATATGCCACCGCATTATGAAAGTGATCATATGGAAATAAACGTTCATTTCAGATCAATTACTTGGAAGAACGGTTCTTTAACACAACCACCAAAAGCATTTTGCCTTGCACCATGGCCTAATTTTGTGGGTCTGGCCGTAGATAGTCATTACCTATGGGTATTTAAGGCTGGGGCCATTGCTTGTGCTACGCATACTGAAGTTTATATGAGTTTAATTCGGGGAGACGATAGTCCGCCATGGATGGTTTATGATATTCCAAATGAGGTTGGAAACTCAGATTATGACCCTTCAGAAATGTATGAAGATAATGGAGGATTTTATCCCATGGGATTGTTAGATCTTTCCGCTTGCGACGATGGTACTCTTGTTGGTGTCTACTGTGACAAGCCAGAAGTTCAAGCACCTGTATACAATATGATCCCAAAAATAGATAGGTTGGCACGAACACTTAAATTTGAGGGCACAAGCTATGATACAAATAGTCATACAGTTTTAACCAATGGATGGGAAACTGACGGAACTGCTCGCGTGAATCGGGTAATTAAACAACGCATAAATTGTTGGCCTTTACTCACAGGTCTGGAGAAAGTATTGGAGTCTCAACTCAAAGTTTAATAGCCGATAGCTTAAAACCTTCCGCTATCACATATACCATCCTGAGAAGTCCGCAAAAAATTCAATGATTTATAACTGGGCACAGTCTGCACACTGTCCTGTAAGTAGGAGTTGAGCGTATTCCACTTTGTGTTTGGACAGCTCGGGAATATTGAAATCAGCGGAGAGGCATTCTGTTTTACCACAGTCTCTGCATTGAAAGTGCGGATGACGGTCATTGTGGTGCTCTTTAGAACATCCTTGGCATTTTGCATACCATTTAACCCCATCAAACCCTTGAAAAGAGTGTAATAATCCTTGGCTTTCCAATCGGTCCAAGATTCTGTAAACCGTGGTTTTGTTCATGGAATCTTCCAAGTCCTTTACCAAACTCACGCTAGACATGGCAAGATCTGTCTTTTCAAAGATATCCAGAAGTTTTTGTACTGCTTTAGTTTTTCGAACGACGCCCATATCACAAATTTAATGCAACTTAGTTGCATTAGCAATTTATTCGTTAAATTTGTCGTCCAAAATTAAAGCACGAAGAGTCATGAATAGCAAATTACCAGTTACTGTATTGAGTGGATTTTTAGGGGCAGGGAAGACCACCTTGCTCAATCACATACTGCACAACAAAGAAGGTTTGAAGGTTGCAGTGATTATCAATGATATGAGTGAAGTCAATGTTGATGCAGCACTTGTCAAAAACGAGAATACGCTTTCAAGGACTGAGGAAAAACTTGTAGAAATGAGCAACGGTTGTATCTGCTGTACCCTGCGGGAAGATCTCATGATTGAAGTTGAAAGATTGGCCAAAGAAAATCGTTTTGACTATCTCTTGATTGAAAGTACGGGCATCAGTGAGCCAGTTCCGGTAGCGCAGACATTCTCATTTGTAGACGAAGATAATAATATTGATCTGTCCAAATTTAGTTATGTGGATACCATGGTCACTGTGGTAGATGCCTTCAATTTCTTTAAGGATTTTGGCAGCCCAGAGTTGTTGATCGATCGTGCGTTAACCGATATTGAGGGAGATTACCGAACCATTGTCAATTTGCTAACCGATCAAGTGGAATTTGCCAATGTGATCATTCTCAATAAGGCAGATTTAGTCTCCGAAGATCATATGGGATTGCTAAAAGCGGCGATTCATAAATTGAATCCATCCGCACGAATCATTGAATCTACCTTTTCTCAAGTAGCTCCCAAAGAAATCCTGAATACAGGACTTTTTGATTTTGAAACTGCCGAGCAAAGCGCTGGTTGGATTGAAGAACTGAACAAAGATGAACACACTCCAGAAACCGAGGAGTACGGAATAGCCTCCTTTGTATATCGCGCCAAAAATCCCTTTCATCCTGAGCGATTTTGGAATTATGTCCAGCACCAGTTCCCTGTGAATATTATTCGTAGTAAAGGGTTGTTTTGGCTGGCTTCCAGACCGGGACAGGCCATGGTGTGGAGCCAAGCGGGAGGTTCTTTGCGTGCAGATAGCGCTGGAGTTTGGTGGAGTAGCATGCCCTTTGAGCAACGCATTGAATATTTGGCCTTTGTGGATAATCAACAGGAAATTGAACAAGATTGGGATCTCACATTCGGAGATCGAAAGAACGAATTGGTCCTGATTGGTCAAAATATGAATAAAGCTCAAATAATCTCGGAGCTCGATGCATGTCTAGTAACAGATCAAGAGCTGGCTCGGAGAGATTGGCAACGCGGCTATGAGGATAATTGGCCGGTTCAGCGCGCCTATCCAATTGCGGAGTAGTTAGATTCTTTTCAGAAGTAAATCTACAATCGTTTTGTAGGGAATCGGGAACTTGAGTTGTTTCATTAGTAAGAAAAATTATTACTATGAAATCCTATCTATTATTATTCCTTGCCCCTTATTTTTTGGCCACGATCTGTTCAGAAGAAGACCCACCGGTTGTCGTGACAGAGATGGTCGTGCAGAATCAAACCAGTGCCACTTTGATCTTTGTGACGGTGTCAAACAACGAGATCGATATTGAAACTGGAGGCCAACAGTATATCATCGGTGGTCAGGATCCGTCCGATGCGGTTGTACCCTCATCTTTAGAAACTTTTGATTCCATTGTGCTCTACACCCGTGATTCGGAAGGGAATCTTGTGGAAGCATATCGACAAGTACCTATTGATGACCGTCTTTGGACTTTCAACGACATTGGAGAATTTGACAAGCAATATATTTTAGTTTTGCGCGATGAGGATCTAAATTAATCCCGTCTTTTAAAAATACTTGTACATTTGGCGGCAGTAGAATTTTCTAGCTCTTAATTTCCATGTCCGACCAAATGAAACCTTGTCCGCGCTGCGAATCTCCTTATGGGTATAATTTGCATTCTCAAATTTACGTGTGTCCCGAATGCGCTTTTGAATGGGATGCGTCACAAGAAATGACGGCAGATGATTCGGCTGTAGTGGACGCTAATGGGAACCCGCTCCAAGACGGAGATACCGTAATTGTCATTAAGGACCTCCCAGTAAAGGGCGCTCCTAAACCGGTTAAGAAAGGCACCAAAGTGAAGAACATTCGCTTGGTTGACGGTGATCACGATATTGCTTGCAAAATTGATGGTTTTGGTGCCATGGGTTTAAAATCTGAATTTGTCAAGAAGGCCTAGACATTTAAAATAGTCCCTTTAGGCATTCGTGTGTATTGCTGATATCCCGGTCCAAACGAGCATGAGTTCTTCATGATATTTTCTTAACTTTCTCAAGCATTTCAATCAGGCTATGAACACGGACAATCTGCTAGTTGCGTACTTTTCTCAATACATGGATCTATCTCCAGCAGAGATCGAAGTGATCAAAAACACGGATATCATTCGTGAATATGAGAAGAACACTGTGCTTTTAGAAGCAGGACAGGTAGCCAAGAATTGCTTCTTGGTCCTTAAAGGCTGTGTTCGGCGCTACTACATCCAAGACGGAGAGGAACGTATCATGGACTTCTACACAGAGAATGATCCTATTACCCCAGCCAGTTATGTGAGTCAAACACCTTCTGAATATTATTTGTCTTGTGTAGAACCTTCTATAATTTCTAGCGGTACTGACGAGAGTACTCAGGAGTTTATCGCGAAGTTCCCTCAATTTGTACCGATGTTTATCAAGATCGGAGATCAATTGTCAGTCAAGAAGCAGCTGTCCTTTGACAATTTTAAGAATCAGTCTCCTGAGGATCGCTATCAGCAATTGGTCGCCACTCGTCCAAACCTGGTCAACCGAGTGCCGCAATACATGATAGCGAGCTATTTAGGGATCAAACCGGAATCCCTCAGCAGAATCAGAAAAAGACTATTCTCATAAGGGTTCAACCCCTCTTTTTTCAACTAATTTCATTTCTTAACCCAAGTCAATGCACAGGCCGTGGGCCCGCTCCATCTTTGCAGCATTAAATGTTGTAAAAGAAAAACCATGACCGTTGTTAAACTCATTGAACTCATCACCGGAGCCTTAGTGGCTGGAGTATTCTCCATCTTTACTTGGGATGATAAATCCGAACCCTTAGACTTTGATCTCGCCGTAAACCTTCTCCAACAAGAGGGTGGTTACGCCAGCTACAAGGAAACCTTAGCGGCCTGTCCTTTGCTTTTTGAGATCGATCAGCAAGAGCATCAAATCGCCCTTATGTATCGTAATATCAATAGCCTAACAGGCGGGCCCGCCCCGAATCCTAATCAGGCTCAGCAAGCCGAATTAGCAAATTATCGCCAGAAAATTGATTCGTTAAAAGCCACCCGGGAGTTAAGCCTCTTGCAATTGAATGACCTAGTTACAACAGAATACGTTGCCTTTTTGGCGGGTCAATAAGGTTTGTTTCCACCATTATAATCACAAATACTTTCAAACATGATAAAAACACAAAATCCAGAACGATTGTTGTCACTTTTATGGGCCTTTATTTTATTTAATATGATCTTTCGGGATCTACATCAAATGTTGGCGCCCGGTTATATTGATCAAATGCGAGGCATGCAAATTTCAGAGGGGTCGATGCTTTTTTATGGCTTCATTTTAGAGCTTCCCATTTTAATGATGCTCCTGTCTAATTACCTAAAACCCAAGACCAATAGGGTTGCCAATATTTTGGTGTGTATATTAGTTGCAGGGGGAATCATCAGTACTTTCTTTACCGCGGATGCAGATGATCTTTTCTTTGGTATTGTAAAGTTGCTCGCCTTGGGTCTCATATTTGCGATTGCCTTGCGTTTGCCGAAGGTTCAATGATCAGTGTTCTGATTATTGCTTGGTGCTACCGCAGATGTACAACCAAAAGAAAAGGTTTCTGTAATTTAGCTCAAGCAGATTCAGAAATGCATCATGTCAGAGACCAATCAACCCATAAATCCAGATTACCAAAGCCGATTGAATCGCGTTTTTGATTATATCGATGAGAACTTGGGTGGTGATCTGTCTTTAGAGCGCATTGCGCAAGTAGCCTATTTTTCACCCTATCATTTTCACCGCATCTTCAAGTTCATCACAGAGGAAACTTTGAATGAATACGTGATTCGTAGACGCTTGACCAAGGCTGCGGATGAACTGTTGCATCGAGACATAACAGCCTCAGAATTGGCGCAGAAATACGGCTTTAGCGAAGTGTCTTCTTTTTCACGGGCGTTCAAAAAATACTTTGAGGTTTCTCCGACGGAATTCAAAAAGCAGAACCCAAACAGATTTAGCAAGATAAGTCAACTCCTGCGCAAGAATGGTCAAGCGTATCCTAACGTGGAGCAATACCTTAGCATCATTAAGAATCATAAAAACTGGATTACTATGAATGCTACTATTGAGGTAAAGCAATTGCCACAACTACAAACCGCTTATGTAAGCTGCAAAGGCTTGCAAAACTTAGAAATGGCCTATGGGCAGCTCATGCAATGGGCTGCACCCAAAGGGCTAATGAATGATCAAACCAAACTGGCTACAGTCTTTCACGATAGTTTTAAGTTTACTGCCCCTGCTGAGGTTAGGATGAGTGCATCCATTCTTCTAAGTTCGGAGGAAAAAGCTGCGGGTGTTGTTAGTCTAAGAACTCTAGCCCCGGGAAAATGTATCGTAGGGAGTTTTGAGATTGGTTTGGATGAATTTGAGAAATCTTGGACTGGTCTTTTTGTGTGGATGAATGAGCAAGGCTATCGAAAGAACGATCAAGAGCCTTTTGAGATCTACCATAACGATTTTAAACAACATCCCGAGCAAAAGTGCATCGTTGATCTGTGTATACCTGTAGATTAATGTTTAATTTTATAGGGCGATTTTGTTTGGTGGAAAAACCAAAGATTTGATATTGCCACGGCGATAAAATTGAATACTAAACTATGGACTATTCTGGCAAAAAAGTACTGATCACGGGAGGCTCCAGAGGCATTGGTAAAGCAACTGCTTTGGCCTTTGCAGCTAAAGGTGCTCAAGTTGGAATCAATTATAAAAGCAATCGGGAAGCTGCAGAGCAAACCTTATCGGAATTGCCCGGTGATGGTCACCAGCTCTTTGCATGTGATATCAGCCAAACGGCCGCTCCGCAGCAGCTCATCTCAGACTTTGTTGCTCATTACGGTCGGTTGGATATTCTGGTGAATAATGCTGGTATTTCCATCTTTCACAATGTTGAAGATACCTTTGATCATTGGAATGAAGCATGGCAAAAGCTCATGCAAATGAACGTGATTACTGCCGCGAATTTGACCTATTGGGCGGCTCAAGCTATGAAGTCCAATGGTGGTGGAAAAATCGTTAATGTCTCTTCTCGAGGCGCCTTTAGAGGAGAACCTGCCAAGCCTGCCTATGCCGCGAGTAAAGCGGCACTTAATGCCATGAGTCAATCTATGGCAAAAGCCTTGGCAAAGGATCAAATTTACAGTTATGTCGTGGCGCCCGGCTTTACAGAAACTGATATGGCCAGTAAGACCCTCACAGAGGTTGAGCGCAAAGCCCTTTTGGCAGAATCGCCTTTTAGTAGAATGGCACAACCTGATGAAGTTGCAAGTGGTATTCTGGCACTGGTCAATGAGGGCATGGAATATGCTTCAGGAGCGATTTTAGATATCAACGGAGCCTCTTATTTAAGGTCTTAATCGGATAAACGACAAAGCTTTTTTAGCGCAATATGATTACAACACAAAAATTAGAGAACCTTTCCGCAGTGCTGCAAAATATGCCTGCGGATTGGTTGAATTTAACCACCCATCGTCTGGATATTTACAACGAAAGTCAAGCCAAAGTAGAGTTTGTCGAGGCTTTTGAAACCGTGTATCAAAACGGTGATATAACGGCAGAAAGCTTGGCAGAATTGCCAACGGCTTACGATTATATTAGACTCGGTCACCCCTTGTCTTCAGTCTTGGAATGGGCCATTGCTAGAATGTATGCGCTTGCGCCCGCACAAGTGATTAGTTTTGCTTCTTCCACTGCTCCTGTACTGGCTGTTTTAAGAACCAATCATTTGCAGGGCAAACCAACTCGGATTCTTTATTCAGATGAACTACCGTCTTCTTTTGATGCTGATAGGATTAATTCCGTTTATGGATTTGATTTTAAATTGGAAGAAGTAGCGCAATCCTCAAATCTTACAGCCTTTGATGGAAGTACTGTTTTTGTGAGTACTACTAGAAATTTGGTGGATCTCAATCTGGATGCGCCTATTGACTTTGCAGTAAATATTGATGCTAATCTCGGCAGTATTGTCGCTGTGAATGGTGAGCAAAACAAATCGTATATCTCAGAAATTCAACACTTCAGAAGACGAGAAACTATTGCTATGACCCCCGCAGACTGCCTTACGGTCTTAAAGGAATTGAATGGGGAGTCGGTAGATCGAGTTGTCGGGTCTAAGCAAAATAAATCCGCAGTACTTGAAACCATGAAAGACATCACGGGTTCCAAAACAGAAGCCTTGGTGGCCTCAAGCGGGCTTTCTATGCAGTATGCTATAATGATGGGACTTATTGATGATGCCGTAAAATCTCATCCGAACAAACTAATAAAGGTGCTTATTCCGCCCAACTGTTACGGAGGTACTAATGATCAGGCCAGACGTGTAGCGGCCACTTTGGATCAGGTAGAAATTGTGGACCTGCCTGTGGACGCGGGAAATGATATGGTTAACAGTGTAGACTCACTCTTAGAGGAAATGGCGGCGATAGATGCAGTTCCTTATATCATTGCAGAGATTCCAACTAACCCTAGGGTAGAGGTGCCTGAATTAGAGGCCTTAAGGGATGCGCTTGCCAAAGCTCGATTTACTCCTGAGGGTAACCCAGCGGTTGCTCCTGTATTTATCTTGGATCAAACCTTTTGTCCAAACTTTCCTTTTTTAGGTGCTGATGATATCTTAGCTGACGTTAAAGCGATTGCCTATGTGAGTGGTTCAAAATTTCCAAGTGGAGGACGTTGTACTGCAGGTTACGCCGTTGCCAATGACAAAGCGGCTGCTTTGATGAAACCAATTGGCTATCATTTGACCCTGTGCGATAATGAGGCGACCGAGCTACAATACGAGATTTTAGCTGAACAGATGCCTTCTATGTTAGATAGAATTGCTGGGGCATATATAAATACGCGAGCCTTTGTGACTCATATTGAGCAGGTACTGCCAGAGGCCAAGATCAATTTTGTTTCTGAAGACTTAGCTGCTCAAGGTTTTACACCTTCAGTATTCTCTTTAGACTTGCCAACCAAAGGTGAGACGGAAGCCGAGCGCGAAAGCTACAAGAGGGATCTTAACCTAAAACTGATCAACCTAATGATCAATGAGATTCCAAATGAGAGCAAATATTGCGTGAGCTACGGACAATTAAAAGGTTGTTATTGGACCATTCCTGCAACTTCTACTCAAGGGACTACTAAGGAGGGAGATAAGGATTATATAGTTCGAGTTGCTGTTGCGCCTGACTTGGATTTAGAGAAGCATAAAGATGTCTTTTCTCAGTTTGTGGATGGTTTGAAATAGGTTTTTTCCTGATTCAGTTTGACAAGAAAAGGAGCCCTTATAATTATTTGTTGGTTATCTTGCCCTTAAAATTGTTCAAGACACAAACTCTATAAACCCCAATGAATATCCGATTATTTATAAGTCTATTTTTAGTGCTGGGAGCTGTAAGTCCAATCATTGGACAGATCAGTTCTGAGATAGAAGAGAATATCGCACTATTGTTAAAACCAGGATCTCAAGAAGACGCAGTTGTATACATCTTTGGTCAGATTCAAGAGAATCCTGAGGAATTACTCAAGCACAGTGAGAGTCTAGCGGAGCACTTAAATAAGGCTATTGAAACCACGGATTTTCACTATGGAATTGCAAGTCTGACCTTAGAATTATGTGGTTCTGATTTCTTTGCATTGACTCCAGAGAGCGAACGCAGTCTATCATCTTTCAATGCTGATTTTAGAAAAAATCTAAGACAAGCGGAGGATTATCACAATTGGATTTGGGATGATGAGGTTTATATGGATGCTCGCGCCAATTCCTGCATCATTATGGATATTCTTGGATACGGTACAACTCAAGCCTCGCTCGACGAGCTTCAAACATCCTTGGATTATTTTATAGATAACAGGCCTAAATATTTTGCGGTTAGCGCTTTAATGCTTCGCGATGAGCACATAGACCAAAGCCATTTTGATAGCTTGGCAGAAGATGACGAGACTCGAGGTTTGATCCATCGATTCCTCAAAGCCGTGAGTAAAATGAGGTTCTTTCCTAAGGCCTATAACAATCAACGAGAACTCTCCAAAGCCGATATGGTCAACTGGTTGATCTATCCGACAGAATTGGCCAGAGTTCCGTCTGAAATTGAACTTGTAGAGATCTTCACCGTTGAATACAGCGACGTAGGCCCAGCTGATTTTTACCTTTGGAAATTTAGATCGGATGCTGAAGGTTGGAAAGAGGACGGTTGGATGGCGGGTGTTTCAGGCCCTTTTGTAAGATCAGAAACTCCAACCATGGATGCCTACGGTTACACCTTCAGTAGTTTTGATCAAATGGATGAAATGTCCCCTCAAGAGCACTTTGATGGTATTATTGAGCTCATTGAGAATTGGAACGAAATGTCTGAAGATTAGATCAATCAGGGAATTATTATGAGCTCCTTAATTCTCGGATAATTTCCGATAGTCTTCTCGAACAGGAGTGAAGATGTCCAAAATCTTACATGCCGTAATGGAACGTCCTCCGTGGACAACATCGCCTTGAATTAGTACTGGGACGTTGGGAGTGCAAATGCGCGTATCGTCTCCTACGGTAAGTTCAAATTCGCCTTCTTGAACCAGAGATATTTGTTCATGCGGATGCGAATGCATTGGGATCGGTTTCCCCGGTTCCACTTCTACATAACTAAATGTATGCGTCTCGGTATGAATAAAGCGGGCGTGGTAGCCGGGGGCTATCTCAATAGGTTTTATATCACTAAAATCTCCGAAGGTCATTTTATTGATTCTTTTGTTTGTCAAATTTAATTTTTAATTCTGATACTTTTCACGGACTGGTCCGTGTACCCTTTCTCACACTTTTTTCCATTGATGAAAAAAGTGTGCAAAAAAATCTAGCCCCTTCTCAATGTGTTTTGGCGCTTCTCCGTTCAAAAATTTACGGAGTCGAGCAAAACCGTTCGCAAAATCTGAGTCGCACGCGGCCCTGCCGCTAAGGTGCAACATCGAACCGATCTTTGCTCACAAACCCATGTTCTGCTAGAAGGGGCGGGTTGATAATTTGTCCTTAATCATAATTAGCTATTGAATGACATCCCATATTGCCGCAAAGCGGCGAAAAAGGCAACTTCTGGCGAGTCTGTAAGAAAACAAGCTGGCAGCAGGTGGACTTGAGATGCGAGGGAATGCGGTTGCGAGGCGAAGCCAAGAGAGCACTCCGAGCATCTGTGGCTGAGGGCAGCGTAGTTTTCAAAGAGGAGCGAGCGTCGCTAGACCTTTTTGGTCCTTTTTGCGGCAATGGGAAAAAGGACATAAGAAAACATAAATAGAATTTAAGAAACCGCTTCTTTAATGCGTCTTAACGCTTCGCGAATATCTTGTTCGGAGGCTGCGTATGAAATACGAATACAATTAGGATCTCCAAAGGCCACACCAGTTACTGTGGCAACATTGGCTTCTTCTAATAAGAACAAAGAGAAGTCCGTGGCATTCTCGATGGTTTTACCGTTTAGCGTTTTTCCAAAATAATCAGAGATGTCTGGGAATACGTAAAAAGCACCTTCTGGCTCATTGGCCTTAAATCCAGGAATGTCGTTGACCAATTCCAATACTAATTGACGACGCTCTTTAAATGCGTCAATCATGTATTTGATCTTCTCCGGATTGTTGTTCAGTGCGTCAATGGTAGCACGTTGTGCAATACAGTTGGCACCGCTGGTTACTTGTCCTTGCATTTTATTACAAGCACGCGCAATCCATTCCGGGGCTCCAATATACCCAATACGCCAACCCGTCATGGAAAAAGCTTTGGATACGCCGTTCACCACAACTGTGCGATCATACATGTCTTCAAAGCTCGCCATAGATGCATGCTGCCCTACAAAATTAATGTGCTCATAGATTTCATCACTTACCACAATAATGTCTGGATGTTTGGCCAAAACATCTGCCAACGCACGAAGCTCTTCTTTGGAGTATACAGAACCACTTGGGTTACAAGGGCTACTGTAGATCATCATACGCGTTTTTGGCGTGATGGCAGCTTCCAAGGCTTCTGGAGTTACTTTAAAATCGGTTTCAATAGACGAAGGAATCACAACAGGTACACCGCCGGCTAGTTTGCTGATATCGCTGTAGGATACCCAATACGGAGCAGGAAGCAGTACTTCATCTCCAGGGTTAAGCAATACCATGGCTAGGTTAGATAGTGATTGTTTAGCTCCGGTTGAAACAACAATCTGTGCCGGGTTGTAATGCAAACCATTATCGCGCTCAAATTTGGTGATGATGGCTTGTTTTAAATCGCCATAACCATCAACAGGAGTATAAGAATGGTAATCATCCTTAACAGCTTGAATGGCTGCATCTTTAACAAATTCTGGTACGGTAAAGTCAGGTTCTCCTAAAGATAAACCAATAATGTCCTTTCCTGACTCTCTCAACTCACGGGCCTTAGCCGCCATGGCCAAGGTGGCAGAGGTTGCCATTTGGTTAACTCTGTCCGATAGTTTTTGTTGCATATTAAACCGAGTAAGATGGTTTCATGCCCATTTCCTTTAGGTGTCTAAAGTGGGCCATGAGCGCTTTACGCGTTGTTTTGTATTCAAAGTAAGGCAGGTTGAATTCCTGCGCTGTTTGCTTTACGATCTTAGCAATATCGTTGTAATGGATGTGGCTAATGTTCGGGAAGATGTGGTGTTCTACCTGATGGTTCAATCCGCCAGAAAACCAATTGATGATTCTGTTCGTAGTTCCAAAGTTCACCGTAGTGAACAATTGGTGGATGGCCCAAGTGTTTTTCATGTTCCCTGTATCATCTGGTAAAGGCATGTCTGTATCTTCTACAATGTGCGCCAATTGGAAGATGATACTCAAGATCAATCCTGCCACATAGTGCATGATAAAGAATCCAATAAGAACCTTCCACCAAGCGATATCCATAAAGATTATCGGCAATACAATCCAGATAGATACGTAGATTACTTTAGTGATCACCAGGTTACTCCATTGCTTAAATTTCCCTGGGAACTTACCGTATGATAAGCCGCGGGCCAAATAGCGTTTGGTTTGCATAAAATCTGCAGTAAGCATCCAGTTGAAGGTCAATAGACCGTATAAGAACACACTGTAATAGTGCTGAAATCTGTGGTGTCTGTGCCATTTAGCGTGTTTAGAGAAACGCAGTACGCGCCCTGCTTCCATATCTTCATCATGGCCATGGATGTTGGTGTAGGTGTGGTGCAACACATTGTGCTGTACCTGCCAGTTGTATACATTTCCTGCCAAGATATAAATACTGCTTCCCAAGAGTTTGTTCACCCACTTTTTAGACGAGTAGGACCCGTGGTTCGCGTCGTGCATGACATTCATACCAACCCCGGCCATGCCGATCCCCATCAGGATGGTAAAAAGCAATTGCGCCCAGGTGGGGAAATCTAGGGTCAACAATAAAAAGTATGGAGTCAAATACAAGGAGAACATGATCACCGTTTTAAGGTGGAGCTTCCAATTGCCCGTGCGAGCAATATTGTTCTCTTTAAAATAAGCGTTTACACGCTTGTTGAGGGTTCGAAAAAATTTCGCGGAATCGACTCTGGAGAAGGTAACTTGATTCGTATTCAAACTATTCGCGTTTTTCTGTTTTATAGTAATATAACAAGTTGTAAAGATAAAGATTGTATCGATTGGGTGGAAGTCAAAACTTCAAGAAATTATAGAAAATGTAAATTTGCACAGCGATTTCTATTATGACTGACTATAGCCTTCATTTTCCAGCGCTTTCTGAGCGACAACTCGAACAATTAAATGCCCTCCAATCCCTTTATGAGCATTGGAATGCGCAGATCAATGTGGTTTCTAGAAAGGACATTGATGAACTCCCAGTAAGACATGTTTTGCATAGTTTGGCCATTGCTAAGATCCAGTCCTTTAAGCCTGGGAGCCGAATTTTAGATGTTGGGACTGGTGGAGGTTTCCCGGGAATTCCTCTCGCTATCTTATTTCCTGAGGTAGAATTTATTTTGGTAGATAGTATTCAGAAAAAGATCAAAGTAGTTGCTGAGGTTGCTAAAGCCTTAGCGTTGGAGAATGTGACTGCCAAAGCGATGCGCGCTGAGCAGGTGGAAGGGCAATTTGATTTTATTGTCAGCCGAGCGGTAACACGCATGGAACGATTTGTTCCTTGGGTAAAGAACAAAGTAAAGAAGCAATCCAATCACGATTTGGCCAATGGAATCTTATACCTTAAAGGCGGTGATCTTACCGAAGAACTCGCCCCATATCCCAAAGCTACCGTCCACGCCATTGCAGATTTTTATCAAGATCCTTTCTTTGAGACAAAGGCCGTGGTGCATTTGCCAATAAAATACAGGCCATAAAAAAAAGCCGCTCAAGTAGCGGCTTTTTTTATTAATGCAATTTAAATTATCCTAAAAAAGGATAACGGTAATCTGTAGGAGATACAAAGGTCTCCTTTACCATACGTGGAGAGATCCAACGGTAAAGGTTGAGTTTGCTTCCTGCTTTGTCATTGGTTCCACTTCCGCGAGCACCTCCAAAAGGCTGCTGCCCAACAACAGCTCCAGTTGGCTTGTCGTTGATGTAGAAGTTACCTGCAGCATTCTCCAAGATCTTTACGGCAGTTTCTAAAGCGTAACGATCTTCTGAGAAAACAGCACCGGTTAAGGCGTATTCTCCGGTTTCATCAACCAAGTGCAAGGTCTCTTCCCAGGCGTCATCCTCATAAACGAAAATCGTTACCACTGGCCCGAACAATTCCGTGCACATGGTCGTGTATTTTGGATTTGAGGTTACGATAACCGTAGGCTCAATGAAATATCCTTTGGATTTGTCGTAGTTTCCACCAACAATGATCTCAGCGTCAGCGTCAGCTTTTGCAGCATCGATATAAGAAGCTAGTTTGTCAAAAGAGCCTTCGTGGATCACCGCAGTGATGAAGTTGCTCATATCTTCTGGAGAACCGATCTTGAACGATTCTACGTCTGCAATTACTTCCTCCTTAACCGCTGGCCATAGGCTCTGCGGAATGTAGCAACGGCTCGCAGCACTACATTTTTGTCCTTGGAATTCAAAAGCTCCGCGGCTGATCGCCGTACTGACTTGTTTTGAATTTGAGGATTTGTGTGCTACAATAAAGTCCTTTCCACCAGTCTCACCAACAATGCGTGGATACGTTTTGTAATTGAAGATGTTTTCTCCGATCTGCTTCCACAGGTTTTTGAATACGTGGGTGGACCCTGTAAAGTGAAGTCCGCTAAAATCAGCACTATCCAATACCGTATTAGTGATCATCACTGGATCTCCGTATACCACATTGATCACACCGTCAGGAACACCAGCTTCTTTAAATACGTCGACAATCACTTTTGCAGAGAAGATTTGGCTGTCAGAAGGCTTCCAAACCACTACGTTCCCCATTAGCGCAGCACTCGCCGGAAGGTTTCCAGAGATCGCAGTAAAGTTGAATGGCGTAATGGCGTAGATGAATCCTTCCAAAGGACGATACTCCAATCGATTCCATGCGCCTGAAGTAGACTCTGGCTGCTCTGCATAGATCTCTGTCATGAATTGCACATTGAAGCGCAAGAAGTCAATGAATTCACAAGCAGCATCGATCTCTGCTTGGTAAATGGTCTTGGATTGAGCCAACATGGTTGCTGCGTTGATCTTGGCACGGTATGGACCTGCGATCAACTCGGCAGCTCTTAAAAAGATCGCTGCACGCTGTTCCCAAGGCATTTGAGACCAAGCTTTGCGGGCTTCCAAAGCGCCGTCGATAGCCGATTGCACATTGGCCTGAGTGGCTCGGTGGTAGCTTCCCAAAATATGTTGGTGCTCGTGCGGTGGTGACATGGTTGCCGTGTCTCCCGTACGAACTTCTTCACCGTTGATGTACATAGGAACATCAACATTGGCATTGTATAATTCTTTATAAGCTGCAAGAACGGCTGCGCGTTCTGGAGAGCCAGGAGCGTAGTCCTTTACCGGTTCATTCACCGCTACAGGTACTTCGTAGAATCCTTTTCCCATAATTGATCGATTACTGATTTTTGATTTCTGCAAATTTACAAAATTTCATCCCCTTTTCTGTGAGAAAGCCCGGGAGAAACAATTCGCTAAAAATGCTAAATTGCTCTTTGAAAAACACGGTAGTAAAATTCATGTGTACCCTGACTTTCATACCCAAGAACAATGCAGACTTCAGCTTGGTATCTAACCGAGATGAATCTCCTAAACGTGAAACGCTGTTGCCAGAGGTTTATCGTTTAGAGGCTGCGGATTGTATCTTTCCTAAAGATGCGCTAGCGGGAGGCAGTTGGATTGGACTGAGTAATAAGCAGCGCGCGGTTTGTTTGCTCAACGGAGGTTTTGAGCGCCATCCAATAGGGACTTATGGAAGAAGTCGTGGGTTGTTGGTTTTGGATCTTTTACAAGCCACGGAAGGTGAGCAATTACTGGAAAGTCAGGATCTGGCAGGAGTGGAGCCTTTTACGGTTGTGGTTATAGACTGGAAGGATTCATTGAGTTTGTTGGAATGTGTTTGGGACGGACAAGAAAAGCATTTGCAAACCTTACCCATAGCTCCGCGAATTTGGTCCTCTCGACAACTTTACACTGCAGATGTTGCAGCAAAGCGAGAAGCTTGGTTTACGGATTTTTTAAACAATAACGATTCCCGTCTGATTTCGCAGTTGCACTTTCATAGAACGGCCGGAGACGGCGATCCTCAGAACGACATTGTAATGAATCGCGGCTTTGTCCGTACTAAAAGCATAAGCAGTATTGACAAGCGGGCAGATCGTGTGCAGTTTAGATATCAAGAACTGCCCGAGGGCGCAATAACGCATCACTATTTATAAAATGACAGCATTTAAACAAGACGGTAAATTGATAGCCATGGCTTTTCCGGACACCTTTGTGCGGATGAGTAGTGAGCGCTTGTGTCGATTTCTACCATTGGTAGGACTTGGGACACGTTCGCATATTAAAGCGGGTCACGCAGCCTTAGTCTTGATTGAGAATGCCACAGGTAAAGCGCGCTACTACGATTTTGGTCGCTATGTGACTCCAGAGGGTCATGGTCGGGTGCGTGGTGCGAATACGGATGCTGAGTTGGAAATTCCTTTTGATGGGCGATTTGATGCCAATTTCAATCTGCAGAATACCGAAGAGTTTTTACTTTGGTTTAGAGGCACATCCGGAGAAAACACACGGAGAAGGTCGTTTGTTGGCTTCTGTCTGTGATAAGATCGACTTTAATAGAGCTAAAACGTACATTGATAGTTTGCAGGGCAGAGGTAGCATACCTTATGGAGCCTTTGTAAAGGAGGGTAGCAATTGTTCTCGATTCGTAACAGAAACACTTTTGGCTTCTACGCAAGATCCCAAAATCATTAAGCGCTTAAATCGCAATAAGAAATTTACTCCAAGCACGGTCGGTAATGTGGAGCAAGCCGCGACAGAATCCGCAGTATATCAAGTACACCAAGGGAAAATTGAAATCTTTAACGGAACGGCCTTTAAGGAAAATCTCAAAAACTACTTCGACAAAAAGCACGGACATACTTCCAATTGTGCAGTTTTAGAAGCGCCGCATGAGAAAGCGCAATTGCTTACAGGTATAGGGAGTAGTGCTTGGTTTGATCTTAAAGAAGGTCCAACGAGATCACAATTTGTGATTAACCGATACAACGAGAAGAAAACACAGGATTTTTCAGGAATATTCACAGCGGACGCACCTTTAGATCTTCAACTGCCGTATTCTTTTATCTACGATTCCAACTGTGAAAAGTGCACGGTGGTTCAGCAGCAGCAACAGATCACTTTGCGTGTTCACGAACGCATTTCTTTTTAATTAACGGCAAAGGGAGCGCTGAGCTCAAAGCGAGGAATGGTCACCTCAAAAGATCTTGCATTGGAGAAATTCACCATTTCATAATTTCCTTGCATGGCTCCAATCGGTCCAGATAATAAGCAACCAGAACTGTAGGTGTGCGTTTGTCCGGGTTGAATGATGGGTTTCTCGCCAATGACTCCTTCTCCAAAAACAGTTTCCGGATGATTGAGCGCATCAAAAATGAACCACTTTCTGTGGGTAAGCTGCACCACGTCTTTACTGTGATTGCTAATGCTGACCTCATAGGTAAACGCAAACTGCATCTTGTAATTGCGGATGTACGCGCCTTCATATCGGGAGCGAACCGCAACTTTAATGCCTTGTGTTATCTGTTCTACCATAATTCAATCTAATAAGTTGCAAAGCTAATGGCAAAGGCCACAAAGGCTCCGAACGTAGCTAAAGTAAAGAATACCCAGTTTAGAATCAGAAATTTAACAATAGTTTTAATTCTTCCCTGTTTGTAGAAATTACGCATGGCCTTGTAGAGATAGAACAAGAACAATAATGTCGCAATCAGAGTGGCTAATCCTCCATCGTAATTATCCGTAAAAGCAGCCACGATCAGATCAATAAGCATGGCTATTCCGTAGAGTACAAAGAACATGGTCTGCGTGTGGAATAAAAAGACCATATGATCCGTATAGGTGTATTTCCTTCTCAAATAAACCAGCCAGACAAACAAGGCAAAGATTGGGATAAAGAAAAAGATCACAAAAGGGAGTTGGCTTAAGAAGTATTCCAATATTTCTCCCGGACCTTCATTACTCATTGTTTCTGCGTCAATGGCTTTGCGATAGATCCAGCGGTGGTAGGAGTTGTCTTTATGCTTTAAACTATCCAAGCCGATTCGCGGATTTTTAATACCTGTTTCATCGTTGAAATCAGCATAAAGACGCCCGCGCTCGTACATAGCGTTAAAGAAGGGGAGCGTATCGTAGTCCTCTTCCGCTAGGTAACGGTCTTTATAGGTTTTCTTGGTTTTAGCGCTGTCTCGTTGAACCCTGCGCTGCTCCAGGAGCGAATCCAGAGAAATGTTGGCTTTATCTTTGGCTTTTATGATGGAATCCAATTCCGCCATATTGGCTACCGGAATGCCATCTACTGTGATTTGTCCAATACCGTTTTCCAGTTGCTGCTCAATAAGTTCTCTATCGCTATTGATGTTCATATCATCAAAATTCGCGATCAGTCCAAGAGAGATAAAAAACAGTATGGAAATACTCAAGTAGAATCTGAAAGGATTTACATATTTCATGCGCTTCCCGTTAATGAACTCCCGGGACATGACCCCAGGCTTAAAAAGTAGGGTCTTTATTGATGTACGGAAACGCGAATCGTAATTGATGATGCTGGAAAAGAGCTCTTCAAAGAAATCCCCAACGGTGAGCTTTTTGGTGCTGTTCATCTGTGCACAATAGGAACAGTAAACGTCCGTGAGCTTCAAGGGATGGCCACAGTTCAAGCATTCTGTGGAGCGGTACTTTTCACTCTTGCGCCCGGTGTATTTAACCGGTGTGGTTTCTTTTTTGCTGACGTCATCCGGGTGTACATCATCGGCAGGATCAAAACTCACTTCGCCAGCGTCCTCAGTATTTTCTGGAACGCTTGGAAGTTGTTCTTCGGACCTATTTTCACCAGGAAGTGCATCCTCATTTAATGGGTCGTTCGGATTTTCGTCAGATGGCAGCATACGGTAAATATAAGGAGTTCACCGTATTTTCTCTAGTGGGAAATAAAATTTGTGCCTTAAACTGAGACGGATTCCTTTAGACGGTCTTGGTGTTTGGCTACGAAATCTTCCAAGGTCTTAAAAAAGGCATGAATATGCTCGTGGTCGTTGCCCGCATTGATGGTTACCATCCGGACAAAAGTATCGGCTTCAAAGCTTCCAAAGCCTACCATCAATTCACCTTCTTCATAGAGTGCGGTGCATAAGGTCTTTGCAGGAATGTCTTTGTAGTTAAAGCATATAGATATGGAGGGTAAGTCGCTATAAAGGGTGTAGTCTGGGTTGGATCGGATGTAATTCACAGCAGTTTCAGCCAAAGCAAATTGTCGATCCACCATAGCTTCCAAGCCCTTAGTTCCAATGGCTTTCCAAAGGGACCAAAATTTTAAAGCATCATTGCGGCGTCCGCATTGCAGAGAGGTTTTACCCAAGTTGAAATCGTCGCCGTCTGTTTGGTAGAGGTATTCCGCCTCATTTGATAGGCTGTCTGCCAGGTGTTTTTTGTGTTGGGTTACTATGATAGAGCACGTTAAGGGCGTTCCCATCATTTTGTGTGCGTTCAAGTTGAAGCTGTCCGCTCGGTGTACTCCATCCACTAAATGCTTGTATTTCTTGCTAAAGATCACCGAACCGCAATAAGCTCCATCAATATGTAACCAAAGTCCATGAGCCTGAGCGATATCTGCCAGAGGTTCTATGGGGTCAAATACACCCAATACGGTAGTTCCCGCCGTACCGTTGATAAAGAAGGGGGCTAAGCCTGTCGCTTTATCAGCTTCTATTTGAGAAACCAAATCCTCTGGATCCATTTTACCCGTTGCATCTGTTGCAATGTTTCTGACATAATCACGGCCTATGCCTAAAAAGGCAGCGTTCTTGGCAATGGAATAGTGGGAAGCCGCTGAGGTATAGGCCACCAAAGGCTTGCGATTTCCTTCAAATCGAGCACGTGGATCTTTCTTGTCGCGGGCCATGAGCATGGCGATCAAGTTGCTCATAGATCCTCCGGAGGCAATGGTTCCATCCGCAGTATTCGGATAACCAATGATTTTTATAATTTCTTTGATGATGGCTTTTTCTACACCCACTTGCGGACCAGCCACCTTGTAGGTGTACATGGAGTTGTTCAGCATCACGGCCAAAAGATCTCCCAAAGTAGCCTTTGGAGTGCGGCCGCCAAACAATTGGTTGAAGAATTTATGGGTTGCTGTTCTGGGTGTGCTTAGAACCACTTGGGTCAACAAGGTCTCAAAATCAGATTCACTGAGCCCATCAGCTTCTAAGCTGAGGTTCAAGCTGTTCCAAAGCTCTCCTGCAGGAATGGGTTTTACCACTCCTTCACGAGCTTCTTCAGTTAATAAACGGTCTGCAATTCGTCTGAAAAGATCCAGTTCTTGCTGCATAATGTAAGGGGCCTAGTTGTTGGTAATGTTGTTTGAATTTCCTTTTCCGTAACCAATGATGCGATCAAAGCGACCTCCGGGTTCTCTGTAATAGACCAAAACGGTGTAATCATTTTCAGTTTCCCAAAAATTGCCACCCACGGCTCCGGAGTCAATACTGCCGTCACGGTCTAGAAGGACGTACTTATAGTTATAAAAACCTTGCTTGAATTTGCGTACTCCTTTGTAGACATTGTCTGATGGATCGTAGCTCAGTTTAGTGGTGTCGTCCAAATTGAAGTTGTTGAAGTTCCCGTAAATGTGGATCTCTTTGCCATCCAGCTCTTCAAAATACTGCAGTCTAAAATGCATCCAAATGTATTCGGCTTCAAAACCGACACTTTGCACAGCATTTAAAGTTCGAACCACAAAGTTTCCGTTAATGTCCGGGTTAAAGGTATAAGGCTGATTCGCTCTGCTCGGATTGGTGAACAGGAAGTGATTGTAGAGGTCGGTAACCTCAATGCGACTCACGCCAATATTGGCACCTCTGAGGTCTTTGCTGTCAAAGTTGAGGTATTCGTTGCCACCCCAAAAGCCAGCTTCAATATCATAACGGTAGATCAACTCTTGCCCAATGGTGTATTGCGGCTTGAGGTCTGTGATCGCTGTTTTTAAATTATAATTCTGAATAACCAAGGTATTCACGGTCTGCTTGGGATTCGCAATGAATTCCGCTCCCGGTTTGATGGTGAATTGAACCACTTGTTTGGTGTTGATGAAGTTAAAGTCTCTCGCTCGTTTAACATCAACAGCCACACCTGCGCCTTGTTCAATGACCATGAATTTCCGCGAGAAGATCAGCTGACCGGTGTCCATATAAATACTGATCATATAATTTCCACTTTTGGTCAAGCGGCGGGTCTCTTGGTTTGGAATACTCAAGCGGTAATGCGCATACAACTGCAGTGAATTCAGGGAGTTGTCATAGGTTCTGATACGCACATCGTCATAACCTTCCATGAACTCTCCTTTGGCTAGGTTGGATTCTTTCCAATCAAAATCGTGGTGGGTAATTCGGTAATAATAGTCTTCCTCGTTGGCGTTGAGATCGTCAAAAGTCAAGAAGATAGGTTCACCCAATCTTATGATAGGCAATTGACTTTGGTTGCCTCCAGAATTGAAAATGATGGTGCGAATATTTTCCGGCGGCGGCATTTCTTCTACTTGAGCGTTCAAAATAGAAGCGTTTAAAACGAGGCTGATAAGTAGGATGAGGTACTTCATCTAAATGGTTTAATGGCCTAAATATAAACAAATTTTGTGCCTTAATGTGTCCGAAGAACGCAGTGAGGAAGATTCAATTTTCGGAGAACAAGAAAAAGTTCAAGACAGTTCGATTTTTAGAGAGAATTCTGTCTTTTTTGTATTAAATTTGCAAACCGAAAGAGAGACACAACGACTTAAGTCAACATACCCAAAATCCTATGTCAAAAGACATTCGAATCAAAAAAGGTCTGAACATTCGCTTGAAAGGGGCTGCCACTACTGAAATTTCAGGGGCTCCCAGATCACGAACTTTCAATGTTAGACCTGCCGACTTCCATCTCATTACACCTAAAATGGTGATTAAGGAAGGCGCAAAAATCAAAGCCGGAGACGACATTTTTTACAACAAAGCGAACGAAGCGATGCGTTTTGTATCGCCAGTTAGCGGAACCTTGCAAGAGATTCGTCGCGGAGCTAAACGAGTTATTACAGACATCATCATTGAAGCTGACAAGGAAGACAGCTACCGCGATTTTGGCAAAACAGATCTATCTGATGCCGCAGCGGTAAAGGCGCGTCTATTGGAAGCTGGTTGCTGGCCTTTTATCAAGCAGCGCCCGTATGATGTGATCGCCAATCCGGAGGTGACCCCAAAGGCCATCTTCATTTCTGCGTACAACACAGCGCCAATGAGTGCTGATTACGATTTGATCTTAGCCGATAAGGGCGAGCAGATCCAAGCAGCGATTGACGGTCTTAAAACCTTGACTGATGGACCAATCCACGTTGGGGTGCCAAAAGGCGGTAACTCTGTATTCAATAACATCAATGGGATTGAAACGCACAACGTAAGCGGACCGCACCCAGCTGGGAATGTAGGAACGCTGATCGGAAGAGTTGATCCTGTGAATAAAGGAGAGACCGTTTGGACCATCCACGCTGAAGATCTAGTGATCATCGGGGAGCTATTGGCCAACGGACACTACAAAGCAGATCGCATCATCGCCTTGGCGGGATCTTCTGTGAAGACTCCTAAATACTACAAAACCAAGATCGGAGCAGAGGTTTCTACGTTTGTTTACGATTCTGGTTTGAATGAAGAGAACGTTCGTGTGATCTCTGGAGATGTACTTTCTGGAAAGCAAATTTCTCCAGAAGGACACCTTAGTTTCTACGCTAACGTGGTTTCTGTGATTCCAGAAGGAGATGATTATGAATTCTTCGGATGGAACAAACCGATCTTCAATAAAATTTCTACTTCGCGCGCTTTGACCTTCTCTTGGTTGAATCCGAAGAAAGAATACGAACTCAATACCAATACCAACGGAGAACACCGTGCCTTTGTGGTTACCGGTTCTTACGAGGAGGTATTCCCACTAGATATCTACCCACTTCAATTGCTAAAGTCTTGTATGGTAAAAGACTTGGACGCTATGGAAGCCATGGGTATGTATGAAGTTGCACCGGAAGACTTTGCGGTGACCGAATTTATTTGTGTAAGTAAGCAGCCGCATCAGAAGATCATTCGTGAGGCGCTGGATTTAATGTATAAGGAAATTGGTTAAGCTATGGGAATGAAGCAAAATTTACATAAGCTCAAGGAAAAGTATCGCGGCAAAAAGATGGCTCCGGCTTTCAACGCCCTACACACTTTCTTGTATACGCCAAACGAAGTGACCCACGGAGGTACTCACGTTAAGGCGGCAGATGATTTAAAAAGAACGATGAATATCGTGATCTTGGCATTGGTGCCTTGTTTGATCTTCGGGATCTTCAACGCCGGATACCAACATTACGCGGCCATTGATATGGCTAAAGGACTTACCGTGGAACCGTCATGGTTTGGGAACTTCTTTACTTGGGACAACTTCTGGCTTGGTGCTTGGAAGGTTATCCCTTTAGTAGTGGTTTCTTACGGAGTAGGTCTTATTGTAGAATTCATCTTCGCAGTAATTAAAGGTCACGAGGTAGAAGAAGGTTACTTGGTAACTGGAATGCTTGTGCCACTTATCGTACCGATTGATATTCCACTTTGGATGCTAGCAGTAGCTGTAGTCTTTGGAGTAGTGATCGGGAAAGAAGTTTTTGGAGGAACTGGGATGAACATCCTAAACCCTGCCTTGACGATCCGTGCCTTCTTATTCTTTGCTTATCCAACTTGGATGAGTGGTGATAAGGTTTGGGTTCACGGAGCGGTTGAGCGCGCTGGTACTGCTGATGCGATCTCTGGCGAGACCATCTTAGGTAGTTACGCTCAGAATCAAGATGTGATCTACAGTATTTCTGATATGTTCTGGGGATTCATTCCTGGATCTGTGGGAGAGACCTCTAAAGTATTGATCCTGTTAGGAGCCTTTATTTTGATCTTCACCAAGATCGGAAGCTGGAGAATCATTGTGAGTACTTTGATCGGTGCTTTGGTGATGGGCTTGATCTTCAACGGTGTGGTTAGCGCTGGTTGGATCGATGAAGGAAGCACTTTCTACGGATTGATGAGCGTAGATTTCTGGCAACACTTATTTATAGGTAGTATACTCTTTGGAGCGGTCTATATGGCTACGGACCCGGTGTCCGCCGCCCAGACCAATAAAGGGAAATGGATCTACGGATTCCTGATCGGATTCATCTCCATCATGATCCGTGTATTCAACCCCGCTTATCCAGAAGGAGTATTCCTAGCGATTCTATTGATGAACGTATTTGCACCGACCATTGACCACTATGTGGTTCAAGCCAACGTGAAGAGACGTCAGAAACGTTTAAAACTTAAAGCAGCATAAGCATGGCTATAAACACGGAAAAAAACAGTTATACGGTAATCTTCGCTGTCGTTATGGTAGTGGTGGTTGGCTTATTGTTGTCTGGAATTAGTCAGGTACTTAAGCCAAACATCGACGCAAACAAGCGTGCGGAGAAGCAAAAGAACATTCTTTACGCCATGGGTGTAAATGACAATCAGGGAGCCAACGATGTGGTCTTTATCTCTGATGATGTCCTTCAGGAAAAATTTGACACTTACATCACGGAGCAATTCTATATTCAAGGTGGTGAAAAGGTAGATGATCCTGAGGCGTATTTGATCGACATTAAAAAAGAGAAGAAGAAAGCAGAAGATCCATCTTATGATCAGAAGCTTCCACTTTTCAAAGGAACCAAAGACGGTAAAGACGTTTACGTTATGCCGGTTCGTGGTAAAGGGCTTTGGGATGCTATCTGGGGCTTTGTAGCTGTAGATGAGTCCATGACCATTCAAGGAGTATTCTTTGACCACAAAGGAGAGACTCCAGGTCTTGGGGCGGAGATCAAGCAGCGTTATTTCATGGACGACTTCCAAGGGGAGAGCTTCTTGGACAACGGTCAATTCAGTGGAATTGCTGTAGCCAAAGGGAATAACGATCCAAAGAACGAAGACAAATCAGATAATGAGGTAGATGCTCTAGCGGGAGCTACCATTACCGGAGACGGTTTGGCAAGCATGCTGCGCAAGGATGTGCAGAAGTATGTACCTTTCTTTAAATCACTACAAAACTAAGCGCACTATGGGACTTTTATCTAGAAAAGATGCCAACCTGATCTTAGATCCATTAGCGGACAACAACCCGATCACCATTCAAGTATTGGGAATTTGTTCTGCCTTGGCGATCACCGCTAAGCTTGTACCATCTGTGGTAATGGCTGTATCGGTAATCTTCGTATTGGGTGTAGGTAACGTAATTATCTCTTTGATGCGAAACATCATACCATCAAAGATTCGAATCATTGTGCAGCTTATCGTAGTAGCAACCTTGGTAATTATTGTAGACCAGGTGCTCAAGGCCTTCTCTTATGAATTGAGTAAGGAGCTGTCCGTATTTATTGGACTGATCATCACCAACTGTATTATCATGGGACGTTTTGAAGCCTTTGCTTTAGGTAACGGACCTTGGAAGTCTTTCTTAGACGGAATTGGTAACGCCCTGGGTTACGGTTTAATCTTGGTGATCGTAGGATTCTTCAGAGAGCTTTTTGGTTCTGGAACTTTGTTCGGGATCGAGATCTTTGGAAACCCTGTAGAAAAGAGTGGGCTCTACGCTTACGGATATGAGAACAACGGATTCATGGTACTGCCTCCAATGGCACTTATCGTGGTGGGAATCATTATCTGGGTACAGCGTAGCCGTAACAAAGATCTAATCGAAGAAAACTAGGCCTTAAAGAACAGAAATTATGGAACACATTGAATTATTTTTTAAGTCCATCTTTGTAGAGAACATGGTGTTCGCCTACTTCTTGGGTATGTGCTCGTATTTGGCGGTATCTAAGAAAGTATCTACTGCTGTGGGCCTTGGAGCTGCGGTTATCTTTGTATTGACCGTTACCGTACCGATCAACTGGTTGCTAGACACCTATATCTTACAGGAAGGTGCTTTGAGCTGGTTGGGTGAAGAGTACGCTACTTATGATTTGAGCTTTTTGAGTTTTATTCTCTTTATTGCTACGATTGCTACCATGGTACAATTGGTAGAAATCGTTGTTGAGAAATTCTCTCCATCATTATACAACTCCCTGGGGATCTTCTTGCCGCTTATTGCGGTAAACTGTGCGATCCTTGGAGGATCACTTTTCATGCAGTCTCGTGAGATCGCTTCTTTCGGGCTTGCATTGAACTACGGATTTAGCTCGGGAATCGGTTGGTTCCTTGCTATTGTGGCTATCGCTGCAATTCGTGAGAAGATCCGTTACTCAAATGTACCGGCGCCACTTCGTGGTTTGGGAATCACCTTTATTATTACCGGGCTTATGGCTATCGGTTTTATGAGCTTCGGAGGAATGCTTCCAGAAGGTGATGACGCGCCTGCTGCTGAGCAGACCGATACCGCTGCTGGAGATGAGTTAGAAAAAGAAAAATCAGAACAAACGGCCGAAGCAACTGCTGCTTTGGAAGTAATGAACCCTTAATATGTTTATACTAGAAGTAAGTTTAGGAGTAATAGGGGCCACGATCGTTGCCTTCTTGGTGCTGATCTTGTTATTGGTTGCCCTATTGTTGTTCACCAAAGAAAAACTATCGCCATCGGGTCCTGTGACCATTACGATCAATGGCGAAAAAGAAATTGAAGTTCCTTCAGGAAGCACCCTTTTGAGCACCCTAGGAAACTCGAAGATCTTTTTGCCATCTGCCTGTGGAGGCGGTGGAACCTGTATTCAATGTGAGTGCCACGTTTTAGAAGGTGGAGGAGAAGCATTGCCAACAGAAACCCCACACTTTACGCGGAAGGAGCTTAAGTCTGGAGCGCGTTTGGCTTGTCAGGTGAAGGTAAAGCAAGACATGAATATCACCATCCCAGAAGAGGTGTTTGGTATCAAAAAGTGGGAAGCCACTGTTGTACGTAACTACAACGTAGCCTCCTTCATTAAAGAATTTGTAGTTGAGATCCCAGAAGATATGAACTACAAGGCTGGTGGATACATCCAGATCGAGATTCCTCCATGTGAGATCAAGTATAGCGATATGGACATCACGGCTCACCCAGAGGAGCACGAGACTCCAGACAAATTCCAGATGGAATGGGATAAGTTTGGATTGTGGCCATTGGTAATGAAAAATACAGAAACAGTAGAGCGTGCTTACTCTATGGCCTCTTACCCTGCAGAAGGGCGTGAGATCATGCTTAACGTACGTATTGCGACTCCGCCATGGGATCGTGCTAAGAACCAATGGATGACGGTAAACCCAGGTGTTGCCTCTTCTTATATCTTCGCGCAAAAACCAGGAGACAAAGTAACCATTTCAGGACCTTATGGTGAATTCTTCATTAACCACAGTGAAGCAGAGATGCTGTATGTTGGTGGTGGAGCTGGTATGGCGCCGATGCGTTCTCACTTGTACCACCTTTTCAAGACTTTAAAGACCGGTCGTAAGGTGACTTATTGGTACGGAGGACGTTCTAAGCGTGAGTTATTCTACTTAGAGCACTTCAACGAGCTAGAGCGTGAGTTCCCGAACTTTAAGTTCTACTTGGCCCTATCAGAGCCGTTAGAAGAAGACAACTGGAAAGTAAAAGAGAGCTTGGATGCTCCTGGAGACGGTTTTGTTGGATTTGTTCACCAATGTGTGATCGACAACTATTTGAACCACCACGAAGCTCCAGAGGATATTGAATTGTATTTCTGTGGACCGCCACTTATGAACAAAGCGGTACAGAAGATGGGAGAAGATTTCGGAATCCCAGATGAGAATATCCGTTTCGACGACTTTGGAGGATAATCCAATCCATTATAAAAATAGAACCCTCGGTTTTTACCGGGGGTTTTTTATTTCTGAGGATCAACTATTTGCCGCTCCCATTAAATCAGGTGTTTATACCCTTACTAGAGATTTAATTGAAAACTAGTTTTACAAAAGAAGCATTTAACAGCTCTTAAACATTACTAATCAACTAAATCAATATTATGGATCCATTTATCGGAGAAATTATCATGTTCGCTGGGAACTTTGCTCCCAGAGGTTGGGCCCTGTGTGAGGGACAATTACTACCAATTAATACAAACACAGCACTGTTTTCTATTTTGGGAACCACTTATGGTGGTGACGGAAGAACTACTTTCGGGTTGCCAGATTTACGCGGTCGAGCTCCAATTGGAAACGGTCAAGGTCCTGGACTGACCCCGAGAGTCTTAGGGCAAAAAAGTGGAGCTGAAAGTACCGTATTACAGGCTGCTAATTTACCACCCCACAACCACACAGCGAGTTTACATGTCAGTTCTGCCAACGCTTCTCAAACTGCGGCAACTGCTAATTCAAGTATAGCGACTCCAGGAACACTTGCTGGTAGAAGCTTCACACCAACACAAGGTTTTAATGAAGCCAGTCCAGATGTGACAATGAACAACGCATCTGTTCAAACAGGAAATACAGGTAATGGAACTCCTGCAAACAATATGCAACCTTTTCAGGTTGTGAACTACATCATTGCTCTACAAGGGGTTTATCCTTCGAGAAGTTAAAAGTGGTGTTCGTTCAGATTCGAGAAAAGAGTTGTTCAGTATGGGCAACTCTTTTTTTGTAAATTATACTAATAATTTCTCATAACTAACCATCATTATGAAACCAATCAATTCCAGACGCAAATTTTTGCGTAACACAGCGGCTGCTACCGTTGGTTTGTCGCTTGTTGGAACAACAGCGCTAGCCACAAGCAAAACTTCAGGGCAGAATACTGGATACTCTTCAGTTTCCGATTTTAGAACAGATTACAGAAGTGGTCTTAAATTAGGTAAAGACTACAAGATCGAAGGGAGGGTCGTGGACAAGAACACACTTGAGCCTGTGGCAAATGCCAAGATAGAACTCTGGTTTAAAGATTCAAATTCTCTTTGGAGTTATAAACGAGGCTATTTTTATACGGATGTAAAGGGTAATTATAGCTGTAAGACACCTTTGCCAGGGCGTAAAGCGGGATCGTCACCACGAGTTCACTTTCGTATTACAGATGACCAACGAGAAAATTCCGGAATGTTGTGTCTTGGCAGAGATTACGCATTTGTTCACGCTTCACATTGGGAGAACCATCGTGAACTTGGGGCCGATACGCTACCCGAAACAACCAAAGCTGCATCCAGAGATATCATTCGACTGAATTTTACGCTTTGATTTTAAGCTTATTCGATCAGGAGCTCCCAATCGGGAGTTCCCAGTGTCGAGTAACGGAGCTTGAAGTGTTGACCTTCTAATCCGGTTA
The DNA here is from genome assembly GCF_965601605.1 of Gilvibacter sp. Classification (GTDB taxonomy): domain Bacteria; phylum Bacteroidota; class Bacteroidia; order Flavobacteriales; family Flavobacteriaceae; genus Gilvibacter. Next base: position 64,146 of record NZ_CBFCWJ010000046.1, on the reverse strand, counting down.
AAGATCGGATACAATAAGGGTTGCTAATTAAGGACTTGGATTGGGTCAATACTTGGTCCTTATAGATCTTGATATTTGCATAAACTACCGCATCAGGAGTTAATGAGATATCACGAGGGATCTCGATCTTCTCGGAAATAAACTCAAAGGGTTCTGCGTTGGAAAGCGTATTGGTAATGCTGAATAGTTTTTGGTCTAATTTTCCTTCCGGGTAAGATTCACCGAGATTACTCAGATCCTTGTACAAATCAAAATAGGGTTCTTTTCCATAGAAACTCAATCCGGCGAAGAGGTCAATACACTGTGGGATAAAGGCACCATCTTTCTTTAATAGCGGCATAAGGTTTTGCATTATTCTGACCTGAGGTTCTCGAGTGAGTCCTTTGTCCATGGTTTCCGAGACAATAATGTCAATACTTTGCTCTGGCCCTTTGTAAGTGATGGCGTCGGTAACTAGATAGTTTTCAATGTAATGGTGAAGTCCTAAGGATTCAATTAGATTTCTTACCGCTTTTATAGAACTCGGTGTAACGTCCAAGAGATTAATACGAAGTTCTTGAGCAGAGAATTTGTGCAACAACGGTAGCACTAAAGGCGCTGCAGGACCACATCCTGCATAGAGTAAATTGACTTGAGTCTTGTTTTCTAATTGATCCTTTATGGCCTGAAATGTACCTTTAATAAAACGCGCAGTCCTGAGTAGATCACGCAGACAATCCAGTGCGAATTGAGAGGCAAGAGCTACTCCACCATCTAAAAAAGTTTCTTCTTTGTTGGTGAAATCCGACAGTGCGGCATGGGTTTCAAGTAAGTCTTGATAATGATCTGCCAAATTTAAGGCTGAGGCAATCTCTTCAGCTTCCGTTTGAGCCTTGAGCATTTGTTCAATATGTCGTGGAAAATCATTACTCAATTTCATAGCACTAAAGTCAAAAATATTGAAGTAAAAATCACGCGCAATTCTACCTGTTTTTTCGTCTAGTATACTTTAATAAGGGATAGAGCCAAGTGCTAGTTATTCAATTAATTGGCACTTTTTTTATGACATCCTTAACAAAATGCAGTTTTTCCTTGTATTTCGTCGTTTAAATGCTATTTTTGACGACTAACACACACTAAATCAATCCCCTTAACAACAATCTTTTAACCGTAAAATTATGCATCTTAATTACTTAACTGTCTCAGGATCAGTTAAAAAAGCCCTTTATGGTGTTTTTGTTTTCTTGATCTTTGGAGCTGTTTCTACAGCTTACGGACAATCCCGCAATTTTAGTTTAGATCAAAAACTACAAGAATTGGTTGAAAATGAAAGCCTTTTCCAAGAGGATGCCGCTTACATCATCACTGCGGAACATACCAGTGAAGTAAGTGGAACTCATCACGTTTATTTTGTTCAAGCAATTAATGGAATTCCTGTGAAAGGAACCGAATCGAGCATACATATCAATGCCGACGGTAAGCTGAGCAATTTCAACAATAAGATGATCAAAAATCTTTACAATCAGGCTCAATCATTGGGTAGCTCAAGCATGACTGCAGAAATGGCTATTCAAAATGTTGCTACACGCATGGTGTACAGCATGACAGAAAGCCTTACGCAATTAGAGCGTAAAGAAAATGGCGTTCTACTTTACAGCAAAGCAGGTATCTCCAAACATGAAATTCCAACGCAATTGGTTTATCACTATGCCGATAAGGGAGGTTTGTCATTGGCTTGGGAACTCTCTATCGCCGAAACACGCAGTGCTGATTGGTATAATTTCTTTGTGGATGCAACAACTGGAGATATCGTCACTAAATTCAATTTTACGAACTACTGTGATTTTGGTCACGACCACAGCCATGATGTACCATTTGTTGGGCCACACGAGGCTCCGACTACAGAAGTAGCATATACCCCTACAATGGTGGTAAATGCAGCTGCACCAGTTCCGGCTCAATATCGCGTTTACGCCATACCGGATGAATCTCCAAATCACAGTACAGGTCGTGTGCTAGTGGTAAATCCTGAAAACACAAATGCTTCCCCATTCGGATGGCACGATACCAATGGTATTACGGGTGCAGAGTTCACCACTACGCGTGGTAACAATACTAACACCTATGAGGATGGTGATAATCCTGGATTTGCCCCAAATGGAGGTGCGAGTCTAGATTTTGATTATACTTTGACTATTCCATATACAACTACAAACCAGTCAGAGTCCGCTGCGATTACCAACTTATTCTACTGGACCAACATCATTCACGATGTTCTTTACGAGTATGGTTTTACCGAATCAGCAGGTAACTTCCAAGAGAACAACTACGGAAATGGAGGTTCTGGGAGTGATTCAGTGAATGCCGAGGCTCAAGACGGTTCAGGAACTTGTAATGCCAACTTTGGAACTCCCTCTGACGGATTCAATCCTACGATGCAGATGTTTGTATGTGATATTAACGGAAACGGGACTTTTGCAGATGGTGATTTTGACAACCTCGTAATTGCTCATGAATACGGGCACGGGTGGTCTAACCGTTTGACAGGTGGTCCAGCTGCTTCAGGTTGTTTGAGTAACCAAGAACAAATGGGTGAAGGATGGAGTGATTACTTAGGGTTAATTTTAACCATGAAACCTGGTGATGCTTCCAATACTAACCGTCCTGTTGGTACCTTCTTGTTTGAAGAACCAACTACTGGTGGTGGAATTCGTCCACAACCGTATAACCGTGAAAACAATACCCAGACCTATAATAATATTACATCTGCCTCAGTTCCTCACGGAGTTGGATCTGTTTGGGCGACCATGCTTTGGGAAATGACATGGGACCTTATCGATGTTTACGGTTGGGATGCTGATATCTATAACGGAACCGGCGGTAATAACATCGCCTTGAATTTGGTTTCAGAAGCGATGAAGCTGCAACCGTGTAGTCCAGGTTTTGTAGATGGACGTGATGCTATTTTACAAGCGGACAACAACATTTACGGTGGTGCGAACCAATGTTTAATTTGGGATGCCTTTGCCCGTCGCGGGTTAGGACTTAACGCAGACCAAGGTTTATCATCAAGCCGCAGTGATGGTACTGAAGATTTTACCTCGCCATCAGTTAGCTTTGCGCTTACTGGAGGAGACACTTTCTGTGTAACAGAAGGAGTTCAAACTCTTGGTGGAGGACAATCGCTTTCTGCTGGTGTTTACAGCGGAGCTGGTGTAACGGACAATGGTGACGGAACCTTTGACTTTGATCCAAATGCTGCTGGTGTAGGAACTGCTGTGGTGACCTTTACAGCCAACAACTGTGACGGTTCTACTGCTACGCCTACACAAAATATTACTGTGACAGACGGCAATCCAGTTTTGGTTTGTCAGGATGCTACAATCACCTTAGACGGTGCAGGAAATGCGACATTAGTAAACGCAGATGTAATTGCAAACTTGACTCCAGCAACGGGTTATACCATTGATCAAACAGGAACTTTTGCTCCTTTAGATATTTCAACAGGTTCTACAAGTGTTTCCTTAGGTGATGACCAAGGAACAGCTGCAATTGCACTTGGCTTTACCTTTAGCTTTATGGGAGTAGATTATACCAATGTATACATTACTTCTAATGGGTATTTGGCCTTTGATACCAATGACTTGACTGACTTTAGTAATGATGCTTTGCCATCAACTACTTTACCAGATAATATGATTGCTGCTGTTTGGGACGATTATTTGCCAGATGGTAGTGAGACTATTCGATACAAACTAGAAGGAACTGCTCCTAACAGAGTTTTTGTAGTAGACTACATTGATATGCCACACTGGGTTTCTGGTGGTGGTGGAGCACTAAACACCTTCCAAGTACAATTGTATGAAGGAAGCAGCCGTATTGAGGTACACAGTACTTCGATTACCTCTGATGGTGGAACACGTACACAAGGAATTGAAAATGTTGGTGGTACCGAGGCTTATGTAGTTGACGGAAGAAACGCGACTGCATGGACAGCCACTAATGATTATGTTGCTTTTGTGCCAAATTCAGGAGGTTTAGCTGAGAATTGTGGACGTTCTGTAGGTATTTCATTAAGCAAGACAGACTTTACTTGTGCAGATCTTGGAGAGAACATTGTAACCATCACTGCCGATGACGGAGCTGGTGGAATCACTACTTGTGATGTGACTGTTACTATTGAAGGAACCGGAGCAACCTTCTCAGGAGGTTCTTGGGATGTAACTCCAACGGCAGGAACTATTGCGACTATTGCTAGTAATTACGATACTGCTGTTAACGGAGATATTACTTCTTGTTCTTGTGAAGTAGATCCATTGGTAACCCTGACTGTTGGTGCCGGTGGTACACTTAGTGCAGTAGGTAATATTAATGTCGATGGTACTTTGGATGTACAACACGAAGGATCGGTGGTACAAATCAATGACGATGCTGTTGTAAATAACAACGGTAGTATTATTGTACGTAAAACTTCTCCTAGCTTGGACAACCGCGACTTTATGATTGTGGGGAACCCAATGACGGGAAGTACGCGTGCCAATACCTTTGGAACGGCGGTACAATTTAGAAATCACTCTACGGCGAGTTTTGTGCCAAATCCGGCGGTAGCTGCTGCAGATCCAACTGCAGAGAATTGGGCCGATGATAACGGTAATAACTGGGTGAACTATACTGGAACTATCAATCCGGCAGAAGGATACCTATTGATGCCTCAAGCATCTCCAACGGTACCAGATGGAGCAACTTATAACTTTGTTTATGACGATGGAACCTTGAACAATGGTGTATTTACTTTCACAGCTGGTTATAATGGATCTCAGAATGCTAGTGCCAATGTAACTGCAAATCCTTACGCCTCTGCCATAGATGCAGAAGTATTTATTGCCGATAACAGTGCGGTTACAGGATCTACCATTTATTTCTGGAATCACATCAGCGGACCAAGCGATACTTATGAAGGATATAATGAAGCCAATTACGATATGGGAGATATTTCCATGTATGTGGCCACGGTAGGAGGAACTGCTGCCGCCAATGGTGGAGATATACCAACGCAATACATCGCTTCTGGTCAAGGGTTTGGTTTCAAAGCGGTAGCTGCAGGAACAGTAACCTATGAGAACGATCAACGTGTAGTTGGATTCAATACCGGGTACAAATCATTTGATGCCTCTAAGGTGCGCCTTTGGTTAAATATTAAGAATGAAACTTATAAACTGGGAAGTCAGATGTTGGTGGCCTTTATGGAAGGAGCTTCAGCCGATTACGAGACCCAACTTGACGCCAAGCGTTTGAGTACTCCAGTTTCTTTATTCTCTACGCTAGCAACTGGCGAGCAGTTGACCATTCAAGCACGCGAGGCTTTTGATATGAGCGCGCAAATTCAAGTAGGTTTCCGTTCGCAAATTGAGGAGAATCAATTGTTCACCATCTCATTGGCTGATATTGAATTAGGAACTTTAGCCACAGACGTGGATGTGTTCATTGAAGATCGAGCGACGGGAGCTATCACCAACTTAAGCATAGGGAACTACAGCTTTGCTGCAGATGCTGGTTTAGATGATGATCGTTTCTTAGTATTCTTCGAGGAGAAGGTGCTCAATACCGATGACAACCAGATCAACAACCTAAGCGTTGTGCCAAACCCAACTACTGGTTTGGTACGCGTAGTAGCTCCTTCAGCGACTATTGAAGCGGTTGAGGTTCGCGATATTCGCGGTCGTCTGATCACAAACAAGACCTACACGGTAACAGAAAGCGTTGAGCTTGATCTTACCGGATTAGATACAGCGATCTACTTCGTGAAAGTCTTCACTACAGAAGGAACCATTGTTAAACGAGTGATCAAGCAATAATTAAATTGCTCAGATATAGAAAAAACCGGTACTAAAGTGCCGGTTTTTTTGTTATAACCGTATGCGTAAACTTTTACTACTGCTTGTTATTGGACTGGTGATCTTTCTTTTGTCACGCACTCAGAAGGGACAGGTGGTCACTCAAGTGGCCAAGAGTTATGTGGTCAGTCCCAATTATATAGATGAGCAGGGTAATACAGTTGCCAGCCGTATTAAGTTGCCAGAGAACTACTCGCGTGTTCCATATCCGGTTGGAAGTTTTCAGCAGTATTTGAGGAGTTTTGAACTTTTACCCGCAGGCGCTGAGGTGATCAACTATACGGGCAAACCCTTTGTGTATCAACGCGGGCATGTTGGGGTATTGAATCTTTCTGTGCCCGATAACGGCCTCCAGCAATGCGCAGATGCCTTAATTCGATTGCGAGCGGAGTACCTTTGGCAAGCAGGTAGAAAGGACGAGATTGGCTTTAATTTTACTTCTGGAGATTATTGTTCGTGGAAGTATTACGCCCAAGGCTATCGTCCGGTGATCAATGGGAACGATGTTCGTTTTGAAAAGTCCGCATCCGTAGATCACAGCAAAGCCAATTTTTACCGCTATCTCAATTTGATCTTTACTTATTCAGGCACTCAGTCCTTGCATGATGAACTCATCCATATTAATGATCCCAATGAAATGCAGCTTGGAGACATGCTCGTTTATCCGGGTTTTCCAGGTCATATAATCATGGCTGTAGATGAGATTAGTAATGCCAACGGCGAGAAATTATTTATTTTTGCACAAGGGAATACACCTGCACAAAGTGTGCATATGCTCAAGAATCTAAATGATTCTAAACGAAGTCCTTGGTATGAGTATCCCAAAGGAGATTCTTTTGGTATTCCCACATATACGTTCACTGAATTTAAGTGCATTAGATTTAAATAAATGACCCCATTATCACCACAGGAACTTCACAATTTGGCTATGAACATTGTAGGCAAAGATCTGGAAGATCAAGGCTATGAGTTTTTAGGAGTGAACTCCAAGCTCAAAAAGGATCCGCAGTTTGTGGCTCTCAAGAATAAAGATCTGCATTTTGTGATCGTACGCGCCGTGGCCTATCCGCAAGATGCCAAGGTTTATGATCCGGTGTTTATGCAAACCATCAAACAGCATGCAGATAAATTCAATGCCAAGACGTACTATGCTGGTGTTGGTTTGGGGCATGGAAGTGATTATGCCAAACCTCCTATTAAAGATGAATCCTATACAATGGTCTATCATGGTCTTCAAGAAATTAATTAAAGTTGTTTTTGGACTCTTTTTTGGGCTGATGCTAATCGGCTGTCAAGAAGGAACTCCGCAGTTACATACGCTTCAAGGAGGAGCATTCGGTACGACCTTTTCCATCAAGTACTTCCATTCGGAGAAGATGGATTTAAGCGCCGGAGTAGATTCAGTGATCAACGCCGTTAATCAATCCATGAGCACTTATTGGGAAGACAGCGATATTACGCGTATCAATCGCGGAGATTCTACCCAGGTTACAGATGCCATGTTTCAAGAGGTTTATAAGTTGGCTCAACAGATCCATGGCGAGTCTGATGGATATTTTGATCCGACCATAGGTGTGCTTAGAAACGCTTACGGTTTTGGAGATGAAAAACCCTTAGCCGTAATTGATAGTACTAGCTTAGATTCTTTGATGACTTACGTCGGATTTGATAAAGTAAAGCTCAATGCAGATGGGACCATTACCAAAGCGTATCCGCAGATCTACTTTGATTTCAACGCCATCGCCAAAGGCTATGGCATTGACCGAATCGCGACTTTTATGGCGAATCAAGGCTTAACCGATTATATCATCGAGTTGGGCGGTGAGGTTTATGCCTCCGGAATGAACTTGGAAAAGCAAACACAATGGGTAGCAGGAATAGAAGCTGTTGATACCAATTTCCAAACGCGTGGTCTTCAAGCAGCAGTGAGACTTGAGAACATTGCAATGGCAGCTTCTGGGAATTACCGTAAGTTTCGGGTAGATCCCGTTAGCGGAAAACGCTACGTACATACCTTAAATCCCCTTACCGGGTCGGCAGAGACCAGTGATGTTACTAGCGCTACCGTTTTGGCAAGTACCTGTGCAGCAGCAGATGCATATGCCACAACTTTTATGGCTCTTGGATTAGAAAAATCAAAGGTGCTCTTGGAAAAGATAGACGGTGTTGAGGCTTATTTAACCTATGCGGTTGCTGATTCTACAGCGGTTTTCTTTACTGCTGGATTTGAACCTTTGCTCAAAGACTAATTCAGCGGCTTGTTGCAATAAGGGATAAGTTCTCCCCAAGCCAGACGGTATTTGTCTGACAGTTCTTTACCGATGCTCTGCGTATAATCCACAGCATCAACTTCAAAACCTACAGCAGCGAGTTTATCAAAATAATCCCGGCCATACACACGCACGTGGTCGTATTGACCAAAGATACGGGTGCGTTCCTCCTTGTCTGTGATGCTTGGATCTTCAAAGGTCACTTCACGGCTTAAATCCTGAGGAATTTGAAAAATACCCCAGCCACCCGGGCGCAATACGCGATAAAGTTCCTGCATGGCCTTAGCGTCATCGGGAATGTGTTCCAGAACGTGATTGCAAAGAATGACATCAAAACTGTTGTCTTCAAAGGGTAAATCACAGATATCGGCTTTTACATCAGCTATAGGTGAATTCAGGTCTGTGGTTACATAATCCAAATGCTGCATCTTTTTAAAACGCTTGTAAAAGGCTTGCTCCGGTGCAAAGTGCAACAGTTTTTGAGGCTCAGTGAAGAAGTTCGTTTCGTTCTTTAAAAACAGCCAAAGCAAGCGGTGTCTTTCCAAGGAGAGTGTACTAGGCGATAAAACATTCTCGCGAGTCTTGGCGTAACCATAAGCCAAAAAGCTCCTAAATCCTCTACCGTCAATAGGATCAACATACCGATTGCCTCGCATAAAAAAGGCAAAGATCGGACGTACCACATAGCTCAGCCGAATCAGCAGCGGTCTGGGAAAAAGATTCAGAAAAAATTTAAATAGGGCTTTCATCAATTAGAGCACCAGGGCTTCTGCGCGGAAAGGAGTTTCTTCATCACTTTCAATACCCAAGGCCTGGTAAATATAGCCAAAGGTGGAGAGTAGTTCTGGTTTTCCATCCACTAAAGCGACGTTGTGTTCAAAGTGTGCACTGGGTTTACGATCACGTGTCAAGATGGTCCAGCCATCCTTGAGTTGCTCAATGCGATGGGTGCCAAGGTTGATCATAGGCTCAATAGCCACGGTCATTCCTTCAACGAATTTCTTTCCGCGTCCTCTGCGTCCGTAATTAGGCATCTCTGGATCTTCATGCATGGTTCTACCCAAACCGTGTCCCACCAATTCACGAACCACACCATAACCGTGTTGTTCGCAATGCTGCTGAATGGCATATCCCACGTCACCAGTGCGATTGCCTTTTTTAAACTGCGCAATACCTACATATAGCGATTCCTTAGTCACCTTAAGCAATTGCTCCACTTCTGGCGCGATCTCTCCAACAGGAAAGGTGTAGGCGTGGTCTCCGTAAAATCCATTTTTGATAGCTCCGCAATCTATAGAAATAATGTCTCCTTGTTCATAGGGAGTATCGTTTGGAATTCCGTGCACTACTTGAGCGTTCGGGCTCATGCAAAGAGTATTCGGAAAGTCGTAGAGTCCCAAGAATCCTGGGATGGCATCGTGATCTCTAATGAACTCTTCTGCTAATTTATCCAAGTGCAAGCTGGTCACTCCAGGCTTTACCTCTGCAGCGAGCATCCCTAAAGTTTTGGATACGATCAATGCGCTTTCGCGCATGAGTTCTATTTCTTCGGTGGTCTTTGGGATGATCATATTATCGTTTTAAAAAGGCGAATAAAGATTTCTTTTTTCTTGGGGTAGGAGCTTGTTCTCCAATCAATTCTTGATAGATCAGTCCCCAGTCCCACATACCGCCAATATTGCGGTCGTCAATAAAGAGGTCGGCATTGATCTTTCGGCTCACATCCTGAGTGAATTCTTCTTCAGGGAAACTCTGGTTGACTGCGTAGAATTCCACTCCATTGGCTTTGCAAAACTCCACAGCTTCCTCCAACGACTTGCCGTGGCGGTAGGTCCAAAGGATAAGTCTAAATCCCTTTTGCTGGAGTTTTTTCATTGTGTCAAATGCAAACAACATCGGCTTGCCAATGCGAGGATATGCGTTCTCCACTATGGTTCCGTCAAAGTCTACCGCTATTTTTCGAGTTTCTTCCAAACTTTAATGGGTTAAGATATTTCCAGACATTGCTTGTGGGATCGATACGCCCATCAAGGCAAGAACAGTTGGAGCCACATCGGCTAAAATTCCGTCTGCTATGCTGGCCGGTTGGTTGGTCACCCAATATAAAGGTACTGGGTTTGTGGTGTGTGCTGTATTTGGACTTCCGTCGGGATTGATCATGGTTTCGCTGTTGCCGTGATCGGCAATGATCAAGATGTCATAATCTGCAGCTAAGGCAGCTTCTGCTATGGCTTGTGTACAGCTGTCTACTACTTCACAAGCTTCTATGGCCGCGGCAAATACTCCCGTATGACCTACCATATCCGGGTTGGCAAAATTCAAACAAATAAAGTCTGCTGTTTTATTTTGAATCTCTGGAATGATCTTGTCGCGAATCTCGTAGGCGCTCATTTCTGGTTGCAGGTCATAAGTGGCTACTTTAGGAGAAGGGCAGAGGATGCGTTTTTCTCCCTTAAAGGGTTCTTCCTGTCCGCCGGAGAAGAAGAAGGTTACGTGTGGATATTTCTCGGTCTCTGCAATGCGAATCTGTGTCTTTCCTGCTTTTGCTAAAACCTCACCCAAGGTATCGCTCAGGTTCTCTTTATCGTAAATCACGCGAACGCCTTTAAAGCTGTCGTCGTAATTGGTCATGGTCACGTAATGCAACGGAATTGGAGCCATATCGTATTCTGGGAAGGCCTGCTGACTCAAGGCTTGAGTCAACTGACGTCCGCGGTCGGTTCTAAAATTAAAGAACAAAACCACATCGCCTTCTTTAATGGTAGCTACAGGTTCACCATTTTTGGTCATGCAGATCGGCTCGACAAATTCATCGGTGATGTCGGCATCATAGCTGGCATCCATACTGGCGGCTATATCACTACTGGCAGTTCCTTTTCCGTGAACAAGCAGATCATAAGCTTTTTTAACGCGCTCCCAACGGGTATCGCGGTCCATGGCATAATAACGCCCGATAACAGAGGCTAGTTCTCCAGTAGATTCTTGGAGGTGTTTTTTGAGTTCCATCAAAAAGCCTTTTCCGCTTTTTGGATCTACATCGCGCCCGTCGGTAAAGGCATGCACAAATACTTTAGACAAGCCTTCATCCGCAGCTACGTCAAGCAATCCTTTGATATGGTCAATATGGGAATGCACACCTCCATCAGATACTAGTCCTAAAAGGTGAACTGCTTTATCTTCATTTCTGGCATATTGAAGCGCTTCCTGCAATACGGATTCTTTTGCTAGGGTTCCTTCAGAAACAGCCTTGTTGATTTTGGCGAGATCTTGGTATACAATGCGCCCAGCTCCTAAGTTCATATGACCCACTTCTGAGTTCCCCATTTGACCTTCAGGCAGACCTACATGCATCCCGTCTGTGCGTAGTTGTGCACAAGGGTATTGGTTTGCAAGACTATCTACAAAAGGAGTATTGGCCTGCGCAATGGCAGAGACATCGGGGTTTTGAGTCATACCCCAACCGTCAAGGATCATTAATAAAACCTGCTTGCTCATGGGCGATGTTTTGCTGCAAAATTACACCAAATCATCGACAATTAACAGTGCTTAATTAACACCTATACCTTGATCTCTATACTTTTCAATGGCAGCGCGGATTTTTTCCATCCGATTGTCTGGATCTGGGTGTGTACTTTGGAATTCTGGGGTCCGATTGGGTCCGGCAGCTTCTTTTAAAACTTGCATCACGCCAATCATTTCTTCTGGGTCGTATCCAGATTGGATCATAAAGAGTACGCCCAATTCATCACTTTCTAGCTCGTCGTCGCGGCCATTGCCCAAAAGCACGTTTTGACCAATTCCAGCCACCAGTCCGCCGGCATCAGCCCCAACAGAAGCTCCTTGAGAGACAGTTTGCCAAAATTCAGTTTCGGCTATGCGTTCTGCAGAATGCCTTCCGATAACATGACCGATCTCGTGACCGAGTACGCCAGCCAATTGATCTTCATTGTCTAATTTGGCTAAGAGCGCGTAAGTAATAAAGATCTGCCCGCCAGGAAGTGCAAAGGCATTAATAGTTTTATCATCTGCTAACAAATGGAATTCATAGCGGTAAGGGGTGTCTTTAGCAATACTGTTATTGACCAATTTCATCCCGACGCGATCCACAAAATCTTGCAGGTCTTGATTTGGAAAATCACCACCGTGTTGTTGCTTGAGCTGTGGCATGGCTTGTAAACCAATCGCGATCTCTTGGTCAGAATCCATATTGATGACCTGTTCGCGTTGCGTATACGGATTGACCACGGTATTGCTGCATCGGTTAAAATAGGCAAAGGCAACAATGGCTAAACCAAAAAGTATTCTGATTTTCCAACTTCCTCCTCTTCGTAACATGACCTTAGTATTTAGTTGAGGTCAAAGTACAAAAATCAAAACTTAAGCGTTTGGAAGTAAGTCTGGATTAATATCAGAAACGTTATTTTGCCAATAATCATCGATGAACTGAGCGTCCATATGTTCAACCCCGGGGACGCTGATCTGTTCCAATATCCTGTTGAAGTCGAATTTTAGATAGGTTTCCATATATTTTTGAGAAACCGGTTTATAACTAAAGTGCCAAGGTTCATACTTAAATCCTTTGCGGTTGGCATTGTTCGTATACACTTCAAAGAACCCAAAAGACTCACTATTGGCATCCATCCATTCTTTGAATTTACAAAAGGGTCCTTGGCCGTGGAAATGCCGTGGTTCCAGTACCCTTGATGGTCTTGGAGATGCGCCTCCATCAATCAAATCGCAATCCGTCCCCCAATGATGTCTGGAGGTACCTGGCATGGTAGAGTATTCAATGATCTTTTTCATTGCTGCAAGCGGAGTCATTCCGGCCTGCGTATAATTGTTGTATTTGCGGGTCCAGATCTGAGCTTGTCTGTCAAAAGATCGGAAGGCAGAGGCGACTTCAATGGTCACTCCATCAACAGCAGCTGCGCGTTGCATACGCAAAAAGGCTTGCATGGTTTGTTTTTCCAATTTAAAACTAGAGCCCGTTAGGTGATTTTCATTCTTACCCATCAAGCGCGCTAGGGAAACTTCATGTGTCATAAAGGGTGTATTAAATCCAGAGAGCAATGGAAGTCCCATTCCGGCGAGGAGGCTAGTCTTAATAAATTCAGTTCGCGTCATAATCTTCTTTTAAAAGGCGATACAAATTGGCCATATGACCATCGTACTCAATAGGCTTTACAAAGCTAAGGCCACATTTTTCTAAAACGCGAATAGATCCGTGATTCTCGCGATCTGCATGTGCGTAAATAGCGGCTAAATTAAACTCTTCAAACCCCAACTTGATGCAGGCCTTTGCAGTCTCCGTGGCAAAACCCTGATTCCAAAGCTCGCGATAGAACCTAAAACCAACTTCGGTCAGGTCTTCATCGGGGTGATATTTCAATCCGCAGAAACCCATGAAGCTATCATCATCCTTGGAACAAACTGCCCATCGTCCGTAGCCATTTACTCGGTATTGATCATAGGCTTCAATAAAAGCTTCTGCTTCTGCAATATTGGCAAAAGGGGCATCACCCGTATAGCGTATCACTTCAGGGTCCAAGTTCAGGCTGTAGAAGAATTCTGCATCAGAAGGCAAGAATTCTCTCAGGTATGTGCGTTCTGTTTGTAGAATGACCTTCATGAAGCTAAGTTACACAAATGTCAAAAGTAGGAGGCTATCTCCCTGTTTGATTCCAGTTCTATTGGTTCTAGTCCTTGCCGGAATAAACGCGCGGTATGGGCGCCTTTTAGTGTGATCTCTTTACCAAGCACCTCCAACCAACTTCCTTCTCGGAGTCCAATCACGGGAATATTAACCTGGCTGTGAAATTCGTTGATACGCGTTTCACGAGTTTCTCCCATATGAGTACTTCCTTCAATTGGATCCAAATAGTGCGGGTTGATATTGCACGGTATCATTCCTAAAGTTTTGAAGGAGGGCGGATAGGCAATAGGCATATCGTTGGTGGTCTGCATATTTACTCCGCAGATATTACTACCAGCGCTAGTTCCTAAATAAGGAGTTCCAGTAAATAATTGCTCACGAAGCACGGCCATCAGTCCCAGTTCATGTAGGGCTCTGACCAAAACAAAAGTATTGCCTCCACCAGTAAATATTCCCTGCGCCTCTGCAATCGCTGCTTTGGGGTCGCTATAACTGTGAATACCCCGAACAGAAATATCCATGGATTTAAAAAACCTTTCTGCGTGTGCAGTATAGGCATCATGCGATATGCCTCCGGGTCTTGCATAGGGAATGAAAAGTAATTCTTCAACCTCAGAGAAAAAGGATTCCAGTTTGGGTTTTAAGTATTCCAGATAGTTTTGGCCATGGACGGTGGAAGTACTTGCCAAGATTAGATTTTGCAAAATTATAATGGATTTAACATAATGTAACGACTAATTTAAGGGATAAATTAGAGTTTGTGTCGTAATTTAGAGTATGCGAAACTTCTACCTCTTATTCTTGTTTGTTTTTAGTGCCTTGACGGTATCGGCCCAAGAGATTACTCGGGTGATTGTCAAAGGAGAATTGTCTGCTCCCATAGGTGAAGACCTGGAAGGAATCAGCATTTATAACCGCTCCGCTCAAGAAGGAACCATTACCGCTAAAGATGGAACCTTTACTTTGAAGATGGCCGCGAATGACCGCATTCTTGTAACTGCTTTGCAATTTCAATCTTTTACGGTGATCATTGATGAAGGCGTGATTGAAAACAAGAGCATTAAGATCTATTTGAATCCCAATGTGAATCTATTGGAAGAGGTTATTGTTCGTCCCTATGATTTGACGGGAAATGTTGAGGTAGATATAGGCCGCGTAAAGGTGTATGATTTTGATTCGGCCTTGTCTTTTGATTATCAATCCATGGAGTTTGAATATGATTTTAAGGATGATTCCCAAAGTCGCATTCGCAATGTAGTATCTGAGGAAGTCTCTAATTTAAATGTGATGCAATACGGCTTCACACCCTTGGGCATTTTGCAATTCATAGGAAAGGACAGAAAGAAGCGCAAGCAACAAGAGCAACTCAATGATTTGCAGTCCGATGAACAGGTAGCAACCGTTTTGCGACAGCGCTACAACGTCTACTTTTTTGAAGAATCTTATGACATTCCCCAACTGCGTTATGATGACTTTATTTACTTTGTGCAAGAGCAGGGCATCCCAGAGGGGTATTTAAAGCCGGAAAATGAGATCCGTTTGCTCGGCTTTATCAAGCAGCAAAGCACCTTATATCTTGAACGTATTAAAGACTAATTATCTATTCCTTCTTCTTTTCCTCACGGTCCTTGTTGGTCGTGCACAACATATTGAACTGGAGGGAAAACTACTCAACAATTCAGATATTGAGGGCGTTCACGTTTTAAACAAATCCAAAGGAATCAATACTATAACCGATCAGGATGGTCGTTTTGAAATTCGCGTTTCTTTGGCCGATACACTCTATTTTTCTTCCGTTCGTTATCAACTCAAAGAGCTTGTTGTCGATTCTCAAATGATGCAGTCTGGATATGCAGCTGTGGTTTTGGATGATCGGGTTACGGAATTGGATGAGGTCTTTATCAAACCCGCCTTAAGTGGTAACCTGCAGCAAGATGCTCAGGATATTGAGGTGGAGACCCCCATAAATTTTAACGATGTGGGAATTCCGGGCTTTATTGGAGAGCCTGAAGAGAAGATCGTTCCAATCATCACGGGAATTGGAACCATCACCACCGTTGATTTAGAAGTCTTGTATAAGCACATGAGTGGTTATTATAAAAAGCTTCGGATTAAGCGCAAGTGGGAGCAGCAGAATCAAGTGGTTTCCCAGATCTTGGCCTTGTATTCTGTAGAATTTTTTAAAGAGTCTTACGGGCTGCCGCAAGAACGCATCTACGACTTTTTGCTCTTTTGTATTGAGACCACCAGCGTGCAGCGAGACTTTGAAGTAGAGCAGTACGGGTTGGTGTTAAATCACTTTGAAGAACGTTCTGGGATCTATCTGGAACGCTTAGAGGAATCCGAAGATTAGTGCAAAAGTTGTAACGAAGGATGTTATATTTGCGTCCAATGATGAAGATATTGGCCTAGTTGTTGTCAAGTTGAAAGCTATGAAGAGAATTGTACTGTTATTAACCGTTTTGTGCGCCCCGCTGTTTTTGGCGAATTCTTCCGCACATAAATTCTACGTGAGTATAACTAAGATTGAGTATGTACAAGATCAACAGAGCTTGCAGATCATTACCAAGATCTTTATCGATGATTTTGAGGATGTTTTGCAAGAGCGATACGATCCAGATTTGATCTTGGACAGTACTAACGACGATAAAACCGTAGACCTTTACATTGAAAAATACCTCTTGAAGAAACTAGAAATCAAGGCCAATGGAGCTAAAGTAACTCCTCGATATCTCGGAAGGGAGTACGATATTGAAACCTTGGTCTGTTATCTAGAAGTCACTGGTATCAAGGAGCTTATGTCCTTGGAAGTAACGAATGATTTTCTGTTTGAGTTATTTCCTGAACAGCAAAATATTGTCCACGTAAAAAAGGATGATAAACGCCGTAGTATGATTTTGCTCAAGGACGACTCAACGGACATGTTAAAATTTAATTAAACCCCTGAAAAATCAGGCCTTAAAGAGCTATTTTTAAGGCCCTTAAAAGGCAACTAATAATCACAATAATCTCAAACAAAACCCAGAACTGATGAAAATCTCAAAGTTGATCGCTTTTCTTTCGTTCGCGTTGATCGCCGGTACGGCCTTTGCGCAAGAAGAAGAGGCGGAGGTTCGCGAAGGCGGACACATCAATAATAACAAATTCCGACAGATGTATCAGGAGTTCTCCACGCCGAACATGTTCCGTTCAGCTAGTGGTGCTCCAGGTCCGCAGTACTATCAGCAACAAGCTGATTACGTAATGGACATTGAATTGGACGACAAAAACGCCAAACTCTACGGATTTGAAACCATTACCTACACAAACAACTCTCCAGACCCGCTAGATTACCTTTGGGTACAATTGGATCAAAACGTTCGTGCTAAAGACTCTAAGTCTCCGCTTATTGAAGGAGACGGTGTGCCACCAGCAGAGCAGCCAGGAGGATTTGCATCTAAGTTCATGGATGGCGGTTTTGATGGAGGATTCAATATTGAGGCGGTAAAAGACGCTAAAGGAGGAAACCTTCCTTATATGATCCACCAGACCATGATGCGTGTTGAAATGCCAAAGACTCTTAAAACAGGGGAGAAGTTCACCTTTAGCATCAAATGGTGGTATAACGTAAACAATCACGTTACCAACCGTGCTCGTAGTGGATACGAAGAATTCGAAGACGGTAACAGAGCTTACGTAATTGCACAGTTCTATCCGCGTATGGCCGTATATAACGATGTGGAAGGTTGGCAAAACTCTCAATTCTGGGGACGTGATGAATTCGCACTTCCTTTCGGAAACTTTGAGGTAAACCTAACTGTACCTGCAGATCACATTACGGATGCGACTGGAGTATTGACCAACCGTAAAGACGTTTTCACTAAAGACATGATGAAGCGTTATGAGTTGGCTAAAAAGACATTTGACAAGCCAGTAATCATTGTTTCTCAAGAAGAGGCTGAGGCTAAAGAGAACAATTTTGCAACGGCTAAAAAGACTTGGAAGTTCAAGGCTGAGATGGTTCGTGACTTTGGATTCGCGACTTCTCGTCGTTTTATCTGGGATATGATGGCCGTGAAGATCGGGAACAAAGACGTAATGGCTGTTTCTCTATATCCAAAAGAAGGTAACCCACTTTGGGAAGAGTATTCAACCAAAGCTGTTGCCAGTACCTTGAAGAGTTATTCAAGAATGACCTTTGACTATCCATACCACAAAGCGATCTCTGTACACGCCCGTAACCAAGGGATGGAGTACCCAATGATCTGCTGGAACTACGGACGTCCAAATCCTGATGGAACCTACAGCGAGCGTACCAAGTACGGAATGATCTCTGTGATCATCCACGAGGTAGGACACAACTACTTCCCAATGATCGTAAACAGTGATGAGCGTCAATGGACTTGGATGGATGAAGGATTGAATACTTTCATGCAGTACGTAGCTGAGCAAGATTTTGGAGAGTGGTATCCAGATGCCATCGCACCAAATCAGAGCTATCCATCACGTCGTGGACCAGCTAAGAATATTGTAGATTATATGAGCAGTGATCAGGACTACATCGCACCTATCATGACTAAAGGTTTAAACACCTATCAGTTTGGAGCTAATGCTTACGGAAAGCCTGCTACTGCATTGAACATTCTTCGTGAGACTGTAATGGGCCGCGAATTGTTTGACTACGCATTCAAGACTTACGCTAACCGTTGGATGTTCAAGCACCCAACTCCAGAGGACTTCTTCCGCACTATGGAAGATGCATCTGCCTTTGATCTAGACTGGTTCTGGCGTTCTTGGTTCTACACGACAGATTATGTAGACATGGGTGTTGGTGAAGTGAAGAAGTTCTATGTTTCCAGCAAAGTTAATGCTGAGGTGCGCGAGATCATGGAAGCTCGTGGTCTTACTGAAAGCGATTTGCCACCATTGGTTTACTACGTAGCTGAAGATAGCGAAGACTTTGAAGAAGGTATGGCTGACATGTCTCTGGAAGACATTCCATCGATCAAAGAATATATGATGGACAATATGACTCCAGAGGAGCGTGCAGCGGTTACCAAGCCGAAGTTCTTCTACGAGGTGACCTTTGAGAAGCCAGGAGGTATTCCAATGCCAATCATTGTAGAATATACTTATGCAGATGGATCTACCAAGCGTGAGACGTATCCAGCAGAGATCTGGAGAAAGAACGATGCTCAAGTAGGTAAGGTGATTGCTTCTGAGCAAGAGATCACAAAGATTGTAGTTGATCCAGATGAAGAAACTGCAGATATCGATACGACGAACAACGCATGGCCGCAGCGTAAAAAGCTCGGACAGTTTGACCAGTTCAAGGACGGTATAAAAGACTAAATAATAGAAAAAGCCCCGAAGATTTCGGGGCTTTTTTTTACCCTCCCGCGCAATCTTAATTATATTTGCAACATGCAATCATTTTTGATATTCGGTTTTATCAGTACGCCGGAGGTTATGTTTATCCTCTTTATTGTGCTATTGGTTTTTGGTGCCGATAAAATCCCGACCATAGCTCGTGGTTTGGGTAAAGGGATGCGTCAGATCAAAGACGCCACCAACGAGATCAAAAGTGAGATCACCAAGAGTGCAGAACAGCAAGGTATTGATACCAGCATCGTAAAGGATGTACAAGACAGCCTGCATGAAACTAAAAAGAGTATTGAGCAAGTAAGCGGGACTATTGGCCGTGATCCGTTGTCCAGTTCTAGATCTACAGATTTGCCCAATAAGCCTAGTTTGTAATTTCCCTTTTTATTTAACGCGTGTTAAAGTAAGTCCATCGCGAATGGGCAGCAGTACGGTTTCCAATTGTGGATGCGTGGCTAGTGTTTTGTTGTAGTCTAAAAGCGCTTTGGTGTCCTCGTCATAGGGATCCAATTGCTCCACCACCTTTCCGCTCCACAATACATTATCGCTTAGAATGATTCCTCCAGAATTCATTTGCGGCAAGATCATTTCTAAGTACTTCGGATAATTTCTTTTGTCGGCATCCATAAAGACCAGATCGTATTTAATGTTTAGGCTGGGTAAGATCGTATCTGCTCTTCCTAAATGCTGATGAATGCGAGCTCCAGCTCCTGAAAGATCAAAATATTTGCGTTGCAGATCGTACAGCTCTTCATTCTGATCAATGGTGTGTATTTCACCTTCGGGATCTAATCCTTCCAGCAGACAGAGGGCAGAATAGCCGGTATAGGTGCCCAATTCCAATATGACCTTAGGCCGAATGATCTTTGACAATAAACTCAAAATACGTCCTTGATAATGCCCGCTGAGCATTCTGGGATTCAAGACCTTTTGCCAGGTTTCTCTGTTGAGTTGTTGCAATAATTCGGGTTCCGGCTGTGAATGGTCTACCGCGTATTGGTCAATATTTTCAGGTAAGAAATGCATAATAAAAAAAGAGCTCCACAATCTGATTCAAATTGTGGAGTTCAATATATTGGTTTATAAGCTACTATTCAGATTCTTCATTAGCTTGAGGGAGTTCTTCCGGTTCTTTTTCGGCATTACCCATAAAGAATAAGACCGCACCTACCACGATCAATCCAATTTTAATTCCCCAGGCTACGCCTTCACCCCAATTGTAAATCCACATCAGGATGGTTGGAACTCGATCAAAAAAGTTTAAAACAATGGCAAAAAGACCAAAAAAGGCCATGTACATTCCAAGTTTTCTCATAAGTCAATTGTTTAGTTAATCAACTACAATATAAAAAATGTTTGCTTATCAGCTCCCGAGTATGCGTTTTTTGAGAGCATCTTTGGCTGCTTGATCATCACCATGGAGCCACTGCAATACGTTGTCTTCCCACATGGCGTCACATTGAGCATCGGTGAGGATGTCGCGCTGGCGCGCCAAATCCAAGATCTTTCCTGGGTATGAGGATTGCGGAGCGCTTTCCATTTCTCCAAGCGGATACGGATCATCCAAGCCTACCAATACTTGATTGGAGCCTTGGTTTTCAATAAGTAACTTGAGCGAGCCAGTATCGTGTACCAGTGTATCGAAGAAAATGTTTTTGTGGCCCACAGATTTACGCGGATGAACCTTGCCTTCAAAAAGGTCAGGACGGCCATCAAAGCCTTGTATGCGTCTTCCGAGGTTGATCTGCGCCAATTGTCCACCGTGTGCAAAACAAACCCGCATATTCGGGTATTTGTCTGCATAACCATTTAGGGTCAAAAAGTGATAAGCATCTGCACATTGGGCCAGCATCCAGATCAGATGGAAGCGCCAGGCGGTGTTTTCAAGTAAGATGAATTTTTCACCATCGTAAGGGTGGATCTCAACGGCTAAATTGTATTTACTGGCGAGCTCAAAAATGGGTTCGTTCTCTTCATCAAAGATGCAACGCCAAGTTCCAATAGTGTCCATATAGTGTGTAGGCAGACACAAAAGTTGTAAGCCCAACTCTTCCACACAACGCTCTATTTCCCAAAGAGCACCGCGTACAAAACCTGGATGCACTACAAAGCCACAGGTGAATTTAGAAGGATTGTCATGTTGAATGCGCGCATTGAAATCGTTTTGGAACCGCAAAGCCTGTTTCATTTCTTCCAGGCGTAAACCGTTTCCGTAAAGCTGAGAAAGATTCAAGACTACGGCATGGTCGATCTTGAAACGTTCCATCCAAGCCAGCTTTTCATCCAAAAAGAAACTAGAATCCGTCACAGGACGACTCCAGTTCTTTTGCAGCATATACTTTCTGTCCTTGTCTACCCAGAAGATACCTTTCTCGCGCATAAAATCCGGAATTTCCTCCGGATAGGGCAGTAGATGCGAGTGTCCGTTGATGCGTAATTTTCTCTCCACCCTTCTAAGTTACAAACTTTTAGTTCTCCCGCCGTCTACAGGCAAATTAATACCGTTAATATAACTTGCAGCAGGACTTGCCAAAAAGGCCACTGCATTGGCAATCTCTTCAGGTTGAGCAAAACGTCTAACCGGCACCAGTTGTCGCATAAAAGCAGCAGCTTCTTCTTCCGTCTTTTGGAATTTGTTCGCGGCGTTCTTAACAATATCTGCCAAACGATCCGTTGCGGTAAACCCAGGCAGTACATTATTTACCGTAACGCCAGACGGGCCGAGCTCATTAGCCAGGGTTTTGGCCCAATTAGCTACCGCTCCGCGAATGGTATTGCTCACTCCAAGGCCATCAATAGGTTGTTTTACAGAAGTAGAGATTACGTTGATGATCCGGCCGTAACCTTCTTTTTGCATGCCGGGCACAAGGGCTTGGATAAGCAGTTGATTGCACACCAAATGTTGAGAAAAAGCTTGGGTGAATTCTGCAGTCCCAGCGCTGTAGATGGGACCACCTTTTGGGCCGCCCGTATTGTTGATCAAGATGTGGTAGTTACGATCTTCCGGCAATTCATTTAAAGCTGATTTTAACTGTTCCGGATCACTAAAATCGGCTACCAAAAAATCATGTCCTTCTTCTTGGTTGTCCAAAGTTTGTAAAACGGCTGTTAATTTATCGGCATTACGCGCAACTAAGGTAACGCGCGCACCAAGCGCAGCAAGGGCTCTTGCAGAGGCAGCACCGATTCCGGCAGAGGCTCCACAGACCAGAGCATTCTTATCACTGAGATCTAAATTCATGTATTGGTTTTGTATTGTATGCAAATGTTTTTCGGTTCTGTAAAGAAACGCAGAGCTTCAAAGCCTCCTTCACGTCCAACGCCACTGGCTTTAACTCCGCCAAAAGGCGTGCGCAAGTCGCGATTAAGCCATGTGTTGACCCAAACGATCCCTGCTTCCAAGGCCTTAGAAACCCTCATGCTTCTGTCGATATTAGAGGTCCAAACCGTTGATGATAACCCATAAGGAACATCATTGGCCAAGGCAATTGCTTCTTCTTCTGTTTTAAAGGGCATGATTGTCACCACTGGGCCAAAAATTTCTTCTTGCTGCAAGCGGCATTGGGTGGTAGAAACCTCAATGACTGTTGGAGCCACATAATAGCCTTCTGGGGCCTCGTCTAATTTTATCTGATGCCCTCCTGTGAGTAGTTTTCCTTCTGATGCTGCCAATGCCGTATAACTGAGGATCTTCTCCATATGCGATTTAGAGACTACCGCACCTAAATCAATTCCGGAAGTTAAAGAAGGTCCAACTTTTAGTTTTTCTACCGCAGGAATAAAGGCTGCCTTAAAGCGATCATAAATCTCCTCTTGAACAAAAATTCGACTGCCGCATAAGCAAATCTGCCCCTGATTCGCAAAGGAGGACTTTAGAGTCACTTGCAGCATTTTGTCAAAGTCGCAATCGGCAAAAATGAGGTTCGGATTTTTTCCTCCTAATTCTAGAGAAAGCTTTTTAAACATAGGCGCTGCAGTGCGGGCAATCGCTGCGCCGGTTGCTGTTCCTCCAGTAAAAGAGATCGCTTTGATTTTAGAATGTTCCACAATGGCTTGCCCGGCCTCAGGACCTTTGCCATGAACAATGTTTAAAACTCCTGGCGGTAAGCCAGCTTCATTACAGTACTTACCAAGCATCGCAGCAGTAACTGGGGTGATCTCACTCGGTTTGGCAACCACAGTATTTCCTGCGGCAAGGGCTGGAGCGATCTTCCAACTGAACAAATAAAGCGGTAGGTTCCAAGGAGAAATGCAACCGACAACTCCAATGGGTTGTCTCAGGGTAAAATTGATAGAATCAGAAGCTAGGTTCTCATGTGCTTCTGAGGCGAATTGGGTTATGGCATTACCAAAGAATCTAAAATTTGAAGAGGCTCGCGGAATATCCACCTTGGTGGCCAAGGCCAATGGTTTCCCGTTGTCTAATGCTTCTGCATGAGCTAGAGTGTCTAAATCCGCAGCAATGAGATCTGCCAATTTTAAAAGTATGCGACTGCGCGTTTCAATGGGAGTCTGAGACCAAGACTCAAAAGCCGCCTTTGCGGCCTCAAAGGCTTTTGCCACATCTTTCTGATTAGATACTGGAATTTGTCCAGAGACAGCTCCAGTACTCGGGGTGTAATTGTCCATCCACTGCCCGTCAATGGGGTCCACATATTCACCGTTTATGAAGTTCTGCAGCCTGTCCATGATTAAAGTGGTTTATAGGCCATGGCCTTAATCTCAATGACCAAATGAGGATGTGGCAATTGATGCACGGCAACTGTGGTCCGAGCAGGGCCATTTTCTGAACTAAAATATTCTCCATACACCTCATTATATCCGGCAAAGTCATTCATGTTGACCAGAAAACTGGTAACGTCAACTACATCGGCCATGGTGGCTCCCTCAGTGGCGAGATAGTCTTTGATATTCTCCAAAACCGCGCGAGTTTGTTCACGAACATCCAGACGCATGGTCCCCATTTCATCAACTTGATGTACTCCGGCAAAAGTATTGTCGGGCAGGCGCGAACTGGTTCCGCTTATAAAAATATAATCCCCGGCACGCTTGACATGCGGATAAGCTCCTCTCGGGCTCGCTTTTCCAGATACTAATCTACTTTTCATAGTGGTTTTGTTATAAGAGTTCGTCCTCGTGAAGGACTTCTTTGGTGTGATTCTTTACAATCTGTAGTTTCTCTTCTAAAGAAAGGTCTTCTGGCAACAGTCCGTCATCCAACAAATTGAGAATTGCCTTGTCTTGGGCCCTTCCGCGGCGCATGGCCTCCGCATAAGAGATATGCTCGCTAAAGGTCACCAAGGAATATTTTGAAGAGTACTGCTCCGGGAAATTGAATTCCAAAGCTGTTTCTACCTTGCGTTTGGCCTGAAACAGCGGATTAGCAGTGTGTTCTTTCATTTCGTGGAAGTTGTCAACCGCGAGGTCTGCTATGGCATCGGTATCGGTTTTGCGGGTTAGGCTGAACTGCTTAAAGGATGCATTCCAATCATCTCCAACTTCATCCAAAACACGATCAAATTCAACCACGTCTTCAAAACTTGCATTCATGCCTTGCCCATAAAAAGGGACAATTGCGTGGGCTGCATCTCCCATGATCAATACTTTTCCATAAGCGTTCCAGGGAGAACATTTAATCGTGCCCAAAGGAGCTGTTGGATTTTCAAAAAATTCTTTAGCCAATTCCGGCATTAGGGCCAAAGTATCAGGGAATTCATTGCTGAAGTATTCCATGACCTTCTCTTCTGTGGTTAAATTGTCAAAGCAATAATCACTGTCGCTGTAAGGTAAAAAGAGCGTTACGGTAAAGCTACCGTCCAAATTAGGGAGGGCTATCAGCATGTCCTCTCCGCGAGGCCAAATGTGTAAAGCGCCTTTCTCGGTGCGATAACCTCCAGTTTCTGTAGCTGGAATGGTCAGTTCTTTATAACCGTGGGTGAGCCATTGCTGACTAAAACTGAAAAGGAATTGTTTGTGGTTGAACATGGCTTTGCGAACCACGCTACCCGCACCATCCGTACCAATAAGCACATCGCCTTGGTAGCGTTTAGTTTCTCCTGTAGTGTAATCTTGAAATTCTGCCGCCGCATTTTCCAGATCAACACTGACGCACTTTTGATTGAATATGATCTCTACACCTTCATGCGCCTCAGCAGCATCAAGCAGCAAGGCGTTAAGACCTGGACGTGAGATGGAATTGATGTATTCTCCCTCACGACCACTATAAGGGCTCAAGAAGGTATTCCCTTTGGGATCGTGGATCATGCGGCCTAACATGGGAATGCAAAGTTCGGTGACTTCTTTTTCCAGCCCGACAAGTTTCATCCCTTTCATGCCGCGATTTGAAAATGCCAGGTTGATAGATCTACCTGCATCTTGGGTGACTTTGCGCAAATCTGGTCTGCGCTCCATTAAGGTAACTCGATGTCCGCGTTGCGCCATTCTAAGAGCTAGTAAGCTCCCGCAAAGGCCAGCGCCGACAATGAGAATATGTGATTTATGATCTGCCATTAATACAAAGTGTCTAATGCGTTTTTCAATCGATTTATAAATTCGTAGACGTCTTCAAAGCGGGTGTAAAGTGCTGCTGGAGCTACTCGAATAACATCCGGTTCTCTCCAGTCACTAATTACACCTTGCTCGGTTAACGCATCGTGTAGACGACGGTCTGCATTCTTAACTTGAATGCTGAGTTGGCTGCCGCGCATTTCAGGATCGCTCGGAGTGATGATCCCGATATTTGGATTGCCCATGTCTTTTAAAAGGAACTCTAGGTATCCCGTAAGCTTCACACTCTTAGCTCGGATATTATCAAATCCGGCATCCGTGAAGACCTGTAAAGAAGCACGAATCGCTGCCATGCTCAAAATAGGTGGATTGCTCAATTGCCAACCTTCAGCTCCCGCCAAGACATCAAATTCTTGTCGCATATTGAAGCGAGAAGCCTTGTTGTGTCCCCACCATCCTGCAAAACGTTTGAGTTCTGGATTGTGTCGGTGTCGCTCGTGTACAAAGCATCCACCTAAACTTCCCGGTCCACTATTTAAATACTTATAACTGCACCAAACGGCGAAATCAGCACCGCTATCATGTAAGTTCGGCTGAATATTTCCAGCGCCGTGAGCGAGATCAAAACCAACCATACAGCCGTGCTGGTGTCCTAGCTCAGCTATTTCTTTCAAGGGAAAGGCCTGTCCGCTGTAATAGTTCGTGCTGCCGATCATGATCAAGGCAACTTCGTCCTTATTGGCTTCCAAAAGGGCTTGGAGGTCTTCCATGCGACAAATTGCTTCACCTTTGGTAGGATGCCATAGTAAAAGGCCCTCTTTAGGGTCAATGCCGTGCATGTCTAATTGACTTTCTACCGCATACTTATCGGAAGGGAAGGCGTCACTTTCAATGATGATCTTGTAGCGTTTGTCTGTGGGTCTGTAAAAGGAGACCATCATCAAATGCAAGTTCACCGTAAGGGTGTTCATGATCACCACTTCTTCTGATTTTGCTCCCACAATTGCGGCCATTTGATCGGTCAGAAATTCGTGATAAGGTAACCAAGGTTTACGCGCTTCTGTATGTCCTTCAACACCTAGGGTTGCCCAATCTTCCAACTCTTGCTTGAGGTAGCTTTCTGTGGTTTTTGGCTGTAATCCCAAGGAATTTCCGCAGAGATAGATCAGTGGATTTCCCGCTTTATCAGTAGGAATATGGAATTGGGATCTGAAGGAAGCTATGGGATCGTTTTGGTCACATGCTCTAGCGTAATCCAGGGTGTTTTTGTGCATATCGATTGGGTAAGTGGCGCTTCTAACAAAAGTAAGCAATTCTCATTGGTTTTTATTTGTATCACTAAAAGCTAATTGTCAGGGTTCTAGATTCCAAAAATTTCCTAATTCTTTCTTACATTTGGCGAAAACCCTCCCGCGTGAAAAAATTATTACTCGTTTGTTTATTATTCTTTGCCACAATTTGGAATACTAACGGACAAAGTATTGCTCGTGAATGGAATGAAGAAGTACTCAATGCCATTCGTAATGACTTCGCCAGACCGACTGTGCATGCTAGAAATCTCTGGCATACCTCTGCCGCGATGTATGATGTGTGGGCGGTTTTCAATTCAGAGGCAGACACCTATTTTTTAGGGAAGTCTTTAGGTGATTTTTCCATTCCTTTTGATGGGTTTACCACAAACCTTCCTACAGAAGAAGCTCTTGAAGAAGCTATGAGCTTTGCGGTTTTTAGAATTATGCTCAATCGCTTTTCTTCTTCGCCGGGACAAGACAATATTTTTACGCGCATTTTTGCTTTGATGGAGGAGCGTGGTTATGACCCCACCAACGGCAGTACCGAGTATCAATCGGGAGATCCAGCCGCCTTAGGGAACTACCTAGCTCAGCAGATCATTGAGTTTGGACTTCAAGACGGTTCTAATGAAGCCGAAGATTACGCAAATAGATTCTATCAACCCGTAAATTCTCCATTAGACACCGACGGATCTGGGAACCCAGATATGGAGTTTCCCAACCGTTGGCAGCCATTGTTTATTGAAGGATTTATTGATCAAAGTGGAAATGAGATTCCAGAGTCTACTCCGGAGTTTTTAAGCCCTGAATGGGGACAAGTTTATCCGTTTGCTCTCAAAGAGGAGGATCGAACTATCTACAATCGTGACGGTTTTGATTATTGGGTATTCCACGATCCTGGGAATCCATCATTTATACAAGAAGGGCTCGGATTGGAGGACGCTTATAAATGGGGATTTACTATGGTGAGTGTCTGGCAATCCCATCTCGACCCAACCGATGGAGTAATGATTGATATTTCTCCGGCGAGTATTGGGAACCAAAACAGTTTTCCAGAGACCTTTGAAGAATACAAGGCCTTTTACAATTATTTTGACGGAGGTGATCCTAGTGCAGGGAGAGATATGAATCCTATCACTGGTGCCCCTTATGAGCCGCAAATGGTTCCGCGAGGAGATTACGCTCGGGTATTGGCAGAGTTTTGGGCAGATGGCCCGGACAGCGAAACACCACCAGGACATTGGTTTACTATTTTAAACTACGTCAACGATAACCCACTTTTGGAAAAACGATTCAAAGGAGAAGGGGAGATCCTCTCTGACCTGGAATGGGATGTCAAGTCTTATTTCCTTTTGGGAGGAGCCATGCACGATTGTGCAATATCTGCTTGGGGAGTTAAGGGATGGTATGACTATACGCGACCAATGAGCGCCATTCGTTATATGGCGGACAAAGGGCAAAGCTCAGATCCTGGATTGTCCAATTATCACCCAGACGGTATACCTCTTATTGAAGGTTATGTGGAGATTGTAGAGGCTGGAGATCCTTTGCAAGGAGCGTCCGGACAACATTTAGAGAAAATTAAGCTCTACACCTGGCGCGGTCACGAATACATCATTGATCCAGAATTTGACACTGCCGGAGTTGGATGGATCTTGGCGGAGGAGTGGTTCCCATATCAACGCATCAGTTTTATTACGCCACCTTTTGCAGGTTATGTTTCTGGGCATTCTACCTATTCAAGAGCAGCGGCAGAGATCTTAACGGCCATGACAGGTAGTGAATACTTTCCAGGAGGGATGGGAGTTTTTGATATTCCCGGAAATGCTTTCTTGGAGTTTGAAATTGGCCCAACAATAGATATGCAGTTGCAATGGGCAACTTATCGCGATGCATCAGATCAAACGAGTCTTTCAAGAATTTGGGGTGGAATTCATCCGCCTGTTGATGATATTCCAGGGCGTAGAATTGGAATCGCAGTGGCAGAAGATGCCTTTGCCTTAGGCGAGACTTATTTTGGAGGTACAGCAAATGATCCCGATGCTCCTTTTGTAGAGGGCGCCTTTATTTATCCAAATCCGGTTAATGAGGTGCTGACTGTGCAAGCCTTAACTGCAGAAGCCACTGCCGTTGAAGTCTATGATATGCAGGGCCGACGTGTACTGCAAGCACCGACAAGTTTTGATGATAACAACAGAACTCCGCTAAATGTAGCGGAGCTCAGTGATGGTGTTTATTTTGTCGTTTTAGTGCGTGGAGAAGACGAGACCCTCATGGTTAAGCGTCTGATCAAGCAGTAAATTAATTCACCTTAATTCCTGTAAAGTTAATGTTTACGGTCTGCGCGCTATCCTTGTGCGTTTTAGCAAATTTAAACGCTCCGTAGGTGTCGTAATCTTCCCAAGTGGTAGCCATGCTCGCTTGGTCAGCATTTGACTTTCTAAAGACCCATTCTTTGATCTTATAGTCTTCACTATAGTAGAAGTCATAAGCATCTCCTGGAGTATAACCTCCTTCGTTTTTGTAGGTAATGGTTAGCATGTCTAAAGTATCTCCAGAAATTGGGGCTACTTGTGCCGTCTTCTCGTTCAGTTCGGAATTTTCAGCATCCCAAAGCAATTGAAAGGGTGTTAAAAGCCAGTACTTATCATTGATAAAACCTGCGTCGACCTGAGCATTGGTGCTGTCAACCTTTTGATGATTATAACTGATGGTATCCTGAGCGGACATCATAGTAACCATTCCTGTTTTAGGTTCCCAGACCCAACTGCGGTCAAAGTGAGTTTCTCCGCGATCTACATTAAAAGTAAAGGCGATCTTCTCTACGGAGTCCCATTGCTCGTATCCGTGGGCATTAGCAATCTTCTCTGCGGTAGTTAATTCTACCTCAGGAATTTCATTTACTTGTTCTTGTGGTTGCTCTTTGCAACCGATTAAAAGCAGGCCTAGGCCAAGGCTAAGAATGATGGTTTTCATGGATGGTTGTTGGTTGGTTATTGCTAGTGGCTGTCCTCTTTGATCAGCTCTGGAAATTTCTTTTGAAATCTTTTAAGTCGTGGAATAGAGACGTTTTGGATGTATCGATTGTATGGATTGAGTCTCTCGTAATCTTGGTGATAATCTTCACCTCTCCAGAACTTTTGAAATGGCAATACTTGAGCGGCTACCTTTTGCTCTCCCAATTGCTCGTTCAGCTCGGTAATTTTAGCATCGATGATTGCCTTTTGTTCGTCATTTTGGTAAAAGATGATGGAGCGGTATTGGCTTCCGCGATCCGGACCTTGTCCGTTGACTTGCGTAATGTTTTGAGATCCGAAGTAGACATCCACCAAAGTTTCAAAACTCACCACATTAGGGTCGTAAAAAACTTCTACAGCTTCTGCATGACCAGTAAGACCGGTGTTGCTACTTTGGTAGGTTGGATTTTCTGTATGACCTCCGGAGTAACCGTTGATGACTTCAGATACACCTTTTACGCTTTCGTAGATCGCTTCTACACACCAAAAACATCCCGAGGCAAAGTATGCCTTATGAATCCCGTCTTGCGGCGTGGTTTGCACAGGTGTTTGGCTTGCTTGCGCAAGTGCTTCGTCTTCTTTGTTCTTTTCGTTAGTGGATTGACAAGCTACATTTAAACTGCTTAAAAGTAGGGCCAACATAATGAGGGTTGTTCGTTGCATGGTCTTTTGATTTTATAGGCAGTCGGAATTGTATTAAGCTCCTTAAATTTTTTTATCAAAATTACGAAAAAAAGCCTCCAGAGGATTCTGAAGGCTTTGTTAAACTTTATAGTATCAGTGGTTTAGAGCTTAGCGAAGAATTTCTCCATTTTCTCTTTTTCCTCTTCCGCCAATTGCGGGTCTACAAGGATACGTCCACTGTGCTCATCGGTAATGATCTTTTTGCGAGATGCGATCTCCATTTGCACCTGAGGTGGAATGGTGAAGAAAGATCCTCCAGAAGCTCCACGCTCAATCGGCACAACAGCTAAACCATTTTTGGCGTTAGAGCGGATACGTTTGTAAGCGTTAACTAAACGCTCTTCAATTTTTTGCTCGAAAGACTCAGACTCCTTGATAAGGGCCTTTTCTTCTTTCTCAGTTTCAGCAAGGATCTCATCCAATTCGTTGCGCTTGTGCTTAAGGTGTTCCTCACGCTCCGCCAAACGAGTTTTGGTTTCTTCGATCACTTCTTTTTTCTGCTCGATCTGCGCTTTGAATTCTTTGATGTGCTTTTCAGCCAATTGGATCTCTAGTTCTTGGAACTCGATCTCCTTGCTCAAAGAGTTGTATTCGCGATTGTTACGAACGTTGTTCTGTTGTTCGCTATATTTTTTGATGAGTGACTTAGACTCTTCAATAAGATTCTTTTTGTCTTTGATGGAATCATCAGTAAGGGCCAGATCGGCATTGAGTTTTTCAAGGCGGGTGTTCATTCCAGCAACCTCATCTTCTAGATCCTCAACTTCTAAAGGAAGTTCTCCGCGTACATTTCTGATCTCATCCACACGGCTGTCGATCAATTGCAGGTCGTAAAGGGCTCTCAGTTTGTCTTCAACAGTAGCTTCTGTCTTCTTGGCCATAATTACAGGTAAAAAATTGGATTGGTATTAATCTCCGATAAAAGAACTGCAAAATTAGTAATTTTTTTGGTAAGATATTGTACAATTAAATTTTTTGTGTACTGTTCGCTTTCATAGTGGCCAATATCTACTAAAAGCACGCGCTGCTCTGCGCTGAAGAAATCGTGGTATTTGAAGTCAGCACTTACGTAGGCATCAACGCCAGCACCTTTGGCTGCACCAATAGCAAAGGCACCACTACCGCCCAAAACTGCGATCTTTTTAATGGACTTTCCAAGTAGCTTACTGTGTCTAATTCCGCCGCACTGCATCCGCTCTTTGAGAAGGGCTAAAAATTCAGCTTCAGACAGCGGAGTTTCAAAACTACCAATCATTCCCATCCCGAGTTGCTTGTCTGTGTTGCTGATGGGGATCAGGTCATAGGCCACCTCTTCATAGGAGTGCGTATTTAGTAAGGCCTTGATCACTGCGGATTCACAATGAAAAGGAACCAAAACTTCTAGGCGCGTTTCCGCTTCATAATGGCGCTCTCCGTGCTTTCCTACTGAAGGGTCAGCAGCTTCGCCGGGTTTAAAACTGCCTTCTCCGTTTGAGGTGAATGCACATTCGCTGTAGTCACCAATAGCTCCGGCTCCAGCAGCAAATAGTGCGTCCAATAGATTTTTGGATTCAGCTTGAGGCGCGTAGGTGACTAATTTTTTTAGCGTATTTGCCTTTGGGATAAGTACTGAGGACTTTTTAGCACCGAGCGTTTTTAGGATTTGATGATTCACCCCTTCCCAGTTGTTATCCAAGGCGGTGTGGATGGCATAGATGGCAATGTCGTGCTTAATGGCTTTGAGCACGGCGCGTTGCACATAATCAGATCCTGTGATTTTTTTGAGCCCTTTGAAAATGATTGGATGAAAACTCACAATCATATTGCAATCTTTCTGCACAGCCTCATCAACAACAGCTTCCAAGCAGTCCAAGCTTACTAAAACTCCTTTTAAATCTGCCTGTCGGTCTCCTACCAATAAGCCTGTATTGTCAAAGTCTTCTGCGTAGCTGCGTGGTGCCCAAGCTTCCAGCAGGTCTATAACCCCTTGTATTTGCATGCGGTGTATTTTATGGTAAAGATAAAAAAGTATACTTTCGTGCTATGGCTCAACTGCGGAAATTGCTCACTCCTTTCTCCTTGATCTATCAAGGCGTAACCGCTGTGAGAAACCTTATGTATGACAAAGGTGTGCTCACTTCTGAGTCTTACGATATCCCGGTGATCTGTGTGGGAAATCTCACGGTGGGCGGAACCGGCAAGTCTCCAATGATCGAATATCTGATTCGTTTGCTTAAGGACGATTTTAAAGTAGCTGTCCTGAGTCGAGGATACAAACGCAGCACAGACGGCTTTTTATATGTGGAAGCTTCGCATACTTCTTCTAAGGTGGGCGATGAGCCGCTACAATTCAAAACAAAATACCCTGGAATCACTGTGGCGGTTTGTGCCGATAGACGTGAGGGTATTGCCAAACTTAAACCCAAAGCTGAGGTCATTCTTTTGGACGATGCTTTTCAGCACAGAAAGGTAAAGGCGGGTTATACCATTCTATTGACCACCTTTGAACAACCTTTTTTAGACGATAGCTTATTACCCGCTGGGGATTTGCGCGAATCTAAATCCGGAGCCAAACGGGCAGATGCTATCATCATTACTAAGATTCCAGAGAAGGTTGCCCATGCTAAAATACAGGAACTGGAATTTCGCCTGCGTGAGTATACCGGCAAGCCGGTCTACAAAACCAAGATCGCTTACGGAAGACTCATTAAGAATGATGTTGGTTCTGAACCTATTGATTATCTCAAGGACAAACCCTTTACACTTGTGACGGGCATTGCCAATCCAGAACCTTTGGTGCATTTTCTGCGCGATGAAGGCTGTAATTTTGATATGCAACGTTATCCGGATCATCACGAATTCACTCCGGCGCAGATCAAACTCATTGAAAAACGAGAGCTGGTCATTACTACCGAGAAGGATTATATGCGCTTGCGCGACAAAATCAATAAAAAAGCCTTTTACTACTTACCTATAGAAACAGCCTTTCTAGATCGAGAAGGGTATTTTGAATCTGAAATTTTGGACTTTGTCCACACCTACTGGAACAAGATCGTCTAGACCGGGGCTTTGTTCATGAATAAGGTGCGGTGGATCTTCTCAAAGAATTCTTCTGTTTTGAATGGCTTTGGAATGATCTCGTTGAATCCGGCGCGATAGAACTCGTCTAGATTCTCATCAATGGTCACAGCCGTCAAGGCAATGATCGGAAGTTCTTTGTTGAATTCGCGGACCTTTTGCGTGGCCTCAATACCACTAATTCCAGGCATGTGGATGTCCATTAAGACTATGTGGTAGTTGTTCTGCTGAATGAGTTCAATAGCAGTTTCTCCATTGTCGGCCACATCGCACTTCATCTTGTTCTTTTCCAAGATCTTCTTGGTGATCATTTGGTTGATCTTATTGTCTTCTACTACAAGCACTGATAGGTTCTCTAAAGCAACATAGTCAATATCGTAGATGATGTTGTGTGGGTTCTTGTCTTCTTTGAATTGATCTGATATCGCAAACTTGATATCAAAAGAGAACTTAGACCCTTTTCCAAGCTGGCTTTCCAATTGGATCTTAGAGTTCATCAATTGCAAGAGGTTCTTCACAATGGACAGTCCTAATCTAGTACCACCAAATTTTCGGTTGATCTGTAGCGAGCCTTGGGAGAAAGTCTCGAAAATACTTTTCTGCTTCTTTTTGGAGATTCCTACCCCGTTGTCTTCTACTTCAAAATGCAGGTTGACATGAGCATCCGTCTCTCCAATTTTTTGCACGCGCAGGGCGACCATTCCATTTTCTGTAAACTTCACGGAGTTACCGATCAGGTTGATCAATATCTGCGAAATCTTAAGCGGATCACCCAATAGTTTAGAAGGAATGCTCTCATCAAACTCCAGAATAAGTTTGTTGTTTCTGTCGTCTGCGGATTTTTTCAAGGCTACCAACACATCGTTTACGCGTTTTTTCAAATTGAAGGTAGTGCGCTCAATTTCAACCTTGTTGGCCTCGAGTTTATTGAGATCCAAAATATTGTTGATCAATGAAAGCAGATAGTCGCCAGAGAATTTCAAGGAATTTAAGTGCTCCTTCTGATGCTCCATTGGATTTTCCTCTAGCAGTAAGTGAGTGAGTCCGGTTACTGCATAAAGCGGAGTTCTAAGTTCGTGTGTAATGGTAGAAAGGAACTGGGCTTTAGCCAAGGAAGCCTTTTCTGCTTTTTCTTTGGCGAGTTGCAGTTCGCTGTTCTTCTCTTGCAAAAGATCGTTGGCTTTTGCTCTCAGGTTGTTGTTTTTGTAAAGCGATAAGGTCAATAAGGATAAGATGGTGATCAGCGCAATACTCAAGGTAGAGGTGAAGTTGTTCATCTTGATAGAGCTGTCCTTTTTGGCCAGATTTGCTTCTAATTCGGCAATGATCTCATCATATTCAACACTGTCCAATCTAAAAGGATTGTCTTTGGCTAAGAGCTCATTACTCAGGTCGCTTTGAGCGTCTTTTTTCTCGTGATAGGTTTCCAGTAGGGCATAGGCTGATTCAAAATTACCTTTAACCACATGAAGTTTACTGCGCACCAAATAACTGTCTGTCATTATTTGGGCGTAGTTGTTTTCTTTACTGATGTTTACCGCGCTCTCTAAGGCTTCTTCTGCTTGTGTGATAATCGCAGCCGATGGATTATCAGAGAGTTCCATCAATGCCTTCGCTTTATTTATCTGTGCCTGAGCCGTATAATAGCCTACCCCCAATTCTTGGAAAGTGGTTAATGCTGCTTCTAAATAGTTGACGGCGCTTGTTGGGTTGTTGCGTTCCAAGGCCAAAAGCCCTTTGTTGAGCTGAATCCGAGCCATAGCGCTTTCATCTTCTTGGCGCTCGTAGATCGCGAATGCTTTGTCTAAGCTCGAGGAGGCTTGAGTGTAATCGCCATCCTTCATAAATATTTGTGCCTGAATCAGATAAGCTTCTGCAATTTCAGAGGATTCTTCTTGGTCTTTTAATAATTCAATCACTCTAGCTACTCTTTCGGAGGCTTTATCAAACTCCCGCACACTGTAGTAGAATTTCGCCAATTCATTGTCGCAAGATGCTTCAGTTTCTGCATCTTGTAAAGCCTCGGCCATGTCATGTGCCTTGTTGAGATCGGTCAAAACAGAACCGAGGTCTTGGCGTATAATCGCAGCCCTGGCGCGGTTTTGCAGCTGTATGATCTCGTTTATAGTATCCTGTCGATTAGACAAAGGAGTACCCTGCTCTTGAGCGGGGGAAGGGCATACACACAGGAGGAACAAAGCCGTTATATATCGAATTATTTGGCCGTTCATGGATAGAATTACGGTCTAAATATAGTTATTTCTTACAAATGGAGACGATTAAGTCGGCTAAACGTTGCGAATAACCGCTTTCATTGTCGTACCAACCAATGATCTTTACCATGCGTCCAATCACAGAAGTCATCCCAGAATCAAAGACGCAAGAGTGTTTATTACCCACAATATCAATGGAAACGATTGGGTCTTCCGTATAATCCAAAATACCTTTTAATGCTCCCTGTGCGGCCTTTTTAAAAGCTGAGTTGACCTGCTCGATGCTAACGGTCTCTTTGACATTGAAGGTTATATCGGTCATGGATCCGTTAGGCACTGGAACACGAATTCCGCAGCCTCCAATAACATCGGCTAAATTGGGAAAGATTTTGGTGAGCGCTTTTGCGGCACCTGTGGTTGTGGGTACAATGGATTGTCCGGCAGCTCGGGCTCTTCTTAAATCCCGATGCGGCTGATCGTGCAAACTTTGGTCTGTGGTATATGAATGGACCGTAGTAATATAGGCTTGCTCCACCCCGCAGAGTTGATCAATGACCTGGACCATGGGTGCTGCGTTGTTGGTCGTACACGAAGCATTGGAAATGATCGTCTGCTCAGAATCTAAGAGTTGATCGTTCACACCTAAAACAACCATGGGGATATCATCATCGGCAGGAGGGACACTTAAGATCACTTTTTTAGCTCCAGCCTTTAAATGCGGGGCTAATTGCTCACGTTCTTTAAATTTACCCGAAGCTTCAACCACAACATCAACATCAGGCCAACTGCAGCTTTCTGGGCTGGAATAGTTGCTGAGTGGAATTGCATTACCATTAACAAGGATCTCTGAAGGAGTACTGCCAATTTCGGCATCGAAGACCCCGTGAATGCTGTCGTACTTTAAAAGGTGAGCTAAAGTTTTGGTGTCAGCGAGATCATTAATAGCGATCACTTCTATATCAGGATGTTGGTGTACCGTCTTAAAAAAGGTGCGACCGATACGCCCAAATCCATTGATGGCAACCTTGATCTTCGCCATAGTCTTAGCTTAAGTAAGGTGTTTCTGAGCCTTGTATGAAGAACGTACTAACGCACCGCTTTCAACATGTCTAAAGCCCATTTCCAATCCGAGTTGTTCGTATTTTTTGAACTGCTCAGGAGTGATAAATTCTTTAACCGGTAAGTGTTTTTTAGAAGGTTGCAGATATTGACCAATGGTTACAATATCCAATCCTACTCCGCGCAGATCTTCCATAGTTTGGATGACTTCGGCTTCAGTTTCTCCAAGCCCAAGCATGATTCCACTTTTGGTGCGGTTGATCCCTTCTTGCTTCAAATAGCGCAAAACCTCTAAGCTGCGTTCATATTTAGCTTGAA
The DNA here is from genome assembly GCF_965601605.1 of Gilvibacter sp. GTDB lineage: Bacteria > Bacteroidota > Bacteroidia > Flavobacteriales > Flavobacteriaceae > Gilvibacter. The sequence goes on along the minus strand of NZ_CBFCWJ010000046.1, from coordinate 26,842 downwards.
TACGCACTTCACGTGTCAATCGCTTAACCGTTTCCATATTATGAGAAACCACTTCTGGCTTTACCGCTACAATACGGTCGATATGGCGCGTGATTCCCTGGAAATCGGGAATTAAGGTCTCAAGGGTAGTATCTGGATTCATTCTGCGGATGGCCTTCACGGTCTCTGCCCAAATAATCGAACCCATATCCTTCAAATCATCGCGATCCACAGAGGTGATCACCGCGTGCTTGATATTCATGAGTTTGATGGAGCGGGCTACCTTTTCGGGTTCATCCCAGGCTACGGTTTCTGGTCTTCCGGTTTTTACTCCGCAGAATCCGCAGGAACGCGTACAAATATTCCCGAGAATCATAAAGGTCGCAGTACCCTCTGTCCAGCATTCGCCCATATTGGGGCAACTTCCTGAGGTACAAATGGTGTGTAAGTCGTATTTGTCGACCAAGCCGCGCAGTTCGGTGTACTTCTTCCCTGTAGGAAGCTTTACCCGCAACCATTTGGGTTTGGCTGTCGCTTTTTTCGGTGTCGCTTCTTGAATTTCCATAACCAATTTTACATTACAAAGTTACGAAGAAAGCCGTAATTCTACTACAAGGTAAAAAGATACCAAATGCTAAAACCAATTAAGGTGATCATTCCTATCCAAGCCAGAAAATATAGGGGTTTTGAAGGTTTATGCTCGTCTGGCATATGTTTGCTGGTGACCAATCGCATATTGAGTCCGGCATAAAAGGGTGCGGTTAAAAAGGAAAGCACGGTCGCGACTTCTATCAAAACTCCCATCAAGCCTTCTACGCGGGTGAGCAAGACAAATACCGCTGTGGTTCCTACCACCAAGATGATCAGCCAGGTCAAATAGGCCTTGGGCATTTCACGTTCTCGCAGCAATTCTGTAGTGCGTGCCATGGCTCTAGGCGAGGCATCTAAGGTGGTCAGGGTAGTGCTGAACATCGTAGTTAAGGCAGCTATGCCAATGATGTATCGCGTACCTTCTCCCAGGTTCACGGTATACATCTCAATGAGTTGACCCGCAAAGACTCCACCGATGCTTGAAAACTGTTGGCCACTGCCAAACATCACCAATCCGCCTAATAAAAGAAAGCAAATGGCCAAAATCACAGTGGCTACATAACCTACGTTAAAATCAAAGCGCGACTGTTTGGGAGTTATGGAATCTGTGATCTTCTTTTTTTCAAGAGTCCACATAGAATGCCAAATGGAGATGTCCAAAGGCGCTGGCATCCAACCCATAAAAGCGATCAAGAACCCAATGCCTATGGCAGTATCTGGTAATTGCTGCTGCCAACTCACATTACTGCTGTTGGAGAGCGCTAAGGATACAGCAATTAATGTACTTATGGTCAAACAGATAATGATGATCTTCATTAAACTGTCCAGCACGCGGTAACGGCCAAGAATTAAGATCAAAAAACAAATACCTGTAATTATTGCGCTCCAAAGTGTAGTGTCTTGACCGCCAAAAAGGCTACTCGCAATTCCGGAAGTAACGATAGTTACCGCCGTTTGAATGGTGAACATGGTGGCCAAAGTGATCAAAAAGTATGCGATCAGTGCCGATCTTCCGAGTTTTTTATAACCTTCCAATAAGCTCTCCCCAGTGGCCATGGCATAGCGCGGCCCAAATTCAAAGAAAGGATATTTAGCCAGGTTGATCAGAAGTAAAGCCCAAAGTAAGCCTAAGCCAAAATCAGCCCCTGCTCTTGTGGACTGTACTAAATGCGATACACCAATAGCGGCTCCCGCAAAGAGAAAACCGGGGCCCAACTTACGTATGGTCTGAACCCATTGCATTAGTCTTGGCGTTTGGATTTGATCAAAGTAGCTAGTAGATTCTTTGCACGAAGCAACTTCACCTTCACATTGCTCAAAGATTCTTCCATGGCATCAGAGATCTCATTGTAGGATTTCTCTTGAAAATAGCGCAGGTTGATCACTTCTTGATAGTGCGGTTTGAGTTGTTTGATCATAGCCAGTAATTCCGCCAGATTTTGCTCGGTGATGAGTTTGTCTTCTGCCGTAGGGGCATTATCAGCAACTTTTTTTAGATGTTCGCTGGCAGAGGTATTCCTATCTATTTCTGGTTGATTGTTCTTTTTTCTAGACTTATCAATCTGTAAATTCTTAGAAATAGTGATCAGCCAGGTATTGAAAGCGTATTTGGGATTGTAAGTACTGAGTTTGTCAAAGGCTTTTGAAAAGGTCTGAATGGTGATCTCTTCTGCTTCGTATTCGTCTTTTAAGCGCTTGAGTTGAAATCCGTAGACTTGATTCCAATAGGTATTCAGCAAAGTATTAAAGGCAATTTGGTCTCCTTTAAGTGCTTTTTCTATGGCTGAAGCAATCTTTTGCTCGTTTATTTCCAAGTGGGTTTTGGGCTTAGAAGATTGGATATAAATATACTCATTTGGAAACAGATGAGAAACAACTCCAACACAGGAGCTGCAATAACCAAATCTAGCGCCTTTAATTTTTTTCCAGTACCTAAATAGGACAGCCATTGTATAAGCGTCCGCAGTCCAAAGAAGATAAGCGCGTATTGAATATTAGTAATCGCCAATAAAATCAGAACGATCCAAAAACTCAAGTTGCCCAAATAATAAAGACCCAAAGCTGTTTTAAAGAAGGATTTGTAATGTTTGGCTGTACTGATATGTCTTCTTTTTTGCGCTACCCATGAGCTAAAACTGGTTTTGGGCTCAGAAGTGGTAAAACTCTCTGGGTTAAGACAATAGGTCGTGTTTTGTGAGTTTGCCGCTTGATTCACAAACAGATCATCATCTCCAGACTGTATTTTAATATGACTCGCAAAGCCCTTTTGCTCTTCAAAAAGGATCTTGGTATAGCCTAAATTTCTTCCGACACCCATATACGGCCTGCCTGCGTGGGCATAGGAGAAATACTGCAAAGCTGTAGTAAAGGTTTCAAATCGGATCAGCGCGTTGAGCAGTCCAAAGCGTTTTTTATACCCTCCGAATCCCAGTACCAATTGTTTCTCCGCACTAAAATATTGACTCATTGTGCTCAACCAATTCGTAGAGTCTGGAACGCAATCGGCATCGGTAAAAACCATACGCGTATTCTTGGCTTTTTTAATGCCTAAGGTGAGGGCGTACTTCTTGGAATTGTGAAAACGCTCGTTGGCTTTCACATAAACCGGCGTGATTCGTGGGTCTTGCTTACTAAAACGATCGATGATAGCTGCCGTCGAATCTGTAGAGGCATCATCAATTAATACCAGTTCAAAATCGGGATGGCTTTGGGTGAGCCAAATTGGGATGTTCTTTTCTAGATTTTCTGCCTCGTTCTTTGCGCAAACCACTAAAGATACTGGATATACTTTAGAGGTTTGCGGAGCAGGGTTTTTACTCCATCCGAAGTACATAAAAACAAAATAGTACAGGAGGTTGATCAGCAGAACGCCCAGGGCTATGTAAACCAGTGGCGTCAAAAAAGATTACTTGCTAGACTCGTTACAAGAACCAAACTCGCTAGGCATCTTGCCACAGAATCCACAAGCTTCTCCTTCTTTGTTGAGCATTGGGTTTTGGCTAGCACAAGTTCCGGCAAATTCGCCGTCTTTCTTTGCCCAGATTTTAATGGCAATCCCTGCAAAGGCTAACAGTAACAGTCCAAGTGTGAGTAAGAGTAGTTTCATTATGCTTGTGCTTTGAGCTTTAAGAATTCGTCTTCAATGGATTATCTGACCAATTCACTCTGCAAAAATACAATCTTTTGATATCTTTAAGTCGATGAGGGCTGCAAAAAATTACTTAATTCTTCTTCTACTAGGAACTGTGCTTTACAGTTGTAAGCAAGAGGTTGCTGCTGTTGCCGCAGAAGATGTTGCCGCTCCTTTTGTTGATACAATCGCTCCGCCTCCGCCTCCTGTAAAAGTAGAAGTAGCTGACGGACTGCACTTGCGCTTGGCAGAACGCATGGACGCGGACTCGGCACAAGACTCAACTTATTTGCTTTTTGTTGATGCTCTTAAGTATTCCAGCGGAGAGAAAACCTTGTTAGTGCCGAGAACATTGCTGTCTTGTAAAGATTGCAAGGATTTAAAATGGGAAGATTATTTGTTGGAGCAGCCTTTAGGCAGTCCGCAGATCATGGAAGATCTCAATGGGTTTAGAACGCGTTTTTCAGCGATGAGTGCCAGTGGAAAAGAGTGGGTCTTTAGTCGTGCTTCTGATAGTCTTTTAGTAGAAGATCCTTCTGGAACGCAGCATTTAATGTGGCAAACGGACATTCGTGCTTCGAACGGGCTGCTTCACTTACTCAGACCTTTCAGCAGCCAATCAGATTAACCTCTGCTTGTAGCGCGATTCCAAATTTTTCCAAAACCTCCTTTTGAATTCTTTGCGCAAGAGACCAAATTTCTTGTCCAGTAGCATTTCCGTGATTGACCAAGACCAACGCTTGTCTGTCGTGAACACCTGCGTCTCCAAAACGCTTGCCTTTAAAACCGGCATGTTCTATCAGCCAGCCTGCGGGTACTTTGACCTCCGTCTCACTGACCTCGTAAAATGGAGCATCTGGGTTCTTTGATTGAAACACCTCAAAAGCTGCCCTGCTGATCACAGGATTTTTAAAGAAACTACCGCTATTGCCAATCTGCGCCGGATCGGGCAATTTGCTACTTCTGATATTGATCACCGCTTGAGCTATATTGGCTACAGAAGGAGTCAGATTGAGATTTTCTAATTCTGTATTTATCGCACCGTAAGAAGTGCTCAAAGCATGGTTGTCAAGACTCAGTTTTAAACAAACAGAAGTGATGATATACGCGCCTTTGAGTTCGTTTTTAAACACCGAATCGCGATAGCCAAATTGGCAATCTTCCAAGTTAAAAGTCTTGAGATTTCCTGTTGCTATTTCAACAGCTGTGCAGGAAACAAAAACATCTTTGAGTTCCACGCCGTAGGCGCCAATGTTTTGGATAGGAGCCGCCCCAATCTTCCCAGGGATTAACGCTAGATTTTCAATGCCTCCATAGTTGTGATCCACACAATACATCACGGTGTCATGCCAATTCTCACCGGCTTGAAATTCTAGAGTGATGTGATATTCAGTACGTGAAACTTCTCGAATACCTTTGTTGTTGATGTGTAGCACTGTTTGCTTAATGTCTGTGCAAAGCAACATATTGCTTCCACCACCGAGCACAAAATAATCTTTAGAACCTGCTACACTTAGCAGTTCTTGCAATTGCTGCTGACTGCTGATCTCAATGAAATTTGCAGCTTGGGCATCAATGCCAAAAGTGTTGTATGTCTTTAAAGATGTAGGCAATAGTTAATCCTTGTAAACAGCCAGCGCCGCCTTGAGTATAGCAACAGCGCGCTTGAGTTTGTCTTCATTGAGTACGTAAGCGATGCGGACTTGATTCTTTCCAACACCTGCCGAGGAGTAGAATCCAGCTGCTGGAGCAACCATTACCGTTTCTCCATCCAAATCAAAAGATTCCAAAAGCCATTGGGCAAATTTATCCGAATCATTAACGGGTAATTGAGCGATACAGTAGAATGCTCCTTTAGGATTCCCGACTTCAACGCCCGGAATTTCTTGCAATCCAGCAATCAAAGTATCTCGTCTGGAACGATACTCGGTTTTTACTTCTTCAAAGTAAGAGTTTGGCGTATCTAAGGCAGCCTCACTAGCGATCTGAGCAAAAGTGGGAGGGCTCAAACGCGCTTGCGCAAATTTCATCGCGGTTTTCATCACCGCTTTGTTCTTAGAGACCAAACATCCAATACGCGCGCCACACATGCTGTAGCGTTTAGAGACAGAATCTACAATGATCGCATGCTCTTCCAATCCTGCTTCTTGCAGAATAGAGTAGTGCGGCTCCTCCCCATAAGTGAACTCGCGGTATACCTCGTCAGCTACCAAAAAGAGATCGTGTTTTTTGACTAAGGCAGCTAGTTTTTGGATCTCTGCTTTAGAATACAAATAACCTGTTGGGTTCCCAGGGTTACAGATCAAGATCGCCTTGGTGTTTGGCGTAATGAGCTGTTCAAAATCTTCTATCGGAGGCAGGGCAAAATTGTTTTCAATTTTAGAGATCACCGGAACAATTTCTACTCCTGATGCCGTTGCGAAGCCGTTATAGTTTGCATAAAAAGGCTCCGGAATGATGATTTGATCGCCAGCATCTGCAATACAACCCATGGCAAAGAGCAGTGCTTCACTACCACCCGTAGTTACAATAATGTCGTTTGCACCTACATCTATACTGTGCTTTGCGTAGTAAGTAGCAATTTTTTCACGGTATTGGTCAGAACCTTCACTGCGCGAATAGGCCAATACTTCCACTTGATTGTTTTTAATAGCATCTAGGGCTACTTGCGGAGTTTTGATATCGGGTTGACCGATGTTGAGGTGATGGATGGTTTTACCTTGCTTGATAGCGGCTTCTGCAAACGGAACCAGTTTTCTGATGGGTGATTCCGGCATGGCCACTCCTTTCTGAGAGATTGCAGGCATAGCGAACGGATAAATAGTTAAAATTCAACTTCGAAAAGCAAAGATAAAGTAACATTGGCTTAAGTTTTATAACTTATACTAGAAATTCGTTCTGCTTGAAAAATCTGTTGCTTATTTGCTCGTTTCTGGCCTGTTGGACCCTTCAGGGGCAAGGGCGTTTTAGCCTTCCAGAAGGCACTCAGAGCAATAAGATCGACTTTCAGTTCTTGAGCAATTTGGTCATTGTTCCTGTGGAGCTCAATGGGGTGACTTTGGATTTTCTTTTGGATACGGGAGTTAACGCGACCATCCTGTTCAGTATAGAGAACAAGGATTCCATCCAACTCAATAACACCAAACCGGTCCGGTTACGTGGTTTAGGGACGGGAAGCTCCATTGAGGCCATCAAATCTACTGGCAACACTTTCAAAATTGGTGAGGCGGTCAACCGCAATCAATCCGTTTTTATTGTTTTTGATGAGGACTTGAATTTTTCACCTCGTTTGGGCGAGGCGGTTCACGGGATCATTGGCTACGATTTCTTTAAAGATTTTGTGGTGGAGACCGATTATGTTCGGGAAAAGCTCACTTTTTATGATCCTGAATATTACAAACCGCCTGACTGTCGACGTTGCTTTAAGACGCCTATGCGCTTTTACAACAACAAACCCTATGTGGAATTAGAAGCTACTTTGGGCGACGTGACCGATACAGTGACCGTACTGCTGGATTCCGGTTCTGGAGATGCTTTATGGCTCTTAAAGGACAAAGAATCCTGGCTTAAAGTTCCTAAAAAGCACTTCCGAGATTTCTTGGGATTGGGACTCAATGGAAACATCTTTGGGGACCGTTCTCGGATTGCTGGAGTCGGGTTAGGGGATTATTATTTGCGTGATGTGAATACGGCCTTTCCAGATAAAGATGCCTTTGGGAATATCAACCTCTTTAAAGCTCGGGATGGTTCTATGGGTGGCGAGCTGCTCAAGCGGTTCACTACGATTATCAATTATACCGATCGGGAATTGATCTTAAAGAAGAACCGTTATTTCAATCAGCCTTTTTACTACAATATGAGCGGCTTGACCTTGCAACACAACGGTTATGAGTACGTCAAGGAAAAGCTGGCTGGGACCAATAAATCCAAATACGGAAATGATCCCAACAATGTCAAGAATGAGGTCATTATGTATGAGACTCAGCAATTATACGCCATAAAGTTGGCTCCTAAGATCGAGGTGGCTGAGGTTCGGGAAGGATCACCTGCGCATGAGGCCGGGATGCGGCCTGGAGACATCTTGACCTTTCTCAATGGAGAACCCATCCATCGTTTTACTTTACAAGAGCTCAATGCGTTGTTTCATTCCAAAGAAGGGAAACTGATGCGTTTTAGAGTGAATCGCAACGGCTATAATTTGCGGATCACCTTTAAGCTCCGCAGAGTACTATAAAAAAAAACCCCGCCAATTGGCAGGGTTTCTTCTTTACTGAAGCAAATGCTTCTTAACGTGTCTTTTCTAAAACGCTTTTCTTGCTGTCCGGATCAAGGATGGTTCCTTTGATCTTGATGGCCTTTACAGGCTCGTCAGCGTTAGAATATACGGTGATCGTCTTACGGATAGGACCAACGCGCTTGGTGTCATATTTTACTTTGATCTGTCCTGTAGCTCCAGGTGCGATCGGTGCGTCTGGTTTTTCAGGTACAGTACATCCACAGCTTGATTTAACTTCTGAGATGACTAGTGGTGCATTACCGGTATTGGTGAACTCAAATACGCGGATTCCGTCAGCGCCTTTGTTGATCTCACCGTAATCGATGGTTTCTTGGGTGAATTCAATTTTTGCCACCTTGTCCTGAGCCTGCACGGCATAGCTCATTAAAGTTACTACGGCTAAAAGAATAATCTTTTTCATGTCTTTTAATTTAGAGAACCAAAGTAGGTTTTTTGGGTTAGTTTATCTGCTAAAAATGCGCTAAGTCTGTGTTAAAATCTAAAATTTTCGACCAAATGCACACTTTTAGTGCGGTTCATTACATTTCCTAATGCTAAAGTAGCCAATATTTTGACTTGTCCAAAAATCGCCTAATAGCTTTTAAATTCTTGAGTATATAACTACTTTTGCTGCCTTATAGAGTTCAAAAATCAGACCAAAATGGCATTAGCAGCAAAATACAGCGCTAAGGAGGTAGAGCAGAAGTGGTATAACTACTGGATGGAACAGGGATATTTTCATTCTGAAGTCAATGAGAAAGAGCCTTACACCATCGTAATTCCACCACCAAACGTGACTGGAGTCCTGCATATGGGACACATGCTTAACAATACCATTCAGGACGTGCTTATTCGCAAAGCACGCTTGGAAGGCTATAATGCTTGTTGGGTGCCTGGAACGGATCACGCCTCTATTGCTACAGAGGCTAAAGTAGTTGCTAAACTCAAATCCGAAGGAATTGAAAAAAGCAGCCTGACCCGTGATGAATTCTTAAAACACGCCTGGGAATGGACCCACAAACACGGCGGGATCATCTTGGAGCAATTAAAACGTTTGGGAGCCTCCTGTGATTGGGAGCGCACCAAATTCACCATGGATGACGATATGTCTGAGTCCGTGATCCATGTTTTTGTTGATCTGTTCAATAAAGGATTGATCTACCGCGGTTACCGCATGGTAAACTGGGATCCTCAGGCCAAGACCACCCTTTCTGATGAAGAGGTGATCTATCAAGAGAAACAAGGGAAGCTTTACTACGTTTCCTATAAAGTAGCTGGTTCAGGCGATACCTTGACCATTGCTACAACGCGTCCGGAAACCATTTTAGGGGATACAGCGATCTGTATCAACCCTAATGACGAGCGCTTTACTCATTTGAAAGGTAAGAAGGCAATTGTACCGATCTGCAACCGTGAGGTCCCTATTATTGAGGATGAATACGTAGATATGGAATTTGGTACAGGTTGTTTAAAGGTAACGCCTGCACACGATGAAAACGATAAGGTTCTTGGGGACAAGCACGGACTTGAGATCATAGATATTTTTAATGACGATGCAACCTTGAATGCACACGGAATGCATTACCAAGGACAGGATCGATTTGCGGTGCGCAAAGGAATTACTAAGGAACTTGAGGAACTAGGCCATTTGGTAAAGACAGAAGACTACACCAACAAAGTAGGCACTTCTGAGCGCACGGGCGCCGTGATTGAACCTAAACTGAGCGATCAGTGGTTCTTGAAGATGAAAGATCTTGCTGCTCCCGCTTTGGAGGCCGTTCTTAAAGAAGACGTGGCTTTGGTTCCTGGGAAGTTCATCAACACCTATAAGCACTGGATGGAGAATGTTCGCGATTGGAACATCTCTCGTCAGTTGTGGTGGGGACATCAGATTCCGGCCTATTATTACGGCGCTGACAAGCAAGATTTTGTTGTTGCTAAAACAGCTGATGAAGCACTTAAACTGGCTCAAGAAAAAAGCGGAAATGCGCAGTTGACCGCTGCAGACCTGCGCCAAGATGAAGACGCTTTGGATACCTGGTTCTCCAGTTGGCTATGGCCAATCTCTGTTTTTAACGGAATCCTGGAGCCAGAGAATAAAGAAATTGAATATTACTACCCGACCAATGATCTGGTAACGGCACCTGAGATTCTGTTCTTTTGGGTGGCCCGTATGATCATTGCCGGATACGAATACCGCGATGCCAAGCCGTTCAGCAATGTGTATTTGACTGGAATTGTACGTGACAAGCAGCGCAGAAAGATGAGCAAATCTCTGGGGAATTCTCCGGATCCGATCGAGCTTATTGAAAAGTACGGTGCAGATGGCGTTCGTGTGGGGATGCTTTTGAGTTCTCCTGCAGGAAACGACTTGATGTTTGATGTGGAGTTGTGTGAGCAGGGAAGCAAGTTTGTCAATAAGATTTGGAATGCGTACCGCTTGATCCAAGGTTGGGAAGTTTCTGAGGACAGAAAACAAACAGAAGCCGAAAGCTTAGCGCTACAATGGTATCGCAACCGTTTCCAACAAGTATTGCGCACTGTAGAAAGTGAGTTTAAGCAATACCGTATTTCAACTGCGCTTATGGAAACTTACCGTTTGGTTTGGGATGATTTCTGTTCCACCATGTTGGAGGCTATCAAGCCGCCTTATGGGGAGCCTGCTTCTGCGCAGACCTATCGTGAAGCTATTGCGATTTTTGAGGATAACTTACGCATCTTGCATCCGTTTATTCCGTTCTTGACGGAAGAGCTTTGGCACGATATCGCGGAGCGTTCTTCTGAGGAAGCTCTAATCGTTTCAAGCTGGCCAAAACACGAAGAGTTTGATGCCGAATTCATTGCGAATTTTGACTTTGCGATGGAGGTAGTATCTGGCGTGCGTACCATCAGAAAGAACAATCAAATCGCCTTTAAAGAAACGGTTGATCTTGTTATTGCTGACAACGAAAAGCAAGGGCGCACTTTTGAGCCAGTGATCCAAAAACTCGGGAACATTCTCAACATTTCTCACGGAGAGGCGGTAGATGGAGCCTTGACCTTTAGAGTCAAAGCCAACGAGTACTTTGTACCGATCAGCGGGGCTGTTGATGTGGAAGCTCAGATCGCCAAGATCCAAGAGGAACTGAGTTATACCGAAGGCTTTTTAAAGAGTGTTCAGAAGAAGTTGAGCAACGAGCGTTTTGTAAATAATGCTCCGGAGCAAGTAGTTGCTGTGGAACGTAAAAAAGAAGCAGACGCCTTGGCAAAGATCGACACCCTTAAAGCCAGTCTGGCCGGTTTACAATAATTATTTTCGGTACAAGAGGTAGTGGTTCACTGCGTCAATATACTTTTGCTTGGCTTCATCCGGAGTCATGTTTTTGACTTGAAATAAAGCATTGGTTTTAAAAGCATTGATCAGTGGTCTGGAACTGCTGGGCAATTCTCTGTTTTTAGTTGCAACCTTGTAATAGGCGTAAAGTCTGAGTAAGAAATCAGCGGGAAAAGGTTGCTCGTGGCTGTTGATGGTTTCCACGGCCGTCTCAAAGGCTTTATCTAATTCTTCTGAGTTCATGCGCGTGCCAGCACTGTGAGTCCACCTTTTACTTTCTGATTGAGGCTGACCTCAATTTTGGCGTCTAAAGGGAGGAACACATCCACACGAGAACCGAATTTAATGAAACCGCTATCTGCAGCTTGGTCTGCTTGCTGACCTTCTTCTGCATAATTCACGATGCGTTTGGCCAAAGCACCTGCTATCTGGCGGTGCAATACATCACCAAATTGCTCGCTCTTTACTACGACGGTGGTGCGTTCATTTTCTTCGGAGGCTTTGGGGTGCCAAGCTACTAGATACTTTCCTGGATGGTATTTGCTGTATACGATATCACCACCAACTGGATAGCGAGTAACGTGTACATTAAGTGGAGACATAAACACAGAAACCTGTCTGCGTTTGCCTTGAAAGTATTCGGGTTCTTCAACTTCTTCTATGACCACCACTTTTCCATCCACCGGAGAGAATACTGCGCCAGCATCTGGAGAGAAATTCCTTTTTGGGTTTCTAAAGAATTGCAAGATCAGAATCAGCAATACTAAAAAAGTACCCATCAGAGCATAGCGCAACCAGGGGAGTTCCACAAATTGATCCACAGTAAGTACTGAGGCAATGCAGAGCACTAAACTGGCAAGAATAATTGTATTTCCTTCCTTATGAAACATAACAGTTCAAAATTAAGAATATATAGACAAATGGGGCCGCATAAATGAGACTATCCATGCGGTCGTAAAGTCCACCGTGTCCAGGCATGATCACGCCGCTGTCTTTCACGCCAGCTTCGCGCTTCATTTTAGACTGAACTAAATCGCCTAAAGTTCCAAAAACGACCACAATGACCGCCAAAATAATCCAGTTCCAAAGGCCGTAAACTCCGTAGATCATGTGCGCGGCAATGCCGATACCAATTGCTCCTAGGGCTCCTCCTAAAAAGCCTTCCACGGTCTTCTTTGGAGAGACGCGCTCCATGAGTTTGGTCTTTCCAAAATTGCGTCCGACCAAATAGGCAAAACTGTCGTTGGCCCAAAGCATGAGAAATACGGCGATAACTACTTTGTAATTGAATACCTCATTATCTAAGGGTAGCAGCGATAAGGAGCCGATTCCTAAACATAAATAGCCTAGAAAAACCAAGGGTTTTAAAGCGGGAATCAAAACACCGTCTGCCTTAAAGAGCCAATAGAGCAGTGCTAAATTCACCACGATATTAAAACTAACAATCAAGGTAGGATCCACCCAACTCGGTACTACCCAATGCAGTACTCCTGCTAATACAGCTAATAGCGGAATGCCTATCCACACGGGAAATTTGTTCAAACGGCAGTATTCCAAGCTCACTAAAACTCCAAATACAAATACAACAATGAGAAAGGCAATTTTTGACCACAGTAACGACCCTAAAAGTAGGGCGATATAGAGCGCTCCTGAAGCGGTGCGAATCAAAAGGTCGTTCATGCTATAAGTCTTCCAGAAGCAACAAATATAGGTTTTTTGTTGTACTTCCGTAGCTCATGAAATCCTTTTCCTTTTGGGTTTCAAAATCTTGAATGGTGGTGATATTCGTTGGGATTTTGTTCTTGTTGCGGTCTTTGATCTGACGCAATCCCTCGCCGATATTATCAACCAGCTGACTGGTAGTTGAGAAAATGATAAAGTTAGTAGGCAGTTCGTCTAGTTTCTTTTCGCGGATCTGATTGGAAGAGATCAAAACAGAACCGTTATTCGCTATCAGCGATTCGCATCGCGATAAGAAAAACTTGCTGCTATTCTTGGTGCCGAACTGCAGGTTAAAGCCGTCAAAACGCTCAATGAGTTGCTGGTCAATACAAAAGGCTTCTGCTTCATACCAATCGTTCTCCATCAAGATATTATCAAAGGTTTGCAAGACTTCCTCTAAGTTTTCACAATACAAGAACTTACCGCCGTTTCTGCGGAAGTTATAGGTGAATTTTTCGTCTATGGGAAGCTGTTTCTCTGGGTAGTACTTACTGTGCTGTTTGTCCAATGATGTATCCTCGGTAGTTTTTGACTTACCGGACTTAGGATTCAACAGTCTTTTAAACAGACTCATAGGTGCTTCTTGATGGGGATTTGAAACGTTTAACCTCAAAGATAAAAAAAAGTTGGAGCCAATGGCCCCAACTTTAAGATTATATAACGCTTATTTGTGGTTAAGCTATTCTGAATCTACTGGAATCGTCTCCACTTTTGGCCATTGACGTTCTCCAAAGATCAGTTCTAAGTTGTCTTTAAAGATCACTTCCTTCTCCAATAACACATTAGCCAACTCGGTGAGTTTGTCTTTGTGCTTCTTCAACAGATCAACAGCACGGTTGTACTGAGTCTCAATGATATTGGAGATCTCTTTGTCAATCATCTCTGCGGTTTTCTCAGAGTAAGGCTTGGAGAAGTTGTAATCGGTTTGACCACTGCTATCGTAATAAGTTAGGTTTCCGATCTTATCATTCAATCCGTAGATAGTTACCATGGCACGTGCTTGTTTGGTCACTTTTTCCAAATCGCTCAAGGCACCAGTTGATACTTTTCCGAAGATCACTTCCTCAGCTGCACGACCACCCATGGCAGCGCACATTTCATCTAGCATTTGTTCAGGACGTACAATAAGACGCTCTTCCGGCAAATACCATGCAGCTCCTAAAGATTGTCCGCGAGGAACAATGGTAACTTTTACCAAAGGCGCAGCGTATTCCAGCATCCAACTCACAGTAGCGTGACCGGCTTCGTGGAAGGCAATGGCTTTTTTCTCTTCTGGAGTGATGATCTTGTTTTTCTTCTCAAGACCTCCAACAATACGGTCAACCGCATCGAGGAAATCTTGTTTGCCTACTGCTTTCTTGCCTTTACGCGCAGCGATCAAGGCCGCTTCATTACACACATTGGCAATATCTGCTCCCGAGAATCCAGGCGTTTGTTTGGCCAAGAAGTCGGTATCTAATTCTTCAAGTTTTTTAATAGGTCTGAGGTGTACCTCAAAGATCTCTTTCCGTTCACGAACGTCCGGAAGATCCACATAGATCTGACGGTCAAAACGTCCGGCACGCATCAAGGCTTTGTCCAAAACATCGGCGCGGTTGGTGGCAGCCAACACGATCACATTGGTGTTAGTTCCAAAACCATCCATCTCCGTTAAGAGCTGGTTCAAGGTATTCTCACGTTCGTCATTAGAACCGGAGAAATTGCTCTTTCCGCGGGCACGACCTATGGCATCGATCTCATCAATAAAGATGATAGACGGTGATTTTTCTTTGGCTTGTTTGAAGAGGTCTCTCACACGAGAAGCGCCTACACCTACGAACATCTCCACAAAGTCAGAACCGGACAAAGAGAAGAAAGGAACTTTAGCCTCTCCCGCAACGGCCTTGGCCAATAGGGTCTTACCAGTACCCGGAGGTCCTACAAGTAAGGCTCCTTTTGGAATTTTACCTCCAAGGGAGGTGTATTTTTCAGGATGTTTCAAGAAATCAACGATCTCTTGTACTTCTTCTTTAGCACCTTCAAGACCAGCAACATCTTTAAAAGAAGTCTTTACTTCTGTGTTTTGGTCAAAAAGCTTTGCTTTGGACTTTCCAATGTTGAAGATCTGTCCGCCTGCGCCTCCAGCACCACCTGCAGACATGCGGCGCATAATCAAGATCCAAATACCAATGATGATGGCAAAAGGAAGTAAGCTGATCAAAATGTCACTCAAGACACTCTCTTCCGTAGTTCTCTTTACAGAAGTCACAGACTTTCCGTCTTCTTTGAGTTCGTTATTGATCTCTACAATACGCTCTTCAAAAAAGGTTGGGTCCCCAAATTGGAATTCGTAATCCGGAGCGGTAGCAGAGCTAACGCGGAACGAATTATTATCTGTCTTTTGGTGAATGTCTTTCAGTTTGGCATCCGGAGTAAGATATACTCGTGCTTTACGAGTGTTGGCAACTACGACCAATTCCTGCACATCGCCCTCACGCATGAAATCTAAAAATTCCTCTTGCGTGGTGGCCGGTGGCTTGGACCAGCTGTTCCCACCCATAAACTGGATGCTCAATAATACGACTATAATGATCCCATAAATCCAGTAGGGGCTGAATTTGGGCTTCTTTGTTTCGTTGTTTTTCTTTTCCTCCGCCATGTTCTGCTTTTAGTAAGTAGATTCGATTTTTATGGAATGTGCATCACCCCATAGGCCTTCTATATCGTAAAACTCTCGAATGTGTTTTTGGAATACGTGAACTACTACGTGAACGTAGTCTATCAAAACCCACTCGGCATTGTCAGTTCCTTCTGTATGCCAAGGCTTTTCACGTAACTCTTTGCTCACCGATTTTTGAACGGAATTCACAATCGCGTTGACTTGTGTGTTCGAGGTACCGTTGCAAATGATAAAATAATCGCAGACCGTATTCTCAATCTCTCTCAGGTCTAGGATTTCTATATCCTGTCCCTTTACCTCTTCAATTCCCCGTATTATTTGAGTTATTAATTGATCTGTTCCTACTTCTTTTTTTGACATTAAATCGGTTTATTTATGCAAAGTTATTACTTTTTTCGTTCCTTAAAGACGTCATCCAATTAAGATTAACACAATATTTAAGATCCTCCCTTGAAGCTAATCAAACTTAATGCCACCCTTTCTACAAATGACTACCTGAAAGCCCTTGTGAAAACGGGCGTGAACTGCACGGGGACAGTTGTGATTGCTCATGATCAAACTCAGGGTCGAGGTCAACATGGAAACCACTGGTATTCCAAAGCTGGGGAAAGTCTGACTTTTAGCCTGTACAGACGTTTTGAGCAACATCCGGAGGTCTTCCCATTCATGCCACAAATGGTAGTGGCTTTGGCTATAAAAAAACAATTGGATGCGCTGCAAATTCCTGCTGTCAGTATCAAATGGCCCAACGACATTATGTCATATCAGAAGAAGCTCGGTGGCATCTTGATTGAAAACATCTGGTCTGGAGGAAAGCCGGTCCACCGTGTAATTGGTATTGGTTTGAATGTAAATAATGAGCTTCCTGCTGATTTGCCTCGAGCTAACTCGTTAAAGCAGATCACAGACAAACATTACGACCTGGAAGAATTAGGCATGCGTATCGCAGGTCAGATACACACTTATTTTGATGATTTCCGATTAGTGGATCAACAGCAGTGGTATCAGCAATATTTAGCAGCGCTCTTCAAAAGAGGGCAGGCTGCAAGTTTCCGGATTGCCGGTGAAGCACCCTTTACAGCTTTGGTAAAAGGAGTCACTCCAGAGGGCGATCTGGAATTACAAATGGAGGACGATTCCGTCCATCATTATGCCGTCAAGGCGATAGAAATGATCTATTAGATGTTTTGAAGATTGTCTGTCAAGGCCCCTAAAAAGGAGTTGATAGGCCCTTTGATCATCATGGCCATCATGGCGTTGAAATCCCCTTCAAATTCAAGGGTTGTAGCTGATTTGCTAGCCTCTAGTTCTTCAATATTTGCGGTAAGGGTAAAAGGAAGTTTGTCACTTTTGGCTCCGAGTACCACTTGGCTGGGTGCATTGATCTCTTTGAGCTCAAGAGCAATCTCCGGCATTCCCTTGAGTGCAAATACAAAAGCTTGATCTCCAATCAACTCAAACTTCGCCGTATTCTCTGGCATGAGTTGTTCAAAGTTCTTTACGTCACTCAAAAAATCACAAACTTCTTGAGCAGATTTATCTAGGGTTACCGTCTTACTTGTTAGATTCATAATTTATTGCATCCATTGGGCGGGATTGCTGCGCCACTTTTCTAAGGTTTCTAATTCGTCTTTGGTGATGTATTTAGCTTTCTCCGCCTGTTGCAACAAATGTTGATAGTTACTCAAGGTGTGAAGCTGCACATCAGCGTCCTTAAAATTATCGGTCGCCGTATCAAAGCCGTACGAAAATAATGCCAACATTCCTTTGACTTGCGCGTTGGCAGCTCTTAAAGCTTTAACTGCATTCAAACTGCTCTTTCCTGTGCTGATCAGATCTTCTACCACTACAACAGATTGATGCTCTTCCAAAATACCTTCGATCTGATTTTGGCGGCCGTGCTTTTTAGGCTCCGGACGGACATAAATGAAAGGTAAATTCATATAATCGGCAACCAGCATACCAATCCCAATGGCTCCAGTAGCCACTCCGGCAATTACGTCTGGTTTGCCATATAACTCCTCGATCTGAGCGGCTAGGTGCTCTCTTAAGAAGTTGCGAATATGCGGATAGGAAAGCGTGATTCTGTTGTCACAGTAGATTGGAGATTTCCAACCCGAAGCCCATGTAAAAGGGTTTTGTGGTTGCAATTTTATTGCATTAATTTGTAACAGAAGTTCTGCGGTTTTTTGCGCCGTGTCCTTTTTCAATATCATTTTGCAAATGTATTACAAAGTTTTTATTAATGAGATCCCGGTGATACTTTCCACAGAGAAGTTCATTGGCAAAGAATACGTCTCGATTCCCATAGAATTGGTCCGATTTAAAAAGCTCATCAAGATGATAGAAAAGGGTAAACTCACCCACGTAAATCTCTATCATTCCGATCCGGAGAAATTAGAACTTCACCTGCGCAAAAAGCTCAAAGTTGTTGAAGCTGGTGGCGGTTTGGTATACAACGACCGCAAAGAGATCCTCTTTATTTACCGCAACAAGAAATGGGATCTGCCCAAAGGTGGATTAGAAAAAGGCGAAACGCCTGAGCAAGCTGCCATTCGCGAGGTGCGTGAGGAAACAGGGGCAAAGAAATTAGAGGTAACTCGTTTTATCCAAAAGACCTACCACGTCTTTAAGCGCAACGGAGAGCGCCGCTTGAAGATCACGTATTGGTATGAAATGACAACGGGCTTTGATGGATCTTTAAAACCCCAGGCCAAAGAAGGTATTGAAAAAGCCAAATGGAAAAATTTTGCCCAGACACAAAAAGCGCTTCAAGGCAGCTATGAAAACATCAAACTGCTATTTCCCAAAGAGTATTTAACGACTCACCCGGTAGATCGGATAGCGTAAGTGTGCGGCCTCATAGTAAGGAGAGTTCTTATGCAGCCAATCTAACTCCGCATACCAATTACCAGCAAAGTTCTCGTCATTTGCTTTTTTAGCTTCAAATTCTGCTTTGATCTCGGGATTTTCATTCAAGAATTCCAAGGCGAGGTCTTCCCATACATAGGGTGAGAAACCTTCTTTTTGTTGCAATACAGTGTCAAAGAAATTCCAGTTGAAAAAGGAGTCAATAGCTTCAGGCTCCAGAGTTTCTAAAAGATATCGAACCGCTTCTTGCTCTGCAGGGATGCGATAGCTTCCTTTCGGGATGAGCACCTCTGTTTGGTAAGGCTCTACCTTGGTGTTGTAATGCGGATAATGTCCTTCATAAGGACGATTGTAGGTTTTGTAATCTGCAATTCGATAGGCCGTTACGGTCATAGTCGTATCCTTGTCAAATTGATCCATGATCACACCATTTGCACGTAAACGTGTCAGAACGCGCCACCAACCTTTGGGAACAATATAGTGATCTGGGATCTGGACGGAATCCGTCGGTTTAAAATAATTGTAGTAGGTCACTGGTTTTTCAAAGGGTTTATCGTGATCGTATTTTAAACGATTCGCACCGGTGATCTCACTCGGAACGTATGTACCTTCGTATCCTTTAAAGTTAAGGGTGGTAATTTGACTGCTGTCAATGGCCCAAGAAATTGGGTAGTAATTCCCGGTCTTGTAGGATTTCCAAGCTTCTCTCTTTACATTTTTGATCTCCTCGGCATTGGCCTCAGAAAACCCAATTACAGATTCCATAAGCGCATAAGTTCCTTCAACGCGATCCTTATAAGGTTTCAGCATATGAGTTTCTACCATCAATCCCAAGGTGTTGTAAAGACTAGTATAGCCTGTAGAATAGCGCGGACCATCCATAAATTGTGAAAAGCCGCTTTCTGGAGTTCTGTTGAAAACATTGACATAAGGAGTGATGTCCCAATTCTTTGCAGCCAAAGAATCTTCTAAAGCCGGCATCATTACTTCATGGAGAAATTTACCAGCGTTCCCACCGAGCTTGTTGTGTTGAGTGAATAGGTGGGTAAGCACGTATTGATAATCGGCTCCGTTGCTCACGTGATTGTCGATGAAGACATCAGGGTCCAAGAGATCAAAGAGCTTCTGAAAGGCCAAAGCATTCCAGGTGTCACTTTTGATAAAATCTCTGTTTAAATCATAATTGCGCGCATTCCCTCGAAAACCATAGGCTTCTGGTCCGTTTTGGTTGGTTCTACTGAAAGAGTTTCTATTGATCGAACCTCCAATATTGTAGATGGGAATGACCGCGATAATTACATTTTCTGGCGCTTTAATTTTACCTTGAGCCAAATCCCGAATAAGCATCATGCTGGCATCGATCCCATCACTTTCGCCAGGGTGGATTCCGTTGTTGATCAACATCACAACCTGTTTCCCGTCTAATCCGAGCTCAGAGTCAAAGCTGCGGTTGGGGTTGAAAGTTACCAAATGCAGGCGCTCTCCGCTGTCTGTCCGATCCATTTCATACATAGCAACAGAGGTGTAGGCTTCACTCAGATCGTCATAGTAGGAAATAACGTCTTTATATTCTTGGGTCTGTGTGCCTTTTGAGGACTCAAAAAGTGTAGTAAAATCTCGGTCAGATTTAACCTCGGAATTACATGAAAATAACAGTAAAATAAAGAGAAGCGCGAAGTATCGGGTCATGGATGTTGATTTTAATGCGGTCTAAAATTAAGAAAGAATCAGATTTTCACTTTGTTGTTTCAACATTTAAATGCTACATTAGCATGGTAAAACTAATCTTAAAACAAATTGACATGAAGAAAATTACTCTTTTATTGGCCTGTCTTTTAGTGGGAGGTGCAGCGTTTGCTCAAGTAAACGTGGACATGGCAAACGCCATCCAAGTACAGACTCTTCCATTTAACGATCCGGACGTAAACGTTCCTAACGGAGCTCAAGAGGAAGGTCAAGTAGGATGTAACTTTAACGTTCCTTCTGTAGACTACAAATTTGAAGTTGTAACTGGTGGTACTGTAACTGTTTCTATCGATACTCCAGCTGGATTGTCTGAGCCAGTACTTTACTACGCGACTACTATCGATGAAACTGACCCAACTGGTCTTACTGTAACTGACAACCTTGGTGGTGTTGGAGCTGGATGTTTCGACAACGATGCTGGTCCTGACGGAGTTCGTACTACTGTTGTAAACGACGGTGACATTATGTTCGTATTCGTTGCAAACGAAGGTATCTCTGGAGTTTCTTTCTCTGGTGACGCTGTACTAGCTACGCTTTCGACTGCAGACAACAACCTTGAAGGTGTATCTGTGTATCCTAACCCTGTAAAGGACGTGCTAAACGTTACTGTTCCTGTAGGAGCTGAGGTAACTAGCGCTAAGCTTTTTGACGTATTGGGTAGAGATACTGGAGTTGTAATGGTAAATGGAGCCATCAACACTTCTGGTCTTTCTAACGGTATCTACATGTTTACTTTAGAAACTACTGAAGGAAACTACACTACAAAAATCGTTAAGCAATAAGAATCATTTCTTAGCTTAAAAAACCCTGCCAAACGGCAGGGTTTTTTTATGTCTTAATTTGAGTAATTCTTTAAGTGTGAGAAAGCTGCTACTTGCGCACCGCGGATGGCACCAAATGTTGGTAATTGCCGTCATATTTCATGATCTCACGAACTATGGATGAAGAAACGTGAGTGACACTCGGAGAAGCCATTAGAAAAACCGTTTCTACTTCATTATCCATGGCGCGATTGGTTTGAGCGATGGGACGCTCGTAATTGAAGTCTGTAGTGCTGCGCAGTCCTCTCAAAATAAATTGAGCGTTAACGGACTTGCAGAAGTCGACCGTAAGGGTTTCATAAGTAGCAACGCTAATTCGATCTTCACCAGCAAAAGTAGCCTCTAAAAAAGCCTTACGCTCCTCTAGGCTGAAGGTGTATTTCTTTGCAGAGTTTACACCAATGGCGAGTACAATCTCATCAAACATTTGAAGTCCGCGCTCAATGATATCACAATGCCCTAAGGTAATGGGGTCAAAAGATCCAGGAAATACAGCCTTTCTTTTCATAGAAGCTAAGATACTATTTCTGTGGCAATACGTTCTGAACCAGTTGTGCAAACAGCTGAGATAGCGGAATATTTGCAGCCTCAGCCTGCTTTGGGATTATGCTGGCCTCAGAGAGTCCCGGGTTGGTGTTGATCTCTAAAAAGTACGGTTCTCCATCTTGTAGGATAAAATCACAACGTACCAAACCACTCATTTCTAAGAGTCCATAAATACGTGCCGTTTCTGCCTGAGCACGCGCGGTCTCTTCCGGGCTAATTCGGGCAGGAGTGATCTCGTCGGATTTACCCAAATACTTGGCTTCATAATCAAAGAAATCATTTTCACTGACGATCTCGGTCGGAAGCAAAACTTGAACCCTTCCATCATGGTCATAAGCACCAATGCTCACCTCAGTGCCCACTAAGGCGGTTTCAATTAGGATCTGATGATCTTCTTCAAAAGCTTTGTCAATAGCAGGCTGAAGCGCTTCCATATCGTAAACTTTGGAGATGCCGTAACTGCTGCCCGCTCGATTGGGTTTTACAAAACAGGGAAAGCCTACAGCTTTGACGATCTCCTCTAAGGGTACTTCGGTTTCTTTGTTGAGGTAATAGGATTGTGCACACTTCACACCGAACTGCTTCAATACGGCCAAACAATCACGCTTGTTAAAACTCAAGGCGGCTTGGTAAAAATTGCACGAGGTTTGCGGAATCCCAATCAGTTCCAGATAAGACTGCATCAAACCATCTTCTCCCGGAGTGCCATGAATCACATTGAAAATGGCATCGGGAATTACTTTTACCCCGTCAGCCATAAAACTAAAATCTCCTCGATCTACAATGTACTTATTGTTTTCTGCATCTAAGTAATACCAGTGATCGCGTTCAATATGAACGGCAAAGACCTCGTAATCGGCTTTTTGTAAATGCTTTACTACAGTTGCGCCACTTTCCACAGATATGGAGTGTTCGCTTGAATAACCTCCCATGATTACAGCAACTTTTACGGGCTTCATAAGAATGTGTGATTTATAGCGTTTGTAATTTGAGGTTGGGTTTGCAGCAAACCATTTTTTAGGCAGTTGTAATATCTACTCAAATATATGTATTTTCGTGTTTCAATTAACTTTTCGTTTTAATGAGTTTCGTTAGATTCTTACTGACCAAAACATTCTTAAAACAACTTGGCATAGCCCTATTGGTAACGGTGGCTTTAGTCTTTTTGTTGCTTTTCTATTTGCGAATTAGCACCAATCACGACCAACGCATTCAGGTGCCTGATCTGGCTAAAATGACCCTTGACGAAGCCAATTCTGCTTTGAGTGAGCTTGAATTGCGCTGGGAGATCTTAGATACTACCAATTACAATCCGGAGTATCCCAAACAATCCATCATTGAACAACTGCCCAAGGCAGGAAGTATGGTAAAAGAGAATCGGACCATTTACCTAACCGTGAATCGATCTGATTACCGCTCTTTGCCCATTCCAAATGTAGTTGGGCGTACCCGCAGACAGGCAGAGCCGACCTTGATCTCTATGGGATTCAAGATCGGTAAGGTTAGTTACAGACCGTATATTGCTAAAGATGAAGTCTTGCAATTGCGTCACAATGGTGAACTTATTGAGCCTGGGGTTTTACTACAGAAGACTGCAGTAATTGATCTTGTGTTGGGTGATGGAAAAGGAAATCTACGTATGGGAGGATCCAGTTCCTCTTCCAATTCGGATTCCGATGGATAAAGAGCCCATAGATCAACAAGAATCAGAAGAACTTTACGAGCACCATCGTTTTGTAGCCGAAAAAGGTCAACAACCCTTGCGTGTAGATAAGTTCTTGATGAACTACATTGAAAAAGCCACTCGCAACAAAATTCAAAAAGCGGCAACTGCTGGAAATATCTATGTCAATGATATTCCGGTGAAGTCAAACTACAAGGTCAAACCCCATGATGTGGTGACGGTGATGTTTGCGCATCCTCCCTATGAATTCCTGTTGGTGCCAGAGGATATTCCTTTGGATATTGTCTATGAAGACGATGCCGTTTTGGTGGTCAATAAACCTGCGGGTATGGTCGTGCACCCTGGGCATGGGAATTACAGTGGAACTTTGATCAACGCCTTGACCTATCATTTTGAGAACCTGCCCAACAACAGCAGTGGAAGACCAGGTCTTGTCCACAGAATAGATAAAGACACCAGTGGACTTTTGGTAGTTGCCAAGACAGAAGAGGCCATGACGCATTTAGCAGGACAATTCTTCAATAAGAGTACCGAACGTACCTATACAGCCCTTGTTTGGGGTAATATGGAAGAGGATCAAGGCACTGTGGAAGGCCATATCGGCAGACACCCTAAAAATCGTTTGCAAAACACGGTGTTCTTAGGAGAAGAAGCCGAACTCAAAGGCAAGCCCGCCGTAACGCATTATAAGGTTCAGGAACGCCTTGGCTATGTGACTTTAGTTTCCTGTACTTTGGAAACGGGCCGTACACATCAGATCCGTGTGCATATGAAGCACATAGGGCACACCTTATTCAATGATGAGCGCTATGGTGGAGAAAAGATCCTTAAGGGAACCACCTTTACCAAATACAAGCAGTTTGTAGAGAACTGCTTTAAAATACTACCTCGACAAGCCTTACATGCCGCTACCCTTGGTTTTGTGCATCCAGTAAGTGGAGAGCTCATGAGATTTCAAGCGCCGCTGCCTGATGATATGGAGCAATGTATTGCCAAATGGCGTGACTACGCCAAACATATGCATTAGTATTAGTTTCTCCAATAGTGGCATTTACAAGCTTTAGTTAGAGCACTTGTGACGGCTTTCAGAGTTCCGTATTTTTGTAAGACTCAAAAAAGAAAGCCGCGTGAAAATTGTAATCTCTCCTGCAAAGTCTTTAGATCTAGAATCTACTTTACCAACTTCAGCACATTCCCAACCTGCTTTTCAAGCGGAGTCGGAGCGTCTCAATAAATTGCTAAAAAAGAAGTCAGCAAGAAGTTTGTCAAAACTGATGCATATTTCAGATGCTTTGGCTACCCTGAACTACGAACGCAATCAAGCGTGGTCTTTGCCTTTTGATGATTCTAATGCGCGACCAGCGATGTTCACTTTTGCAGGTGATGTGTATCGCGGTTTGGACGCTTTTACAATGAATGATGAGGAGATTGAATTTGCACAAGACTATTTGCGAATTCTTTCTGGGCTTTATGGGCTTCTGAAGCCACTTGACCTGATGCAGGCGTACCGTTTGGAGATGGGTACTAAGATGCCCGTGGGTGTTAAAAAGAATTTATACGAATTCTGGAAGCAAAAGATCACCAAACAGTTGAATGAAGAACTGGCTGAATATGATATTTTGATCAATCTTGCCAGCAATGAATATTTCAAGGCTATAGATACCAAGGCGCTGAAAGCTACAGTGATCACTCCCGTCTTCAAGGAGTTTAAAAACGGTCAGTACAAAACCATCGGAACCTTTGCCAAACCAGCTCGTGGTATGATGTCTCGTCATTTGATAGACACCAAAGGAACCACCGTGGACGATATTAAGGCCTTTAATCAAGAAGGTTACGGATTCTCTGAGGAGCTTTCCTCAGAAACTGAATTGGTATTTACGCGATAAACCATGTTCATCCACAAGCACCCCTATCCACCTTATTTTCCAGAGGGTGCTACCAAGATGATCGTGGGCACCTTGCCGCCACCGCGATTCAGCATGGGTGAGTTAAAACCGGGTGATGTTAATTTTTGCTACGGCAGTATAGACGGGCAACTTTGGCCCATTCTCAATCAACTTTTTGAGCTCGATTTAGTTTTTGAAACTACTCAAAAAGCTATAGACCAGCGCAAAGACTTCTTGCAAGATCGAGGCATTGCCATCTGTGATATTGTTCACAGTGCTAAACGCCAAAAAATAGACGCTTCAGACTTAGGGATGGAGCAAGTACAGTTGCGTCCGCTTCTAAAATACCTCAAAGAAAATACGCAGATTGATACCTTGCTTTTTACGGGTGGAAACAGTAAAAATGGCCCGGAATACTTTTTTAGGCGCCTGCTCAAAGAGCATGAATTAACCTTAGAAGTTTTGGAAAATCAGGTCCCGAGAATTCACCGCTTTGAATTGAATGGCAGACAGATCAAAACTGTTTCTTTAACCGCCCCCAGTGGTGCGGCCAACAGGGCCGTGGGCAGTTTGCCTTTGTATAAAGAGCGAAAAGCTGCAGATCCGTCATACAATACCCTCTTGTTTCGCGTAGATCAATACCGTCCTTTCTTTTAGCGCTTTCCTAACAAGGATTCAATTATTTAGACTTAACTTTAAGAAATAAAAGGATGGGGCAATGCCTTGCTTTTGTTTTAAGATGCTAATGATGAAGAGATTATTATTTTTATTTATGGGTATATATATGCTGAGCAATTCCGCAGCGTTTGGCCAGATTGCCCATGATATTTCCTTTACGATTAGAAATTTCGGAATCAATGTGGAGGGGAAATTTAATTCCAGCGCCGTGAACGGAACCTTAGATTTATCGGCTTTACAAAACACCAAACTGCGAGTTAGCATTCCAGTAAATACTATAGATACAGATAACAAAACTAGAGATGAGCATCTCTTGGAAGAAGAATATTTCCATGCAAGTCAATACCCAAACATAGCATTTGAATCTACTGGTTTGCGAGAAGTAGCAGACCGTGCCTATGAACTCCAAGGAAATTTATCGATCAAAGGAGTAAGCAAAAATGTGGTGATCAAAATGTATTCAGAAACTATGGGCAATACCACCAAACTGATCGGTGAGCTTGAGATCAATCGCCGTGATTACGGCGTGGGTGGTCGCAGCTTGGTCATGTCCAAGAACGTTACCATCTCCATAACCTTAGAAATTCCAAAAGTTTGAAGCAACAAGAAGCAGACGTACTGATTGTTGGTGGTGGATTGGCGGGTTTGAGTGCTGCTATAGATCTGTCCGAGCAAGGTAAATCAGCGCTGCTTTTTGAACCTAAATCCTATCCGCGTCATAAAGTCTGTGGTGAATATATTTCTAATGAAGTGTTGCCATATCTTACTAAGCTTGGAATCGATCCCTTTGCCTTAGGAGCTGTTGAAATATCGAATTTTAGTTGGACCCATCCCAAGGGCAAAGCTATCCAAGCCAAGCTTCCACTAGGTGGATTTGGTATCAGCAGATATGCTCTTGAACAGGCCATGTTTGAAAGGGCCCAGTCAGTGGGTGTTCAGA
>NZ_CBFCWJ010000045.1:0-50008 GCF_965601605.1 Gilvibacter sp. | reverse complement strand
CCAGTTGCGGAATAGAAGATGCATACAATGCAGGCGATGTGGATTTCAAAAAGCCCATTTCTTGTCATTTATACCCTGTGCGCGTAACCGATTACAGTGAATTTGCTGCAGTAAATTATCACCGTTGGCCCATTTGTGATACTGCTTGTAGTTTAGGAGAGCAGCTCAAAGTTCCTGTCTACAAATTTGTAAAAGATGCCTTGATTCGAAAATTCGGACAAGATTGGTTTGATGGATTGGATCAAATCGCACAAAAATCACAAGACGCATAATCCCGTTTTTATTCTTCTTCATTCTACTGAGAATTCTTTTGAAGAATTTAGGATGATAAAATCACCATTTTGGTGATTTTTTTTCTGCAAGTTGAGGGTCATTTGACTTCCAAACCAAAAATTTCTGTTTAAGGTTGCTGTTAAAAATCGTGTTACCTAAACCTTAGGGAAATGTTAGGAAAACCCCTTAGAACACTCGGGTTTCACTGGGGTTTCACGAGCTATTAACGGTCTGTTTTCTGTTTGTTAATAACTTCAACAGTAATTTTGTAAAACACTGATAATAAACTGATTAATCAATTTTGTTAACAAAACTATGTGAACAGTTTGAAAATTTTGATGTTAAAAACTTTGTTGAAAACCAAGCTCGTATTCTCGACTAATTCGTTCTAAAATTTTCCATATTTGTTAGTCCCGAGTAACGAGAAATTTATCGAATTTTAAAAAAAGCAACGGACAATGAGCGCAGTAGAACCGATTTTAGCAGAGAACAAGGACCGATTTGTAATATTCCCTATCCAACACCACGATATTTGGGATTGGTACAAGAAATCTGAAGCCAGTTTTTGGACGGCAGAGGAGATTGACTTGCACCAAGATTTGACGGATTGGGCAACCAAATTGAACGATGATGAGCGTTATTTCATCAAACATATCTTGGCCTTCTTTGCAGCGTCGGATGGAATTGTAAATGAAAACCTAGCAGAGAACTTTGTAAACGAGGTTCAATATTCTGAAGCGAAATTTTTCTACGGATTCCAGATCATGATGGAGAACATCCACTCAGAGACCTATTCGCTACTTATTGATACGTATGTAAAGGACGAAAAAGAGAAGGACAAGCTTTTCAATGCAATTGAAAACTTCCCAGCAATCAAGAAAAAGGCAGATTGGGCATTAAAATGGATTGAAAGTCCAAGTTTTGCTGAGCGCCTTATCGCTTTCGCTGCTGTAGAAGGGATCTTCTTCTCTGGAGCCTTCTGTTCGATTTTCTGGCTCAAAAAACGTGGCTTAATGCCAGGATTGACCTTTTCCAACGAGCTGATCTCAAGAGATGAGGGTGTACACTGTGATTTCGCAGTACACTTGCACAACCACCACTTGATCAATAAAGTTCCAAAGGAAAGAATCCGTGAAATCATTGTGGATGCGCTTAATATTGAGCGTGAATTTATTACCGAGTCTTTACCGGTAAGTCTAATTGGAATGAACTCCAAGCTGATGACTCAGTACTTAGAGTTTGTAACAGACCGCCTCTTGGTGGAGTTGGGTTGTGAGAAAGAATACAGCACCAGCAATCCTTTTGATTTTATGGATATGATCTCGCTTCAAGGTAAAACGAACTTCTTTGAGAAGCGCGTTTCCGAGTATCAAAAAGCGGGAGTTACCAACAAAGACAAAGAATCTAACAAGATTAGTTTCGACGCAGATTTCTAAAATCGCTCCAGGGGGCTGCCCCAGGCCCGGAGCTTTTTTAACCAATTGATTATACGCGGGTTACACCTAGCGTACCAACCTACGTTTTGCTAAAAATTAGGCACTAATTAACTAAAGAAGTTGTAGATGAATGTAATTAAAAGAGATGGCCGCAAAGAGCCCATCATGTTTGACAAGATCACAGCACGCGTAAGAAAGCTATGCTACGGTCTGAATGAATTAGTAGATCCTGTAAAAGTTGCCATGCGCGTCATTGAAGGTTTGTATGACGGTGTGACCACGAGTGAGTTGGATACATTGGCTGCGGAGATTGCGGCGACCATGACCACCACACACCCGGATTACGCCCGTCTGGCGGCACGTATCTCAGTATCGAACCTGCACAAGAACACCAAAAAGACTTTCTCTGAGGTGATGACTGATCTATACACCTATGTAAACCCAAGAACTGGGAAGAAAGCGCCACTTTTGAGTGACGAGGTGTATGACATCATCATGAAGAATGCTGACGAATTGGATTCAACGATCATCTACAACCGTGACTTTGGTTACGACTACTTTGGATTCAAAACATTAGAGCGTTCTTACCTTCTAAAATTGAACGGACAGATCGCAGAGCGTCCACAGCATATGTTGATGCGTGTATCTGTTGGTATTCATATGGAAGATATGGCCGCGGTAAAAGAAACTTACGAACTCATGAGTAAGAAGTTCTTTACCCACGCTACACCTACACTCTTTAACTCTGGTACGCCTAAGCCACAGATGTCATCTTGTTTCCTTCTAGCCATGAAGGACGACAGTATTGACGGTATCTACGACACCTTAAAACAAACTGCCAAAATCTCCCAATCTGCGGGAGGAATTGGTCTTTCTATTCACAACATACGTGCAACGGGTTCTTATATCTCAGGAACCAACGGTACTTCTAACGGAATTGTACCTATGCTACGTGTATTCAATGACACGGCGCGTTATGTAGATCAAGGTGGAGGAAAGCGTAAAGGATCTTTCGCAATTTATGTGGAGCCATGGCACGCAGACATTTTTGACTTCTTGGACTTGAAAAAGAACCACGGTAAGGAAGAGATGCGAGCACGTGATTTGTTTTACGCCATGTGGATTCCAGATCTATTTATGAAGCGTGTTCAAGAAGACGCTGAGTGGACGTTGATGTGTCCAAACGAATGTCCAGGCTTGTTTGACAACCACAGTGATGAGTTTGAAAAGCTTTACTTGCAGTACGAGGCAGAAGACCGCGGACGCAAGACCATCAAAGCGCGTGAGCTTTGGGAGAAGATCCTAGAATCTCAAATTGAGACCGGTACTCCTTATATGTTGTACAAGGATGCGGCCAACCGCAAATCCAACCAAAAGAATTTGGGAACCATTCGTTCTTCAAACCTTTGTACAGAGATCTTGGAATACACCTCTGCTGATGAGGTAGCGGTGTGTAACTTGGCCTCCATTGCTTTGCCAATGTTTGTGAAGAACGGCGCTTTTGATCACAAAGAGCTCTTTAGAATCACCAAGCGAGTAACTAAGAACTTGAACCGTGTAATTGATAGAAATTACTACCCAGTGCCAGAGGCGCGTAACAGTAACTTCCGTCACCGTCCGGTTGGTTTGGGTGTTCAAGGATTGGCAGATACCTTCATTAAATTAAGATTGCCATTTACCAGTGAAGAGGCTAAGAAACTCAACCAAGAGATCTTTGAAACCTTGTACTTTGCTGCGGTAACTGCATCGATGGAAGAGGCTAAGAAGGACGGAGCCTATGAGACCTATAAAGGATCTCCGATCTCTGAAGGATTGTTCCAACACAACCTTTGGAACATCAAAGATGAAGAGCTTAGCGGACGTTGGGATTGGGGCAAATTGCGCAAGGATGTGAAGAAGCACGGAGTGAGAAACTCTTTGTTAGTAGCTCCGATGCCAACAGCTTCTACCTCTCAGATCTTAGGAAACAATGAGGCCTTTGAACCGTATACTTCTAACATTTACACGCGTCGTGTATTGTCTGGAGAGTTCATTGTAGTGAACAAGCACCTTTTGGAGGATCTTGTTGCGCTTAACCTTTGGAATGACGATCTAAAAGAAGAGATCATGCGTGCTAACGGATCTATTCAACACATCGATGTGATCCCTCAAGACCTTAAAGAATTGTATAAAACTGTTTGGGAACTCAGTATGAAAGACATTATTGATATGTCCCGACACAGAGGATACTTTATTGATCAGTCTCAGTCACTGAACCTGTTTATGGAGAACGCCAATATGGCGAAGCTTACTTCAATGCACTTCTATGCTTGGAAGAGCGGTCTTAAAACGGGAATGTACTACCTACGTACTAAGAGTGCCGTAGACGCGATCAAATTTACACTTAAGAACACTACAAAGGAAGCTGTTCCTGCGCCTCAGGAAGCGGCCGTAGGTACCGTTACTGCAGCAGCAACAGACAAGCCATTGACGCCTCAGGAGTTGCGTGAAATGTTGGCTAAGAGTAGAGATGCCGACGAAGACGACGACTGCTTGATGTGCGGTTCTTAAGATTTGTTTTAAGTGTTGATTGAAAAAAGACTCCTCAAAAGGGAGTCTTTTTTTGTCTCTAATTAGTACTTATCTGAGCCGGAAAATAATCTTTTAGAATCAGCTGGATTGCTGCCGGGTCAAGCGGTTTATAGAGAATATTACTTACCTCAGGATAGTTCTCCATCTTTCTTTGATCTTCAGGACTGATCGTTGTAGTGAGTAAAAGGATTGTTGGGTTTTGAACTAATTCTATTGTTCTGAGTTTCTCCAAAAATTCCCAAGCATCCATGCAAGGCATATTTATGTCCAATACTATCAGATCAGGATACTCATTGCTATGGCTCAAATGTTTCAGAGCATCTTTTCCGTTTTGAAAGGCTATGACATTGCCAATACGGTCTTGACGGTCTAAATAGCGCTCATGTAGAAAATTTGTAGCCTTATTGTCGTCTAGTAGTAGTACATGTATACGATCCATCATTTGCTATATTTTGAGCGTAAAAAAGAAAGTACTTCCTTTTCCAAGCTGGGATTCAACCCAAAGTTTACCACCGTGCATTTCTACGATCTTCTTGCAGTGCGCCAGGCCAATTCCGGTTCCGTCATAATCCTCCTCGCAATGCAAGCGCTTGAAGATTTCAAATATTTTATCAAAATTCTTTTGATCAATCCCGATTCCATTATCTGAAATAGCGAACTGATAGTAATCTGCTTTTTTATGAGCCGTGATTTTTATTTCTGGTTGAGCCCGCTTGTCGGTAAATTTAATTGCATTGCCTATCAAATTGAGGAATAGCGAATGTAATTCTGCTGGATGGCCTTTGAACTGAGGCATCTTGCTAACGTCAATTTTGGCCTGAGTTTGATCAATTTTCAGTTTTAGATCGCTCAGTACGTCATCGATCAGATCTTTAAAGTTTACAAGCTCTTTTAAAGAATTTTCATTGACTCTTGAGTACGCCAATATCCCTTTAATTAGAACACCCATTCTTATGGATGCTGTTTCAATGAAATTGAGATAGGTGGTAGCTTGCTGATCAAGCTGAGCTCCATAATCTTCTTTAAACAGATTCACGAAGTCAATAACGGTGCGTAAAGGTTCTTGCAGGTCATGACTGGCTACATAGGCAAAGCGTTCTAGCTGTTTGTTGCTGTTGGCGAGGGTTTTTAGATTGGTTATGTCCACATGGCTGCCAACCATTCGCAGCGGGTTCCCTTCTTCATCCCATTCTATAACTCTTCCTTTACACCATACCCAAACAATGTCTCCATTTTTGTGAAAATGTCGTACTTCGTTGTCAAAAGGAACAACTCCTTTGCTTTCAACGTGTGCCTTAAATATATTTAAAACACCAGGGAGATCATCCGGATGTAAATTCCCTTTACACCAATCTGGGCAGTTTGGCACTTCGTGATCTTCATAGCCGAACATCTTTTTAAAGGTTGGACTCATGTATTGGACATTGGTGGTCATATCCCAATCCCAGTAACCAGCCAAAGTAGATTCTAAGACCTGTTCAAAGGCCATGTTCTGGTCCTTGAGTTTGTGTTCCATTTCAACGAGCTGACTTACATCGCGCCAGCTTGCCACTACGCTTGTTAGGTTGCCCTTATTATCAAAAAAGGGATTGGCGTTGATACGAATAGGGATTTTTTTGCCGGTTTTGGTTGCAACCACGCGACTCTCGTCTCGAAGTCTCTTACCGCTTAGTAATATTTTCATATCCCGTTCTAACTCCTCAGGAGTAAATCCAGGGGCAATATCAAGCACACTTTTTCCAAGTATTTCACTCAAATCATCATATTCCAATTTGCTGAGTAATTCTTTGTTTGCGTTGATGATATTTCCAGATGCATCGACTGCAAAAAACATGTCTGGTGCATTGTCAAATAATTCACGAATCTCCTTTTCTTTCTTGAAGGATTGATACAATGCCTTAGAATTAATAGAAATTGAACTCGGCACTTTGTTCAGGACTAAACTCTTTTGTTCTGCCATGATCATGAGTATTAGGTGATACTTCTCCGTGCAGCAATAGGATAAATAAGAGCAATGATGGTTTGCTATTACTGCAATTAACAGGCGTGGGGGGATTGCCTTTTACGCACTCTTATTTAGCTTTAAAGAGTGGCTGATCAATGGATTGAGGATTCCAATTTACTGAAAATTTTGAAATCTGAAAAGATTTTACCTCTTAACGCTCTGTTGGCTGCTTTTCGCGAGAATCAATCGTTTGGAGCTGAAAACTATTTGCAGATCGGCCTAGTTCTTTGTAAAACCGTCTTTTTGAAGAAGATCGGTCCCCAAATACTTATCGCCCTTATTGTAGTACCAGGCGCGATCTTTAGGCATCTTAATGCCGGAGATCTCAATTTCATCAGAAAGTAAAATATACTCTCCGGTGTCTTTGCCCTTGTCTTCTGGATCTCCCTTGTAGAATTGGTAGATTTCCATGGCGTAGGTGGTCGGATCAAAATAAAAGAACCAAATGTCCGTACCTACGGTTTCATCATAGGTAACTTTTAGCCGCAAATAGGTCTTTCCTTTAAAATTTACCTCCGAAACAACAGGATCGACATAAGTTCCAGGATCTTTGAGCTTCATAGGAAGTCCGTAGAGGTAGGTGTAGTAGTTTTTGTAAAGCGTAGCGCGCTCGCAGCTTAGGTTGTTTTCTTTGAGCTCGGTTGGCGTTAAGTCCATATCGCCATTGAGTCCAATGGAACAGGCTCCGCGATCAATTTGGTATAAGGTTTCTTGATCCCCTTGTGTAGCGATCACCTTAAAATACTCTTGTGGCAAGTTAATTTGGATCTCGCTATTTCGGGCATCAGAATTAGGCGTTTCCATCGTCACATAAAGTGTCCCATTGAAGGTTTCCCAATTGCCCTGCGGATCGTGATACGCAATCGCACGCTCCAGCAATTGTTCCCCAGTGAGCTGTTGGGCTATACTAAACAGAGGAAGCAATAAAAGAGCAAGCAGTAAACGCATTATAGAATTTCTGGTTTCTTAGTGATCTCCCACTCTTTGTAGTACTGTTCTAAAACAGTCGCAGTGGTCTCTACAAGATCTTTGCATTCTAAAAGAAGACTGAAGTAAAGCGTAGTGTTGCGCGCGCTACTGTCTGGTTGTTTGGTGCGTTGGATCTGTTTCTCGATATCACTAGAGATATAAGTATCAAATTCCTGTTTCTCTGCGATGAGGTTTGGAAGTTCATCCAAGTTCATAGCGTCGAAGTTGGCCTTTACTTTGGCAAACATGTCCAAGAGTCTTTCTTCAATCTGTTTCAAGTCACGAATCTGATTAAAGGTCAATCCTTGGTGATTGTTCTTGACGTGTTTGTGACTGGTCTTTGCAATAAACCCAATAGACTGTACAAAATCCTCCAAGGAATCTTGAACCATCAAATAGAAGCGTGTGGCTCCGGCAGAACTGCCGTCCAAGCCTTTGATGTAAAAGAAAATGTGATTCTTCAGGTCGTCCATCTCATCAGAGAGGCTCTCCGCGTCATTGCGCGCCTTTTTAAGGTCTTTTAAATTCTGTCTGGCTAATGAGTCTAACGATCTTTTTAATATCTGTGATCCGCGTTTCATTACGGTGGATACGTTATTGGCAGACTCTTCAATCACTCCTTTTACGGACGTGCTTTCTGCCATTTTGAATTCCAGCTCTTCACGAATCTCTTTCGTATTTCTGCTTGTACGCAAGTAAGATCTGGCAATAAGTACAAAGGCTAAGATCAATAAGGTGACTAAAGCTACCCACTCAAAATAGTAGATCAGTGCCGCCATAATAGCAGCAGCAATAAAGGCTGTTATGGCTGTCATGAACCAACCGGCAATTACGTTGATCACCCCAGCAACACGATATACGGCAGAGTCACTTCCCCAAGCGCGGTCAGCCAAAGAAGTTCCCATAGCCACCATGAAGGTCACATAGGTGGTAGAGAGCGGTAATTTTAGACCTGTGGCAATGGAGATCAGTACCGAGGCCACAACTAAGTTAACTGCAGCCCGAACCATATCAAAAGCAGGTGCTTCCTTATCTAGTATTTTACTCTTTACCGTAGGAGCAAAGCGCTTGCTGATGGAGTTTCTTGCACCTTCTGGTAAAGCCATGGTAAAACCGCGGTTCAGTCCAATGGCTAATCGTACCAGATTTTGGGAAAGCCAGTTCGGTTTAAAGCGTTCTTTAACTTCATCCTGACGAGAAAGATCCACAGAAGTTTTCACCACGCGACGAGCCTTTTCACTAAACCAAAGCGTCAACACCATAATAACTCCCGCTAATAGCAGCAATAAAGGTTCTGTACGTACCGCCTGAGACAAGCTGGTCATGGCAAAGGCTTCTGGAGCTACATTAGAGTCTCCCCAAACTAGATATGATTCGTACGCAGCCATTGGAACTCCAATGAAGTTCACCAAATCATTCCCGGCAAAGGCCATGGCCAAAGCAAAGGTTCCCAGTACAATGATGAATTTATAAACGTTGACCTTGAAGAATTGGGTTAATGCGTAGGAGACTAGCGTCCAAACAACAGCGTTGGCTCCAATAAATTGGTAGAAGTTATTCTGAGCCCAAGCATTGAAAGCTTCTGGTAAAAGATCAGCTCCTTTTAATCCTTTTACTATGATGAAGTAGGCGATAGAGGTAGTTGCCAATCCGCCAAAGATTGCGGCAGCCCAACTTGGACGTTTGTCAAAGTTAAATGACAAAAGGAATCGAGTGACAAACTGTACTAATGCTCCTATAGTGAAAGCAATGGCTACAGAGAGTAGTATACCTAATATTATTGTTGTCGCTTTCTCAGAAGCGATATAATTACTAAGAGATGATAATTCTTCCCCGGACTTACTGATCTTGATAAGAGACATGCACACCGCTGCTCCAAGTAATTCAAAGACAATAGACACAGTAGTGGACGTGGGAAGCCCTAGAGTATTAAAAAAATCCAACAAGAGAATGTCCGTAATCATAACAGCCATAAAAATGACCATGATCTCGTCAAAATAGAATTCTCCGGGAACAAAGATTCCTTTTCGAGCTACTTCCATCATTCCGCTAGAAGACAGGGCTCCAAAAGCGATACCCACACTGGCAACTATCATGATGGTTTTAAAGGAAATGGCTTTAGAGCCGATGGCGGAGTTTAGAAAGTTAACGGCATCGTTACTTACACCAACTACCAAATCTGCGATGGCCAGAATAGCCAATGCGATTAGCATGAATAAATATATATCACCCATAAAGACTTGCGATAATAGAAAACAAAAATGGAATTTATTTTAGAATCAAATGTTATCCCAACGTTATGAGTGTAGTTTTTCGCCGGACATTGGTGCTGATGATGGGGAGCTAAAAGCAGTATTGGCTTATGTTGGATGTCAATGTTATCAAAATAAACAAAGTCTAAAACCCTAAAAAACAGTATGTTGCAGTCTTAATGTTAATTTAATGTTATGGGAATGTTGCGTATAAGTAAAAATAATGTTATGTTTGTAATGAATTTATTAATCATTAAAGCCCTAAGATATGAAGAAGATTGCCCTCATGTTAGTTTTAGTATTCCTTGGGACTAACGTATTTGCTCAAGAAGCACCAAAAAATATTTACAAAGAAAAGAAAGGTCTTATTGAGGCCACTTTGTTTCACGATAATGGCGAGATCGCTCAAACTGGTTTCTATACTAAGGACGGTAAGTTACACGGTGAGTGGATCAGTTATGATGCCGATGGGAATCGTACAGCCATCGCACAATACAACAAAGGACAACGTGTTGGTACTTGGATGTTCTACCAAGGAGAAACACTAAAAGAAGTAACCTATAGCAACAATACTATTGCTCAGGTAAATACATGGACCATGCAAGATACTCGTGTGGTTACCACCAATTAATTTTGATTTTAAAACAGTGTAAGAAAAAAGGCTCCCAATGGGAGCCTTTTTTACTTTATTGTTGAAAGGTTGTGGAATTAGTCACGAGCCCAACCTGCACCCCAAGTGGCGAAGTCAGTACCAGTTCCGTTACCGTCTCCAGTTAGGAAATCAGCATCGTCCCATGCAAAACCTGTATCGTTTTTGATCTTAAGACCAACGTTGTTGAAAGTAACATCCATTGCAGCAAGAGTACCATCTAGTACACCTTGTCCTGTTGGGTTGTCAGCGTCATCACCGTCAAGATCGAATCCTTCATCAAAGTCATTGATCACCCAGTTGGTGAAGATTCCTTGAGTTCCAGCACGTAGACGTACAGCCTCTCCAAGAGTTCCAGCGTCACCGTCGATAGTTACGTTAGTTACGTCAGGAGCAGAGAAGTATCCACCTTCGTTAGAGAAGTCTGTGTTGTATCCGTCACATTCGAAAGCTTTATCGTGGTCAGCTAGGTGCTTCACGTATACATCAGTCAATGATCCAGTAAATCCTTCAGTCCAGTCGATAGAGTCATCCTCAGATCCAACTACTGCCAAGTGGCTAGCGTTTACAGTTCCTCCAAAGAATTCGAATCCGTCATCAGAACCGATGTAAACTTGTACAAAGTCCATAGTAGTTCCAGAACCTACAGCGTAAAGAGATACCCCGTTTAGCTCAGAGTTACCATCGATAGCACCACCAGCGTACTCAACACGTACATAACGCAATACTCCAGAGTTGTCACCAGGAGTGTTTCCTCCGTAAGAAAGACCACCTACTTCAGTAGTAGAAGTGTCTTCAGAACCGTCAGGAGTTGAGTTGATTGGAGCACGTCCGCAGATTACAAGACCTCCCCAGTCACCTGAACCAGGAGTATCAGAAGCAGAAGTGAATACGATAGGAGCATCAGCAGTTCCGTCTGCCATGATCATACCTCCTTGAAGGATCGCGATATAAGCGTTAACTCCTACAGGAGCTACTTCAATAGTAGTACCAGCACAGATAGTGAAAGTAACACCATCAGCAATAAGAACTGGTCCAGTTACACGATACTCAGTATCACAGTCCAAAGTAAGGTCCTCAGTGTAAACTCCAGAAAGGTTTACTACAGCACCGGTTGTACCGTCGTCAGTGGGGTCGGTAGTTCCGTTGTTGTTGTTCGTCACGCTGTTGTCAACGCGGTTGTCTTCGATGATAATATCAGCGGTGTCGTCGCTCTCACAAGAAGCAAGAACTAAACCAAGCAAACCGATTATTAAGAAGAATTTGGTTTTCATCATTTTCAAGTTTTAAAGTAAAAAGATTGTTATAGTTTATATTTAAGAGATAGTCCAAAGTTTACACCGCGTTTCCACTCAAAAAGCGTCACGTCTCCGTTGGCATTTACAAGGTCAAACGGTGTTAAAAGTGGGTTGTTTGTTCCTGCTCCTTCACGGATCAGGGTTACGTTCGGGTTCAAGATGTTTCCAACGCTTAGGTTAGCCTCGAAGTGATCGCCAAATGCGTTTCTCCACACAAAGTTCAATTGAGGTACTGCCTTTTCTACAATGTTTCCAAGGTCTCCACTTCCCAAGGCAAAGATTCTGTCAGAGAAGTAAGAAAAAGTGGTTGTGAACTTTGGGTTATAGGTTCCAAAGGTTGGTGAATAGTTAACGTCTGCGTTCACAATGAACTCAGAGGCACCTTGAAGCTCAGATTCTGTGCGGTTACCGAAGGAAGTACCAAAGGTGAATCCTTCTGATGTCTGTACCGCTTTAAGATCCTGATTAGTATTGTTATAAGCGAAGTTACCACCAACACTGAAAAGTGGTTTATCGTCTTCGTCTAGTAAAATGTTTTTTCTGAATTCGATCTCAGCTCCGAATACAGTCGCCTCGTCTCCAGTTCTAAAGAAACGCTGGTTACCAGTAGCATCTGTTGCCACTACTCGGTTTACTGGGTCTTGAATCGACTTGTAGAATACTCCAAAGGCGATCAGCTCGCTGCGGCTTGGGAACCACTCATATTTGAAATCAGCATTGAAGATCTCAGAGTAAGAAACTCCAGTTCCATCGGCCTTTCCAAGCAAGTCAGGGTTACCACCCACACGTTGGGTTACTCCTTCATATACAAAGTTTGCAACTTCTTTGAATTCTGGGAAAGAAGCGGTTTGACTAGCAGCTAAACGTAAGTTCATGTCTTCGTTTACCGCGTACTTCAAGTTTAAACTTGGGAAGAATAGATTCTCCTTGGCTTCACGAAATCCGGTATCAGTTGGTACAGGGTTGATTACGTCATAAACAATGGTTTGTTCCCAGTTTTCTATGCGGATACCAGGGACGATCAATAAGTCACCTACTTGGATATCTGCAGTAAGCAATCCGGCGTGAATATCTAAATTACCGGTGTAGGTATTCTCATAGGGTTGCGGACGGTTAACCAAGCCCAAAGTAACATCCAAGCCTAACGGCTGGCGTGCTACATTTAAGTTCCATAAACCACGTCCTTCTGGAATGTTGATGTTCACGGCGCTGAAGAATGGATCTAGATTGTTAACATCAGTTACCGGATTGTTCAGTTTGTCTAAGATCTCATAACCGTATCTCCAGTTGTTGAAACGACGTTCCTTAGTTCGGCCGTTATATCCCATGGTGATGTTGATATTGTCATTCACCTTGTAATTCAAGTTGAAATAGCTGTTCAACTCGTCATCTTCAATACTCTGGAAGAAACGCTGATTGTCAAAGGCAATATTATCGTAGAAGATTGGGTTTGTAGCAGGATCAGTGTCTAGAGTAAATTGGTAATCTTCTAAAGAGATACGCTTTCTATCTGGTTCGTCAGAGAACACTTTGTTGAATCCAAATCCCCAGTCCAAAAGCCATTTTTTCTCACCGTTTTCATCAACAGTGTCACCAAACTTGTGGGTACCGTTAATTTGGTTCACAAAGATCATCTCTTGGTTGAACTGTACGTTCATCTGGTAGAATCCACCATCTCCGTTGTTGGAGAATCCGTCACGGTTAAAACCGTTTCCACCAATACCGTAGTAGCTCACTTCGTCAGAAGAAGTATTTGAATATAAAGAGGTCAGCTTAAGTTTGTGGCCGGCTTTATTGTTGTAAAGGATCGATCCCATAAGAGCTGTATTCGTATCATAATCATACCATTCAGCTTCTGGAAAACGGATCTTCACATCATTGGTAAAGTCAATTGCTGGACCGTTTAAGTACTCGTAACTGTTACTGAAAACGGCGGTTCCAAAGAAACTCAAACGCTGGTTGTCGTCAATGTTGAAAGAATAACCTCCTTCAATAGATCCTGCAAAAGGAATGTTTGTTTCTGCATCCTGAGGGTCTACTCCGTGAGATAGTACTACAGCAAAAGGATCGTTTCCGTAACGGTTGTAGAATCCAAAAAGACTTGGTCCTTCTGAACGTACAAAATCCTCACCAATCGCTTGAGAATTGAATCCGGAATTGATCGATACGTTGAAGAATCCAGGTCCGCTGTATTCTTTAGAAACGATGTTTACGTTACCCGCACTAAAGTCTCCGAAGAAATAACTGTTATATGCTTTAGAAACACCAACACTCTCAATGATTTCTGATGGAAATAGATCCAGGTTGATGTTCTTTTTGTTTACGTCGTTTGACGGCAGTGATAAACCATTCATGGTTGTGTTCTGATAGCGATCTCCCAATCCGCGCACAAACACATCACTACTTCCTTGTTGCTGTGAAATACCAGAGATCTGGGCAACAGCCTCGGCAGCATTGTCCACCCCTTTTCTGGCTAATTCTTGGGCACCAATACTTTGTATAATTGTGGTTGCCTTCTTTTGTTCGATCAAAAGGGCAACTTCGCTTTCTCTTTTTCGTGTTGTTGTAATTACAACTTGGTCTAGTGCAGCTGCACTTGCACCCATTGGTACATTTAAGGTTGTAACTCGGTTACCTTCTACAGTAACATCAAATTCTAGGGTCTCATATCCAACGTAGCTGAATTGGATGGTGTAAGCACCAGGCTCCAAATTATCCAACTCATAAAGGCCATCAATGTCTGATGTTGTACCCGTAGAGGTTCCTTTAATAATAACGTTGGCAAAGGGAAGCGGTTCGTTGTTAAAGTCTTTGTCAGTTAGTTTTCCTACTACTGATCCGGTCTGCGCTATCGTGATGGAGGTAAATAGCAGCAGTAATATCGAGGTAATTTGTTTCATTACGACTGTAAAATTTCTTGCGACAAAGAAACCGCTACTTTGTAAAGGTGGCGTTAACCACCTTTTAAATAAGTGCTACAAAAGCGTTAGCCAAATGTTAATTAAAGATTGAAAACACCACCGCTTCTTTACGATAAATTAACCTTGCATTTTGTGTATCTTTCGGAGGTCAAATTTTACCGATGAACTGGGAACAATTACTGTCACTAAAACGTTACGGAGATACCAATAAACGCCTCAGAATTGAGCAAGATCCAACCCGTTTGGGCTTTGAAGTGGATTATGATCGCATCATATTTTCAGCACCTTTTAGAAGTTTACAAGACAAAACCCAGGTCATTCCCATGTCCAAGACCGATTTTGTCCACACCCGCTTGACACACTCTTTAGAAGTGTCTGTGGTTGGGCGTTCCCTCGGTCGATTGGCCGGTAGAGCTTTGTTGGAAAAATACCCCGCCTTAGAAAAGGTTCATGGCTATACGTTCAACGATTTTGGAGCCATAGTGGCGGCTGCAGCTTTGGCACATGATATTGGGAATCCACCCTTTGGGCATTCTGGAGAAAAGGCGATAGGGGAGTTCTTTTCAGTAGGGGCCGGTCTTAAATACAAGGATCAATTGACTCCCAAGCAGTATCAAGATCTGATAGATTTTGAGGGTAATGCCAACGGCTTTAGGATCATCACAGAAGATTTCCCAGGTCAGGAGGGAGGGCTTAGGCTTTCCTACGCCACTTTGGGTGCATTTATGAAATACCCTAAAGAATCACTGCCAAAAAAACCTACCAAACAGATCAGTGATAAAAAGTATGGGGTTTTTCAATCAGACTTGGGCG
This sequence comes from Gilvibacter sp., assembly GCF_965601605.1. Taxonomy (GTDB): domain Bacteria; phylum Bacteroidota; class Bacteroidia; order Flavobacteriales; family Flavobacteriaceae; genus Gilvibacter. The sequence continues at coordinate 34,821 of NZ_CBFCWJ010000045.1, read as the reverse complement.
TGTTCAAAGATGTAACGGCTACTTTAGGTTTGATTGCTAAAGATGGAGCAGACATGCGTTTTCACCGTCATCCTTTGGCCTTTTTGGTAGAAGCTGCGGATGATATCTGCTACACCATCATCGATTTTGAAGATGGAATTAACCTTGGACTCATTGAGGAAGAAATGGCCTTGGAGCTCTTGATCAATTTGGTCAAAGACAATATTCAAACTAAAAAATACGCGGCGCTGCAATCCACTTCCAAGCGTTTGGCTTATTTGCGTGCCTTAGCTATCAATACTTTGATTAGCGAGGCTGTGGCCGTCTTTTTAGACAATGAAGAGATCATCCTCCGCGGGGAGTTCCACCACGGACTTTTGGACAAAAGCCGTTATGAAGCGCAGATCAGTGATATCATTGACATCAGCATTAAAAAAGTGTATCGCAGTGATGAGGTAGTAGGTAAAGAGATCATGGGTTATTCCATCTTGAATACGCTGCTTCAAAAGTATACCGATGCGCTAGTGCGTGATCTAAATGGGGAAGGAACCAATTATGATGGACTTTTATTGAAAGGCCTCAAAGAGGAGCACGACTACGTAAGCATGGATTTGTATGAAAGACTGCTTTTGGCCTGTTCTTACGTCGCTTCCTTAACCGATGGTAATGCCCACAATCAGTTCAAAAAAATGACTGGAAACGGTTCGTTTTAAGGGTCTTGACTGTAGGGCGATAAAGCCTTATCTTTATAAACTGTTTCTCTAACGGGAAATACCTAAAAGCTAAAACCTATTAATATGAAAAAGAAATTACTTATAGTAGGGGCAATTGCCGCATCTGGACTGGCTTGGTACGCTTCTACTGAGTTCTCCCCAGAAGGTGAGCAGGTTTCTCAAGAAATTCTTGATTTGCGCAAAAAGCACGAGGATTTTTTGATGAATCACCCTTTCAACGAGACCATGAACTTAGGCAAGAAAGAGCGTCGTGCCCTTGGTTTGCCGCCAAATGCCTTTAACGAACAAGACTTTTTATACACCATGGACCCTAGTTTAGGGGTGCCAGTTCCAGAGCGTATGTTCCGCACCTATGATCAATTGGTGGAACAATTTGGTCCTGACCGTTCTCCGGGAAGTGCTGAAGATAACGCTTGGGAAGAGCGTGGACCATTCAATATTTCTGGACGTGTACGTATGATCCTTTGGGATCCAAACGATCCGGATGCTCGACGCGCCTTTGCTGGTGGTGTGAGTGGTGGTTTGTATGTGAATGAAGATGTGACCAGTGGTTCAACCAACTGGGAATTGGTTTCTGGAGTTCCAGGAAACATTGCGGTTTCTTCCATCACTTTTGATCCAACCGATCCACAAGTAATGTATATCGGAACTGGGGAGCAGTACACGCAAGGAGCTGCCAACGGTAACGGAATTTATAAATCGACCGATGGAGGTCAGAACTGGGTTCGCTTAAACGTAACTCTTGCCGGTGGTGGTGACACCACTGCTGGAGGAAACGATCTGCGTTCTGGTTTATTCTATATTAATGACATCAAAGCCTGGGAAGATCCAGACGGAGATGTACACATCTACGCAGGTGTAGGCTCTACTGGATATGTTGGTTCTGGAGGTGGAGGTTCTTCCAGCCCAGTGAACGTTCTTGGTCTGCAAAATGCAGGTCTTTATGAGTCTACCGATAACGGAGCTACTTGGTCTCGTGTGGAACAATCGGTTTTTGAATTCCCATACTTTGGAAACACCTTCTATGGAATCCCCAATGATTTTGAAGTTGCTGCCGATGGGAAGCTTTACTTTGGAGGAATTCGTTCTGGATTTCTCAATGCCGGATTGGGTGGACGCATTTTCAGTACAACAGACGGAGATACTTGGGAAATTGAAACCATTTTGACGGCTTCTAACCGTACACAGATCGCCGTTTCTGGGACCGATCCTGATAAAATGTACGCCGTAGCACAAGGACTTACTGGAACTACTCCAGTCCGTATCTTCCAAACCACAGACGGTTGGGATACCTTTACTACGACCAACCTGCCTAACGATGCCGATCTAGGTATTCCTGCTAATGACTATACGCGTGGACAATCTTTCTATGACTTGATGCTTGCGGTAGATCCAACTGATGATGATATCATTTATGTAGGAGGTATTGATATGCACCGTTCTACAGATGGTGGAAACAACTGGGAGCAGATCTCTAAATGGTCTAACAATCCAAACCTAAATACACTTACAGTACCATTCGTACACGCAGATGTTCATGAGATGGAGTTCCGTCCAGGATTCCCTAACGAGTCTTTAACTGGTACTGATGGAGGAACTTACTATGCAGCCTCTTTGAGTACTGCTGCTGGAAACTCTGGTGCTATTTTACCGCGTTTGAGAAACTTGAACGTGACTCAGTTCTACTATGGAACCATTAGCCCGAACGATGCTTCTGGTGATGATCTTGCGGGAGGTACACAGGATAACGGTACCTTATTTAGAGACAATGCAACTGCAGGAACAGGAAACTTCATTGACCGTTTAGGTGGTGATGGTGGATTCACTGATTATGATGATGTGCCTAACTACGTGATCACAACCTTCCCTGGAAACTCTCACATTTACGTGCGCATTCCATTTACAGGAGCAGGTTATCAGATCGATAGTGGAGAAGGAGTATTTATCAACCAAGCTGGTTTGGATAGAAACTTAGACATTCTTTATTCTAATGGACAAACCGGAGGTAATGAGCTTATTAAGCGTTACGTTTTAGGAACTACTTCTGCGGTGACTACCAACTTGGATAACGCACTTATCGATAACTCGCCTCCAACAGCGTTCAAAGTATCGCCATTTACAACAGCTTCTTCTACACTATTCGTTGGAACAGCTACGGGTAAAGTTTTGCGTTTGGACAATGCTGATGCAACTCCAACTTGGAATGAGATCACTGGTCCTGGATTTGTAGGTAGTGTTTCTGATATAGAATTCGGAGAGACTGAGGACGAGCTATTCGTTACCTTCCACAACTACGGAGTGAACAGTGTTTGGTACTCTCCAGATGCTGGTGTGACTTGGGAAAACAAAGAAGGAAACTTACCGGATATCCCAGTAAAATGTATCCTTCAGAACCCATTGGCGCCACAAGAGGTGATCATTGGTACCGAGCTTGGAATCTGGTCTACAGATGACATTACAGCAGCGAGCCCAGTTTGGTTTGCTTCAGATAACGGAATGATGGACATTCGCGTATTGGATCTTGACCTAAGAGAATCAGACAACTTGATCTTGGCTTCTACGCACGGTCGTGGAATGTTTACCAATAAATTCGCTACGCTTTCAACGAACGACTTTGAGAGTCCTCTAGATGCGATCGTAGTATTCCCAACAGTTTCAAACGGTTTGTTTAACCTAGAAAGCAATACAGCTATCGGGGAATCAACCCTAACTGTTTACGGAATGGACGGACGTTTGGTAGATCAAAAGAACGTAACAATCAACGCTGGATCTCCAGTGACTATGGATTACCAAGGCTTGTCTTCGGGCATGTACTTTGTGAAGATCGAGTCACAAGGAACCTCAAGTGTTAAGCGCTTTGTGGTGCGTTAATCACAAGCGATAATATAAAAGAAAAGGAGTCCAATTGGGCTCCTTTTTTTATGGCTTTATTTTAAGTAGGATTCTATAACAGCTAGGATGGAATCACTGTCATAACCAGAGGCGGCTTTAAGCTCTGCAATGCTGCCGTGTTCCGGGAAATGGTCTTGAATACCCAAGCATTCAATAGTCAGTTGAGCTTTCTTTAAAGCGGCGAATTCTGTCACTGCGGATCCAAATCCACCCGAGACCACGCCATCTTCTACGGTGATCAGCACATCGTACTGTTCAAAAATGGATTCCAATAACTGATGATCTAATGGCGCCAAGAACTGCAGGTCATAAACACTCACATTTTGCGATGCCTTATTTGCTGCTTCTATCACATCAGTCAGTACAGTTCCAAGACTCAGTACTGCAATTTTACCACCACTCTGAATGGTTTTTGCAGAACCTATTTCAAGCTTTTCTAAAGAACTCTTCCAATCAATTACCTCACCGCGTCCTCTTGGGTATCGAATCGCAATAGGGTTTTCTAGACCTTGAGCTGCAGTATGCATAATGTTGCGCAGATCAGCTTCATTGGCTGGGGCGTAAATGATCAAGTTCGGAATGCAGCGCAAATAAGCCAAGTCAAAAATACCGTGATGCGTCGGGCCATCTTCTCCCACAACACCCGCGCGATCCAAACAGAAGATCACTGGTAGCTGTTGCAGACAAACATCATGAATTACCTGGTCATAAGCCCGTTGTAAAAAGGTCGAATAGATATTACAAAAGACCTTAAACCCTTGTGTGGCCAGTCCTGCTGCAAAGGTCACAGCGTGTTGCTCTGCAATCCCAACGTCAAAGGCGCGCTCAGGAAATGCCTCCATCATATATTTTAAAGAACTTCCCGTAGGCATGGCAGGAGTAATGCCAATAATCTTTTCATCCTTTTCAGCCAATTCAACTATAGTATGGCCAAACACATCTTGAAATTTCGGAGGAAGCTTTTCTGCGGATTTCGGGAGCAGCTCTCCAGTTTTTCTGTCGAATTTTCCCGGAGCGTGATAGGTCACTTGATCGGCTTCTGCCTGCGCCAAGCCTTTCCCTTTTTTGGTGATTACGTGCAGAAGCTTTGGTCCTTTGACGTTTTTGAGTTGCTCAAAAGCATCTAACAAAGCGTCAAAGTCATGCCCGTCTACGGGGCCTTTATATGTAAAGTTTAAGGCTTCAAAAATATTGTCTTGTTCTGGCGTATTGCTCAAAGTGGCTTTGAGTAAATATTCCTTTAACGCTCCAACAGAAGGGTCGATCCCAATGGCGTTGTCATTAAGAACTACCAATAGATTAGCATCAGTCACTCCAGCGTGATTCAGGCCTTCAAAGGCCATCCCACTAGCAATAGAAGCATCTCCAATAACCACCAGGTGTTGACGATCAAGATTCCCCGACAGCTTGCTGGCTATAGCCATACCTAAGGCTGCAGAAATTCCTGTGCTGCTATGGCCAACGCCAAAGGTGTCGTAAGGACTCTCTGAGCGTTTTGGGAAGCCGCTGATACCACCAAGCTGTCGGTTGGTGTGAAAAATAGCTCTTCTGCCGGTAAGTATCTTGTGACCATAAGCTTGATGCCCCACGTCCCAAACCAATTGGTCGTCTGGCGTATTGAAGCTATAGTGTAAAGCAATGGTGAGTTCTACAACTCCTAAACTCGCCCCTAAGTGCCCTGCTTTTGCAGCCACTATATCTAGGATAAAATCACGAAGTTCCGTCGCTAGATCAGGCAGTTGTTTGCGGTCAAGTGTTCGCAGATCAGCGGGTGTGTCAATATGTGGAAGCAAAGTATGATTCACAATTACAAAAATAAGAAAGCTCCAAGAGCTGCTCCCTTTAATTGCTGTGAAATCGTACTTTTGCTTCCATGTTACAACCTTTTGACGATACCTATTTCATGAAAAAAGCCTTGCAGGAGGCTCATGAGGCCTATCGAAAAGGCGAAATTCCCGTTGGAGCCGTTGTTGTCGCTGGAGGCACAATCATTGCGCGGGCTCACAATCTTACCGAGACTCTTACTGATGTAACCGCGCATGCGGAAATGCAAGCCATAACGGCTGCATCAAATTATCTGGGGGGTAAATACTTGCACGATTGCACCCTCTATGTCACTTTAGAACCCTGTCAGATGTGTGGAGGAGCGCTCTATTGGAGTCAGATCTCTCGAATCGTTTATGGAGCTCGAGATATGGAACGCGGTTGTATCAACTTAAAGACCAAATTGCATCCCAAAACTAAAATCACTGGAGGTGTTTTAGAAGAAGAGGCGGCTACTTTACTCAAGCAGTTCTTTGTGGAGCGTAGAAATTTGAACTAATTACTCTTCCTCGTCGCCCAGTTGATAGCGACGCATCCGTTTGATGTTTTCTTCGCTGAGCATATAGCGAGACAAGTCTCTTCCGTTGTAGCGCGAGTAGATAAAAAGAGGCATCAGTACAAAAAATCCTGCTACCAATCCGCAGCCAATCAAAAGATCACCAAAAGCTTCATCGCTGGATTTAAAATAGAACCCAGTGGCAATGGTTGCCACTACAGCCAGTAGTAGTATGCGCTGAAAAAGCACCATGGAGATTGCTTATTCCTTCAAGTTAAGCGCTAGGCTCAACTCGTCTAATTGTTCTGGGTCAATCGGTGCAGGAGCATCGATCATCACATCACGGCCTGAGTTGTTTTTAGGGAAGGCAATAAAATCACGGATGGTCTCTTGTCCGCCTAAGATAGAAACCAATCGGTCTAAACCAAAAGCAATACCTCCGTGAGGTGGTGCTCCGTATTCAAAGGCGTTCATCAAGAATCCGAACTGTGCTTTTGCTTCTTCTGGAGTGAATCCTAAGTAATCAAACATCATTGCCTGAGTGGCCTTATCGTGGATACGAATAGATCCTCCACCAATCTCGTTTCCGTTCAACACCAAGTCATAAGCATTGGCCTTTACAGCACCAGGGTCGGTCTTTAAAAGTTCAATTTGTTCTGGTTTTGGAGAAGTAAACGGGTGGTGCATGGCGTGATAACGCTCGGTTTCTTCATCCCACTCCAAAAGTGGGAAATCAACTACCCAAAGTGGAGCAAATTCGTCAGCTTTACGCAAACCAAGGCGTTCTGCCAGTTCCATACGCAAGGCACTCATCTGAGCGCGGGTAGCATTGAGGTCTCCAGAAAGCACACAGATCAAATCTCCAGCTTTTGCGCCAGTGCGTTCTGCCCAAGCGGCAAGGTCTGCCTGATCGTAGAACTTGTCTACAGAAGATTTGAAACTTCCGTCCTCGTTGCAACGTACATATACCATTCCTTTGGCACCGATCTGCGGACGTTTCACCCAATCGATCAACTTGTCGATCTCTTTACGAGTAAAGGTGTTCGCTCCGGGCACAGCGATTCCAACAACCAATTCCGCGGAATTGAAAACGTTGAATTCTTTGTGCTGAGCAATATCGTTAAGTTCGCCAAACTCCATTCCAAAACGAATGTCTGGCTTGTCGTTTCCGTAACGCTTCATAGCGTCGTCAAAGGTCATTCGTGGGAACGCTCCAACTTCAACCCCGTTGATCTCTTTTAAAAGATGACGGGTCAAACCTTCAAAGGTATTTAGAATGTCCTCTTGAGTTACAAAGGACATTTCACAGTCAATCTGAGTGAACTCCGGCTGGCGGTCAGCACGTAAGTCTTCATCTCTAAAACACTTCACGATCTGGAAGTACTTATCCAATCCACCAACCATAAGCAACTGCTTAAAGGTCTGCGGAGATTGTGGCAAGGCGTAGAACTGCCCTTCATTCATGCGGCTTGGTACCACAAAGTCACGAGCTCCTTCTGGAGTGGACTTAATGAGATAAGGAGTTTCTACTTCTACAAAATCTTGAGCGGACAAATAGTTGCGAACCGCGTTAGTAATTTGGTGACGGAAGATCAAATTGTTCTTCACAGGGTTTCTGCGGATGTCCAAGTAGCGGTACTTCATGCGCAAGTCCTCACCACCATCGGTTTCATCTTCAATGGTAAAAGGAGGTGTTTGTGCATCATTGAGTACGGTCATTTCTGCAACCAAGATCTCGATATCTCCCGTAGGCATATCCGGGTTCTTGCTTTCTCTTTCAATCACAGTTCCTTTGATCTGCACTACAAATTCACGACCTAAGGTACGCGAAAGTTCCATGAGCTCACTTGTGCTGCGCTCTTGGTCAAAGATCAGCTGCGTGATTCCATAACGGTCGCGCAAGTCTGCCCAAACCATAAACCCTTTGTCACGGATCTTTTGTATCCATCCGGACAAAACAACTTCTTCTCCAATGTGTTGTGCGCGCAAGTCGCCGCATCTGTGTGATCTGTACATTGCTTAAAATTTTGCGCTGCAAAGTTAAGAAGATTAGCCACATTGACGGCTTTAAAGGGCACAAAAAAGCCAGACCGTTTTTATGCAGTCTGGCTTTTGAGAATTTTAAACTTTAGGTTCGTCTAAGCAGCGGTATCTACTGCTACAGTAGCCTTCTTTTGTTTTCTGCCACTTCTCCAATTTGCCAAGCGCGTTTTGATTCTATAGATGATATAGAATAGTAGCGGCACAATGATCAAAGTAAGGAAGGTTGCAATAATCAGTCCGTAGATCACTGCCCAAGCAAGTGGTCCCCAGAAGATCACGTTGTCTCCTCCTAGATAGAAGTTCGCATCAAAGTTTGCAAAGAGGTTAAAGAAGTCAATATTTACCCCAATGGCCAATGGAATCAATCCGAGTACTGTGGTGATCGCAGTCAGGATAACCGGGCGCAAACGCGCGCGACCTCCTTGTACAATTAGGTCCTGAACTTCTTTTTTGTCTAAGTACTCATTGTCTTCCAAATCTTTCTCCACCATACGGCGGTCAATAAGCAGCTGGGTATAATCCAGTAGTACCACCCCGTTGTTTACTACAATTCCCGCCAGAGAGATAATTCCCATCATGGTCATCATAATTACAAAGGAAGCTCCAGTAATTAAAATACCTCCAAACACACCGATGAAACTCAAGAAGATCGCGATCATGATGATCGTCGGTTTTGAGATTGAGCTGAACTGGAAGATCAACAGCAACATGATTAGCCCTAAACCGGCCAAGAAGGCAAAGTTCAAAAAGGCTTGTTGTTTGGCTTGTTCTTCTAGCTGACCTGTAAAGTCAATTTTGATGTTCTTTGGGATCTCAGCTTCTAAGAAACTCGCACTTTGCGTTTGAATCTCTCCCACAACAGCACCAGCGTCTACGAATCCTGGAGCCAAAGCAGAGTACACAGTAACCACACGCTTAGCATCCTTGTGTTTGATGGCACTAAAGGATGAAGTGTTGCGTTGCTGAGCAACTGCAGAAACCGGAATCTCCTTCACGCGTCCAGTGCTTTGATCTCTAAAGGTGATGTTCTGATCAAATAGGGCAGAGGTATTGTAACGGTCGTTCTTGTCAAAACGCACATAGATGTCATAATCCTCTCCGTCCTTTTTGTAGACACCAGCCTTCTCGCCAAAGAGTGAGCGTCTTAACTGATTTCCAACCAAACCTACAGCGACTCCAAGTTCTCCCGCTTTTTCACGGTCAACGGCCACTTGCATGGAAGGTTTTCCTTTGTTTACATCGATCTTAAGCTCATCAATACCCGCAATATTCTTGGTATTGATATAGGTGCGCAACTTTTCTGCAGCGGCGATCAACTCCTCATAATCGTTTCCTTCTAATTCAATATTGATCGGATATCCCGCTGGAGGTCCAACAGCATCTTTCTCCACAGAGATCGATACTCCAGGGTAGCGTCCTTTAAGAGCTTCCTGCACCTTTTTGCGCAAGGCTTCTGAATCTTTGTTTCTTCGGAATTTGTACTCGCGCATGGTAGCGGTGATCTTTCCGCGGTGTGGCATTTCTGCGCTACTACCACCGTCAGTGTTTGGGTTACCAGCGCCTTCTCCAACTTGAGATACAGCAGATTCTACCAAGAAGTTGTAATCTCCGTCTTGATATTCATCTTCATTGACCACTTGATAAACGACCTTCTCAATGTCCTGAGTGATGGCGTTTGTTTTATCAATATCGGTTCCTTCAGGATACTCGATGTATACAATGATCTGGTTCGGCGTGTTGTCCGGGAAGAATTCCACAGCCGTACGACCACTTCCAATAGAGGCTCCGAAGCCCATAAAGGTCACGATCAATAGCGCAAAGATCCCAACGATAAACACTACAGGTTTTCTTCCGGTAAGAGCCCAAGACAAGAAGTTTTGATACTTGCGCTCCAACCATTTCAAGAACGTTTTCTGGAAGGTATTTGCAGCACCCTTTAGCACGTAACGATACACCCAGAACATGGCTGCGGTAAAGATCATTAGGGTTCCGAAGGCTTTGATTGGTGGTGCCATGAAATAAATGATCAGTCCAAGCGGTACCATAATGGCAGTCAAGCGGATCAATTGTTTACGGCTTAGTTTGCGCTCACCAACTTCCATGAATTTAGAAACCAGCATGGAGTTAATAAAGATCGCTACAAATAAGGAGGATCCCAGTACAACCGATAGCGTGATCGGGAAGTAGATCATGAATTCTCCCATGATCCCCGGCCAGGTTCCTAGCGGTACAAAGGCCGCAACCGTAGTTGCCGTAGAAATGATGATCGGGAAGGCGATCTCCCCAATACCTTTCTTGGCCGCTTGGATGCGGGACATTCCTTCTTCATCCATCAAACGATACACGTTTTCAACTACCACAATTCCATTATCCACCAGCATACCCAGACCCATAATTAGGGCAAAGAGAATCATGGTGTTCATGGTATATCCTAAGGCGGATAGAATCATAAAGGACATGAACATAGACATTGGGATCGCGAATCCTACGAAGAGTGCGTTTCTAAATCCGAGGAAGAACATCAAGACCCCAACTACCAGGATAATACCAAAGATGATGTTGTTCACCAGGTCACTCACTTGGTTTACGGTCTTTTCTGATTGATCGTTGGATTTACTGATCGAAACGTCTCTTGGGATCAAAGTCTCGCCGCGCTCAACGCGGGCTAAAATTTCATCAACCTGCTCAACGGCAGCGATCATATTTTTCCCTGAACGCTTCTTAACGTCTAGCATCACCACATTATCTCCGTATTCACGGGCGTAGGTGGTTTTCTCTTCTTCTTTAAAACGGATATCAGCAATATCACTCAGATACACTGGGTTTCCACCTTCTGATTTCACTACAAAGTTTCTCAGCTGAGACGGATTGTCGATCTCTCCAAGAATACGAATGGTTCTGCGCTGCCCGCTGGTGATCATGTTACCTGCAGACATGGTCATATTACCATTTCTGATCGCACCGATGACATCATCAAAGCTCACTTTGGCAGCCATCATTTTATAGATGTCTACCCCAACTTCTACTTCTTTGTCTTGAGCTCCACGAATGTCGGCTGCTTTGATCTGCTTGATGTCTTCTATCTCATCTTGCAAGTACTCCGCATACTCTTTAAGCTTCTCAACGGTGTAGTTTCCTTTGATGTTCACGTTGAGGATCGGCATCTCTTCTGAAAGACTCAGATCAAAGACATTCGGCTCCACTTTGGCGCCGTTAAAGGTTGGCCAGTCTTCATTGGCAACCTCACTGTCTACTTCATCTTTTACCTTTTGTTTGGCGAGTTCAACCTCAATGTCCTCTTCAAATTCTACGGTAATGATCCCGTAGTCTTCTTGAGAAGTGGAAAGGTATTCTACTACCCCAGAGATGTTCTTGATCTTGTCCTCTAAAGGATCAATGATCAAACGCTCAATATCTTCTGCCGTGTTCCCAGGATAAGGAACCGATACATAGATTTTGGTCTCATTTACTTCTGGGAAATTTTCACGCGGCATGCTGTTGTACGCCATTCCACCCAAGACCAGGAAGATCCCGATCATTACATAAATGATCGTTGGGTTGTCAATGGCCCAACTGGAGAGTTTAAACTCCTTGTCGACTTGTTTTTTCTTTTTGGCCCCCATCTTATTGGTTTTCTAGTGTTCTTACTTTTTGGTTGTCTTGTACGGTACGCGCACCCTCAATAACAAGCGCATCATTGAGTTCCAATCCGCTTGTGATCTCCACAATGTCTCCTTGTGTCAATCCTGTTTCAATATTCTTGCGGATGGCAATATCTCCACTACCGTCTTCTTTAGGGACAACCGTGTATACGTACTGTTCTCCATTGGCGTCCTCAGAGATCACGTTCAGCGGAATTAAAATTGCGTTTTCTGCAGTGTAATCATTGATCTTCAAACGCGCGTTGAGGTTTGGCTTTACATCTGCGTCCTTAGGAACTGCTACCTCAATTCTAAAGGTGCGGTTGTCTGGGTTGATGTAATTTCCGGTCTGCTTAACTTTAGAGGTAACTGTCTTGCCAAGTACTGGGAAGAAGATCTCCACATCCTTACCTTCGGTTACAGTAGGTAAATAGCGTTCTGGAATTTGAGCTTCAATAAACATATCGCCTAAATTCACCACGCGGAACAAACCTTGTCCCGGAGCTACAACAGTTCCTTGATCGGTGATCACCTCGTCAACAATTCCAGAGAATGGCGCAGTCACATTGGTTTTAGCCAATTGCTGCTTCAACTGATTCACAGCGTTCTCGCTAGACTCATAATTGGTCTTGGCTTGCAGGTATTGAATCTCCGACCCGATCTTTTGATCCCACAAACGCTTTTGACGCTCAAAGGTTGTTTTAGCCAGTTGCGCTTGTACTTCCAATTGACTCAATTGAGAGGAAAGTCCACCGTCATCGATCTTTCCTAGGATCTGTCCCTTACGTACGCGCTGTCCTTCTTTGACATATACGCGGGTCAATGTCCCTTGGTATTCTGGGTATACAATGACGTTCTGGTCTGTCTTAACATCTCCTTGAATTTCAATATAGTGCTTGAACAAGGTGTCGTTGATCGTATGTGTGGTGATTAGTGCACCTTGGTCTGGTTCTAATTTTTGAATAGCGGCATCCAAGCTTTGGATCTGTGAAGTCAAAGCTTGTTGATCTGCATTCAAGGCATCACGACGCTCGCGCAGTTTGCCCAGATCGCCTTCTTCAATGAGGTCGGCTACAGGGACCTCGTTCTTATTTCCATTGCCACAGCTCACCAATAAAAGGGCGCTGAGTACTACTGTTAGGAATTTAATTTTTTGGGTCATCTGAGTATGTTTTAGTTGTTATTTAGGATGTTCGAATTGATAATGGTGTCCAGCTCCGCTTTGCTATTGATCACGTTGAGCATGGCATTGAAGTACTGCTGTTGTGCAGTGTAGAGTTGCAGTTGCGCTTGTCTGAGTTCAAAGCTGCTTGAGATTCCCTCGTCAAACTTGGTTTGATTTTTACGCTCGATACGTTCAGCCAAGTTTAAGTTCATTTTGGCATTGTCATAAGACTCTACGCTAAACTTGTAGTTGCTCTTCGCAGTATCAAACTGCAATTGAATGTTCTGTACGGTCTCTTCCAATTGCGTTTCTGCCTGGTCCAAGGCAATTCGCGCCTGTTGGGTCTTGGCTCCGCGATTTCCACTGGAAAAGATCGGGATGTTCATATTCACTCCAAAGAGTGATTGTTGGAACCAACGCTGGTCGGAATCAAAGAAGCTAAAGTCATCACTAAAGGCTTGCGTACCGTAGTTGACAAAAGCGGTCAACTGTGGTAAAGCACGACTCTTTTCCAACTTCAGTTCCAAAGAGCGCTGCTCAGTGAGGTTATAAGCGATCTTGTAATCGATATTCTCCTCCATATTCAAGTTGGTCTCCAAGGCGCCCAATTGAATATTCTGGTCTGCCAAATCGTCCAAGGTTTCCGTTAAGGTAACCGGCGTATTCACATCGATCCCCAAAGCCACATTGAACATTTGACGGGCAATGACCGTATAGCGTTCTGCATTGGCCAATTGGGTACTGATTTCCAATAAAGTGATCTCCAATTGCTCAACTTCTTCTTGTTCATTGAGTCCATTCTCAAAGATTTTTTGTGCTTCAAAGAGGTTCTTCTCAAGCTTCTCTTTGTTGCTTCTAAAGATGCTTGCCAATTCATCCGCCAAAAGGACAGAGCCGTAAGCGTTGATCACGCCTCGACGCACTTCCAATTGGGTCTTTTCTGCAGCGTTCTCTGAGAAATCCAAAAAGGCTTTAGCCGCTTGCAAGCCTACCAAATAGCTTCCGTCAAAGATTAATTGATTTAAGGTAGCAGTTGCGGTGGCTTGTTGCTGGGTTCCAAAGACCACTGGGATAAATCCTTCTGGGGGAACAGGACTATCGGTTCGGGTCAAGCCAAAGAACTCTTCTACGGTGCTTACCGTGCTTTCACGATTGTCAAAAGCTGCCGCAGGGAGTAGAGAGACCGGCTGTTTAATAAAGTTTTGATACTGGATGTTCGCACTGATCTGCGGTAATCCGGTTGCGGTGGTTTCCCATTTCTGCTTAATGGCACGAGCAATATCACGACGAGCGTTAATGGCCGTGTAATTGCTGTCCAAAGCAAAGGTGATCGCTTCCTCAAGGGTAAAGCGATACGCTTGCTCTTCTTGAGCATTGACCTGTCCAAGGCCAAAGACTACACAGAGTAGGATCAATAATTTTTGCATTATTCGGTGGTGTTTATAAATTGATGAAGTATGTCCATTCCATTTTCGGTGACGATGGCTCTAAGGTGATACTCCAAATAACTTTCCATGAGGTAGTCTTTGGTGTATTGCGCCGTAGGGAAAATGCCCTCGTCTTTAATACCCGTCATACCGTTGAAGTACATTCGGGCAATAAAATCCACATCAATACTCGGTCTAAAAAGACCCATATCGATTCCTTTTTGCAAGCTTTCAGACACGGATTCGTGCATTTTTTTGAATTGTGCCTGATGCAATCTGCTGTAGGTTTGTGGATAGTATTTTTTAAGCTGATACTGCGGGGATGCTTTTTCGTTCTTCAGGTGATGCATTACGTACATTTTAATGTCGTAAAGCTCTTTGATAGGGTTGGCCGATTGCTCACAAATGGTATCGATCCCATCACAAATACTGTCGAACAGAAAAAAGGATACTGCGTCTACTAGCTCTGACTTATTGGAGAAATGCACGTAGATGGTCTTTTTAGAAATTCCCATCGCATTGGCAATATCGTCCATAGTCACACTCTTAAACCCAAGGTTCAAAAAGAGCTCCGCAGCTTTATTTACTATAGATTCTTTCACTGTTTTTTAAACGAAACTGATTTTAATTTCGGGGACAAAAGTACAATGGAAACTTTAAAAACATTTTAAGTTTCCTAAGTTTTAAACATTTATTAACACTTTGGTAGGCTCAGGTTTACCGTTCGTCGGTTTGAATCACAATTTTTTGAAAAGAGGATGCAACAGGTGGGAGTTTTGAAGTATTTTAGCGCAATGATTGCTTTGGATCACTACCGCCAAGTCTTTATGGAGCACCTAGAGGCTGTGGCTCAAGACAGACAACCCGATAACCTTTACGACCCTGTTCGTTATATTCTAACTCTTGGCGGGAAACGCCTGAGACCACTACTTACCTTGGTGAGTTGTGATTTCTTTGGAACCCCTTTTAAAGAAGCCATGGATGCTGCCGTCGCCGTTGAGGTTTTCCACAACTTCTCTTTGGTTCACGACGATATTATGGACCAAGCGCCGCTGCGCAGAGGTAAAGCTACTGTGCATACCAAATGGGACCTCAATACAGGAATTCTCTCTGGAGATGCCATGTTGATTTTGGCTTACCGTTACTTTGAGAATTATCCACCTGAGGTATTCCAAAAGTTGGCCAAGCTATTTAGTCAAACAGCCTTGGAAGTTTGTGAAGGCCAGCAATACGACATTGACTTTGAAACGCGTCAAGATGTACAATTACAGGAGTACATAACCATGATCGAGTACAAAACTGCTGTACTTTTAGGCGCTGCTATGAAAATGGGAGCTCAAGTTGCAGGTGCTACGGATTCTTGTTGTGAAGCGATCTATCAATTTGGTAAAAACCTAGGTATTGCCTTCCAGTTGCAAGATGATTATTTGGATGCTTTTGGCGATCCGGAAACCTTTGGTAAGCAGGTTGGTGGTGATATTTTGACCAATAAAAAGACCTTCCTTTATATTCAAGCATTGGCCAATAGCAACGCCGAACAATCAGAGAGACTCTTGGCGCATTACGCAGTTACCGACATGGAAGATTCCCAAAAGGTCACTGAAGTCAAAGCGCTGTTTGAGGCCACAGGAGCTGTTGATGCCATCAAGCAAGAGATTGCTCGTTACACTGAAATGGCCAACAGTGAACTCGATAGAATTCAACTGGCCGATGATAAAAAAGAAGCACTCAGACAGTTTGGTGCTTTATTAATGAAACGCAGCGTCTAAGTTGTTGCCAAAACCACTCACTAAAACCCAAGCAGAAGATACCTTTGTATTTACGGATTTGTTGTACTTTTGTACTTCTGTAGAAGCAATTCTGATGTAGTCTCCAAACTATGGACAAATACTCTTTTCTAAACGCAGTCCACACCTCTTATCTGGCATCGCTTTACGATCAGTATTTACAATTTCCTGACAGTGTTGAACCCAGCTGGCGCGCTTTTTTCCAAGGTTTTGATTTTGGAATGGAAAGCGGATCTCTGGAAGCACTAGGAATTGAAGCTGTTCCAGGCGAATTGATCAAAGAATTTCGTGTGGTCAATCTCATTGACGGTTACCGCGGACGCGGCCACTTATTCACTCGAACCAATCCAGTTCGTGAGCGCCGTAAATACAGCCCGACCTTAGAGCTGTCCAACTTTGATCTTTCCATGGAGGACCTGGATACAGAGTTTGAAGCCGGATCAATCTTAGGTCTTGGTAAGACTACTTTGAGACAGATCATTGCCCATTTGGAGGCGATCTATTGCGATTCCATCGGAGTCGAGTATATGTATATCCGCAAACCGGAAGAGGTAAAGTGGATCCAGAACTGGCTCAACAATAACGACAATCACCCAAAATATTCCGCAGATGAGAAAAAGCATCTGCTTAAAAAATTAAACGAAGCGATCTCCTTCGAATCTTTCTTACACTCCAAATATGTAGGGCAAAAACGATTCTCAGTAGAAGGAGTTGACGCTTTGATCCCTGGACTTGATACTTTGATCGAGCGCGGAGCAGACATGGGCATTGAGCAGTTTGTGGTTGGGATGGCCCACCGTGGCCGCTTGAATGTATTGGCCAATATCTTCGGAAAATCTCCGGAAGACATCTTCAGTGAATTCGACAGTAAAGAATACGATGAAGAAGAACTCTTTGACGGAGACGTAAAATATCATATGGGATGGACCAGCTTCCGTTCCACAGATCAAGGCAAACAGATCCGTATGGATTTGGCGCCAAACCCATCGCACTTAGAAACTGTGAACGCGGTGGTGCAAGGTATTGCGCGTGCTAAATTGGACAACCAATTAGACGGCAATGAAAAAGCTATTCTGCCAATCTTGATTCACGGTGATGCCGCGATCGCAGGGCAAGGAGTAGTATACGAGGTGATCCAGATGGCACAATTGGACGGCTACCGCACCGGTGGTACTATTCATATTGTGGCCAATAACCAAGTTGGTTTTACTACCAACTATTTGGACGCGCGATCTTCAACCTATTGTACAGATGTGGGAAAGGTGACTCTTTCTCCGGTGCTTCACGTGAATGCGGATGATGTTGAGGCTGTTGCTCATGCCTTTACTTTTGCCTTAGAGTATCGCATGAAATTTGGCCGCGATGTCTTTTTAGATGTCTTGGGTTACCGCAAATACGGGCACAATGAAGGAGACGAGCCACGTTTCACCCAGCCTAAGTTATACAAAGCGATCTCGAAACATCAGAACCCAAGAGACATCTATGCCGAGCGTTTGATAGTTGAAGGCATTATTGATAATGACTACGTTAAAAAATTAGAAAGTGATTACAAAAGCGAGTTGGAAGAAGATCTTGAAGCTTCCCGCAAGCGTGAGAAAACAGTGATCACTGAGATCCTTGCCGATGATTGGGAGGATTATATCTTGGGAGATATTGACGATATCAAAAAACCCGTCAATACCACCTTCAACCAAGAGATCTTGGACAGCTTGGCTACAGGAATTTCCCAATTGCCAGGGGATAAGAAATTCATGCGTAAGATCCAGCGTATTGTTGAGGATCGCAAGAAGCGCTACTTTGAAGGCGATAATCTGGACTGGGCCATGGGAGAACTATTGGCTTATGCGACTTTGATGCATGAAGGCTTCAATGTCCGTATTACGGGTCAGGATGTGGAACGCGGAACCTTCTCACACCGTCATGCAGTTATTAAGACTGAGGACGATGCAGAAGAGATCAACTTACACAACGATTTAGATACTGAGGGGAAAATGCACATTTTCAATTCGCTCTTATCAGAATACGGTGTAGTTGGTTTTGACTACGGATACGCGATGGCGGCGCCTCGAACCCTTACCATTTGGGAAGCGCAGTTTGGGGATTTCTCCAACGGAGCGCAGATCATGTTAGACCAATACATCTCGGCTGCTGAGGCCAAGTGGAAGACTCAAAACGGTTTGGTAATGTTGCTGCCTCACGGTTATGAAGGGCAAGGTTCTGAGCACAGTAGTGCGCGTATGGAGCGTTATCTGCAATTGTGTTCCAGACAAAATATGATCGTTGCTGATGTAACTACTCCAGCGAACTTATTTCACTTGCTGCGACGCCAAATGAAGTGGAATTTTAGAAAACCGCTGATCGTCTTCACTCCGAAGAGTTTGTTGCGTAACCCTAAGGTTGTTTCCACAAAAGAGGAATTGGCCACGGGAGCATTCCAAACGGTTATTGACGACCCGCAGGCCGATAAAAAGAAAATCAAGTCCTTGGTATTCTGTACCGGAAAGTTCTATTACGATCTGGAAGATTATCGCGAGGCTCAAGGAAGAGACGACGTAGCTCTGGTACGCTTAGAGCAACTTTTCCCGCTTCCAATAGAAGAACTTAAAGAGATCATTGACAGTTATCCAAACGTGACCGATTATGTTTGGGCTCAAGAAGAACCCAAAAATATGGGAGCTTGGGGATTCATGTTGATGAATTTTGATTTGGTAAAACTCCGTGTTGCATCAAGACGTGTATACAGTGCGCCCGCTGCCGGAAGTAGCACCAGATCTAAAGCGAGACACAAACGCGTTATCGAATCGGTTTTCGGAACGCCAGAATCATAAATTACTAACACGAAAGAAAACGACCCATGTTAGAAATGAAAGTACCCTCACCGGGGGAATCCATCACAGAAGTAGAAATAGCTCAATGGTTGGTTGAAACCGGAGATTGGGTAGAAAAAGATCAGGCCATTGCAGAAGTAGACAGCGATAAAGCTACTCTAGAATTGCCTGCAGAAGCCAGTGGAATCATTACCCTGCAAGCAGAAGAAGGAGACGCTGTTGAAGTTGGACAAGTAGTTTGCCTTATCGATACTGATGCCGCTAAACCAGAAGGTGCTGGAGGAGACTCATCTGCTAAAGAAGAGAAGCAAGAAGCAGCTCCGAAGAAAGAAAAGAAAGCAGCTCCAGCTAGTGAAAGTAAAACCTATGCAACGGGAACCCCATCACCTGCAGCCAAGAAGATCTTAGATGAGAAAGGCATTGATGTGGGGTCTGTAAAAGGCACTGGTCGTGATGGCAGAATTACTAAAGACGATGCGGTTAAGGCTACACCTTCTATGGGAACTCCAGGGCAAGGGTCTCGCGGTAGTGAGCGTAAAAAACTATCAATGCTTCGCAGAAAAGTTGCTGAGCGTTTAGTTTCTGCCAAGAATGAAACGGCTATGTTGACCACCTTTAACGAGGTAGATATGTCGCCGATTTTCGCGCTGCGTAAAGAGTACAAAGAGACTTTCAAAGCCAAGCACGGAGTAAGTCTAGGGTTTATGTCGTTTTTCACCCTGGCTGTTGTGCGCGCTCTGGAATTGTATCCAGACGTGAATTCCATGATTGACGGAGACTACAAGATCACCTATGACTTTAAAGATATTTCCATTGCTGTTTCTGGACCAAAAGGGCTTATGGTACCTGTGATCAGAAATGCTGAGAATTTAACCTTTAGAGGGGTAGAAGCTGAGGTAAAACGTTTAGCGATCCGCGCTAGAGATGGTGAAATCACCGTTGATGAAATGACCGGAGGAACCTTTACAATTTCTAATGGAGGGGTATTTGGAAGTATGCTTTCCACCCCGATCATCAACCCACCGCAAAGCGGAATCCTCGGGATGCACAACATTGTGGAGCGTCCAGTAGCTATTGACGGGAAGGTAGAGATTAGACCAATCATGTATGTGGCGCTGTCTTATGATCATCGCATCATTGATGGAAGAGAATCCGTTGGATTCCTAGTAGCTGTAAAAGAGGCTCTTGAAAATCCTACAGAACTACTTATGAATGGTGATGTTAAGAAAGCATTGGAGCTTTAATCGCCAAATCCATAATATTTAAAAGGCCCTGTATGGGCCTTTTTTTATGCTCAACGGTTTAATGAACTATACAAGGCCACAACATAGGTTGTATTTGAAAGTACATTAAATACTGATAATCAGGTATATAGGATTTTTAAGTTTTATTTACACTCTTGTACAGGTTGTATGTATCAGTATTTGATTGAACTCAACAGCAGTGTTGTATCTTCCCTAAAGAACTAAATACCATGAAATTATATACCTTTTTTTCCTTGATGCTAATGACTTCGATAGGCTTAGCACAGATTAATCCAATAGATTTTGAGCCAACCTCTGGAGTAGGTGGTGATTGGACTTGGACCGTTTTTGAGAACGATGATAATCCTCCTTTAGAGATTGTGATTAATCCATTTCCTGAGGGAATAAATACATCCCAAACGGTAGCGAAATTCACCGCTAGAACCACGGGCGCTCCTTTTGCAGGTTGCGAGACCATGCACGGGGCAGATATTGGGACCTTTGATCTGAGTCCAGACAACGCCTTTGTCTCAATTATGGTATACAAAACAGTTAGCAGTAATGTGGGTATTAAATTTGCAACACCAGAGGGTGCTTCAACAGGGGAGCTCTTGATACCCAACACCTTGGTAAATCAATGGCAACGCTTGGTATATGATTTTACTGGAATCATTGATGAGCCCTCTTCTTCTGGAATTGATCAATTGATCGTTTTTCCAGACTTTCAAGCCCGCAGTACCGAAAATGTGATCTATTTTGACAATATCGTTTTTGGTGATAGTAGCTTGTCTGTGGCAGAGAACGCAATTACTATTCCGGTAACCGCTAGTCCAAATCCAGCTACAGAGCTTACCCTGATTGACGCGGGGGTTTTTATCGAGGAGCTCGAGCTCTTTGATCTTTTAGGCCAATCCCTTTTAAAAGTAGCGCCAAAGAGGACGCAATATCAACTCGATATGCAGCAGTTCAGCACAGGAATATATATTGCCCGATTAAAGGGAGAAAGCGGAACAACATCAATAAGAATTGTAAAGCAATAAAAAAACCCTCCGATCGGAGGGTTTTTAATTTACTAAGCTACGTTTAGTTGATTAACGTTAGAACGTTAAGGAAAAGGACTATGGAACTGATAGCTAAAACTACTACCATCAGTGTTTTATGTTTTCTATAAGAGAGACTTTGTGCCATTTTTCTTTTTTGAGGTTTCAATTCTTTTTCATTTACCACACAAAGTTGCAGAATTTAGCACCGCCTGCCATACGTATAAATACGTATTTTGACGCAGAAAGGCCAATTCAAGGGTTTCTCCCCTTTTTTAATCTAGGAAGGATTGGTGTTTTTTTGCCCAGAGTAAAAGACTATTGGTCTTAGGCTCCAAACTGAGTTTTGCAATGATATTGGAGCGGTGCTTCTCAACCGTTCTCGGAGAGATGTATAAATGGTGAGCGATCTCTTTGTTGGTCATGTCCCGAGCAATCAACCTTAATATTTTTACTTCGGAGGGAGTGAGGTTCTCCAAAAGTCTACAATCTTGGTCTTGATCCAACAGACGTGTTATAGCAGGGCTAAAGTACGATTGCCCCTCGGCAATATAGCTCAGACAGATCTCGATCTCCTCTAAAGCCAATTCTTTCAATATATAACCAAAGATGTTTAGATTCTTCGCATCGCGAAACAATTCGGGCTCTTTGTGAAGCGTAATGATGACCACCTTGGTCCTTAAGCCAGCTTTTTCACAAGCCTTTGCGATTTCCAAACCGGTCATTCCAGGCATTTCGATATCCAGGATAGCGACATCCGGTTCGCAATTCATGATCATTTTATGAGCGATATGCCCATCACCTGAACTCCCAACAATATTGTATCCCCGCTCCTTTAAAAAGTCATTTAGCCCTTTTAATATTAACGGGTGATCATCAGCAATAAATATTCGCAAGCATTTTGCCATAGCTTAAACTGGAAAAGTAAATTGCAATTCGGTTCCTGTTTCTGTTTTACTAGTGATACGCAATACTCCTTTAAGGGAGCGTACACGCTCTTTTAGGGTTTTAAGGCCCATGCATTTTAGATCCCGTAATTTTTCGGACACATTAAAGCCCTTTCCGTTGTCTTGAATGCTAATCTTAACTTGAGCCTCATCCTTCTTGATTTTGATCTTAGTGGCCTCGGCTCCCGAGTGCTTCAATACGTTATTAAAGCTCTCTTGTATGATTCTGTAAATATTTAGGGAGTCTTCTTTATCAAAGAATTTATCAATATTATCAATTTCTGCGGAAATAAACAGTGTACTGTTGCGATCAATTTGCACAACCATGTTTTCTATTGCCTTTGTTAGGCCCAATTCCTGTAGTTGAAAAGGGTGTAAAGCCTGAGAAATAGCGCGGACTTCATCAATGGCCTCTCCAACCATATTTTTGTTGTGATCATCACCTGCCATGGTCAAGCTGTTTTTGATAAGTAGCAGGTTTTGGCCCAATCCGTCATGCAGATCCTTAGAAATCCTTTTGCGTTCTTCTTCTTGAGAAAGTAAAAGTTTTTGAGAAAATTTATGCTGCATGTTTTGTTTGTCCTTAAGGCCGCGCTGCAGGAAGATTAAGTAAACAATCCCACAGATCAACACTCCAGCAATACCTGTAAAGACCAACCAACGCTTAAAGGCTAGGTTGTCTTTTTCAAGGAGCTCAATGTTTGCAGTTTGTGCCTGAATTTCGCGTTCCTTTTTTTCGGACTCATAAAGACTTTGATAATAGAGCATCAAATTGGTCTTTTGGCTGTCAAATAGCAAGTCTTTTTTTCGGTGATAGCGTTTGTGGTAATCTAAGCTGATCGCTGTATTTCCCATAGCTTCATTGAGCTCATAAAGATCCTGTAAGGCGTTAATGATCTGTTCCTGATTGCCCAAAGCTTTGGCATCCTTAAGGCGCATTTCTGCGAATACTAGGGCCTCCTTTAGTTGCCCTTTATACTTGAGAATGGTTGTTTTGGTTGCGTGATAATGCGATTCGGTAATCAGGTCTGTGGAATTCTTTGTTCTAAGGTCTTCCAAAAGACCGAGATGGTAATCTGCCTTTTCCATATTGCCGCGTTCGGCATATTGGGTAGCAAGTAAACCGTGAATGGCAAAATAACTGCTGATCTTATTCTGTGCACTGTCCAAATACTTTACTGCTTGCAGTAGTTCCGTTTGTGCTGATGCAAAGTCTCCGATCTTACGGTCATCCACTGCCTGATTGTAGTACTCATTGCTGAGGTTTGAATAGAACCCTAGTTCTTTGATCTTTTCAATGAGCTCTGCGCGCTCCAATTGCGCCGTTTCCAGAAAACCATTCATGCTGAACATGGTAATATTACCCTGCTTGGCAAAGAGCATGTATTGATAGTCGCCTAAATTTTCAAAGTAGCGAGAAGCCATGTCATAGTCTGCAGAAGCATTGACAAAATCGCCTAGATTGGTATTTGCCTGACCGCGGAACAAATAAGCGTCAGCAACATATAATGAGTCTTTCGGGCCAAAGTTCTCAATGGCTAAGGTGTAGTCCTCAACAGCTTTCTTTTGATCAATTCTAAAATAACCACCTCCGCGTTTTAAATACAGACCGCCTCTTAAAAAGGTATTGTCAATTTGATCGCTGTACTGTAAGACCCGATCTATCAAAGCCACACATTCTTCAGGCTTATTTGAAGCATTTAGCGGATAGGCTAGGTTCATGGCCTTTTTAGCCATGCCTTCATAATCACCAACTTGTTCTGCTAGTTCAATAAATACGAAACTGTGCTTTATAAACACGTCTGTGTCTTTTCTAAAACTAAGGGAAAGCACAGAGTCTAAGGCTTGCATCTTCGCCTCTGGAGTTTGGGCTGCGGCATATTGCTGCAAGTAAGGTTCCCACGCTTTTTGAGCGGAGGCCAAACTCATAGTAAACAACGCTATAATTGCGCAGAGGAGTCTCATTAAAGTGGGGGAATTATGTGGTTATCAAGCAGTTCAATGTAAACAAATTTTTACAATTTGAAGTACATGCAATTTCTTCCATAGTCAATCACGGCACGCGCTTGTTTAAGGATGTCTGCGCCTAAAATTCCAGTGATTGAATCTTCCTCTGCCTGCGCTAATCCAGCATTGACATGAGATAGGTCCATTATAATAAAGGTTAAGTTGGATTTTTCCCAAGTTCCCAACCTTAAACAATTCTGCTCGCTGATCTGTGTTTGCAGGCCTGAAGCTCCTGCGCCTGTAGCTAAAATCTCACTGGCTTGAGGAGTCATTTTTAGCGCTTCAGCTTCACTGAGGTTGATGCAAGAGGTGGAAGCTCCTGTATCTACAATGAGCCAGCATTTGCAACCGTTGATACGCGCCTCGACCTTATAGTGAAGAGTGCGGGTTTTTTTCAGTGAAATTCGGGTGAATTTGTCTGCTTCTAAAAAGCTTCTGAGGCTGCTCAAATCTAAAATTTTGAGCTAAGATAGCTCAATAAAAAGGACTAGCTTTGCAAGCAATGCAATTTATAGACACCCATACCCATCTTTATGTAGAGCACTTTGATGAGGATCGTGCGACCGCTGTTGCGCGCGCAACCGATGCCGGAATCACTGACTTTTACATCCCTGCGATCGATAGTGAATACACCCAGCGTATGTATGATTTGGAAGCCGAGTTTCCGGGGAAAATGCATTTGATGATGGGATTGCATCCCACCTCAGTAAAAGAAAACTTCAAGGAGGAGCTCCAACACGTTTACGCGCAATTTGAAAAGCGTCAATTTGCGGCCGTAGGTGAAATTGGGATAGACCTGTATTGGGATACCTCTACCTTGGATATTCAAATTGAGGCCTTTAAAGCTCAGATTCAATTGGCCAAGAAATTGGATTTGCCCATTGTAATTCACTGCAGAGAATCCTTTGATGAGATCTTTGCTGTTTTGGAAGAAGAGAAGCATGAGCGTCTGCGTGGGATATTCCACTGTTTTACCGGAACCTTGGAACAGGCGCATCGCGCTATCGGTTTTGGAATGTTGCTTGGAATTGGCGGTGTAGCCACCTTTAAGAATGGAAAGATTGACAAGTTCTTGGCGGAGATTCCTTTGGAACATTTGGTATTGGAGACCGATTCCCCGTATTTAGCGCCAGTACCGCACAGAGGGAAGCGCAACGAAAGTTCTTATTTGCGCCTCGTGAGCGCTAAGCTGGCCGATATCTATGGAGTGGCCGAATTAGAAATCGCCAACCAAACCACAGCCAATGCCAAAAGGCTCTTTGAGAATTCGTAAGTTTATCCTGTGAGCGCAATGCCAAAAATATTATTGATCTATACGGGTGGAACCATCGGGATGATGCGGGACTTTGAATCTGGAGCCCTTTCTAATTTTGACTTTGATGCACTATTGGATCATATTCCAGAACTTCAACTGCTGTCTTGCGAGATAGAAACGGTAAGCACTGAAGAGCCTATTGATAGTTCCAATATGGGACCGGAACACTGGTTGAATTTAGCACAGATCATTGCTGGTCACTACGATAATTATGACGGCTTTGTGGTTTTGCACGGTAGTGACACCATGGCCTATACAGGTTCTGCCTTAAGTTTTATGTTACAAGGCCTCAAAAAGCCCATCATCTTGACTGGATCTCAACTGCCAGTTGGTGATCTGCGTACAGATGCCAAAGAGAATTTGATCACTTCTATTGAAATAGCTTCTGCTCAAAAGGACGGTCGCCCGAGAGTAAGTGAAGTTGGTCTTTATTTTGAATACAAGCTTTTACGCGCCAACCGATCTACCAAGATCAATGCAGAGCACTTTGAAGCTTTTGCCTCTCTGAACTATCCTTATTTGGTGGAAAGCGGAGTGCATTTGGAATTTAATGATACGGCTTTATTGCCCTATGATAAAAACGCTGAGCTTCAGGTATGCACTGCGATTGAGCATAACATTGCTTTGATCAAGCTTTTCCCGGGTTTAACTGCGGAGGTTTTTGAGTCGATGACCTCCACTGCTGGTTTGCAAGGAGTTATTTTGGAAACCTTTGGTGCGGGCAATGCCACCACAGCTCCTTGGCTATTAGACAGAATCAAGGCTTTGATCGCCCAGGGAATACCAGTAGTTAATGTTACCCAGTGTTCTGGAGGCAGTGTAGCCATGGGACAGTACGCTACTTCAGTCGGATTGAAGCAGGCCGGTGTGATCTCTGGCGGAGACATTACTACTGAAGCCGCTTTGGCCAAGTTGATGTACCTTTTAGGAGCCTGTGTACCGCGCGAGGAACTCAAATCCAGATTTGAGAGCCCGATCTGTGGAGAAATGGACGAATTGCTCTCCTAATTATTAGGCAAATACTGAATTTCTTTACTATTTTTGCCCTCCTTCAGCGCAGCAGATTTATCCGCTACGCTTGAACTAGAGAGGTGGCCGAGTGGTCGAAGGCGCACGCCTGGAAAGTGTGTATACGCCAAAAGCGTATCGAGGGTTCGAATCCCTTCCTCTCTGCAACAAATAGGAGAAGCCCAAAATAACAAGCTCGCTTGATTATTTTGGGCTTCGACGTTTTTGTAAATCGCGTAGCGATTTGGTTGTTGCACCATAACCTCCCTTCGGGATGATTTGCGAAGCAAATCAATCCTGACTCCAAGTTTACTTGAGCATTTTGGCTTCAATGATTTTATAAAATTGCGAAGCAATTTGAGGTTATTGCACAAGATTCCCCTTCGGGATGATTTGCGAAGCAAATCAATCCCAATCTACAATTCCAACAATTTCCCTAAATTGGAATGCTCCCCGCATTTTAATACTTATGAACTCTGAATTAAAAATTTTAAGGGTGATCTGCTGTTGTATACTGTTAGCTATAGCAGCTTTTTCCTGCACCACAACCCAAAAAACAGTCACCCCCAAATACAACATTCGTTATACGCTCGTTGAGCGCGCCTATGTGGAGGATAATGATACTACCTATGTGACTGAAATGCAGTTTGAACCCATTGCCTCAGCTAGAGACATTCAATCTGCTTTCTTCAATAATTTTGGCGAGTGGGATTCGCGGTATGAAGGCAAATACAATCCGCTAATTAATCAAGTTATTTGGGAGCGCTGTAAGTTATTGGGAACCGATGAAGAGTTTTATATTATTACGGACGGAGAGGAATCCGGCACTGAATATTTTAGTGCGGTTATGGTGTTTGATCAAAACGGGAACGATGTGCTTAAAGAGAGTAGCCCGCTTCGTGGGGCACTCATAGAACGATTGATCGTTCTTATGAAAAACAAAGGCCCACACAGAAATCTCTAATCACCCCCGCGCGAGGGATAGAGCACCCTGTTTGAGCTCCTGCCGTGGAGGCAGAGCGAGTAGCGAAAGCCCGACCCGGACCTAAAGGGGAGGGGCGCGCCCAACATCCCATTGGAAAACTGTACCTTTAATTCCATGAAAAAGAACCGCTTTTTGCGAGCAAGCCTTTTGCTGCTCGCAACCCTACTGCTGGCCGCATCCTGTAAGGAATCTAAAGAAACTTCAGAAGTTAGTCCGGAATCAGAAATCAGCTTTGCCGATGAGGTCAAAGCAGAAATGCAGCGCAGTTGGTCTGCCTACAAAGAGTACGCCTGGGGTTATGACGTGCTTTTACCGCTCTCTAAAAAAGGATTCAATTGGTATGAGGAGTCTTTGGGTATTTCGCCCATAGACGCTTACAGTACTTTGGCTTTGATGGGCTTGGAGGCAGAAACTCAGGAGATAGAGGCCTATGCCTTGGCCATGGATTGGGACAAGGATGTCTATGTGCAGATCTTTGAGGTCAATATTAGAATTCTGGGCGGTTTGTTGGCCATTTACGATCATACCCAAAACCCGGAAGTTTTGGCCAAAGCCATAGATTTTGGAAACCGCATGTTACCTGCTTTTGATTCGCCAACGGGGATTCCCTATCATTCGGTGAATTTAAAGACGGGCGCTGTTTCCGGGAATCAAGGTGAGGGCGAAGGAAATGTGATCAACGTGGCACAGGCGGCAACCTATTTGATTGAGTTTGGGATTCTGAGCTATTACGCCAAAGACCCTAAATATTATCAAGCGGCTAAGAGAGCTTCAAAAGCCATTTTTGACCGACGCTCTGAGCTTGGTCTTCCCGGGGATTATATCAACGTGGAAACTGGCGAGTGGACCAACACCTGGAGTTATCTGCAAGCAGGCGTGGATTCCTATTACGAATACCTCATGAAAAGTACGGTGCTGTTTCCGGACCCAGAGGTGAAAGCCATGTGGGAGGCCAGCCGAGAAGCGATCAACACACATTATGCGGAGGAGTTTGACGGCAAGCTTTTTTACCGTTGTGTGGACATGAACACGGGAGCTGTGGTGAAGCGTTCCATGTCATTGTACGATGCATTTTATCCCGCGGTTCAAGCCTTGGATGGCGATCTGGAAAATGCCGAGCGGAATATGGAAACCTGGAATTGGTTGTGGAATAAATACCAACTTTTACCCACGCGTTATTTGTATGAAGAAGATAAGGTAGAGTATTCCAATTCTGAGTTGAATCCAGAGATCGTGGAGTCTGCGTATTATCTGCATCAGATCACCAGAGACCCCAAGTATTTGGAGTGGATCAAGACTTATTGGAAAGATATGAATACTTGTTGTAGAAACGAGGTAGCATTTAATGCTGTGGAAGATGTCCGTACCAAGGAGCCCAAAGATTATCTGGCCACCTATTTCTACGCCGAGACCTTAAAGTATTTCTATTTGGCTGGGGTGGACCAAGACGGTTTTGATTTCAATGCCTATTTGTTCAATACCGAGGCGCATCCTTTTAAGCGCTCCCATTTTGATCCGGCTTTGGCTGCGACCTATTTGGGTTACTAAGGATTGTTAAAATTTTAAGCCGACTTCATTTAATGGTTATCTTTAAAGGTATGGCAGCAAAAGCGAATAAAAGGATTCTATTGATAGTGCTGGGTGGATTTTTGCTCAGCGTTGGGGCTTGTAAAGGACAGCAAGAATCAGAATCTGCGGAAACCGAGGTGAAGCAGGCAAAGCCTGTCACCCCAACCGCTTATCAATCAAACATTTTTAATGAAAGCTCCTATGGTGTTCCGGTAGATCATTATGTGGAACTGTTCTATCCGGGGCAAGTCTCGCATTGGATACGCGCGCTAGCTGTAGACCAAAAAGGGTATCTTTGGATGGGCACCAACCATTATGGAGTGGCGCGTCACGATGGGACCCAGTTGCAGTACTTCAATGAAAAGGACGGCCTCGGGGATGATCGTGTGAATAAGATTATTGTTGATCCTCAAGGCGTAGTTTGGATCGCGACCGCTGGTGGTGTGACCAAATATGAGGAAGGTGTTTTTAGAAATTACACTATCAAGGACGGTCTGGCGGATGACGGAGTTTACGGTATGTATTTAGACAAAAGCGGTCGACTGTGGTTTGGCACCAATCAGGGTGTTTCTTATATGGAAAACGGAAAGATCTATCCTTTTGAGGTTCCCAAGCCTCAGGTGGAAAATCCCGAACCTTCGCTTTCTGATAATGGAGTCGGAGATATATTCCAAGACAGCAAGGGGCAGTTCTGGTTCTCTTTTGATGGTCACGGAATCACCATATATGATGGCGAGGAATTTCGGTTTTTAACTACTGCGGATGGTCTGCAGGACAATAAGGCCGGTGGATTTTATGAGGACAGCGAAGGTGGAATCTGGATCAGCAGTATGTTGGGAGGTATCAGTAGGTATGCTAATGGAACCTTTGAACACTTTACTAAAGACGGCACGGTAGACGGGGTAGAGACCTCAGGTGTTTATGAAGACACTCAAGGTGATCTCTGGTTTGCCGCAGAGCATCAAGGCGTGTATCGATATGATGGAAAGAACTTTGAACTCTTTAATGAAGAAGACGGTCTAGTCTCTCAAGGCATCATTGCGTTTTATGAAGACGATCAAGGCCGATTTTGGCTAGGCGGTTGGAAAGGCCTCTTTAGATTTGAACGCGAAGCAGAGAAAGAGGGCAAAACCAGTTTTGTGGCAGTGACTCAAGACGGAGGGCCTTGGGATTAATTTAATTTGCACTCATGAATCTCGATCAAAACAAACAAAACGCCATTGCCTTTTACAAAATGGCCTATGAAGGCAACCCGCGCAAGGCCGTAGAACTCTACACGGACGGAGTTTATATTCAACACAATCCAGATGTAGCAGACGGCACTGAAGGCTTCATTGCCTTTTTTGAACGCATGCAGGTGGAATACCCGGAAAAGTCCATTGAATTTGTACGTGCCGTCGCAGAGGGTGATCTAGTTGCACTGCATACGCATCAGGTCTGGCCGGGGAACGATGAGTATGTGACCATGGATTTCTTGAGATTCGATGCGAATGGAAAAATCTGCGAACATTGGGATTCCATTCAGCAGATACCTAAAGCGTCGGCAAACCATAATACCATGTATTAGTATTGGCCTGAGGCCTCTCTATTATTAGTGTCAAATGCTTCATTCTCAGGCCTCTTTGCCAAGGTCTGAAAATGTTAATTCTCAACTGTTTTGAACCAGCTATTGCGAAGCTCTCAAGGAATGGCTGTTAATTTTGAAAAAAATCCACGTTTTTAGGGGTGTTGCAATAGCATTCTTCTTTGTTTGAAAGAATATTTTTTTATCTTTAAACCCTTAACTAAAAACAAACTTTTAAGTCGATAGCAATGAAAAAATTATTTTCTATTTTGGCAATTGCCGCCATGGTATGTGCAGGTAGTTTTAGTGCACAAGCTAACTCGTACAATGCCAACAATGTACACGAGGTAATCACCTCAGTATCATCTAACATTATTCAAGATGCAGATGCCGGAGCAGCTGACGAAGCTGAGAGCGCCGGTTTTCACCAAGAGCTTAAAAAGCGTTTCATCGAGGGAGGTCCTGGTTTCATGGGGATCGTACTTCTTTGTTTGATCCTTGGTTTGGCTATTGCCATTGAGCGTATCATCTACCTTAACCTTTCTACTACCAACACTCAGAAGTTGGCAGAGAGCGTTGAAGATGCGCTGAATAGCGGTGGTGTTGAAGCTGCTAAAGAAGTATGCCGTAACACAAAAGGACCTGTAGCATCTATATACTATCAAGGTCTTGACCGCGCCGACGAAAGCATCGACGCTGCAGAGAAAGCAGTAGTTGCTTACGGAGGAGTTCAAATGGGACAACTAGAAAAGAACGTGTCCTGGATTTCATTGTTTATCGCACTGGCACCGATGCTTGGTTTCATGGGTACAGTAATTGGTATGATTCAGGCCTTCGATAAGATCGAGGCAGCTGGAGATATGCAACCATCATTGGTAGCAGGAGGTATTAAAGTAGCACTTTTGACTACAGTATTTGGTCTTATTGTTGCGATTATCCTTCAGATCTTCTACAACTACATCATCGCTAAGATTGACAGCATCGTTAACAATATGGAAGATGCATCGATCACACTTATCGATATGTTAGTTGACTACAAAAACAAGAAGTAATAATCACACCAATTTAAATTATGGGTTTACATAAAATTTTAAAATACGTAGCCTTAGCTCTGGGAGTCGTTGGCCTAATTCTATTAGGACGAGTGATTGCCACAGGGGACGAGGCTATCAAGAGTGACGCTGCCGTGCAAGGGAGCGTAGTAGATCCTTTCATGTTCGTAGCCTATGTAGTGCTCGCCATTGTATTGGTGTTGGTACTCTTCTACGTAGTTAAAGGAATCTTTGCAGGGGACATCAAAAAGACCCTGATTTCAATAGGAGCATTTGTATTGGTTGTTGCCATTTCTTACGGTATTTCTGAAGGAGTTGAGACTCCAATGAAAGACGGAGAGGTGCTTTCTGCTAGCGGCGCACGCTGGGTAGGAGCTGGTCTAAGAACCTTTTATATCTTGGCTTTCGTAGCCATTGGTACTATGCTCTTTAGCGGAATCAAGAAATTAATTGCTAAATAATTATAAGGTATGGCAAAAAGATCTGCACCCGAAGTAAACGCAGGGTCTATGGCGGACATCGCCTTCCTACTATTGATCTTCTTCCTGGTAACAACCACGATCGAAGTAGACAGCGGTATCAGTCGTAAATTGCCTCCTATAGAGGATGTTGAAGACCCTCCGATTATTAAGCAAAAGAACATTTTTACTGTTCTTATTAATAAAGACGATTTGCTTCTGGTAGAAGATGAAGTGATGGAAATTAAAGACCTTAAGGAGGCTGCTATTGCCTTCTTGGACAACGGTGGAGGAACAGGCGAAGAAGGCTGTGACTATTGCCGTGGTAAGAAAGATCCAGCGTCATCTGACAACCCTGATAAGGCGATCATTTCCTTACAGAATGACCGTTTTACCAGCTACAAAGCTTATATCGCAGTACAGAACGAGTTGGTAGCCGCGTACACCGCGCTTCGTGAGCGTGAGGCCCAGCGTCTCTTTAACAAGAGCTTCATTCAAATGGAGAAGGACGTTAAAGACGGAAGTAACTTTACTGGTGATAAAGAAAAGCTGAAGGAGCAAATAGAACAAGTAAAGTTGTTGTTTCCACAAAAACTTTCCGAAGCCGAACCAAAAAAGTAGACGTTTAACCCTAAACTCAACAAGACTATGAGTAAATTCAAAAAGAAAAAAGGAGGCGATCTACCGGCAATTTCAACGGCCTCGTTACCGGATATTGTATTCATGCTACTGTTCTTTTTTATGGTGGCTACCGTGATGCGTCAGAACACGCTTAAGATCCAAAACAACTTGCCTACGGCAAACCAATTGGAGAAGCTTGACAAGAAAGACCGTATCATTTACATCTATGCCGGGAAGCCTAGTGAGCGTTACCAGTCTACATTTGGACAGGAAGCGCGTATTCAGCTGGGAGACAAGTTTGCGGACATTAAGGATATCAAACTCTATATAGAGTCTGAGCGTGCTAAAAAGAACGAAGCACTTATTCCTTTCTTGACAACAGCTCTAAAGGTAGACAGCGATACCAATATGGGATTGGTTAGTGACATTAAGCAAGAACTGCGTAAAGTAGAAGCTTACAAGATCAACTACACCACGCGTAAAGCCGTGGATCAAGCCCAGGTATTCGAGAATATGAACTAAAGGTTTTTAGTTAATCTTTAAAAACACCTCCATGATTATTGGAGGTGTTTTTTTATTCGGTATATTTAAAATGATGTTATCCAGAATCCTGTTTTTCGGTCTGTTTTTAATCAGTTCTACGCCGTCTTTTGGACAGTCTTTAGATGATGCCGAGACTGTGAAGGACAGTGTTCCTCTAGATGAAAAGTACCGAGAGGATCAATTCTACTTTGGGGTGACCTACAACCTGCTTACCGATACACCTCCTGATGTTAAGATCCGTGGGTTTACGGGCGGGGCTCGTTTAGGTTTTGTGCGGGACATGCCCATTAACTCCAAGCGTACTTTATCCATAGGTTTAGGAGCTGGTTTGGGATTCAATCGCTACGGAAACACCCTAGCAATCTCTGAGGATGATAACAACCAGCTGCAGTTTCAAGTCCTCAATGAAGAAACCAACTTTGAGAGTAACCGCTTTAGCGTTTATCACGTTGAAGTACCCTTAGAGTTTAGATGGAGGAGTAGCTCTCCCAGGGAATTCAAATTCTACCGTGTCCACACGGGTGTGATCTTTAGTTATGCCTATTGGAACCGAGCCACTTTTGTTCAAGACGGTACCCGCTTTAAGCTGAACAATGTAGAGGCTTTTAATCCTTTTCAGGCGGAAGTATTCATGTTGCTGGGATACAATACCATCAACTTTTATGCAGCCTATAACTTTACCGCATTCTTTGATAAGGAAGCCAAACTGGAAGACAATATTCTAAATTTCAGACCGCTTAAACTCGGTATTCTCTTTTACTTCTTATAGCCAATATCCCAGAAGGATCAGTTGGGGCATTACTCCTAAGAAAGCTCCTGCTAGCAATTCTGGAACAGTATGTGATCTCGTATAGAGTCTGGAACTGGCCACCCATCCGTTAATAAAGAAAAGCAGTCCAAGTGCTGATAGCATATTGGTGGAGAAGTGTACGCTGAGTCCAAAGACAAAGAAAGTCACTCCAGCCACGCCCATCATATGCAGGCTGGCTTTAAATTCTAAGACTGCCAATATAAAGGCGGCTAAAGTCGCAAATAAGACCCCTACAAAGAAGAAGTAAAGCTCTGGGGTGTCATAGGGGTTATAAACCATTTTTAAGACCAACAGCAGCAGCACGCATTGTATCATCAGTGGTGCTTTGCGCTCGCGAACAGTCTCTAAACTCATGGAGGAGATCCAACCTAAATTCCGCAGTAAATAAAAGCATACCACAGGAATACAAACCGTTACGATCAGCAAGGCAACCAACTTGGTTTGAATCACTTCTGGTTCAAAAAACCGTCGGGTAACCATATAATACACAAAGGCCCCAAGCATTGGCATGAACAAGGGGTGAAACAAATAAGCCGCTATGCGTAAGAATATACCCATTAGATCTCTTTGCGTAAACGCGCAACAGGCAGGTCTAATTGTTCTCGGTACTTGGCAACGGTACGTCTGGCGATAGGGTAACCCTTTTCTTTAAGGATTTTGGCCAGTTTGTCGTCGGTTAGGGGTTTCTTTTTGTCCTCTTCAGATATGGTGATCTCTAAGATCTTTTTGATCTCTCTTGTGGAAACATCTTCGCCTTGATCATTCTTCATAGATTCTGAGAAGAACTCCTTGATCAATTTAGTTCCATAAGGCGTGTCCGCGTATTTGCTGTTTGCAACTC
>NZ_CBFCWJ010000044.1:0-9277 GCF_965601605.1 Gilvibacter sp. | reverse complement strand
TCATAGGTCGGATATTTGGTGGGTAAAGCTATCTGTGTATTGCATAACTACTTGCTTTAGCCCACTCTTCAAGCAGCACCAGTAATCTGGCTCTCTTGGCTGCCCAATTTTTAAATAAAATTTCCATAACGCTTGTTGTTAATTAAACTTGTCTCTATTAATAAGTCGACAAGAATTGACAAGGTTGCGTTATAATCTTGTTAAAGTCCTATTTCAAAAGCTTTTGGGCTACTTCTTGCCAGCTGTCCACGCGCTCATAGCCAGTGTCTTTATTGTTGTGTGGAGAATTGAATAAAAGTCCACGGCCGTTGAAGTACTTGAGGTTATACGAGCGATCATCAATCAGGACATCACCATCCAATATAAATTTATGACCACAGAGTATGCGGTATTCCCAAGTGATGAAGGGAAAGTGTTCATCCAACCAATCACTTTTTTCACGCAGAGAATTGGGGAACTGAGTCGCAGCTGTTGCTATGTAAACCTCGTGCTTTTCAGAGAGTTCTTTCATGACCTGCTGGCTGTCTTTGATCACGGGTAGCTCTCTAAAGAAGCCATCGCGCCATACGTGGTCTTTTACGTTTTGCAAGTGCTCATAAGGGACGTTCTCCCAAACTTCACCACTAGCTATGTCTTCCAGCTTCAATTGGGCGTTAAATTCTGCGTTGTACAGATCAATATGTGCGCCGTAAGTGTCTGCCAACACCTCGTCCATGTCTACAAATATGGTCATCTTGTTTTTATTTCAAAGTTCTTTATTTTCAATTTGATTTGTATAATAATCTTTGGGTTTAACGCAAAGTTAATGTTTGATCATTGTCAGTTTCTGGCATTTAAAAAATGCCTTAATTTGCTAGAAACACACCATCATGACCGAGCAGTTGTATCAATCACTTTACTGGATTCCTGAATATGCAACAGGCGTTTGGGTGACTTTAAGCGTACTAATCGTCTTTGTTCTATTAAAGATAATACAGCGACGACATCTTGGCAAATCCTTGTTCAATCTTGGCATTGGTGTATTAGCATTGATTTGGCTGTATCCCTTAATCACACCCTATTTCTATCCCATTGAGACGGGCTTAATTTTGACCTTAATAACTTTTGGCTTTAGTATTTACTATTATAGTCGATTAGCAAGAGAAGCTGCCAAACTGCACCTTTTGCTAGTACCACAGTTGATTTGGCTATCACTTTCAACACTTTACCTATTGCTTGTTTTAATCAGCAAGTTCAAGGCTTGACCGAATCCAAAATATTTTGAGGCATTAGCATGCGAAATGCCAATCTATACCGAATTCAGATAAATCTATAGCGCACATTCTTGCCGTCTCAATTAATAGCTGTACTATTGATTCTCAATTCTAAGTACTCCTGTGAAGTCTGAACGCGTTCTCATACCTCTAGCATTTTTTGCGATCTACGTGATCTGGGGAGCCACCTATATGCTTAATAAAGTCGCAGTGGGACAGTTAGAACCCTTTTATTTGGCGGGCATCCGTTTTACAACTGCTGGCTTATTGATCTTTGGTATTGCTCGTCTGCTCGGTCATAGCTTAAAAATCAGTTGGAAACAGGTCAGAAATACCGCTTTTGTTGGCTTTTTGTTTCTGACTTACGGAAATGGAATAGTGGTCTGGGCATTGAAATTCGTGGATAGCAACTTCGCGGCTTTAGAAATTGCTGCTCAGCCCTTAGTAGTATTATTGCTGATGTGGCTCTTACAGGGAAAGAAGATCAAGTTCAAATCCATGATTGGAGTATTCCTTGGCTTGGTAGGGATGTATTTGCTGATCAGTCAAGAGGAGATACTTATGGGTCCAAATAGTCTGCTTGGAGTACTGATGATTTTTAGCTGTATGTTGAGTTGGGGCTACGGCAGTTTGTTTGTTACCTATGCCGATCTGCCAAAGAACTATTTTGTCAACACGGGATTCCAAATGTTCTTTGGAGGTTTAATGTTGTTTATAGTGAGTTGGGCCTTTGGAGAGCCTTGGGTTGGACCCCAACATTGGCAAACCGATGTACAATGGGTTATGGTGATCCTAATCGTGTTTGGAAGTATCGCAGCCTTCACCTCATTTAACTATTTACTTAAACGAGTCTCTCCGGAAAAGGTGGCAACCTCTACCTACGTAAACCCAATCATTGCTATGCTTTTGGGTTGGTATGTGCTAAATGAATCTATAAGCTTGCAATCAGTAATGGCAGCATTGGTACTATTAACTGGAGTCTATTTCATCAATAGTGGCAAACATAAAAAGGAAGGAAAGCCATAAAACAGGTATTTACCACCTGTTATCGCCAAAGGGTCAATTGTAGTTTTATCCAAACTAAAACCCCTAAGGCATGAGTTATTTAGAATTCAGAAGCCCGGCACAACCGGACAGCACTTCATCCGAAGCACTAAAAAGATCAAAACAAGAGACCACAAAAGGATCCATTAAAAGAGCCTTTTCAGACTATGTAGTAAAAAACCACGGTGATCGCTACTTAGAACAGCTGAAGCAGCAACGCCAGAAAGCGAAAGAGGGACCCAAGCTTCAATTGGATGACACTACGCCTTTGGTGGGTATTGTAGGTGGTGGTTTTGCAGGAATGTATGCGGGTTTAATTCTACAATCCTTAGGCCTCGAATTTGAGATCTTTGAGGCTTCAGATCGCGTTGGAGGTCGCATAGATACGTGGTATTCCAAAAACTATGATCCAAACAATCCGGATCAGGCCTGTTTATACGGTGAAGTTGGAGGTATGCGTGTTCCGCAATTCTCTGCAGATATGTTGCCCGTTCAACAACTAACCATTGCCTTAAACACGGTCTTGACCAGAAATGGCTTGAACGATCAATTGGTCAACTGGCGTAAATTTTATTACAGTTCACCAGTGCAGCGATTGCGATACAACAATATGCAAGCGCCAATAGAGGCAAAAGACGCTGGATTGAATCCACTGAATTTTGATGCTGCAAATGGGGGGGATATCGCGGAGGTATGGCTAACACCAACCTCACAAGGATCCAGCGCTCCTTATCTGCCTATAAACATGATCTTGGATAAAGTCAACCAACCCTTTATTGAGGCGATCAATGAATCCTTTAAAAAAGGATTTGAAATGCTGATGCAGCATGACGATCACTCCATGTGGAGCTATTTGAGCAATGTCTTTACCCTGGGAGATCTAGGAGAATATTATCAACCAGCAATGGGAGATAAAACAGATCATTTGCCCTACAATGTAATATCCTATCTGGAAACATTAAACGTGGGTACAGGGATGTATTCTGTTTCCTTTGTTGAAATGGTTATTGCCGTTTACGACTGGGGAGGAAGTAAAAATCCTTATGACAAAGCAGATCAAAACATCTATATGGTTACTGTAGACAAAGGCATGCAACACTTTCCAGATGCTTGTAAGACGGTACTTAACCTGCAAGATGGTGTGCAAATTACCGATGGAATCGCTGCCCAACAATTAGTCGGAATGATTCCCGGACAAAATGGGCAGAAAGGATATTCTCCATCCAATCTTACTGCCGATGCGGCGCCACCATCGACCGTTCCTAAAGCAGACCCTATCGTACCTACACCAGCTCCTGCTTCTGCAGCAAAACAGCGGGTATTCAACAACACAAAAGTAAATGCGCTTCGCTATGACAGCAATATGTACAGTGGTTATGGCGGAATGCAAGTCGATCTGACCGATGCTCAAGGAACACATACCAAAAACTACCCCTATGTGATCAGTACCTTGCCAAATGGTAATTATATCAACGGCAGTTTAGGCGGTGATTTCTTCCAATCTTTAAGCTTTGACAAAGCTCGAGCTTTAAGAGAGTGCAATTATATGCCATCATTTAAAGCGTTCATCACCTTTCACAATCAGTTTTGGGCCAAACTGGGTGAGCGTCAAGATGCCGGTTTGGGTGTTGGCACTTCAGACCGACCCAACAGACAGATCGTTTACCCTTCATACGGTTATGAGGCCCAAGGAGGCGTCTTGCAGATCTATTGTTGGGCTCAAGATGCGGAACGCATGGGAGCTCTGGGGGATCAAGAGCGTGTCAATGAGTGTTTAAAAGGAATTCAGTACTTATACCCAGAGGTTGACGTCCTGGCAGCCTTTGCTGGCTATGACCCTGAGATTACAACCAAGACCTGGTTTTGGGACAACCACGCAGGGGGTGGTGCTTTCGCCTTATACAAACCAGGGCAGTTCAAGAACCTTTATCCCTCCTTACTCAGTCCTGAATTTGACGGACACTTAAATCTAGCAGGAGAATGCTGTTCCGTGCATCACGGTTGGATTGTAGGGGCTTTAGATTCAGGATACAATGCGGTTTTCAATATTTTAAAACAAATGAATCGTGAAGACTTGATCTCTCAAATGCAAGAGACTTGGGGTGTTCTAAGCTATCCAGATATTGACTCTAAAGAAAAGCAAACGCAACAACTATCCGCTTACTTGAGCTAAGAACACAAAACCAATTAATTCAACCCTCTAAGAGCTATTCTTGGAGGGTTTTTTATTTCTTGTTGTTTCGTTTTTGATACTTCTTAATGACCGCGATCAGGAAAGAAAGGAACATGATTCCAAAGATCAAAATACCGATCAAAACGGCTTGCCAGATACCAACGGCTAGGGTCATAATCACAAGGTTTTAGCAAAGATACAGGAATTCCCTCTGCAATTAGGGGATAAATCCTCTTGTCCAACTCTTTGTGCACAACTACTTTTAAATCAACGAATTCGACCCATAACCAAACCCAAAATAACACCCTTCAACATGTCAATTACAACCCCTAAAATTGTTCGGTTTGCCTTGCTAGGACTTCTGATGTTCTCATTGCACTCCTGCTATTCTGTTCGTTTTGTCAGTATTAACGGCGATGAGCAACCCGATCCACTCAGCAGCCGTACAGATTACTATCGCGATATGCAGGTTATAGAGCTAGATACAGTGATCACAGCAAAAGCCACAACTCAAGACATCAACTATTTGATAAAAGAATCGTCCGACTGTAA
This sequence comes from Gilvibacter sp., assembly GCF_965601605.1. Lineage (GTDB taxonomy): Bacteria > Bacteroidota > Bacteroidia > Flavobacteriales > Flavobacteriaceae > Gilvibacter. The sequence continues at coordinate 4,255 of NZ_CBFCWJ010000044.1, read as the reverse complement.
ATCCGGAAGGATTCACACCATTGAATTCAGAAATACCCTTGGAGGTGTTTTGCTCAGTGCAATAACCTTTGGAAGAAAACGCAAAGTCAAGATCAAATACGTCTGTCAACTCGAAACTAACTAACTATGGCCTCAACAATAGCACATGCAAAATCGGAATGGGACACCTTGCACCACAATGGCCCTTTTCCATTAAAAACCTTGTACATTACCGAATTGGAAGGGGAGGGAAACCTGCCGGATAAATTTGCGCGGTACGCGGATGCAGCTCAAGAAATTCAACGGCTGATCCAAGAAACAAAAAATGCGCATCAGGGTTTCAGAGCTTATGGCTCCCGCTGGTCCATGAATCATATTGCCAGTCATCACGACCGTATGCATTACAATGGATTCATGAATATGCACATACCCACATTTGATACGGATCTGCATGCCAATTCCAATTTTAGCGCAGACAATATCTTTTTCTTTCAATGCGGAAATACGATCAAACGAGTATCTGAAGTGCTCTCAGCCCACGGCAAATCCTTAAAGACATCTGGAGCCAGCAACGGTCAAACCATTGCAGGTTGTATTTCTACAGGCGTTCATGGCTCAGGTCTGGACGTTGGTTCCGTACAAGATTATGTAGTTGGACTCAATATTATCACCGGTCCCGATCCGCAGGATAACATCTACTTAGAACCAGCAAGTAAACCCGCTCTAAATGATGCATTTGCACAAAAAGTGTCTGGTCGAATTGTTAGAGACGACGAGATCTTTAAAGCGGCTTTGGTGAGTTTAGGTAGTTTTGGTTTTATTCATGGAGTAGTCATTGAAGCAGAAGATCGTTTTTTGTTGAATCGATATGTGCAGAAAATACCCAAGAAATTGGCTTTGGAGTTGTCCACAACTATGGACTTCGCCAATAGTGGTTTCAGTATACCGCAAGAGTTAGACTCCAATGGTAAACCCAATAGACCCTATCATTACAAGGTATTTATCAATCCGTATTCCAAGGAAACCGACTACGTGGTCGAGGTGATGTATAAAAAGCCTTATCAGACACCCTATCCAGATCCCTTTCCAATCATTAAAGAATCGATCTATCGGGACTTGATCTATGTGTTTATCAAGATCGCTGAGAAATTTCCTAAAAGTATTCCTTGGCTTATTAAACGTCTCAGAAAGACCATCTTACCGCTGAATGACCTTGAACGTGTGGTTACCGGAACGCTGCCAGAGATCTTCTGGGATGCGCCATATCAAGGGGCAGCCTTTGCTTGTTCCTTTGGAGTAGACCATAAGGATTCTGCAAAAGCACTTCAGGTGTTGACTGACCTAACCGTTAATGAGGGTCCAATACCTGGTATTTTTGCGATGCGCTTTGTCAAACAATCGGAGGCAACCATGGCCTTTACCAAATTCCCAATCACCTGTATGCTTGAAATTGACGGCGTATTGTGGAAGCCTAACCGACGAATCATGAGCTTGAATCAGTACGGCAAGCGGATGATAGAAGAACTCAAAAAGCACAACATTCCCTTTGCAATCCACTGGGGAAAGAATGCGGACTGGGACAATCCGGGCTTGGTAGAACATATGTTCGATGCTGCATCAATTAAGTCTTGGCAAAAGTCAAGAGCGGCACTCTTGAGTCCTGAGATGCAGGAGCTTTTTAGCAATCACTTTTTGAGTGATATTAAACTAAAAGATCAAACTACCGCTCCGGTGATTGACCCGGCTGATCCTATTACATAAAAAAACCCCGCGAATAGCGGGGAGTTTCTTTTTGGGTAATTTTAGCGATGAATCGCATAACTACTCGCACGGGCATATTCTACCAATTTGAGTTTGAGCCATTCACGCGTCTGATCCCAATCTTTGTTGTGAACAAAATTTAACTTGAGTAATAGTCGCTTCATACGGTGAGGTTAGCGTGTTATACAGTCTTTACCACTGCAAAACGCAGCGATATAAGGATCAGCACGAGTAGTTAAAAGGAATTGGTGGCGACTATAGCCTAAGTAAGCGTCAATCTTTGAGGTACTTAAAGGTAAGAATTTTCTTCGGATTCTAAAACTTAAATCCAACTAATCGATGAGTTTAATGTTTATCCGTTAAACGGCTTAAATTAATAATTTTCAGGGTCATACGGTGACTCTAGTTGGAGTGCTTTCCAGTATAATCACCTATAGAAATCCTCTTGACAATAGCTAATTTGTTGGCTTATCAAGAATCATGTCTGGTTTGACCTCTAGGGCGATCGTTGTTAGTATAGCTTTTGTTTTTGCATTGCAATTATGCTTTGCTCAAGAAAGTTCCATGCCCTATGATCAGCGGATAAAAGGTTTAGAAATAGGCATAAGCACTGGCTATTCTTGGTTAAATCTTGAATCTGGGCGTGCTTTGCTATTTGATACCAACGATCTAACTCAAAATGAAATTACAGTCAATGAACAGGCTTCAGGAATAAATCAAGAATTTGACCAGTCTAAAGCTCAAATTGGCCTTTTCGCAAATTGGAATTTCTCCAAACGACTTAGCATTGGGGTTCAATGGGATCTCTTGCAACAGATCGAGTATCGCGAGAATGCGTTTATTACACAGTCTTACTTAGATTCCAGAGGTGAGATCTCTGTTAACAATAGTGGACGCTATGCGTTTGGTTCCACCACAGATATCAATGTACTCTGGCTGAGTTTTAAATGGAGCCCAATCGCTTTCAATCTTGGTAAAAACCATTTGAGCATTTACCTTAAAGCTGCTGCTGGAAGTAGTTTTTATTCTTTGTCGAATCGCATACCAGATGCTTTTTTAAGTTTAGACTTTATGTCGCCTGCAGCCGTTGGTAACTTTCGATTGGGTCCCGGGGAGATCGTAAACCAAGATTTTAATCAGCAAGCATGGGCCTGGCAAGTGGGAGGAGGTTTTAGCTTAAGATCAACCGTAATTCCTGGAATTCGTCTTGGGCTGTTCTACAGTGGGCTCGGAAGTTTTATTCAGCAGGATGTTTCTCCTGCAGAGCTCTTTGTTTTGACCGCTGTAAACTCTCAAGCGAATGATCAATTCATAAATATCTCATCAAGCCAGCAAGCACGATCCTTGAGATCACTGAGCTTGGCGATTGAGATCTTTGCTTGGTAATAAAAAAACCCCGTCGAAAGACGAGGTTTTTATAACTCCTAAAAATCCTTACGACTAAGAATTCTTATAAAGTGGCGGGGTTATCGTAGGAATAGAACTGCCATCGTTTCCTTGCAAATGAAGGTTAGGCGCTAAGAAACGTACTTGTGTGTGCTTTTCATCCTTTTGGATGGTCGCATCCATCACAATACCAAACATACTTCCAGAAACTGAATAGTCGTACTGCGTGTTTTGAATGGTACCCTTGTATTCAAAACGCTGAGTTTTGTTCACCAAATCCATCATGGTGTCGATGATCTTAGACTGCTGTTCGCGAGTCAGTCCCCAGGAATCCATGGTGTGGGTAGTTTGGCTGTATGAAGAATGACTTCCTCCTCCAGAAAAGAATAAAAAGAAGCCGCGACCACCGCTGGATGTCTTTTTTGTTAGTTGATCGTACTCGTGCTGTTTTGAAGCGGTTAATAGACTGCGGATCAATTGATCCAAAGCATTTACATTCTCAGGTGTTACACATTGCATGTTAAGGGTAAAGTCCACATCGACATCTGCGTGAGCAGGAACGGTGTAAGTTACTCCAGAAACTTGTCCTTGGCCATAAGCGGTTACTTGAACGCCGTCTGTAGCAGAACCTGAATTGTCAACTGAGTTTGCAAAAACTGTACTTAGATTACTCATAATTATTAGGATTAGAATTAATAAACAATCGAAATACGAACTGTGAAATAAAAGGGGAGTGCGGGGAAACGCACAATTCGAAGGGGATTTCACTTTGAAATATGAGGCTAAACTAGTAGATAGCTTTTCGGGATGCATCCGTAGAAACACTCGATTTACTCTTGGCAACACTTTTATAATTGATTAAAGAAGCGCTCAGGTCTCAACTGCGGGTTCATTTTTTGTATTTTTAATGCACTAACCAAAAATCAGTTCGCATGTCTCGCATCTCCTTTATTTCGAGTCTTTTTTTCTTATTGCTACTAACTCCTCAATGGGCTGCTTCTCAGGATGATGATGTACTTAAAAAATTAGAAGAAATAGCCATCATAGATCAAAAGGTCATGATGCCGATGAGAGACGGAGTGCGTTTGGCGACTGACATTTACAGACCAAAGACTGATGAGCCTGTGCC
>NZ_CBFCWJ010000043.1:0-99171 GCF_965601605.1 Gilvibacter sp. | reverse complement strand
CCACTATCTGTGGTGATTGAATGCTGCACATAAGCGCGGGCATTAGTAAGTTCTTCCTTGAGTTGATCTGCGGTGGCTATACCCATAAAGCGTACCCGCGATTGCAAACCTAATTGCACGGCAGTATTTCTACAGGCTTCAAATAGCACTCCGTCTCCGGCATAGATCAGTTCTGCTTCTGGAAAGTCGTTGGCGATTTTTGAAAAGGCCAAAAGGGTGTAATAAGGCGCCTTCTTATTGGTGAAACGACCAACACTTAATAAGTTTTGTTGCTTGAAATTCGGGCTAACCTCATCAGCAAACTCCGGCCTGGGACCATAAACGTTGTAGACCAATTTCTCTCTGGGACATCCCAATTGATGCAAATGGTTCTCCATAAAACGAGAAACTGCAATTACTCGACCTGCAGCGGCAAACATCTTCGTATAATTCTGAGTGTTGTTCAAGATGTGATGCTCCGTGGCATCGTGCCCGTGAAAATGAGCAGCAAAAGGAATATTGGCACCCTTCAATACCGGCAATAGCCAATGCGCGTGATGCCCGTACTCTACCAAAGCCACATCGATTTTATTTGATAATAAAGAATCGATAAGATTTTGCTGTTGCATTTGCGTCACAGAGCCACCGCTAAGCTTCAATTTGAGTTTCTGAGCTACTGTGAGTTGATTGAATTTTTTATTGCCTTGCTCTAAGGTGATTCCAGCCCAAGTATTGCCGTAATAGTAAAAAATGTTCCCTGCCAGATGATTCTTATGCGCCTGAATGAAGGTCTCAGAATACGGGTTCTTATTGGGTGTGAATATGGCGATGTTCATAAAATGCAGAGACTATTTGACTAAAATACCATAAAAACCGGTGCTCATGGTGCTTTCTTTCCATTGGGTAGGCGCCACATCGCGTTTGAGTAACCATTTCATGCAAAACAGACCTACGCGTGTTAAGATGCGCTTTTTCCAGGAATCTCTTAAATGGCGCTTTAACCAAAGACCAATCATACTACCGAGTGCAGCATTGTATCCACCCAAGGACTTGATCTCAATTTCTGAAAAGCCTGTTTGGTCGAACATCCGTTCTAAGGTAAACGGAGTATACCGGTAAGCATCATGAGGTACTTCGTGTAGGGGCCACAAAAAAGGCACGGTAAAGAAGAACACGCCTCCAGGCTTTAATACACGGTAAACCTCGGCCAGATACTCCATAGGTTCTGGACAGTGCTCAAGAACCTCCGTAGCTATAACCGTATCATAACTGTTGTTTTCTATGGGCATCGTTTTGCCGTCCCAAAGCAGATCGGGCTTAATTTCAGAATCGTACTGCAGCGAGGTCTCTATGTCTAAACCGGTATAAGACTGTATTTCAGAATTCTCGCGTAGAAACTCCCGATAAGGCATCTTTCCGCAACCAGCATCTAGTAAATCTCCTTTGAAGCTGGGGCAAGCCGATTTAATGGCTTTGAAAATGCTCGTTCGCACCCAATACCTATCGAGGGTATTTTTATTAAGCGGTATGTCGATAAACTGATTATCCATCATCATTGAAATAATCGTTTAAATATAGAACCTTTGGGTTCCGCAGGAGCTGATGGCACAGGGGGTTTCATAAGCAAACTTAAAGTCAGCTTTATGCGCAACTAAATTCGCTCTATAGGTTGCTAAAAGTGGCTGAAGCAAGGTATCATCGCCTTTTGCAATTCGCTTTATTGTCCCGTTTGTAAAGTGAATAAATACTACGGGATAGGTGTTATTAATCAAAACCTTTCCGTCTTTTTCTGTACGAACACATTCAACAGTATTCCAATTGGAGACATTACAACCTCTGTGGTTTATTTGCTGGACATCCTCTGAGAAATAGATCGGCATCAGATTTAAAAATACTTGGTCTACATAGAATCCGCCCTCCTTGCTCATCTTGTAAGAGCAGGCTCTTAACCACCAATCTAAAACGTGAATGGCCTTGGAATTACACCCAAAAAATCCAGCGTTGTAAATTCCCCCAACAAACAGCAAGTCAAAATTTACTGGATCTATTTCTGGATTACTGGAACGCCAATGCGGCGTGAGTATAACATTCTTTTGATCCAGATGATCAAACAAAAAGCCAGGGTCTTGATAGAAGTATAAATCTGGATCTAAAAAAAGTGCCTTGTCACATTCTTTCTCCTCAAAGAGGTATTTGAGCAGTAAAGGTTTTAATGCCCAGCGCAGATTGCTTGCTTTGTCAACCTCGTATTTTTCAATGAGTTTGTAGTCTTCTGGGTATTTCTCTTTTATAGTATTGAGGGTGTGCACCTCAATACTTTTATATACCAAAGGAGTTTCAAAATCATCCACTACCAAAACGTGAAAACCTGCATCAGTTTCAAACTGCTCTAAGGAATCATAGAGTGCCTGGATATAGAAGAAATAGTTTGAGGTGATTATGGAGCAATACGTGTTCATAAATTATGCTTGATATCCGCTAGCGATCTTTTATTTTCTTTTTTGTCAAGTTAATAATATGCTTGAACTCCACAATATTACTGGTCAGTTTCAATTGCCAAAGCGAAATAAGTTCCTTTAAACTGAGTTTGGTTAGTTTACTGATGTAGCTATTTGCAGTCTCAACGATCAGGCCGCGATATGCTCCACGATAGTGTTTATCAATATGCTTGAGCAATAATATTCTATTGATGAGAATTGAATTGTGTCTGTGCGTTCTGGAGACCCCTTTTTCATGCCTCCTGTAAATACACATAATCTCATTCAAGAATTTGATCTTGAGATTACCGGTAATTAAAGCGTAAAGCGCCATATCTCCACTTTGAACCTCTTTAAACCACGTGGGTAAGCTCGGCAACAATTCCCTTCTGAAAACCACCGAAGCCGTGGCCATAAAAGATCCTTTTATGACGTCACTAATATCGTAGACGTCTTTTTCTGGCGACATTGCATTCCACGGAAAATCGCTATTTAAGACAATTTCATTATACTTTTTCTGCTGCGCCCATTCGATCTTTGCTTCGTGAAAGCAAATGGCATAATCTGGATTGGCTTCAAGAAAATCCACCTGTTTTTGGAGTTTGAGGGGATCCGTCCAATAGTCGTCACCTTCACATAAGGCCATGTATTTGCCTTTGCATTGCTTGAGGTTTTCAATAAAATTATAACGCCCCGTGGGGTTGCCGTTTATGTAAATGACATCTTCACGAGATCTTAAGAACAAACGAATTTTATCCGGATACTGTTGGGCATACTTCTGGCAAATCGCCCTTGTGTTGTCGGTACTATCATCTTCGCCCAAAATAATCTCATAATTGAAATCTACTTTTTGCATTAAAATACCTTCCAGACATTGCTCGATGTATTTTTCGTGATTGTAGGTAACAACTCCTACGGATATGGTGATCTCTCTACTCATAGAACATCATTGTAGAAATTGTTCCAAACGAGTTGCCTTGAGATCTTCATAAATCTCCTCAACGATTACACTTGGCAACTCAGACTTCCACTTATCCTTATTAACTCCGCCGGTATATACCGAGTAATAATTATCCCCGCGTCCAGCGGTAGATTCCGTCACGAACTTCGCGGTTTGCTCTGAATAATCAAGATCTAAGCGTTCAAACAACCCTTTAAATTTTTCTTCAGGAGCATTCAACAACTCTTCATAACTAAGAATACTGACCCGCTCAGGGAATTGTTGTTTTAAGTCTAAATAGAGATTAGCAACCTCCTTCCATTTATAATAGCCAAAGTAATCTTCCGGGCCCTTGTTCTTACAGGCTGCAAAACGCCATTCCTCCATAATATCAGACCCTTCCGGGAATTCGCTTTTATTCTTCGTCCATGACAACAGCACGGCGCAAGGGTTTCTTATAATTCCAACCAAATGCACGTCTTGCCTTTTCCGTAGCAAAGGAGGAATGACAGATTGAAACTTGTTTTCTTTAAATGACAAAATATTAGGATTATCCTTCTTGAAATCTGGATAGATCCCTTTGGCAACTTTATCCTTTTGGCCTAAAAATTCGGTGTCCGCCTGAAACAAATCTTTAAAAAAGGTACCGAACTCCTCAGGACTGGAATCCTCATTCACACTTCCTCTAAACTCATAGGAAAACAGCGGTTGAAATTGATAGCGAACCTTAGGGTGGCTATTAATTACTTGACCAATCCAACTGGTTCCGCTTCTTGCTACACCGGCGACTAAGATAACTTTGGAGATCATTTTGTCAGTTTTAAATCGAATCGATAATTAGCATTTAATAGACCTTCCGCTTGTGATAAAATCTCCGCATTTGAAAACTCAAAATGCTTTGCTGCGTTGAGCAACCATTCATCTTTAAACCAAGTTCCAACGACATCAGTCCCACTTAATAAGTTTTGAAAGTATACCGCTCGGCGTTCGGCGTTATTATAAAAGTCAAATTGTTTATCTAAATCCGGGATATCACCAATAAACACAGTGCCATTGGGCTTTAGCCAACGAAACAACTGCTCAAAAAGCAAAAAAGACTCTGCCAAGGTCAAATACTGAATACCCGCATAAATTAAAACGTGATCAAAAGAATCGGAGGCATAATCTAGATTTCTTACATCGGCTATCTCTGGTTCAATTCTGTCATATTCTTTTAGCCCTTCTAACAATCCTTCAGAAACATCAACAGCACGAACATAAGCGCCTTTATCGGCTAAATGTTTACTGATCAAACCGTTTCCGCAGCACAGATCCAAAACCTTATCACCCGGACGAATCTCAAAATGCCTGTCAATTTCCTTTAAAGTGAATTGCCATTGCTCCTCTGAGATTGGTTTTTTATTCAGCGTCCGCAGCACCTGAGAATGTTTGTCCATTCCTTGAGCATTTTCACCGTGCTTTTTCCAATACTTTATCCAGTATTCATTCATAGTAAGGTTCTTATAAGGGCTGCCATCTGGCGCATTTGATCTGGGGTATATCTATGATCTATAGGTAGTGGTAATAGATCTGAAGTTAATTTTTCCGCCACCGGATAAGACGCAATATCATCTCGTTCCAATACGTCGGGCCAAAGAGTTGGAATAAAGAGTTTCTCGCGGTGGAACGTCGCCTTCTCCACATGCTTTTCTAGTAATAAGGGATAACAAAAAGTAGAAATGCTGTCTGGCTCCCACGCTAGGGTATTCACGGCAGATAGTTCTCTTTCCAAAACCTCAAAATTCTCTTGACGCCTCTGAATTACTTGCTTGTAATCAACGAGTTTAAGCAGCATTTCAGAAACTTTTGAAATCCTCAATAGATCACTGCTCAGTGAAGCTTCATACTGTTGGAACAAGGCAAAGGATCTGTCCTGATTGCCCAATAATCTATGCAAGCTGTGTTCTAGTGAAGCTTCTGTAAATCGCTCCACATGGTTTAAGTCTGAGCTACTGCTGCCATAGAGAAAGGCTCCGTCCGGAACCCCAAAATACTTTCGGGCCGATGTAAAGGAATACCCTTCAACCTCCTGAAAAAAATAATCGTGGGTATTGTCTAAGATCAATTGAGCTCCATAAGTTGCTTTGAGCTGCTGTACATACTTTCTTTTTAGGCCAAAAAAGTTGATGTAAATCAAATATTCACCTTCCTGAACGGCGATATCCTCGTCGAGTTCTAAGCGTTCATTTATTTTGTAAAACTCAAAGTCAACCTTACATTCAAGTATCGGTTGAAAAAGTGCCTCACAGCTGTAATAAGGCAAATAGAGTTTCTTAGGTTGCGTTTCTTTGATAATTAAATTCAAGCAAGCCCGACCCGTAGAAAGGGCCACGGCATCATTGTGATATAAGGAATCCCCTTTCGGTAATTCTAATTCAAAAAATCCTCCAATTGGTTTCAAAATATCATCAGTATTAGTCGAGCAAGTTGATTTGCTCCATCATTTTATTGATCTCAGCAGGCGAATTAAACATCATGACATCTAAAACCGAAAGATACGGAACAAAAGGATTACCCAACTGCTCGTAATTGCTGGCTTTAAATTCTAAAAACTTCAGTTCAATGCCTTCATTTTGGTATTTCTCCCTGCTAAAAAACTCCATGCCGCCTGTAGGATTGTAATAGCTATTCGCGCCCAAAGCCTTACAGATGTTCAATGCCCATTCATCGGGTGCATTAACTTCAGCAACCTCTAATTCCATTTGAGAGAAGACCTGTATGGGTGTATCAATCTCTAAATAGCCGCAAATGACCTCTAACGATCTCTTATTAAGGGCGACAATACTCTGCGTTTCCAGGACAAAGATCTTCTCTAAAAGTTCGGTAACCATCTTAAAATAGGGAGCTCTTTTTTTATAGGGCCCTAATTGACTTAGTATAGTCTGCTGCCAATTCTGTTCCTCATTAATGACAACATCTTTTATTGCAGTTTCTCTGGAGTGCTTTTGCAAGGGAACTTTTATGTAAAGCTTTTCCCCGTTTTGCTTGAGGATTTGATTGCGCTCAATCCAGCCGTGACGTATAAATTGAGGGGTATCGAATAAAATAAAGGCATCTACCTGTTGGATCAAAGCGAAGTACCCAAGGTAAGGTAAAAAATAGGGTTGCATTATTCCAAGTCTCATTGGACACCGTTTATAATCGCGCAAATTTCCATTACTTCTGTTTCTAGAAGATCGTGATACAAAGGAAGACATAAAACACACTTTGCTATTTGCTCAGTGACAGGGCATGCACTGTATTCGATGTATGGAAGTGTGTTCAGACTCGGATAAAAATACCTTCTTGGAAATACTGATGCTGCATTCAACAGCTCGATGGTTTCTTTTAATTTTTCTTCTGATGGAAAAACAACTGGAAAATAAGAGTAGTTCCAATCAGTATCCTCTCGCAATTGCAACAGCTTTACGCCTTTGAGGTTATTTCTATATACCTCATCAATTCTCTGTCTTTTTTCGAGTATCTCACTCATATACGGCAGGACCGCGAGACCCATGGCTGCTTGTAATTCGCTCATTTTGCCGTTAATTCCAATACCCTGAAAGCTCTCTTTGGTTTTATGGCCGAAGTTGTGCAGGTAAACCGCCTTTTCAAATAAGTCCTTGTCATTGCAAAAGAAGGCACCTCCTTCTCCGGTGTGAAACAACTTGGTCGCATGAAAGCTGGAAGTACTTATATCTCCGTAGTTAAAGAGCGACTCCCCTTTATACTTTACACCAAAGCAATGTGCAGCATCATAAATTACTTTGAGGTTGTGTTTTTTTGCCATAGCGGCTATGGCTTCTACATTGCAAGGATTACCGTAAACATGGGTCGCTAAAATTGCCGAGGTATTTTCAGTAATTGCCGCTTCAATAAGATGCTCATCAATGGTAAGATACTCCGGATGAATATCTACAAAAACCGGTTTACAACCTTCCCAAAAAATACTCGATGTAGTAGCGACATAGCTAAAAGGCGTGGTAATGATCTCCCCGCTTAAATCCAAGGCTCTTATGGCTATCTGCATCGGAATAGTTCCATTGTTCATACAAATAAGATGCGCTACCCCGAGATATTGATGGAGTCGAGACTCCAATTCTTTGACCAATTCCCCACGGTTGGTGATCCAGTTATTCTCCCAAGCGCGACTTAAGATGGCCTGATATTCTGATTGCGGTGGTAGGAAGGTCTTGGTAACGTTGATCATAGTCAAAGCGAAGGTATTGATTTGGGAGGGCTTAAACAACTATTCTAAATACCATTAATTTCTTCTAAAATGGAATTCAATCGTTCTGTGAATTTTTGAGCTCCAGCGGCGTTCAAGTGGTCGCCATCTAAAAAATGTTTGTCCTGATAATCCTCAGAATCAAAGGATACAAATGCTTTGACATTGGAATAACGCTTTTGGACAGAATCTATATAATTCAGAAAGTCACGGGTTTGGTTTGGATCGAGGTGTTCTCTATATGCTTTATGCGTCGGAGGGCTAATGAGGACCACTTGAATATCTTGCGTTGCACAATACTCGAATAGATCCGTCAATTTTTCGAGCAATTCACTCCTGTATTCGGGATTTTCACCCGTATGACGTTTAGCAGCGGCTGGCCCTCGTTTTAAAAGATTACGATTTTCATTTAACGGCCCTGCTCCGAGTGCATTGCATTTAATCATATTCTGATCTAATCCATAGTAATTCCACCAAAGCTGTTTGTTGGTTTCAAACGAGTTGCTAAGGACTTCAGAATAATCAGCTAAAGTGTAAGTGAATGGAAGCTTGTAATAGAGATTATAATTCTTAAGTCTCCAGGACTCAGCAGCAGTCTTAAGGTTTTTAGCAAATGCTGGATAGGTGATGCCAAGGATGACGGTGTTGACGGATTTAAGATCGTCTTTATAATGATCAAACAAGGCTAAATCCAGGTCGAGCGTTTGGGAAACATAGGCAAGACTAAAGCTGTTTGGACCCAAATAGGTTGGATCCACGGCGCGATAAATGTGACTATTACCGAGCACCAAGGTCTCAATATTCGCGGAGTTTGTTTTAAGATAATCAGCTTTATATTTATAATCATTGGGAATATTTCGCAAAGAGAACTCAACACCGACAAAGAGTACTGCCAATGGTATTGTGAAAATAATACAACGCTTAACGAACCTCTTCATCCCTAGAATTGAAAATAAATAAACTGTTGATCCTTAATTCCAAAAACATATAACGAAATAATCACCACATAGTAAAAACACCAGCGAACAGGCCTTGAAAAAGGTCTTTCTATGCGTTCAATAGCATAAAGACCATGACGGCCAACCCATTCTACAACAATAAACAAAAGCAGCAATATGAGCAGATACCACGCATTAAATTCTGGAAAACTAAAGAGCGAGTAACTAAAAATTCCTTTCAGATAGGAAATAGCATCTCCAATAGAATCTGATCTAAAGAACACCCATGCCAAACAAGTCAATGAAAATGTAAATAGTATTTGTAACAGTGTTTTTATAAAACTTAGTTGATTTGAGCCTTGAACCTCATCGAGGTGCTGACGGTTCTTATCTAAAATAAAAAGTGGTATAAAATAGAGCGCATTGAGCAGTCCCCAGGCAATAAAGGTCCAATTTGCACCGTGCCAGAATCCACTCACCAGAAAAACTATGATGATATTGAGTATAGCTCTGGATTTCTTTACGCGGCTGCCACCCAACGGGATATAGACATAATCGCGAAACCAAGTAGAGAGCGATATGTGCCATCGCCTCCAAAATTCAGCGATATCCCTTGAAAAATATGGAAAAGCAAAGTTTTGCTTAAGCTTGAATCCAAAGAGGCGCGCTGTTCCTATAGCAATGTCACTGTAGCCAGAAAAATCACCGTAGATCTGAAATGCGAATAAAACAGCGCCTACGACTAAAGTACTGCCCGATGCATCGGAATAATTGTCAAAGATGCTGTTCACCACCAAGGCACAATTATCAGCAATCACTACCTTTTTAAATAATCCCCATAGGATTTGTCTGAGACCATCCTTTGCTTGAGCATAAGAAAATTTATGCCCGACATTGAATTGGGGAAGCAGATTTGCGGCGCGTTCTATGGGACCTGCGACTAGCTGTGGAAAAAAACAAACAAAAGCCGCAAACGACACTAAATTATTTGTCGGCTGGATCTTTTCTCGATACACATCAATGGTGTAACTCATGGTTTGAAAGGTATAGAAGCTAATGCCAACAGGAAGCACGAGATTCAGACTATCAATGCTTATTTCAAGGCCTAAAAAGTGGAAGGCTTCAGTAAAACTCTTCGCGAAGAAATCGTAGTACTTAAACAGTGCTAGAATCCCAACATTGATTATAATACTCGCCCAGAATAAGAGTTTTCGGCTTGAGCGTTTTACACGTGACAGGTTGTTTCCAATGGAAAAATCTACAAGGGTACTGACCAAAATAAGACTCAAAAAACGCCAATCCCACCATGCGTAAAAGATATAACTAGCAAGGACAATAACCCCATTACGCCAGTGTAATTTAGACGACGGAACTAGCCAATAAATAGCAAAGACAAGGGGTAAAAAAAGAGCAAAATCAATAGAATTGAACAGCATAACCCTTTCACTTACTTAGGATTTATTGGAATGGACGTCAAAATTATCTGGGACAGACACTCCAATGAACTTACCCAACTTGCTCCATTTCTCCGAATCATACAACGAACAAGTAAATAAACTGTCAGGTGCAAACTCTTTAAAGAATTGCTCTACCTCAAAATTTCTAGTGGTGTACAGATCTTCGTAATGTGCCTTTTTCCCTTCTAGACTCAAAAGATTATCGATGACATTTTTGTTGTACAAACTCAGATCGTCATCTCCAATGGTGTTGTAAAATTCAAACTCTCGTCGGTATACCTTTGAATGACGCAAGGTATTTCCAGGAGTTTTTCCATTAGAATGACTCTCCATGGATTGATACCAATCAGCAGCTGGACGGGTAAAAAGAATGAACTTTGAATTCGGGAAACGGTGAAAAAGGACTTTGTAAAACTCGGGTAGCCACCAAGGGTCGTCTTCAAAAACCTGATTATTCTTGAATTTTGGATCGTTGAAAATAGCTTCAAAGTCACCATTGTACCACTTATGGCTCCAAGACTGTCCAAAAGAACAGTGCCAATCAGCCACATTATAACCCAAATGTTTAAAAAAATCACCCACAGAGGTAGTTCCTGTGCGTTGACTGGAAATACAGAAGATCTTCTCGGACTTTTTTCTATTCAGAAATTTCATAGTCAATGGATGTATCCAACAAAAATGGTTGCCAAATGTCTAACTCATGGGTTATTTGAAACTTTAAAAAGTCGTTTACACGCAATAAGGTTCCTTTACCCAACTCCTCACTAAATGCCAGGTTTATCGAATACAAGCCCTTAGACAATTGCAATTTCTCATGCTTGATTGAGATCTTCACTGTTTTTCCGCTTGAGCTTGTCTTTTGAGCATCTGCATCATGTAGAAAAGCCACAGGTCTTTGTTCCTTATCAAAAATGATTAGGGATATCGCAGGTATATAATCGATATTGAGCAGCTCGACTTCTACTTCAATCAACAGATCATCTCCCCAAGTTAGTGTGGGATTGCCCTGCTCATTTTTATCAGACTTCACCGCCCCGCTGCGTATTGCAATGCTGCCGTCATTGAAGATCTCGCTTTGCTCATTGGATTCAAACCTGCCGTAATATTTGTCAATAGTTGCAGAGACACCAACTTCCTGTTCCGCCACGCCTCGTTCTAATAAAATAACTCTGTTGCAGATTCTAGAAACCATGGGCATGGAGTGAGACACAAAGATAATTGCGGTATTGGGTATAATGACGTCTATGGTTTTCAAACATTTGAGTACAAATCCAAGGTCACCTACGGCCAACACCTCATCAATCAACAAGATATCCGGCTCCATTTGCGCCGCCACGGCAAAGCCCAGGCGTACCTTCATCCCAGAACTGTAGTGCTGAACAGGCATATCAATAAACTCTTCCAGTTCTGCGAAAGCAATGATAGCCTCTAATTTTTTGTCAATCTCTTTTTTGGTAAACCCTAAAACAGCTCCGTTGTTGTAGATGTTTTCACGGCCAGTGAGTATGGGGTTAAATCCCGCGCCAAGTTCAATTAAGGCTCCTACTCTACCTTTCATGGTTATGCTCCCGATATCAGGACGAATCAAACCATTGAGCATTTTTAATAAGGTCGATTTACCCGCTCCATTATGTCCAATAAGGCCTAAGCATTCTCCTCGACGCAATTCAAAACTCACATCTTGAACCGCCCAAAACTCTTTAGGCCTGAGTTGTTCTGATTTGCTGTTGCCAAAAACATTAGTAAACAAATCGCTCAAACCGTATTTAAGACCTGTTTTTAGATCTTTACTGAACTTTTTGCTGGCGCCTTCAACTTTAACTAGTACTTCCTTCTCTTCCATACTTATGAGCTACTGCGTTCAACAATGATTGGAATTGAGATTCGGTAAAACACCAAGCCAATTAGTAAAATCGGGATGCAACAAAGCAAGACCAGAAAATAATAGCCTAAATGATCGCTAGGGGTTCCCACTAAAACCGATCGAGCCAAAAGAATCATTGGACTAAATGGATTCCACTCCATAATGGTTTTCATGATCCCATCAGCAGGAACCATATATACTACGGGTGTCAAGTACATCATAAACCTTAAGCCAGTCATGATGAGTTTAGAAATATCGTTATACAAAAGCCCAATTGGAGTCAGAAGCAATCCGAGGGTAAACCCAAAGAAGACAGCACCTAACATAACCAAGGGAAACAACCAAGCGGAGTGTTGATAATCCACGCCAAAGATCAATAACAAAATGATCAATAACAGGATCTTAGGAATCGCATTAAAGAGCAATTTATAAATCCCGGAAAGCAATAAAGCTTCCTTGGGAAAGTTGATCTTAGAAATTATACTCTTGGCAGAACTGGTACTCATTTGTGGAGCATTTATAGCTCCTGTGATTATAGACCAGATCAAAGTACCACTAAAAGCATAGACTGGATAAGGTATTCCTGTGTCTGTAAGTTGAACGGTTCCTGTGGACTGCAAAAACACCCAAACTAAAGCTGTAGTTAAGGGCGTAATAAAGGCCCAAAGGATTCCCAAATAGGACTGTCTGTATTGCGCTTTGATATCGCGAATGGCGATTTGTCTGGCCAAAAATCCAGAACTGAAAATATCAGAGATACTGGCCTTGAGTACTTTGAGAAAGCTCGTGTTTCCTTGATTGGTATAAACGGTTACCCGTTGTTGGCTCATGCTGGGTAGGTAATTTTGGGTTGTTCGCTTTTCAGGCTCAAAATAGTTCTTTTTTAGCGGGATTCCTTATTATTCTCCCGTCTTCTCTCTTATTTGATGCTTTCTACAATCCGCTCGATCAAGCTTGCGGAATGATTCCAGTCCATTTTTCGGGCAAAAAAGGCATCACTTTGCTCAATTTGAGGCCAATCTTCTATATCTAAGATTCCTGGTTTACTGCCGTGTTTTTCTTCCCAGAGTATGTAACGTTTGTTGTCGGTATCAAAACTTTCTTTCAGATCGGAATTCATCAAAATAGTCTGAAAATAAAACTCTTCGCTGCAAAAACTGTATTTCATCCGTTTGAGCAAGGCAGGCTTTTCAAGGGTATAGTCAACCACTTCTTTTACTGCGGATCGGTGCAGACTCCAGTAAGTTGATCCGCCGTGAAGTGGCGGAAGATCTTTAGAATAGCTTCGCTTAAAACCCAATCGCTTTTGAATGGACAAGAACTTCTGAATCCAATGCATATGCTTTTTGGCATTAAGGGAATCATATAAGTTATACAACAAGATCCGATCCCAACCTCCGTTGTTCCAACAAGCAGCAGGCATGGTGAAGTTTTCTAAATAGCTTTTACCGACTAAAATGGTGAAATGGGCAACAAATTCATCCGCAGATTTGATGGGTAAATCCTGACCTGTGATTAAATGAAAGTAGCTCAGAGATTGGTCTTTTATAGCCTCTTCACACAAAAGCAATATGGCTTTCAAGTGATTTACACCGCCCCAATTGACTTTGTACTTCTGACTGATAAACACCAAATTGTCCAGCCCTTGTAGCTTTTTGAGAATCTCTGGACTGACGGTCGTCTTTTTATCAATATGAACATACAGCGAAAACCTATCGTCAAAGCAAGACGAGATGGTCTCCAATTGCTGGAGGTCCTTAAAGGCGGTTATGAGAATTCCGTGTCGCATCAGCCCGTTATTCTTCGTTTAAATTTGCCCCATCGATGCGCCAAATACGGATACTTCAATCTAAAATGGAGTTTGCCGTTCTTGCTGAGGATCAACTGCAGATCATTTAAAAAATTAAACGTACTCGGTCTTTTATCTTCAAAACCATAGGCTAAAGTCTCGAAGTCTTTTTTATAAGTAAGATCGACCAGTTTCTTCCGTTTGGCCGTATAGAACCAGGAATAATGCGACAACTTCTTTTTGTTCACATTGGCCGAGGACTTAAAGAAACCTTTCGGCAAGTTTAAAGCCTCACAAAGCGTTGCAAATCCTTCTTTAGCGGATTCCAATCGAATCACTTGATCGTAGGCAACCGGTGCTCCTGCTAAAAGAAAATATTCCGATTGTGGCCGCAAATGCTCGCCCATATAATCGACAGTGCGTTTGGTTAATCGATCTGTAAAAGCACCTCTTGCATGGATAAAGTCTTGAAATGTTCCCCATACGTCACCGTTGAGCATGACCCAAGCGTAATCAGAGTAAGACCGCGAATAGGGGTTGCGCACTACAATGAACTTATAATAACTGTCCCATTGCTGCTGAGTAACCAAGCCAGAAGCCAAAAGCTCATCAGGAGTCGCATGTTGTAAATGGATCCCTAAAGATTCATTCCAACCATAGCCCATTTCAGCATCACCACTAGTATTTACTCCAAAAGCTTCTTCTACGGTAGTGCCCGCACATTTGGAGATATGAATGAAAATACACTGATGCTCGTGGGATACCATCCTCTTAGTTGCGTTTTAAATGCTCTTTGGCCTAATCAGCCGGCCCGAGCAAGGCTTAATGCGCTTTAAAATATTCCCAAGTTACGCCCAATCCTTGCTTTACAGAATACTGTGGATCATAACCGAGCAGCCTTTTCGCTTTTCCGATGTCAGCTAAAGAGTCCTTCACATCTCCTCTACGCGTCTCCCCGAAGGTTGGCTGGATATCAGTTGCAGATAGGTCGGCCAAATATTCCCACAGTTCAAGAATACTAATGCGTTGTCCAAAAGCAATGTTGTAGACTTCATTAACGGCCTCTTCACTGGCAAACATGCCACGAATATTGGCCTCAACTGCATTCTGCACAAAGGTGAAATCACGTGTTTGGCTTCCGTCTCCATGAACGGTAGGCGGCTCGTTGTTCTTCACCGCATTCATAAACAGCGGAATCACTGCTGCATAGGCGCCATTAGGGCTTTGTTTTGGCCCAAAGACGTTAAAATAACGCAGTCCGATAGTTTGAGTGCCATAGGTTTTATAAAAAACATCTGCATAAAGCTCATTGACGTATTTGGTCACCGCATAAGGTGATAAAGGCTTGCCAATGCGATCTTCTACTTTAGGTAATGATTTACTGTCTCCATAGGTGGAACTGCTCGCAGCGTACACCATCCGCTTTACAGTATCCGATTCATTCTGGGCCACCAACATATTTAGAAAGCCGGAAACATTTACAGAATTACTCGTGATGGGATCATTGATAGAACGCGGTACGGAACCCAAAGCTGCTTGATGAGAAACATAATCCATCCCTTCCATGGCATCTTTACAGGTCTGCAGATCGCGAATATCTCCTTCAATAAACTCAAAATTCGGAGCCGATAAAAAGGGCGTAATGTTTTCTTTGTAGCCGTTGGATAGATTGTCCAAAACACGCACTTGCCCGGCACCGTGATCCAATAAGTACTGCACCAGATTACTGCCAATAAAGCCAGCACCTCCAGTGATCAAAAATTTTAAGTCTGCTAAAGATTGGTTGTGATAGGTCATAAGTGTTGGCTATAGTCGTCCGTCAATTTGAGATTCGGGTAGAAAAGATTTTACGTCAAAAACCACTGAAGTATCCGCCTTAAGCGCGTCCAGATCAATTCCTTGAAACGCATCATGAGCAACGGCCAACACAATGCAGTTATAATCTGTGCCTAGATCATCAGCCTTGTTGATCACAGAGAGTCCATATTCCGCAGATACTTGTTCTTGTTTTGCCCAAGGATCGTAAATATCGACCTGTAAATGATAGTCGCTCAAGGCTTCGATCAGATCTACAACACGTGTGTTTCTGGTATCTGGACAATTCTCCTTAAAAGTAATTCCAAGCACTAGGGCCTTACCGCCCTTTATGGTCGCATCTTTAGCGATCATTAGCTTGATGACCTCTTGTGCCACATACTCTCCCATACTATCATTCATGCGTCTTCCCGCCAAAATGATCTCGGGGTTGTAACCGGAATCTATCGCCTTTTGAGCTAAATAATAAGGGTCCACACCTATACAATGTCCACCTACTAAACCTGGAGTGAACTTTAAAAAGTTCCATTTAGTACCTGCTGCTTCTAATACCGCTTGGGTATCAATATCTAATACTCTAAAGATCTTCGACAACTCGTTGACAAAGGCAATGTTGATGTCTCTTTGGGAATTTTCAATAACCTTTGCAGCTTCGGCTACTTTAATGCTCGGAGCCAAATGGGTTCCCGCTGTAATGACTGAGGCGTAAACAGCATCAATGAGCTCCGCGGATTCTGGAGTAGATCCGGAGGTCACTTTTAGAATTTTGGTGACCGTGTGCTTTTTATCCCCTGGATTGATGCGTTCTGGAGAATAGCCTGCGTAAAAATCTTGATTGAACTTCAGACCAGAATGCTTTTCCAATATGGGTACGCAAACCTCTTCTGTAACTCCTGGATATACCGTCGATTCATAAACTACTATATCTCCTTTTTTAAGCAATGGCCCTAGGGTTTCACTGGCTTTGATCAAAGGAGTTAGTTCCGGCTGATTGAATTCATCAATGGGCGTTGGAACGGTTACGATATAAAAATCAACATCGGCCAGATCTGAAGGAGTATCTGTCAAAACCAGACGCCCTTGGTCATTTCCTTCTAAAGCTGAATTTAACAGCTGATCAGCAACTTCTAAGGTGCTGTCATGACCTTGATTAAGACTCGCAATTCGATCTGAATTTATGTCAAATCCAACCACTTTGTACTGACTGGCAAAAGCAACAGCCAAAGGCAAGCCTACATAACCTAATCCAACAATTCCTATTTTCTCGGGTTTCTGCATATTACAAAGGCAAAAGCGCCTTATTTTTTTCTACTGAATATTTGGGTAATTCGCTTCCATAGCGATCGGCGTTCTGGTCCTTCATGATAGCCATTGCCATAGGCACCATAACCATATCCATAGCCGTAACCATAGCCATAACCATAGCCGTAACCGTAGCCGTAACCTCGGCGCTGTTTGAAGTAGTTCAACACAAAACTGATGTTGGATACCTCTCCGTTTTTATACTTCTCATTAATAAAGGACAGCATGCCTTTTTGTGTATAATTTTGACGAACCACGTAAATGTTTGCGTCGGAATACTTGACCAACTGAATCGCATCGGTAACCAGGCCTAGTGGTGGCGAGTCCAAAATTATATAATCGTACTCCTGTTTTAATCGCTCCATAAGCTCATCCATCTGCTCGTTCATAAGCAATTCGGATGGATTTGGAGGAACCGGACCTGAGGTGATTACCTGCAGGTTTGGAATCGAAGTATTCTGAACGATCTCCTCCAGACTAGCGTCTTTGATCAAATAATTGACAACTCCAATATCGTTTTGAATATCAAAATCACCAAAGATCTTAGGCTTACGCAAGTCCAAACCAAGAAGAATCGTCTTTTTATTACTCAGTGCAAACACAGAAGCGATATTAATGGAGCAGAACGTCTTTCCTTCTCCACTAATGGAACTCGTGATTAAAACGGTCTTGGCTCCACTTACTCCTTGTTTCTTGTACATGAATTGCAAGCTGGATCGCACCGCTCTAAAACTTTCTGCAATTGCAGACTTTGGGCGCTCCAACACTGCGAGATTTCCACTCACAGAGCTCTTTCCGATAACCCCTAAAACAGGTATGGCCGAAAGTCGTTTTATATCTTGCCCATGCTGGATCTTATTGTTCAGCAAGAAGCGGACAAATACAAACAGGAACGGCACAAAGAAACCGAGAATCCCCGCCAAGACATAGTTCAAACTCGTGTTTGGACCTATTTGTCCTCCACCTGTGTCCTTGGCTGCATCAATCATCAAGACATCACTGATGTTCGCCGCTTTGACCAAATTGGCTTCGCTGCGCTTCGCCAAAAACAGATTGTATGTTCCTAGGGTGAGGTTATATTTCCGCTCAATTTTGAGTAATTCCTGTTGCTCTTTAGGCAATTTTCGGATCGCAGATTCATTCTGAACGATCTTACTTCTGATGTCATCAACATCGCGATTCACGCGGTCTTTACTGCTCTCAATATTTTCCAGCAATACAGTCTTCACCGCATCGATATCTCGGTCTAACTCAAGAAAGGCCGGTGCGCCTTCTTGCATGGAGTACTGGTAACGGCTTCGTTTTTCAGCCAAAGAGATAATTCGAGCTACACCACTGCTGATTGCACCTTCTTCTATCCCAACGACAGACGGCGCAGGAACATCGATATAATTAGTCCGCGTAAGTAAATAATCTTCTAAGCGTTTGAAATACTTGAGCTGTTGCTCTAGTTTTTCAATTTCCAGATCATAGGCCCTTAGCTTTCGAGAAATTTCTGAACCTTCCTCGTTTAAGTTATAGATCCCTTTGGATTCTTTAAAGGTGTTGAGCTCGCTCTCCACAAAATTTAGAGAGTCTGATTGTTGATCCAGGCTTTCGTTTATAAAATCGATGGTCTTGGTGGCGAACAGATTTTTTCGGTCCAACAAATTATCCTCAAGAATTTGGGCAGAGGTATTTAAATAATCTACCAAACGCGCTTTGTTGTTTCCGTTCAAACGCATGACCAATACGGAAGACCCGTCAGATTCACTGAAGACGCTGATCTTTCGGTATCGATTGATCACTTGATAGTAACGTGAAAAACTGATGTAATAAGGTTTATTGAGCTTACCTCTGTACTTTTTGTATTCAAAAACTCCATTTAAAAATGGAAGCTTGACGGTGTCTCCAAAAAAGAAGTCTTCCTTATATGACAACTCTTTGGGCGTCCATCTTCTCGAATTCTTTTTACCGTAATGAGACAGACGATAATCCAAAGGCTCAAATTGAGCCTCAACCGTAAAAGTGGCTGTATCCTTCACCGTTATAGTGATAGGTACATTCATCACCTGGTAGCGCGAAGTATCTGCTATGAACTGAAAGGGCACTAATTTGTAAGCATCCGTACGCTGGTATTTCCCGTCTTGCAGGTAATTCGTATAAAACTGTAAACTGTCTACCACCGCCTCGTTATGAGTGCGGGATCGCAGCATAATCAAAGCTGTATTGACCTTATCTGTAGTTCCGCCCCAATTGAAGGTCAAACTGGTATTGGTGGTAAAGAAAGGGTTTTGATCGTCCTTGATGGAGATCATATTGCTCATGGTATAAACTGGCAACTTTCTAAGATTGACCAAATAGGCCGCAGCAAATCCAATACCCCACGCAATTAAGAACAAGGGCCAATGCTTCAACAAGGAGAGTAATAAACCCTTAAAGTCAAAGTTGTATTCAACGTCTTCTATCTCGAATTCTTTACTCATACTACAAACGTGTTGCCAAAAGAATTATAGAAGTGAGTCCCGTAATTACCGTAAGTATGGTCGTGAATGAGGACAAACCTGTTGTTCCCGTACCAATAGATTTCTGTGGTAACGGATTGACCAGGATCAGATCATTAGGTTGAATGTAATAGTACGGAGAATTCACCGCGTCAATGGTGGTGAGATCTATATGATGAACTTTTTGTCCCTGCGGATATTGCCGTACAATAATCACATCGGTTCGATCACCAGTGATACGAATGTCTCCATTGGTGGCGATGGCTTCCATAATACTCACCTGCTCTCTGTAGATTACGCTCGAGCCCGGTCTACCGATCTCTCCGTTGATCACATAACGTATCCCAGCGAGCTTAACGGTAACAAAGATGTTTGCGTCTTCCTTAAAATAATCTGAGAGCAACCGCTTTTCAATGGTCTCTCGAATCTCCTCCACCGTATACCCCAAAACGTTAACCTCGCCTAAAGTCGGCACGCGAATATTTCCGTGTTGATCCACGGTAAATCCATCATAGTACAAACGTTGTTCTCCAGTAGCATTCAAGTTGCTCTCCCCCACAGGGTTGAACATGGCAACCAATTCTTGATCCAAGGCTTTGATTCTGATACTCAACATATCGTTCACCTGAACGCGATACGGCGGCATCACTTTTCTCAAAGCGATCAAGGAATCATTGCTGGCTGCAAGGTCTTCCTGCAGATAGGAAATTCTTTTAGTGGGAATACACGAAGAAAAAGAAAGAAGGACAGCCACTAGGGCATATAAAACGGCGTACTTCATTAAGTGTTTAACTGGTTTAGTTAGCGGCAGTATTTTCATTTTCTACAAAACGGAAAATTGAAAAAAGTAGTGCCTCTTCAGCAAATATAACTTAACCAACCTAATAATAAAAAGAAATCCCAGCGATGCTTTATTTTCTGATTATTTTTGGGCAAAGTTTAGCGCTTGAATTACGTATCTGTAGAACATATTGCCAAGGCCTATGGGGAACGCGTGCTGTTTGACGACATTTCCTTTGGAATCAATCAAGGACAGAAGATCGGTTTTGTAGCCAAGAACGGTACCGGCAAAACGGCCATCCTGAATATTTTAGCCAAAACAGAAGCTCCTGACAGCGGACAGGTAGTCTTTAGAAAGGAGCTCAATATCGCTTATCTGCCTCAGGAGCCCAGCCTCAGAGATGATCTCACGGTAAAAGAAACCATCTATCACACCGACTCGCCCACCCTACAAATTATTGACAACTATCATTTGGCCTTAAAAAACCCAGAAGACAGCGAAGCGCTTCAAAAAGCCTTTGACGCTATGGAAGCTGCTCAGGCTTGGGATTTTGAGAACAGAATTGAAACGGTGCTCTCTAAATTTCAATTGACCAATTTAGATCAAAAAGTTTCTAATCTCTCCGGAGGGCAAAAGAAGCGTTTGGCTTTAGCACATGCCTTGATCAACATTCCAGATCTGCTGATCTTGGACGAACCCACCAACCATTTGGATCTTCAAATGATCGAATGGCTTGAGGGCTTTTTTACGCGAGAAAAGGTGAGCCTTTTCATGGTGACGCACGACCGTTATTTTCTAGATCGGGTTTGCAATGAGATTGTAGAATTAGACAACGGACAATGGTTTTCGTATAAAGGTAACTACGCCTATTATCTGGACAAGCGCCAAGCCCGAATGGAGCAATTTGAGGTAGAAACTGACAAGGCGGTACAACTCTACAAAAAGGAATTGGAATGGATGCGCAGACAACCCAAAGCGCGCACCACTAAGAGCAAGTCACGCATTGATGACTTTCACGAAATAAAAGCTCGCGCTCACCAAAGACGCAAGCAACACGAGCTGCAATTGGAACTCAATATGGAGCGCTTGGGGACAAAAATTGCCGAGTTTCACAAGGTCAGCAAAGCCTTTGGAGACAAGGTGATCACTCAAAATTTTGAGTATCGTTTTCAACGCGGAGAGCGGGTTGGGATCATCGGGAATAACGGTAGCGGAAAATCCAGTTTCTTAAATATGCTCACGGGAGTGAGTCAGCCAGATGGCGGAAAGATCATCATTGGAGAGACCGTCAAGTTCGGGTACTATTCACAGGCCGGAATTGAAGTTAAGCCAGGACAAAAAGTGATCGATGTGATTCGTGAGTTTGGAGATTATATTCCGCTTAAAAAAGGACGTCAACTCTCTGCCGGACAGTTGTTGGAGCGTTTTTTATTCGACCGTAAAAAGCAATACGACTATGTTGAAAAGCTCAGCGGTGGAGAACGCAAGCGTCTCTATCTGTGTACGGTATTGATTGGCAATCCGAATTTCTTGATTCTGGATGAACCGACCAATGACCTGGACATTGTCACTTTAAACGTCTTAGAGAGCTTTCTTTTGGATTATCCCGGATGTTTGATCGTAGTTTCTCACGACCGCTATTTTATGGATAAGGTGGTGGATCACCTTTTGGTGTTTAGGGGCGATGGGCTTATTGAAGATTTCCCGGGGAACTACAGCGACTTTAGAGCTTATGAGGACAGCAGCGATCCGGTTGCAAAAAGTCCGAAGAAAGAAAAAACAGACTGGAAAGATCCCAAAGCCAAGGCCAAACTCAGCTATAACGAACAAAAAGAGTACAAGGCCTTAGAACGCGATATTGCCA
This sequence comes from Gilvibacter sp., assembly GCF_965601605.1. Taxonomy (GTDB): domain Bacteria; phylum Bacteroidota; class Bacteroidia; order Flavobacteriales; family Flavobacteriaceae; genus Gilvibacter. The sequence continues at coordinate 77,236 of NZ_CBFCWJ010000043.1, read as the reverse complement.
AATTAGAACGAGAAAAAGACGCCTTGGAAGCTGAATTTGCGACGGCAGACTGGGATGCCGAAAAGATCAATGAAGAGTCCTTAAAACTTCAAGAACTCATCAATTCTTTGGAACAGAAAACCGAGCGTTGGTTTGAACTTTCCATGAAGTTGGAAGAATAGCATGTATGAGTTTTTCAAATACCTCCAGTTTTTATGGCGTTCTAAAAACGAGCATGCCGTGCACTCTCCTTTTGTGTTTAAGCTGATTACCCAAGGAGTTAAAACTCGAATTCCATTGGAGTTAAGACAATTACTACCCAAACACTACAAATATCTAATTGGGCAAAAGCTCAAAATAAAGGTGGAGGATTTTGGAGCCGGGTCTCGTGTTTTTAAAAATGAAGAGCGTGGGATCGATCAGATTGCCAAAGTTGCTGGGATGTCACAAAAGACACAAGAACTTATGGCCAGTGTAACGGCTTACTTCAAACCGCAAAACATGCTGGAACTGGGAACCTCTTTGGGTAAAGGAACCGTAGCCATGCACATTGGGCATCCAGAAGGAAATATCACTACGGTAGAACGCTGTCCCAACACCTTAGCTGAAGCCATTAAAGGATTTGAGCGGTTTGGATTTAAAAACATCACCGCCGTGAACGCCTTATTCACTGACTTTCTCAATGAAGACGATCGAGTTTGGGATCTGATCTATTTGGACGGTGGCCATACCAAAGACTTCACTCTATTTACCTTTCAGCAGTTACTGCCCAAGCTCCACAACGATAGTCTACTCATTCTGGATGACATTTATTGGTCTAAAGAAATGACCGAAGCTTGGGAACAGATCAAAGCCCACCCTATGGTCACGGTGACCATAGATTCCTTTGATTGGGGTTGGGTGTTTTTTCGCAAAGAACAGACCAAACAACATTTTGTGTTAAGATTGTAACAATGCCCGCCTGTCTACGTCTTATGTGCGTAGAATGAAGTATCTTGCATACTATAAACCATCGGTGTTTTTATGAGTACAGTAATTAAGATCCGCGGTATTAAAAGGGATTTCCCGCTAGGACAAGAAGTCGTAAAGGTTTTAAAAGGAATCGATCTGGATATCAACCAGGGCGAGTACGTAGCTTTGATGGGACCATCGGGTTCCGGAAAATCTACTTTGATGAACCTTTTAGGCTGTCTGGATACCCCTACCGACGGCTCGTATATACTCAATGGACAAGACGTTAGTAACCTAACCGATGACGAACTGGCCGACATCCGCAACAAGGAGATCGGGTTTGTATTCCAAACCTTTAACCTCTTACCGCGAACAACAGCTTTAGAAAATGTGGCCTTGCCCATGATCTATGCTGGGGCTTCCAAAGGAGCGCGTTCCAAACGTGCCGAGGAAGTTTTGACCGATGTAGGCCTGGCCGATCGTATGGACCACAAGCCAAACCAACTTTCCGGAGGTCAACGCCAAAGGGTAGCTGTTGGGCGCGCCTTGGTCAACAAGCCTTCTATCATTCTCGCAGATGAGCCAACCGGAAACCTGGATTCTAAAACTTCTTTAGAGATCATGAATCTCTTTGATGAGATCCACGCCAGCGGTAATACGGTGATTCTGGTAACTCACGAAGAAGATATCGCGGCCCACGCGCATCGGGTGATTCGTCTTAAAGATGGTATGATCGAATCAGACACCCGAACCAAATAATTCCGTGGAGGCCTATCTTGAAAATCCTTATTTTGTAGTTGGCGGTCTTTTACTGCTGTTGGTGCTTATTCTTTTCTGGAATCAGCGCAACGCTAATATCACACGGAGTAGAAAAAGCCGATCGTTCCGCAATCGGTACTATGCAAAAAGAAAGGATCATGAAGATATACACCAAGACCGGAGATAAAGGGACCACTGCCCTATTTGGAGGAACACGCGTTCCCAAACACCATATAAGAATAGAAAGCTACGGCACCGTAGATGAACTCAATTCGCACATTGGGCTTATCCGTGATCAAGCTATAGAGACGCATCACAAAAAGTTCCTTGAGGTGCTTCAGAACAAACTGTTTACTGTTGGAGCTATTCTAGCGACAGACCCTGAAAAGGCGCTTCTAAAAAGTGGTAAAGAACGCTTGAACATCCCTAAGATCAATACCGAAGATATTGAGGCCTTAGAGCAAGAAATGGACCGTATGAATGAACTGTTGCCGCCTATGACGCACTTTGTTTTGCCCGGAGGACATCAAACGGTGTCATTCTGTCACATAGCCCGCTGTGTTTGCCGTCGTAGCGAGCGTTTAGCCGCCCAATTAAACGACTATGAGGCCGTGGATCCGGCGGTGTTGCAATACCTAAACCGACTTTCTGACTACCTTTTTGTGTTGGCACGGATGTTGACCAAAGAATTGCAAGCCGAGGAAATCAAGTGGATTCCGGAGAAGTATTAAATCGACTCCAAAATTCATCCTCAGCGAAGGAAAAATATTAATCGTTTTTAACCAACTGAATATCAGTCTTTTACATTGATATTCTTACGTTCTTTTTATTCACAGACAAATAATTTAGATTTTACTTGACTTTTTGATCTAAAAAATTATTTTTGCAAAAATTAAATGCAACAAGTGCTATGTACTGGACTTTAGAGCTAGCGTCATATTTGAGCGACGCACCCTGGCCTGCTACCAAAGATGAGTTGATCGATTACGCAATTCGCACGGGAGCCCCTCTTGAAGTTGTTGAGAATCTTCAAGCCATTGAGGATGAAGGTGACTCTTACGATTCTATCGAAGAGATCTGGCCGGATTATCCCACGGACGAAGATTACCTTTGGAACGAGGATGAATATTAATCCACTATAAATAAAAAAGTCTCGCAGGAGGCTTTTTTTTTGCGTACTATTGAACTGCTGTTCGGGGAAAAACCAAACGGATGAATTCCCTTGATTTACAGTTATTTGCATTTTTCAGTCTGAATAAAAAGAAGCCTGAGTTATACCGCTAAAAAAGAAACACACAAGACATGGGTCTTTTAGATAACGTATTAAAAGTATTTGTTGGCGACAAAGCCAAGAAAGATCTGGGCGAAATTCAACCGCTCGTAAACAAGATCAAAGCCAAAGAATCCGAGATGGCTCAACTCAGTTTGGATCAACTTCGCGGCAAATCTGATGCCTTTAGAGCACAATTGCGCGATGCCCAAGCAGAGACCAAAGCACAATTAGAAGCACTTTCCAAAGAAGCTGAAGACGTAAGCGATATCCAACGCAAGGAAGATATCTATGCAGAGATCGATCAGCTTAAAGACAGTCTTTATGAAATTGAAACGCAGGTATTGGATGAGATCCTGCCGGAGGCTTTTGCTGTGATCAAAGAAACAGCCAAGCGCTTTGCTGAGAACAGCAGCTTAGAAGTTACTGCCTCTGCTTTTGACCGCGAGCTTTCTGGAACCAAAGCTTATGTAACCTTAGACGGTGACAAGGCCGTTTGGGCCAACTCTTGGGATGCTGCGGGAAAAGAGGTGACCTGGGATATGATTCACTACGATGTACAGTTGGTGGGTGGTATTGCCCTGCACCAAGGAAAGGTTGCTGAAATGCAGACGGGTGAAGGTAAGACCCTTGTGGCTACCTTACCAGTTTACCTCAACGCACTTGCCGGGAACGGAGTGCACTTGGTGACTGTAAACGATTACCTGGCCAAGCGTGATAGCGCGTGGATGGCTCCTATTTTTGAATTCCACGGATTGAGTGTGGATTGTATTGATTACCACCGCCCAAACTCAGCCGAGCGTCGTGCGGCTTACAATGCAGACATCACTTACGGAACCAACAACGAGTTTGGTTTTGATTATCTGCGCGATAATATGTCTCATGCGCCTGGAGATCTGGTACAACGTCCGCATCATTATGCGATTGTGGATGAGGTGGATTCGGTTTTGATCGATGACGCCCGTACACCGTTGATCATCTCTGGACCGGTTCCACAGGGAGATCGTCATGAATTCAACGAACTCAAACCAAAGATCCAAGACATTGTAAACGTACAGCGCAAACTGCTTACGGGAGTTTTAGCCGAGGCTAAAAAGTTGATCGCCGCTGGTGACACCAAAGAAGGTGGATTACAACTCTTACGCGTTTACCGAGGACTTCCAAAGAATAAAGCTTTGATCAAATACCTATCTGAGGAAGGGATCAAGCAGTTGCTACAGAAGACGGAGAACTTCTATATGCAGGATAACAATCGCGAAATGCCTAAGGTAGATGCCGAGCTTTATTTTGTGATTGAAGAAAAGAACAATCAGATCGAACTTACCGACAAAGGAGTTGAATTCCTTTCTGGAAAAGACGATCCAAACTTTTTTGTGATGCCAGAAATGGGAACCGAGATCGCCAAGATCGAGGCCCAAGAGCTTTCCAAAGAAGAAGAGGCGGAACTCAAGGAAGACCTCTTTAGAGACTTCTCTGTAAAGAGTGAGCGTATTCACACTTTGAATCAGCTTTTAAAAGCATACACACTTTTTGAAAAGGACACCCAATACGTGGTGATGGACAACAAAGTGATGATCGTAGATGAGCAAACGGGGCGTATCATGGATGGCCGTCGATACAGCGACGGACTGCACCAAGCAATAGAAGCCAAGGAGAACGTAAAGATCGAAGCGGCTACCCAAACCTTTGCTACCATTACGCTACAAAACTACTTTAGAATGTATCGCAAGCTATCGGGAATGACCGGTACGGCGATCACAGAAGCAGGAGAACTTTGGGAGATCTACGAATTGGACGTGATGGAAATTCCAACCAACCGCCCAATTGCCCGTGACGATCGCGAAGACAAGATTTATAAAACTAAGCGTGAGAAATACAACGCGGTGATCGATGAAGTTACCGAACTCTCTGCCGCTGGAAGACCGGTACTTATCGGTACGACTTCTGTAGAGATCTCAGAACTTTTGAGCCGTATGTTGGGCATCCGCAATGTGGAGCACAACGTATTGAACGCAAAACTCCACAAAAAAGAAGCCGACATTGTTGCAGAAGCAGGTAAACCTGGACAGGTGACCATTGCAACCAACATGGCCGGTCGTGGTACAGATATTAAGCTTACTGAGCAGATCAAAGATGCCGGTGGTTTAGCGATCATCGGTACAGAACGTCACGATTCCAGACGTGTGGACCGCCAGCTACGCGGACGTGCTGGACGTCAAGGAGATCCGGGAAGTTCGCAATTCTATGTGTCTTTGGAAGACAATTTGATGCGTCTGTTTGGTAGCGAGCGAATCGCTAAAATGATGGACCGTTTAGGACTTAAGGAAGGAGAAGTGATCCAACACTCCATGATCTCTAAGTCTATTGAGCGTGCTCAGAAAAAGGTAGAAGAGAATAACTTTGGAGTTCGTAAGCGTCTTTTGGAATACGATGATGTAATGAACGCCCAGCGTGAGGTAGTTTATAAACGTCGTTACCACGCCTTGTTTGGAGAGCGTTTACGCGTTGATATCGCCAATATGATCTACGATACCGTGGAAAGTATTGTTGGAGCCAACAAACCGGTCAAAGACTTTAAAAACTTTGAATTTGAATTGATCCGCTACTTCTCGATGAGCTCTCCAGTGAGTGAGGAGGAATTTGACGCGGGTAATGAGAACGATATCATCGGAACCGTTTACACTGCAGCTTATGCACACTATCAAGATAAGATGGAACGCGCTGCGGCTCAGGCCTTCCCGGTGATCAAAAACGTTTACGAGAACCAAGGCGATAAATACAAGCGCATCTTGGTACCATTTACCGACGGTGTAAAGACCTTGAATGTAGCTACAGACTTGCAGCAGGCCTATGAGACTGAAGGAAAACGATTGGTTCAAGACTTTGAAAAGAACATCACTTTGGCCATTATTGACGACAGCTGGAAAACCCACCTGCGCAAAATGGACGAGTTGAAGCAATCCGTACAATTGGCTGTACACGAGCAAAAAGATCCGTTATTGATCTATAAGTTTGAAGCCTTTGAGCTCTTTAAAGAGATGATCGATAAGGTGAACAAAGAAGTACTTTCATTCTTGTATAAAGGAGAATTGCCTCAAGAGAATCAAAACATTCAAGAGGCACGTCAAGTGAAGTCTAACGACAAACTCACTACCCAAAAAGACGAGATCCCGAACATGGATGAGCGCGCTGCACAAGCTCGTGCTGCTGGAAACACACAAGGACAGCAACAGCAAGTAACAGAAACCATCACCAGAGAGCGTCCAAAGATCGGGCGTAACGAAAAGGTGACCATCAAACACGTGATGAGCGGTGAATCCAAAACCGTGAAGTACAAGCAAGCCATTCCTTTATTAGACAAAGGAGAATGGGTACTGACCGAGGATTAATCCCATCCGCAGTAAAAATGAAAACCGCCTTTTATTCGAGGCGGTTTTTTTATGCTTAATTTTAAAGTCAGACGCAACCCTTGTACTAAGTGACAGTCTTATAGTAAAACTTAAACCCTTCGTTATGAAATCAAAGCTTTTTGGATTGATGATGCTTGCAGCTGTAGCTTTTAGCTGTTCCTCTGACGACGGCAGTCAAGCCGAAGACACCATCAACCTTTTTGTCAACCACTTTAAGACCACCTCACTCACTTCATTGAATCTGGTATTGTTGATTCAAGAAGAAGACCGTATCGGAACCGATCAATACATTGAAGCTGCTTTTATTGAAGGTTTCGACTTTGAACCTGGATTCACTTACGAACTCACTGTAAATCGCATTGCGGTGCGCAATCCTGGAACGGAATTCATCAATACGCGCTATGAACTGATCAGTGTTGACAGCAAGAAAGAAGTACCTTTAGAGACTACGTTCACTGTACCACTCACGCGTATTTACCCTTCTTCCTTCTATTATAATTGGATTCGTGGAAATACAACTCTTGGCTTTACTATAGACGGGCAAATTCCAATTGATTGTTCAGGTTTATGTGGCCCATTAGATGCTGTAGGTAATGCTGCGGAGGAAGTTCGCGGCGTATTCCGCCATGGTGACGATGGCGTTTATGTCCTGGAGCAACTCTTCTAAGCTTTTTTAGAATCCAAAAGACGTTTGAGAAAGGGCAACTGTACTAAGAACAGCCCTAAGAAACCAATGGCATAAAGCGTGGTTGATGACATCTGGATTCCGCTTAAATACTCACTCAGGTTAAACGACGTCAATTCAGGCAGATTATTTAAGTAGAAGCGTTCTATCGGTAACCAAAAGATGCCGATGAGAAAGAGTACAAAACCACCGAAGATCAGCGCCCATCCTTTACGGCTGATCAAAGGCTTATAGGCCAATGAATACGTGTTCAGCGCAGTGATCTGATCCATTATTGCCATATAGGTATCCTCCGGAGCTGGATCTAAACCGGCTTCGTTCATATACTTTCTGGTCAATGCGTCTTTTGGATCTTTAAAGGGTTCCATAACTCTGTTGTATTTCCGGGAAGTTACTCTGCTGCAGTAAACTCAGCAGACGTTTACGTCCACGATGCAATTTAACTTTAATATTGTCTGCGGTCAAATCGGTGATGGCTTCAATCTCTTTGACCGACATTTCTTCGTAATAATAAAAAGTGATCAAGGCAGAGCTTACCGGATCTAAAGCCGCTATGGCTTGTTTGATCGCCTCGGATCGCTCTTGGGCCATCATGCGTTTTAGACCATGCGTTTCCACATCCTGATCCGCATCCGAGATCTGTTCTAAACCTTCATAAGCCACATAGCGTTTGTTCTTTTTTAGCCGATCTAAGGTCTTCCTATAAGCTATGGTATATAACCATGAAGAAAACTTGGATTCGCCTCTAAAGCTTTTTAAAGAACTGTACGCCTTAACAAAAGTGTCTTGGGTGATCTCTTGCGCCTCTTCCCTGTGCTGTACCATTCGATTAACCACCGTAAAGACATAGTCTTGGTAGCGCCTTACCAATTCCCCAAAAGCTTGAGGGTCTCCAGCAAGGGTTTGCTCGATATGGTGTTGGTCAGTGGTCTTGATCATTTTAAGGTAAGACGCCTCAAATTATAAATCGGTTACAAAAAGGTCCGAAAAAAAATAATTGAAAGTTTTTGTAACCGAACTGAAAAAGGGGTCGTCCTAATAGCAAATGATCAGATCATCTAAATTGAATCAAAACAAAAAACGAACATAATCTATACAACTATGGGATCAGAAGTAATTATAATTCCAATCATTTTCGGAGTCTTATTTGGCCTTTATTATCTATACATCAGCGCGAGAAACAAAGAACGTCTTGCCTTAATTGAAAAAGGCGCAGACGCCTCCATCTTCTTTAGCAACAAAAGAGGTAGTCACAACATTTTGAAGATCTTGATCTTGAATATTGCACTCTTATTAATGGGTATTGGCGCCGGGATCTTCTTTGGAGGTTTATTCCGAGATGTCATGGGAATGAGCGACGGAATCGCAATGCCTGGAACCATTTTCTTTATGGCCGGTGCAGGACTCTTAAGCGGGTTCTTTATGACCAAAAGGTTAGTAACCAAGGACTAATTCACATTCCTTGTTTTTAGTTGGTTGATCCGAAGGTTAGCAACGGATCAAAAACCGATAGCTGCTCAAGTGGCTGTCGGTTTTTTTGTGTTTTAAATTCAGGTAGATTCACCCGTTGACCTCAACGGAATGGTTTTGTAGCTTTTACCTAGTAAAACAATTAACTATGTCTGAAGAAGAAAACAAAGTCACTATAGAAGGCAGAACGCTCTACTGTCCAGACGGAGGTCCCGTAGCCTTGACCTGCTCAGAAACAGAAGCAGAAGACTACCAATGGTATCAGCGCATTTATGGAGAAAAGGACAGGCATCCCATACCTGGCGCAAATGAAGCACAACTGATCATTCCCCTAAACTTAGCGCGTGGAAATTATTACTCGGTTCATTTTAACAACGACCATCAACAAATATGGAGTGAGGAAGTTCAGGTAGACGAACTGACCTTTGCGGGATTGGTGGTAGAAACTTCTGGAGTTTACACCCACGACGGTGCCAGCATAATCATTAAAAACGATGGATACGTAGATCTGAGTTTGATGTTGCCCTACACCACTAACATAACCTGGTATAAAGACGAAAAGCCCATCAAGGGCCAAAATGACATCACATTACGAGTGACAGAAAGCGGAAGTTTTACGGTGCGCGCCTCACCTGAAGAATGCTCTAATTACCTGCAGTATCTGGGTACTGCCGTTATAGTCAGAAAACTGTAAAAAGCCTTAGCTCATAAAAATGAATTAAGGCTTAGTGTACTTTTATATTGCTATAGGCAGCTGTGATATTGATGAGTCTGTTGGAGTTTGAGTTGATATGATAGCCCTTCAACATAGAATTGCCGTTCATCTCATTAGAAGTCGCTTCCATGCCTGATGGCAGATCAATGCTGGACTTTCTTCCGTTAAAGAATAGATCCAAAGCCACTTGTGGCAAGAATATATTGGCATCTGTATTGTCCAAATTTAAAGCTACAGACTCAAAATCAGATCCGAAGTTATTGATCACTAAGGCTCCGTAAGACCCATTAAGCATGGCGTCTTTACTCAATACACCAAAGGTCACATTACTGGAATTGGCTTCCATAGTAATATTGTCTGCCTGATTGATCACACAGGTATCTACATAGTCAGCTCCCAAAGCGCCGTTCTTCCAATGCTTGACATAGATTGGCGCATAAGATACGTTGATGGAGGTTTCCCCTCCATCAACAGTATTAGCTACAAAAGTGCTGTAGTTCAGATTGGCTTTGATGTTGTTTACCGCACCCAACTTCACTTCTCCGTGACGTACGTTTAGGTCCAGTTTAGCATCTTTAGGCATCTTGATCTTGATCACACGACGCGCTCCTTTAAAGTCTACATCGTCTCCGTTAAGGATATATACCTTTCCGCCGTTCTGCTTTTCAAGCTCTTCAATTTCGGCTTCAAATTCTTCGGCCCATTTTTCCATGTCTTTTCCAAAGGCTTCTCCCCACTTTTCCATGTCTTCACCAAAACCTTCGGCCCATTTTTCCATGTTCTCGGCAAATTTCTCACCGAACTCTTCGCCCCAGTCTTCAAACTCTTTGGCCCATTTCTCACCAAATTCTTCACCCCAGGCTTCCCACTTTTCAGCGTACTCCTCGCCCCAAGCTTCCATTTTGATCTCAAAATCATCTCCAAAGCGCTCTTCCAATTCGGCTTCCCACTTCTTCATATAACCTTCCTTGTCGGCTTCATAGGCGTCGTAATCAAACTCAAGCCCTTCCAGTCCCTCTAGGAAATCTGGTGGTAATGGATTGGTTGACATATTAGCCATCATTGGTCCTAAAACATCCTGTAACATAGGCCCTAATTTCTCTAGGCCTTCTCCCAATCCTTCTAAATTGATCTCTAGATTTTCTAGCTCTTTAAGTGCTTCTAAAGATTCTAAGGCCTCCAAAGATTCTAGTGCGTCTCCATTCCAATCAATGGAGAAGTTCGTTCCACTGGTGATCACAATATTGTCGGCATTTCCACTTACGCTAAAGTCCCAAGCGTCTAAAAGCTCTTGCTTTTCTTCTGCAGTAAGATCGTCTCCGATCAACTCCGCAGTAACTTCTACCTTTCCTCTATTCCAGGTTTCAAAAACAAAGTCCACATAGGAACTGTTTACCTGAATACTAACATCCTTTTCAGTGTCAAAGGTCTTTTGCTCTTTAACCTGTCCAAAAAGTGCGGCTGTGCTCAAAAAGAGCAGCCCAAATATCCAATTAGACTTGATTGTTGTTCTCATTATTTGCTGATTTAAGTTCTCGTAATTTGTTTTTTAGTTTGAGTAGCAATTCCAAACGCAATTTCAAATTATCGATCAGAGCGTTCACGGTCAGGTCATTAGGACCTACATTGACCAATTCCGCATTCAGTCTCTTGTATTCTTTATCTAAGGTCGACAGGCGTCTCATATAGCCGTCGATCAATTCTTGATTCTCTGGGTTGACCTCTAATGAGGCAATTCCCATGGTGATGCTTCTGGTGTAATAGTCCTCCAGTTTTTTAAACTCCGGAGAGAAATCACTTAAGCCTTTGGTCGTTTCTTGATTGTCTTGGTTATCTGCAGGAACGGTTTCTTCTACAGCCATTTGCTCTTGGGGTTCCCCACTGCTGTTGGTCATTAAAATATATCCGATCCCTAAAAGCAAGATCCCTATGGCGGCTACTTTGAGCCACAAGAACATCGGCTTCTTCTTCTCAGGGAGACGCTCGTCCAACAAGCGGGCGAACTTGTCCTGATGGTCAGCCGAGAGTTGCGCTTGTTCGTTTTCGGCATCTCGCTGCAGTAAATCTCTAATATCCTGTGCCATGGTCTAAATGCTTTAGTTGTTTTTTAATCTGACTTTTTCCTCGGAACAAACTCGTTCGGGAAGCCGCCTCACTAATGTTCATGATCGATGCGATCTCGCTGTGGTCATAACCCTCTAAATAAAAGAGCTGGGTGACCAAGCGATACTTTTCAGGAAGCTGTGCAATTGCTTGCTTAACTTCTTGAACTGTAGCGTGATCGGGAACCGTATGGTCCTGGTCATCCACCACGCTCATCACTTCTTCATTGATACCTGTCCAAACTGCCTTCTGTGCTTTGATGGCGTCTAAACAAGTATTGATCACAATTCGCTTGAGCCAGGCTCCAAAGGTGACGTCCCCTTTGAACTGTGCCAATTTTTGAAAGGCCTTGATAAAACCTTCCTGCATGGCATCCTCGGCTAAAGCCGTGTCTTTCATATACCTTTTTGCGATGATCAACATGCCCTCACAGTATTTGTTGTATACCGCCATTTGGGCTTTTCTATCGTTTTGCTTGCATCGCTCTATAAGTAGCAGATCGGACACTTGATGGTTTTTTTGGATTGCTATTCGGTCTAAAGACGAGACAATTTTCTCAGCGTTTCAAAAAATTTAAAAAAAGTTTGATCGCGGTGCATAAAATTGCTTCCCTGTAAATTTACTACCTTTATTCTTTTGAGCAGAAAGACGAGAATTTATGGGGAAATCCAAAGGAATTTTAATGCGAATCTTGGGCGGTGTACTGCTTCTGATCGCATTGTTTTATTTTGTCATTGGACCAATTATGCGGTCTCAAACCAAGAAATACAGCCCGGAGCAGACCATCACTTTTAACCAAGGCAACCTGCATGTAGATGTATTCTATTGCAGCCCCGCCAAAAAAGGTAGAGAGATCTTTGGCAGCTTGGTACCTTACGGCGAGGTTTGGCGCACGGGCGCTAATGAGGCCACAACATTTGAGGCCGACGAAGACATTCGGATCAACGGTCAAACCTTGCCTGCTGGCAAATACAGTCTTTGGACCATTCCCAATGAAGATAAGTGGACCATCATCTTCAACTCCAAAATGTACGGTTGGGGTGTGAAATTTTTAAATGCCAAGGCTTCGCGAAATCCCAACTACGATGTTTTGGTCACCGAGGTTCCCATTTCCAAAAGCATCACCGCCATGGAACAATTCACTATAAATTTTTCAGAAAATGGGCCAAATTCTTTGGTCATGATCCTGGCTTGGGATGATGTGGTAGTTCCTGTTAAAATGAGTCATTAGATCCTATGAGCGCCAAAAAAAAACTCGACTCTGCCTTGAGCGAGACCCCGGGAATCGAGCGCCCGGAGAGTCTGAGCCAAGCCTCGGCGCAATCCATAAAAAAACATCGCCTTAAAAAGCAGACCCAAGAGCAACTGCTCCAAGGTATACTCAGCGGGCAAACTGCAGCGCTTTCCAAAGGGATCACCCTAATTGAGTCCAAAGCCAAAAAACATCAAGAGCAGGCGCAAAAATTGATCATGACTTGCTTGCCACATACAGTAAAAAGCATTCGAATAGGCATCACTGGTGTTCCTGGTGTGGGCAAGAGTACATTTATTGAACAGTTTGGACAACTGTTGCTCGCCCAAGGTCACAAGGTTGCCGTCTTGGCGGTTGATCCTTCCAGCAGTATTAGTCACGGAAGCATTCTGGGAGACAAAACACGAATGGAATCCTTGGTAAAAGCAGACAACGCCTTTATTAGACCTTCAGCTTCTGGGGATTCTTTAGGCGGAGTTGCTCGTAAAACTCGGGAAGCCATTGTGCTGTGTGAAGCCGCCGGTTATGATGTGATCCTTATTGAAACTGTGGGTGTAGGGCAAAGTGAGACAGCAGTTCATTCCATGACTGATTTCTTTTTACTGCTGAAATTGGCGGGAGCCGGAGACGAACTTCAAGGCATCAAACGCGGAATCATTGAAATGGCAGATGCCATTGTGATCAATAAGGCCGATGGAGAAAATGAAAAGGCCGCGCGCTTGGCTAAAGCGGAATTCAATCGGGCTTTACACCTTTACCCAGAAAAAGAGAACGGCTGGACTCCAAAGACGCTAACCTGCAGCGCAATTGAGAACAAGGGAATAGATGCTATTTATGAGTTGATCCAAGGCTTTACCAGACAAACTCAAGACAGTGGTGCTTTTGAGCATAACAGACAGCAGCAGGAACACTACTGGTTTAAAGAGACCATTAGTAATACCGTGCTCGATGATTTCTACAACAGACCAGAGATCATTAAGGAGATCAAAGCTCAAAAATCGCTTTTGGATGCGCAAAAGACTACCCCTTTTGAGGCCGCCTTCGCTGTTCTGAATAAACTCAAGTAAGGGAATCCTAAAGCCTAGGCCCCAAATTCAAAACCGAAATAATTTATTTCTTCTCGGTAGTTCTCGTAGACAAAATCCTTGGCAGATTCACTGTAGTGTTTCACGTAAGAGTCGTGATTTTTCACCAGCAATTTGGGTAGCTCAGTATCTTCAATACCCAAGCGCTTCCCGACAATATCAAAATCAGCTTGTAGGTTTTCAAATCGGCCGATGAAATCCATATTTACCTCCCCGCTCAGATCGATGATGTGATTGTATTGGGAGAATTTTTGATGATTCATATGATTTTCCAAAAAGCATTCAAAAGACAGTTCGCTATCTGTTATTCCGTATTTGGTGCGCATCCGCGAGTCGCGCATGATGTTTCGATACCAAGAAAATACCTGCGCCCATGTGTTTCTCACAAAAGTGAATTTGTAAAAGCTGTTGAACTCCGCAGCGGTCAATTCCGGAGCAATTGATTGGCCCATATAATGCACAAACCGACGAGGTTTACCACGTTTAAGACTGTAAAGCCCCAGTTTTAAAAAGTAATTGCGCTGCGTGAGCCTTTGGATCTCAGACAAGGACCGATGGTCTTGCACATCGTTCTCCAATTCGTTGAACAGACCTAGTTTCTGAGAAATACTCGTTCCCCCAGTTTTAAAGTTGTGGATGAAGATGAATTTTCGCTCTTTAGATACCACCGGAAATTTTTTTAACCCAAGCCACTTGCTTTTCCAAACCAGCTCTTAGCGTGGTTTGTGGGTTATAATTCAGCAAGAGTTTCGCCTTTTCAATATTGGCCTTGGTCCGGGATTGATCTCCGGGACGTGCCGGACGCATATCCATAGGGATACGCATGCCTAAAAGTTCTTCCACGGTTGTTATACCTTCTGCGGTGGTGCTCTCCGTCTCTGTTCCGAGATTGATTACTTCTCCGCTGCAAGATGTTTCTCTGCCCATCACAGCCACGATACCGTCTACAATATCATCTACGTAAGTAAAACTGCGCAAATGTTGCTGACTGCCTTCAAATAAAGGAAAAGAAGTGCCCTCCAATCCGCAGAGGATCAATTTGGTATAAAGCTTATCGGGACGCTCTCTAGGCCCATAAACCGAATACAACCTTAAGGAGCAGCCCTGCAACAGACCATCTCGCTCATAGGCCAACACCAATTGCTCCGCAGCCAATTTGGTCACTCCGTAATACGAAGCTGGTTTTGGAGCTTCTGCTTCTGGATAGGTTGCTACCAAACCATAAATGGAAGAAGTCGCAATATTCACAAAGAATTTAAAGTTGGGACAATGCTGGGTGTATTGGAGCAACCGTTGGGTTGCAATGATATTATTGGTCAGGTAGTCGTCAAAAGTACTTTTTTGAGAGATACCAGGCTGTGCCGCAAAATGAAAGATATACTCAATATCAGTAGGTAGTTTAGTCTCTAAATTCCCATCTCTCAAGTCAACAGATTGCACCACAATTCCCTTTTCAGCCAGCTCCTTAGCATTGCGCTCCTTGAGACTCACATCGTAATATGGTGAGAAATTATCTACGGCAACCACCTCATGGCTTAAAGCCTGGAGACGCTCCGCAGTATGGGATCCTATAAATCCGGCAGCACCGGTTACTAATACTTTCATTCGACCCAAAAATAACAAGAATAAACAGACCGCTGCCAAACCAATTTCAATTCTTTAAAAAAGAATACTTTTGTAGCAAACTAACAAAGATGTCTTACGCCCTTACTGTCGTAATCCCTGTATATAATGAAGAAGACAATTTGGCTCGAGTTGAGGCAGAAATGACCGCCTTCTTTAAAGTGGCTAAAAGGCCCACTCGCGCTTTATTTGTCAACGATGGTTCCAAGGACAGTTCGCAACAAATGATCGAGGATATCTGCTCGAGAAACGAGGCATTCAGTTTTATCAATTTTGCAGAGAATAAAGGCCTAAGTGCTGCGATTAAGGCAGGCTTTGATCATACAGAAACTCCTTTGGTGGGATATATTGATTCTGATCTGCAAACAGCACCCGAAGACTTCAATCTTTTGTTTGATCATATTGATGATCACGAACTGGTCACTGGTGTAAGAGCGAATCGCAAAGACAAATTTGTAAAGCGCATGTCTTCAAAGATCGCCAACGGTATTCGCAGAGCCTTTACCAAGGACGGCATGGATGATACCGGTTGTCCGTTAAAGATCATCAAAACGGATTACGCAAAACGCATCCCCATGTTCAAAGGTTTGCACCGCTTTTTACCCGCAATGATCCTGCTTCAAGAAGGTCGGATCAAACAGATCCCGGTTCAGCATTTTCCAAGAATTGCGGGTACGGCCAAATACGGTTTATGGAACCGCCTTTTGGGTCCGCTAATGGATTGTTTTGCCTATTTGTGGATGAAGAAAAAGTACATCAACTACCGCATTGCCTCTAAAGGATGAGCGCCTGGCTGATCTATACCATAGGCTTTGTAGCCCAGATTTTATTTTCAGCGCGACTGCTGTTGCAGTGGTTCCTCTCTGAGAAGAACAAAAAGGTCATGACTCCATCGCTGTTTTGGAAAATCAGCCTTTTAGCGAGCTTTTTGTTATTTGTATACGGCTACCTGCGCGAGGATTTTGCCATCATGCTGGGGCAGTCTTTGACCTATTTCATTTACATCAGAAACCTACACCTGCAAGGCCATTGGCAAAAGGCACATTGGGCTTTTAGAACCTTTTTAATTGCCTTCCCCATTGGTATTGTGGCCTACGCTTACAACAACGGGAAATACGATATTGACCTCTTGTTAAACAATGAAGCTATTCCGCAATGGTTGTTGTGGTTAGGTATTGTCTCCCAAGTGCTTTTTACACTGCGTTTTGTCTATCAATGGTTGTATTCTGAAAAGAAAAAAGAGTCGCAATTGCCTATGGGCTTTTGGGTACTCAGTGTGACCGGAGCTTCCTTGATCTTGCTCTATGCCGTGTTTAGAAGAGATCCGGTTTTACTTTTTGGGCACGGAGCGGGTTTATTAGTTTATTTGCGCAACATCATCATTTTAAGAAAGCAAGATGCAGTGGCTTAAAGACAGACCCCTTACCCTACTGCTTTTGAGTTGTATCCCTTTATTTCTGATACATCTTGGAGAGTTGGCCGTAAACATCATGGAAGCGCGAAATTTCATTACTGCGCGAGAGATGTTGGTGGATGACAATTGGCTTTTGACCACCATTAACGGGGAGCCTCGTTATCAAAAACCACCACTACCCACTTGGCTCACGGCTTTTTCAGGTGCTGTCTTCGGCTTAAAAGTTTGGGCCTTGAGATTACCTGCTGTGCTCAGTGCGGTATTGCTGATGGTCTTTGGTTTTAAACTCCACGGCGAACTGCTCAGCAATCGCAGACAGCACTTTTGGGGGGCACTTGTACTGATCACCTCTTTCTATATCATTTTTGCGGGACGCAACGGGCAATGGGACATTTTTACCCACGCCTTTATGATGGTAGCAATCTATGCCATTCATAAATTATTCAGTCAAACGAAAAAATTACTGTTTTACGGCTTGCTAGCTGGGCTGGCCTTAGCTGCCTCATGGATGAGTAAAGGGCCGGTATCTTTGTATGCGCTTTTGCTCCCTTTCCTAATCGCCTACGGCATTGTTTATAAATATCGCTGGCACAAAGGGCTTGTTCTGCCTTTGCTGCTTATGCTTGTAGTGGCGATAGTTGGTTCTGGCTGGTGGTTTTGGTATACCTATACCTATGATGGTGAAACACTTCGCGCCATAACCGAGCGCGAGGCCAACAATTGGACCAGTTATAACGTACGTCCGTTTTACTATTATTGGAGCTTCTTTACCCAAAGCGGCTTGTGGACCCTGCCTGCCTTTGTAGCCTTGTTGTATCCCTATTTAAAAAAGCGTGTCAGTGACCCAAAAGGATATTTATTCAGTTTGCTTTGGACGCTGTTGAGCGTGGTACTGCTCTCTATCATCCCAGAAAAGAAGTCACGCTATTTGCTGCCTGTATTGATCCCAATGGCATGGAACACCTCTTTCTATTTGGAATACCTCATTGAAAAATTCAAGGAATTGACCGATTGGAAAGAAAAAGTAGGGCCTTATCTGCACTTTGGTATTTTAGGTACGGTTGGTCTATTGTTTCCTTTAGGAGGATACTATCTGCTCCAAGATCACCTCAATGGTTATTGGGTTTGGTTTGTACTGCTCAGTTTGAGTTTAGTGGTGATTGGCTTTTTTATCTGGCGCAGTTTGATCAGAAAGCAGATTCAAAAGGCTTTAGTCTTTTCTGTAGCCTTAGTTATGGCGGTTATTTGCTTCGGATTGCCTTTAGCAGAGACCTTGAGTTACAATCCAAAATACCAAGCTTTGTCTTCATTGCATCAGTTGGAAGAGCAAGAAGAGCTTCCTGTTTTTGAGTACGACTTTTTTACTCCGGAGCTGATCTGGGACTACCAAGGGATTATACCAGTGATCAAAAATCAAGGTGAATTCTTTTGGCCTGAGCAAGATGCCTTTGGAGTTTTAGTCGCCGAGGATCACTTGGAAGAGTTTCTAGAGGATTTTAAAGACTTCAATTACGCTCCTGCTGGATTTTACGATATGAATCCACAGGCCAAAGGAGAAAGCGGATACAAGACGCGTTTAGCGCGAATGCTATTTAAAGTCTCTAAGCGGAAGTAGCAAAACGCTTTTGCAAATAGCGCTCGAGCTTATAAAAACTCAATCCTGCCAGCGCTCCTACAATCATTCCGGTAAAGATATCAAGCGGATAATGCACGCCTACATAAACGCGGCTGTAGCTGACCAAAAAGGCCCAAAACAGCATTAAAAACGGCAAATACTTATAACGACTGCGCAAGATTAGACTAATGAAAACAGCGCCTGCCATGGTGCTGGTAGCATGTCCAGAAAAGAAACTGAACTTCCCACAACGCGGAGCCACATAACGGATGATGCCTTCTAAACTGGCTTCTTGACATGGCCTTGGACGCTCAAAAAAGTCTTTGGCCAAGTTGGTGAGTTGATCAGTAAAGGTGATCATTAAGGCTGTGGTCACAACGACTACAGCGGTAAACTTCCATCCGAAGTTCTTATAAACCAAATACAACAGTATGGCATAGATAGGAATGGAGGCGAACTTATTGGTGATCACGAGCCACAAATTGTCCCAGGTAGTAGATCCCAAACTGTTCAGGTAAATGAACAGTTCACTGTCATATTGGAGTAATTGATCAATCATTTTGCTCGTATCGGGCGATCTCACGATCGTAAAATTCCGTAGCTGCAGCGATCATATTCTGAGTCTCTGTCTCTACTTCTTTTTGGTCGTGCTGATCAAATTCTTCCAGCCATTCGATCTCATCTTTGCTCAGATCGATCACAAAACGTGGGAATTCTGTATGAATCACAAAAATATTATCCGGATGATCGGTATTGTCTCCTAGTAAGAATTTTGGAAGTTCCATGACGGTTGAATTATGGGCAAAAATACTAATTATCTTCAGAGTCCAACGCTTGCTGCTCTTTTTGAACTATAAGGCGCTTGCTCAGCTGATTGAATCGCAGGTACAAAAGCACACCACTCACAGTCAACCCAGCCAGTAATCCAATCCAAATCCCGGCGCTTTTATAGGCGGTGTGCAGTCCCAAATAATAAGAGATCGGAAAGCCAACTACCCAATAAGCAACAAAAGTGATCAGTGTGGGAATCTTTACGTCTTGCATCCCTCTTAAAGCGCCTAACACAACCACTTGTACTCCGTCAGAGATCTGGAATACGGCCGCGACCAATAAAAGTCTTGCTGCAATTTGAACCACTTCAAAGTTGTCTGCGAAGTTTTGAGCATCGTCAAAATCAACATAAAGTTTAGGCAAAACTTGATGAAGACTAAAGAACAGAATCGCAAATCCACAAGCCAAAATGATCGCTAGCAAAAAGATAGAATTGGCAATTCTTCGCAGTTCCCGATAGCGCTGTAAGCCCTGTTGATTCCCCACTCGTATCATTGCCGCTACACTGAGTCCCATAGCCACCATAAAGGTCATGGAGGATAAGTTCAACGCAATTTGATTTGCTGCTTGTGGGTTCTTTCCTAATATTCCTGACATCCAGATGGCAGCCGTAAATATGGCTACCTCAAAGAACATTTGCAAGGCAGATGGAAAGCCGAGATTTAAAATACGTTTGATCATCGCGCTTTCTAAAACAAAGAGTTTGATCTTCAACACATAATCCCTTGATTTGAGATTGCGCTTCATCAAAAGCCACAAATACCCAACCATAATCAATCGCGAGGCAAGTGTACCAATGGCTGCTCCAACAATTCCCATTTGCGGAAATCCGAACTTTCCAAAGATCAAAAAGTAGTTCAAAATGATGTTGATCACATTGGCCAAAAGCGTAGCATACATAGGCGCCCGCGTCATGGATAAACCATCACTACACTGCTTAAAGGCTTGAAAAATGATTAAGGGGATCAAAGAAAAAGCGACAAGGTCCAAATAAGGTTCAGCCAAAACCACAACCTCTTCCGGTTGATCCATGAAGTACAACATAGGTTTGGACATATAAACCCCTAAAAAGAGCGTAATACCCAATACAGTACAGAGGAACAAACCGTGTTTAAAGGCCGCTTTACCAGCAGTGAAATTACCTTCAGCATCAGCGGCAGCTACCAATGGCGTTATGGCCGTAGAAAAACCAATACCCAATGACATGGCAATGAACATAAAACTATTTCCTAGCGAAACAGCTGCAAGTTCCGCAGTGCCCAACTGCCCCACCATGATATTGTCCACAAAACTGACAAAAGTATGCCCGAGCATGCCCAAGATCACCGGGGCGGCTAAGGTCCAATTGTATTTAAATTCTTTGGTGTATTGCGCTAGATTCATCAGGGATGGTTGGCTTGCAGTATTGACCTGCTGCAACGGTCTATCAAAATTAAAATTTAATATCTTTAAACAAAGACTCGCAGCATGAAAGTAAACGCCAATACTATAGAAGAATATTTCCAAGCCATTCCTGAAGAGCGACAACCTTATATGAAAAAGTTGCATCAAACCATTGTGGACAACCTGCCTGATGGTTTCCAAGTGGGGATGAGTTACGGCATGGTGGGCTATGTAGTTCCACACAGTTTATATCCCGCGGGTTATCATTGCGACCCCAAGCTCCCGCTTCCATTTATAAGCATTGCTTCACAAAAAAACTTTATCGCCCTATATCATATGGGAATCTATGCCAATCCTGAGCTTTTACAATGGTTTCAAGAAGAATATCCGAAGCACGTAAAGACCAAGCTAGACATGGGTAAAAGCTGTATTCGATTTAAAAAACCAGAGGTCATTCCTTATGACCTGATTGGAGAGTTGTGTAGGCAGATGGACCCCCAAAAATGGATAGATATCTATGAATCAGTGATCAAGTAGTAAGAAATTCCTTATATTCGCACCAACATATTTGCAATCCAGATTTTAAAAACTACTTATACCCCCCAGTATAACCATGAAAAAACCGCAAATTCTGGCTTGTGTTGCGGTACTCTTTTTTGGAGTACAACACGCCAAAGCCCAAGTGGGTATCGGAACCACTACGCCGACTGCCCAACTGACTATTGATGCAGGGTCGAGCGGAATAGCTCCCCTTGAACTGACCAACACTACTACGGCACCTACGCACAACTTAAGCGGAGGACAAATTGCCGTGATCAACAACGAGCTTTATTTCTACGAACCAGACAGAAGCCATTGGTTAAGTGTGACCACAATTCCAGTTGCTTTTGTGAGAAACGGAAGCGTAAGCAATCAAAACCTCTACTTTTCTGGAAGAATTACAAACCAGAGCTCAGGTGCTGTTATGCCTAAAAATGGGACGATAATCGCTATCTCCGGGATTTCTTCAGGTGGAAACGGTGAAAAGCGTTTTCAGCTTCGCGTGCGCAACGATGGTTCTGATCAAAGTGTGACCGATGTAAGCTTAGATGACAACGTGCTCAACGATGATGAAGTTAATATTGATTTCTCTGCAGGAGATAACATTACTATGCGCGCTCGTGACGATGGAAACGGAGATGTTAATAATCCATCCATCATCCTTTGGATCAAGTGGCGCGAATAAGCTTATTTAATTCCGTACTTATCAAACAGGTATACTAGGGAAGCCATAGCGGCTGCCCCGAGTTCCAATTCCCTTTTGTTAATGGCATCAAAGGTGTCATTGGGTGCGTGATGGTAGTCGAAGTAACGCTGAGAGTCCGGTCTTAATCCGCAGAGTACAATACCATCATCTTTCAATGGGCCAATGTCGGCTCCACTTCCCCCTCGGGTGAATGAGTGCACTAAATAAGGTTCAAACAAGGTATTCCAAGACAATACTTGCTCATAATTGGCTTGATCGGTATCAAAAGAAAAACCGCGAGGTGAGAATGCACCGGCATCACTTTCAAGCGCAAAAACGTGGGTTTCCTTGTTCTTGGATGCAGCTTCTGCGTAAGCTCTTCCGCCGCGTAAACCGTTTTCTTCATTCATAAACAGCACTACGCGCAAACTGTGCTTGGGCTTGTAATTGGCCTTTTGCAATAAACGCAGCACTTCCATGGATTGTACGCAACCAGCTCCGTCATCGTGAGAGCCGTCTCCGGTATCCCAAGAATCTAAATGTCCACCAACCACAAAAAATTCGTTGGGCTTTTCAGAGCCTGTAATCTGACCGATCACGTTATACGACTGAACATCTGGAAAGGTCTCGCAGCTTTGTTTTATTGTAAGTGTTAAATCCGCATCATTTTGAAGCGCTGCACTCAAGGCCTCTGCGCCCAAAGTGCTCACAGCTGCAGCGGGTATGCGATCGTCAGGATTTAAATCACCGTAAGACATGGAACCTGTATGCGGATAATCATCCAAACGCAAATTCATGGAACGGACGATAACACCAACTGCACCGTATTTGGCAGCTTCCATGGCGCCAGCGTAGCGCTGATCTACACAGCCTCCATAGGCAGCAAAAGTGTTGATGAGCTCCGCCTGCATGGGTCTGTTATAGAAAACGATCTTTCCTGAAATTGCATCTTCGCCCAGCTCTTTTAAGGCCTCAATAGACTGCACTTCAATAACCTCAGCTTTGAGTCCCGAGGCCGCGGTAGCTACAGATCCGCCCAAAGCACAGATCTGCAGGTCTGTTCTAGATCCTGCGGTTTCAAAATAGGCAGTTTCCTTTTCCCCTCTAACCCATTTAGGCACCATTACTGGTTGCAGCCAAACCGAATCCAAGCCCAGATTTTTGAGCTCTTGTTCGGTGTATTTTACGGCCTGCTCTGCTTCTGGAGAACCCGACAAACGTCCGCCTATTTCATTAGAAAGATGCTCCAACCACGAGTAGCTCTGACCGTTGAGTAAAGCCAGATCATAAATATTACGCAACATTAAAGAATCTGATGGCTGCGTTTGCCCAAAGGATACTGCAGTAACTAACAGGCAAAGGCTTAGTAAACGCGCTTGAAATTTCATGAGGTTTATTCGTTGTTGAGTTCTTGGATGTACTGTTTGAGTTTGGCTTGAGTCTCTGGATCCAACTCCGGTTCCTGGATGTTGTTGTAAGTTTCCATTGCTTCCAAAAGAATGCTCGCAACGATCACTCGAGCCGCTCTTTTATTATCTGCTGGGATCACATACCAAGGGGCGTGATCCTTAGAAGTTCTGTTGATGGCATCTTGGTAGCATTCCATATATTGATCCCAAAGTTTGCGTTCTTTGAGGTCTCCCGAAGAGAACTTCCAGTTTTTTTCTTTTTTATTCAAACGCCGAAGCAGGCGTTGCTTTTGCTCGTCCTTAGAGAGATTCAAATAGAACTTAAAAATGAGCGTCCCGTTTTCTGCTAAATGCTTTTCAAAGTTGTTGATCTGTTCAAAACGCTTATCCCAGAATGCATCGTCTATCTGATCCACACTTTTGAGTTTAGGCAAACGCTCGTTGAGAATGTATTCTGGATGCACTCGAGTCACCAAGACATTCTCGTAATGCGTACGGTTGTGGATTCCAAAGATTCCACGACGAGGCAAGGCAATATAATGCCTCCAGAGGTAATCGTGATCCAATTCTAAGTCTGTTGGCACCTTAAAGCTGTGCACCTCTACCCCGCGAGAATTGAAATCTTTAAATACCTCTCTAATTAAACTGTCTTTTCCAGCAGTATCCATCCCTTGAAGACAAATAAGCACGGCGTACTTATCGTGAGCATACATGGTATCCTGAAGTTTGCCCAGACGAGCGCGCACACGCTCTAAAACATCTTCTAAGGTTTCTTTGTCTAGACCAAAGTCTTCATAGGTTGCGTGTTCTTTGAGATCCGTTTGTCCGGCTACGCGGTATTTACTGCTGTCAATATTCATGCTGATGGTATTATTTGCTGGCGAACAAGCGCACGTCTTCCTCGCTAATAGATTCTCCTCCTAAGATAATCAATCGTTCCACTACATTGCGCAATTCCCGAATGTTTCCGGTCCAATCGTACTCTTTGAGCAGCTTTACGGCCTTGTCTTGAAACTTTTTCTGTGCGGTTCCTTGTTCTTCGGAGATCTTCTTGGTGAAATAATCCAAAAGCAAGGGAATGTCTTCTCTGCGATCGTTGAGGGCAGGAACTTTGATCAAGATCACCGCTAAACGGTGATAAAGGTCTTCTCTAAAATTACCCTCTGCAATTTCTTTTTTAAGGTCCTTGTTTGTCGCGGCAATCACCCGAACATCTACTTTGATGTCTTTATCATTACCCACACGCTGGATCTTATTCTCTTGTAAGGCTCGCAGCACTTTGGCCTGAGCAGACAAACTCATATCCCCTACCTCATCCAAAAAGATGGTTCCGCCATTGGCAGCTTCAAATTTTCCGGCGCGATCTTTATTGGCAGAAGTAAAAGCACCTTTTACGTGACCAAAAAGTTCGCTTTCTATGAGTTCGCTTGGAATGGCAGCACAGTTTACCTCGATCATGGGTCCCTTGGAACGATCGCTCTTTTGGTGCAACCAATGAGCAACAAGTTCTTTACCCGTACCGTTAGGCCCTGTAATAAGTACACGAGCTTCTGTTGGAGCTACTTTTTCAATCATCTCTTTGATGTGAGTAATTGGAGCGGATTCCCCGATCATCTCGTAATTCTTACTCACCTTCTTTTTAAGGCGTGTATTCTCAACCACCAACTCTTTGCGATCTAAAGCAATACGCACGGTATTTAAAAGTCTATTCAGATCAGGTGGCTTGGAGATATAATCAAAGGCTCCAAGACGCATGGTATTAACGGCAGTATCCAGATCACCGTGACCAGAGATCATGACAATAGGAGTCTCAGGCTTGAGCTTCTTGGCCGCTTCTAAAACCTCAACGCCGTCCATTTTTGGCATTTTAATATCACATAATACCAAGTCGTAATCTTCTTTTTTGATCAATTCAATTCCGGAAAGTCCGTCTTCGGCCTCGGTCACTTTATAATCGGCACTCTCTTCTGTGAGTATCTTGGTCAATACTCGGCGGATTGCCGCCTCATCTTCTATGATTAATATTTGAGCCATATCAAATCTTATATTTTACACCGGTTCTGAAGTAACCGGTATTGTTTTCATTCAAGTTAAATACGTTGTTGCGGTTTTCATCACGCAATCGTAATTCATTGTACAAAGTGTATGCCGCATAAAGGTAGAAATAGAAATTCTTGGCAAAGTTGTACTCATATCCCAGACCTGCAAGGATTTGCGTCATGGAAATATTATCTGCTATTGCAGTGGTCCCGTCCGGATTGGTCACCACACGATTGTTCTGTATATTGGAAAAGAACCCATCTAAAGAGGCATAAGCCTGCAGGCTATTCTTGGCATTGAACATATGCTTGATGTTCGTTTTTGGGGTTCCGAGGGAATACGACCAGCGCGGGTGAAACTGTCTGTAATAGTTAATGATCGGCAAAGGAAAAGGACGCCCTTGGTTTGTGGAATACTGCAACCCTATAACCCAACGATTGGGTTTTGCAACCTCATCAGAAGATCGATCTCGAATCATGTAAGCAGAACCACTGAATCTAAAATCACGTCCTAGAAAATCAGCACTTTCAAAATTGGAAGCCAATTCAAACCCAGCTCTCGCCCCAAAACGCCAGCCACTTTTAAACTTAAAGGTATAGGCTATGGTTGCTCTGAACATTTGAAACGTCTTGGCATCATTGGCATCAAAAGGCACCGGATCATCAATATCTAGCGTAATGTGTCGGTATTCAAAACCAGGGATCAGATAACTGCCTTCCCAAGAAAGCGGTATCGGAAAATTGATAAAGGTTCTAAATCGACTCAAAGAATTGTCACTGTCTACTTGCGGTATCCGAAGCCATTCCACACGCATAAGATCGGTGGATTGTCCCAAACAACATCCGCCAGAAAGTATCAAAAGCAAGAGCAAGAATTTACGCATTGCCCTCCTCTGAAATTTTGGTTGCAACCATGGATCTGATGTGCAAATCACGTTGTGGAAACGGAATGCTGATATCATTAGCTCTAAAGGCCTCGTCGATCTTAAAACGGACATTACTCTTGGTCAACGGATCCTTAAAACTATCAGTCACGTAAAAGAACACGCTAAAGACCAAAGCAGAATCACCAAAGTCTTGAAACAACACTCGAGGTTCCGGACGTTTGAGGATTCCCGGCTCAGATTGAACGCATTCCAACAAGAGCTTTTCTACCAAACGGGTATCGCTGCCATAAGCCACTCCCACGGTTACGCTCTCCCGCGTCATTTTGTGATTCTGGGTATAGTTAAAGACGGTATCGCTGATGAACTTATGGTTGGGAATGATAATGACTTTATCATCTCTGGTAATGCAACGCGTGGTTCGGAGTCTGATTTCTATGACCTTTCCCACCTTACCGTTGATCTCAATGATGTCGCCTACCAAAAGGGATTTATCTACGATGATGAAAATCCCGCCAATAACATCTTGAAAGAGTTCTTGAAGCGCCAGCCCAAGACCCACAAAAAGTGCGGCTGAAGCGGTCAATAAGACGGTGACATTGATTCCTGCAGCGTTCATGGTGAGCAGGATCACCAGCATATAGATCAAATACTTCAGGAATTTGAAAATGCTCACAAACTTCAAGCGATTTTCTTCTTCCATGCGGCGGGTTACCCACTTGCGGATCAGGTTTAACATAAAACCTGAGATCATAATGGCCACTACCAAAGTTAGGATAAGCCCTATAGTGAGGTGAATCTGTTTATCACCTTCACCAAAATGAAAGCCTCTATTGAGAAAATCTCGAATAGAGGCCCACAAACTTTTACCGATCTCCGTGGCCTCTTCGGCCAGGGTTTCATCTTGTATAAGCGCTAGTATTTTAACCATTTAAACAATTCCTTGTAGCTGGCCTTTTTTCCGTACATCAAAATACCGACACGATAGATTTTCGCGGCCACCCAAACTGTGCCTATAAAAGTAGCAAATAAAATCACTACTGATAGTATTTGTTGCCAGATTGGGACTCCAAACGGTATACGCATAAGCATAACCACTGGAGAGGTTAAAGGAATGAATGAAAATACTTGAGAAACAGTACCATGTGGATTTTCAATAACGGTGAAAACCCCGACATAAACTGCCAAAATCAATGGCATGAGAATGGGCAGCATAAACTGCTGGGTATCTGTTTCATTGTCTACTGCAGCACCAATGGCCGCGTAGAGCGATGCGTACATCAAATATCCTCCTAAGAAGAACAGGATAAACATGATCACCAAGTTCATCAAAGGCAAAGCGTTGATTTCATTGACCAAGCCAACCATCTCGCTTTGCGTCTCCGGACTATCTTGCATTTGCTGTACCATTTCTGTTTGAGCGGATTGCGCCTGTGCCGGATCAATGTCCAACATGGCGGATCCTACTGAAAGGAACACACCGAGCAGAACTACCCACACGGCAAACTGAGTGATCCCAGCCAAGGAAGTTCCAAAGATCTTTCCAAGCAGCAGCTGAATAGGTTTCACTGAAGAGATGATCACTTCAATGATACGGCTGGTTTTTTCTTCAATCACCGAGCGCATGATCATGTTTCCATAAATAATGATGAACATGAACAATAAGTATCCCGCTATACCTCCAAAGGCCAGCTTTACAACGGAGCCCATTTTAGAGGTCTCCTCGCCTTTAAAGGTTTCTAGGTTGGTACGCACCCGTACCCGAAGGTCTCGGATCTTTTCGGCATCCATCCCGGCTTCTGCCAGACGTGAATCCGTAGCCAAACTACCAATGCGGTCTTCTATCTTGCTTATAAGCAAAAGTGAAGGAGAATCCGCTGAATAGAAGGTTACTTGATCTGCCATCTGATCCATAGAATTTACTTTAGGAATATAAAGCAGACCATACTGTTCAGCACGCTCCACCTTTACTTTGGCAGAGTCTAAACTGACCCCGGTGAGGATTTCGTATTTGGTATTGTCTGTGTTCTCAAATTTGTCAATAAACAAGCCCGTTTCATCCAAGACAGCAATGGTCTTGCTGCTTTCGTTGTTGAGCTGTGACAAATAGGCTACCACAAAGATCAGCGCCACCATGATCAGCGGGCTAACAAAGGTCATTACAATAAAGGATTTGTTCTTTACCTTATTGAGATATTCGCGTTTTATAATGAGTGGAAGGTGATTCATCTTAGCTGTTTTTTACCGTTTGAATGAAGATATCGTTCGCGCTAGGCACAACTTCTACAAAGTGCGTGAGTTGTCCTTTCCCGCTTAGGTACTGGATCAGATCATTGGCCGAACCATCGGCACCTAACTTGATATTACACATCAGCTCATCATTGATGCTCTTGAATTGAGCCGGAGACACCTCGAACTTTCCTTGAAGTTCTTTTAAAACAGCCTCCTCATTTGGCGTCATCAAGCCAATCTCAAAGGTATTGGTCTTGTTTTGTCTTTTGATGTCGATGAGTTTACCGTCCAGAATCTTATTGGATTCGTGAATCAAAGCGATATGATCACACATTTCTTCCACCGACTCCATGCGGTGCGTAGAAAAGATGATCGTGGCTCCATTGTCGCGTAGACGAAGGATTTCATCTTTAATAAGAGTAGCGTTGATCGGGTCAAATCCGCTAAAAGGTTCGTCAAAGATCAACAGTTTAGGTTCGTGCAGTACGGTAACCACAAACTGAATTTTCTGAGCCATCCCTTTGGAGAGTTCTTGGATCTTTTTGTTCCACCAATCTCCAATTTCTAGGCGCTCAAACCACATGCGCAGGCGCTTTTTGGCCTCGGCCTTATCCAGTCCCTTTAACTGGGCCAAATACAAGGCTTGTTCACCTACTTTCATAGACTTGTACAAACCGCGCTCTTCTGGCAAATAACCGATGTCTTTGATGTGATCGGCACGCAGCGGTTCACCGTCTAGCGTAACGCTACCGGTATCTGGCATGGTGATCTGATTGATGATACGGATAAAAGTAGTTTTCCCAGCTCCGTTAGGCCCAAGCAGTCCAAAGACGCTTCCCTTTGGGACACTAATGGAGACTTGGTTGAGGGCAGTATATTCACCAAATTTCTTGGATACACTGTCTGCAACTAGCAAATCATTCATAAGATACGTTGAAGTTTTTTGGTTATGTTCATGCAGGCACATCACTACATAGAACACAAAGTTAGTACAATCCGACGGTTATTTGTTACAATCTAAACTGTCCTAAAAAATAAAACCCACCCTTGACTGTGATCAAGGATGGGAAAAAAATTGCTATGAAAAAGAAAAATTATCACTAGAAAGGAATCTAGTAATAGTCAAATATAAAAAAATATTTTTAATAACTGTCTTTCATTAGGAGAACATATCCTTCACTTTCTCAAAAAAGGATTTGTCTTCTTTTTCTGGTTTTGGTTGGAAGTGTTCATCGGCACTCATGCGCTCAAAGAACTCCTTTTGCTCCTTAGAAAGTGTGCGTGGAGTCCATACGTTTACATGAACCAACAGATCTCCTTTACCGTAGCCGTTCAAGTTTGGAATTCCCTTGCTTCTCAGACGAAGGATCTTTCCGCTCTGCACTCCGGATTCGATCTTGATTCTCACCTTTCCGCTCACGGTTTCAATCTCTTTGGAAGTACCCAAGGCTGCCTCTGAGAAACTGATGTATAAATCGTAATGCAGATTGTCGCCTTCTCGCTGTAAAAGCTCGTGTGGCTTCTCGGTAATGGCAACCAAAAGATCTCCAGGAATACCGTTGCCAGGAGCGTCGTTTCCTTTACCGCTAACTTTGAGCTGCATACCGTCTTCTACTCCGGCTGGAATTTTGATCGATACAGTTTCTTCTGTAGCGATCATACCTTGTGCATCTGCATTGGCCGGCTTTTTATCTACGATCTGCCCAACTCCTCCACATGTAGGACAGGTAGTAGCTGTTTGCATACGTCCTAAAATGGTATTTTGGATTCGAGTGACTTGTCCGGTACCGTTACACGTGCTACAGGTAGTGAAAGTAGTTCCTTGCGCCATTTTCTTGCGCTTCACCTTGATCTTTTTCTCCACGCCAGCAGCGATCTCCTCTAAGGTCAAACTCACGCGAATACGAAGGTCACTCCCTTTGCGTCTACGTTGGCCACCACCGAATCCGCCAAATCCTCCAAATCCGCCGCCGCCAAAGGCACCGCCAAAAATGTCTCCGAATTGACTGAAAATGTCATCCATGTTCATTCCGCCGCCGCCGCCAAAACCGCCGCCTTGGAAAGCTTGGTGTCCAAACTGATCGTATTGCTGACGTTTTTGAGGATCGCTTAAGATCTCATAGGCTTCTGCAGCCTTTTTGAACATCTCTTCTGCCTTCTCATCGCCAGGGTTCTTGTCTGGGTGGAACTCAATGGCCTTTTTGCGATAGGCCTTTTTGATTTCCGCTGCAGAAGCGCCTTTATCAACGCCGAGTATTTCGTAAAAATCTTCTTTCACTGTCTTGTCTTATTGTTGTCCGATCACCACTTTTGGGTATCTGATGATCTTATCGCCTAGGGTGTAACCTTTCTCAATCACATCAATGATCTTTCCTTTTAAGTCATCCGACGGCGCAGGAATTTGCGTCACAGCCTCGTGCAGATCGGCATCAAATGTCGTGCCTGCTGCGATCTCTATGGGCTGTAATCCTTTACTTTTCAAAGTTTCTTTGAGTTTGTTGTGGATCAGGGTAACGCCTTCAAACAGGCCGTCATCACCGGCACGATCGATCTCTTTTAATGCACGATCAAAATCGTCCAAAACAGGAAGCAGGGATTGAATTACCTCTTCTCCTGCGGTTTTAAACAACTCCACACGCTCTCTGCTGGTGCGCTTTTTAAAGTTCTCAAATTCTGCAAAAAGTCTTAGAAATTTATCTTTCTCCTCTTGCAACTCACGTTGGGCTTTTTCCAAGTCAGTTTCTTGTGGAGTTTCTTCTTGCTG
Source organism: Gilvibacter sp. (assembly GCF_965601605.1). GTDB lineage: Bacteria > Bacteroidota > Bacteroidia > Flavobacteriales > Flavobacteriaceae > Gilvibacter. Next base: position 46,138 of record NZ_CBFCWJ010000043.1, on the reverse strand, counting down.
ATCTAAAGCAACGTCTTGATCCAAGATCTGATCCAGTTCGTCGCTACTAGTATTTTTATTTTTGTCTTTCTTGCTCATGGCAAAAACGCTGTTTTTATAGGTCGATTTACAGCGTGCAAAAGTACTGCCATTGTTTGAAAAATGTCAAAATGTCACCAATTATTTATGCCGCTAAAGCAAATTTGACAAGGCAGCGTCTAAATCCGGGAATTCAAAGCGGTATCCGGAATCTATGATCTTGGCCGCACTGACCTTCTGCCCTTCTAAGACGAGTAAAGCGCGCTCCCCCAAAGCCACTTTAAGCACAAAGCCTGGAACTGGAGGCAAAATGACTTTCTTACCGAGCGCTTGGGCAACGCCCTGAGTTAGGGTTATATTGGTTACCGGATTGGGCGCAACACCGTTGAACACACCGCTTAATCTGTTCTGGATCAGGTGGAAATAAATTCCGCTGATGTCTTTTCTATGAATCCAAGAGAACCATTGCTTACCAGATCCTAAAGCTGCACCAAGACCTAGTTTAACCGGTTTCATGATCTCCGGCAAAGCGCCTTGATCAGGATCTAAAACCACCCCTGTGCGCAATTTAGCCACTTGCATTCCCATGGCCTCAAAACGATCCGCAGCAGCTTCCCACTGCACCACGACTTCTGCCAGGAAATTATCTCCAACCGCGCTGCTATCTTCTGTGTAATGTGCTGTTAGACTATTTGGATACAGGCTGATTCCGGAAGCGCTGATGAAATGAGTCACTTGATGATCCAGTTTTCTCAAACTTTCTTCCAGCAGCATCATGGTACCTACTCGAGATTCTACGATCTCTTGTCGATAGGCTTTGGTCCAAGGTTCGCTAATGGGTGCGCCGACTAAATGTACAATAGTGTCCACGCCGTTAAAGCATTGATCATCGATCTCGTTGTTCTTGGGGTTCCAAAGAAAACCGCGATGATTATCGGTTTGTATGAGTTTACTGGATCGGGTGGTTAAGAAGTGAACGGTATGTCCTGCCTGATGCAAGTCCGCAGTAAGTTGAGTTCCGATGAGTCCAGTAGCTCCTGTGATTAAAACCGTCATGCTATTTTTTTGCAAAAATACGCATTAGCCGGCGGACTATTTCTGAAACTTATCTTAAGGCTTTGTGGCTCTGAGCATATGACGTTTGCCCGGAGGGCCATCCAAGCGTTCCACTTCAAAGCCCAGGGATTGTAGATCACGCCGTACATCGCCTTTGGCACAGTAAGACACCCAAACACCGCCAGGCTTAAGCGCTTTGAAAGTCTTTTCCAAGATATCTCGATGCCAAAGTTCCGGCTGGACTCGAGGTCCAAAAGCGTCAAAATAGATCAAATCATAGGCCTGCTCGGCGTCTAATTGATCAAAGGTGCGTTGCTGCTTGGTCAACGTAAAAAGCGGATCAATAGATAGTGGTTGCTCCCAAGGGCCTTCATGCATGGCTTGAAAGTCTGCCAATGGCATGCCTAGGTCTTCCGGGTATCGCATAGCTTGCCATTCCTGTTCAGCAATTGGAAAGGCCTCCATCCCTGTGTAGTGTAATTCAATTTTGTGGTCTTTGGCAAAACCCAAACTCAATAGCGCATTGAGTCCCGTCCCGAATCCAATCTCCAGGACAGACAAAGACAAAAAAGACCCCAGCGCATGTTTGTGCTGGAGTCCTTGTTTTATAAATACGTATTTGGCCTCAGCAATTGCGCCGTGTTTGGAATGGTATTGTTCGTCCCAATCGGGCAATTGAATGGTCCAGGATCCGTCTCCGGTCTGGATGAGTTCGCGTTTCACAGCTTACTCTTGAGGATTGGAGTCTTCCTCCTCTTCTACTTGCGCCTCAGGTAAAAGAACACCGCTGGATACGATGGCCAAAGATTGTTTAGGTTCTGTGATGGCAGCGATCTCTTCTGGAGATTTTCCATCATCTTCTGCGTAGTGCTTTAAGTCTTCTACACTAACTTCCTCAATAAAGGCAACACCTTCTATGATGGCGTCTTGACCGGCAATATCTTTAGGCATGAAGAAGGCATAATCCTTAAAACGAACCATGGATTCTTCTCCGTCGATATCGACCTTCATCCAGCAACCCTTCTTTTGGCAAACAGAGTTTACCTTAGAGCTGAATTTCACAGGAACGGTGTCCCCAACTTTCAAAGTTTTGGTGAATTCTGCCAAAGCATCTGGAGTCATCACTTCTGAAACAGCTACAGGAGCTCCAAAATTTTGGAAACTCTCTTTAACCTCTTCTACGGCGATGGTTGCATCTTCTTGAGAAACTTCTGATTTACACCCTACCAAGGCTGCAGCCAGAACTAATAAAACAAACAGATTTCTCATTGTTTTTTGATTTAATGATAAGCAAATAATATAGTGCAATTTTATGAATTATTTACATTTTATGTGGCGGTTTTTTTGGCTAATTTTGCGCTTTAAACCTTCCTTACATGCAGTTATCTACTTCGAAATCCCTAGAAATTACGCAAATCCCTGAGTCTAGAATAGATCAGGTTGATTTCCAGAATCTTGTATTCGGGCGTGTTTTTACGGACCATATGTTTGAATGTGATTTCGTAGACGGAAGCTGGCAAACTCCTAAAATCAGACCTTACGGGCCTTTGAGTATTGAACCTGCGGCTAAAGTATTTCACTATGGCCAAGCGGTATTTGAAGGCATGAAAGCTTATAAGGATGAAGATGGGAACACTTTTTTGTTCCGCCCAGAAGACAATTTTGAGCGCATCAATAAGTCGTCAAAGCGTATGGCGATCCCAGAATTTCCTAAGGAGTTTTTCTTTGAAGGTTTGGAGACTTTATTGAGCATGGACAAAGCTTGGATCAAACCAGGGCTTGGAAACTCCTTGTACATCCGTCCGTTTGTTATTGCGACGCAAAACGGAGTATCAGCCTCTCCATCGGATCAGTATAAGTTTATGATAATTCTCTCTCCGGCTCAAGCCTATTATACCGGAGAAGTGAAAGTGGTGATTGCAGAACACTTTTCTCGCGCTGCCGATGGTGGTGTGGGTGCTGCCAAGGCTGCTGGTAACTACGGAGCCCAGTTCTACCCTACCAACCTAGCAAAGGAAATGGGCTACCAACAAGTGATCTGGACCGATGCCAATGAGCACAAATACCTGGAAGAAGCGGGTACCATGAACGTGTTCTTTAGAATTGGCGATACGCTCCTTACTGCACCAACCAATGACAGAATTCTGGACGGAATCACTCGAAAAAGTGTGATTCAAATTGCCAAGGACGCTGGAATAAATGTAGAAGTAAGACGCGTTTTGGTGGAAGAAGTTGTGGCAGCTGCTAAAAATGGAACTTTAAAAGAGATCTTCGGTGCAGGAACTGCAGCGGTGATCAGCCCGGTAAGCGGTTTTAGTTATAAAGGGGAACAGTTCGACATAGCTAGTTCAGAAGATAGCTACGCGAAGAAATTCAAATCGGCCTTGATGAACATCCAACACAATTTGGCTGTTGATCCTTACGGTTGGCGCTACGCGATCAATTAAGCATTTAAAATCTCAGCGATATTGGGCTTGAAGTAATTAGGCCCTTTAAGTACTTTCCCGTCTTCTCTGTAGATGGGTTTTCCGTCTGCACCCAATTTGCTCATATTGCTGCGCTGAATTTCTGTAAAGACCTCTTCTATTTTGTGTTGCAACCCGTGTTCTATGATGGTTCCACAAAGGATATAAAGCATATCTCCCAAAGCGTCGGCAACCTCAACTAAGTCTGCATTATTGGCAGCCTCTAGATACTCCTCATTTTCTTCACGCATGAGTTTGTAGCGCAACAAATGTTTGTCCTCTCCCAAATGGGCCTTAGGAGCTTTTAAACTATCTAAACCAAAAGCGTCATGAAAAGCCTGAACGGCAGCAATTTTATCTTGCATAATGTGGGTTCTAAGTTGTAATTTTGTAAAAGCTAAATCTACAAAGATGTTCACGACCGGACGTATTGTTTTTATAAGTTTTTTTGTCCTTGCTTTTGTTTTGGCCATGATCTGGGCCTACCGCAAAGACAAGAATCTACACCTCAAACAATACAAGGGTGCCAAATGGATCCTGCTTGGGTTCATCCTTTTCCTACTCGCACTACTGGGGCTTAAAGAGGTGCTAAACCTATAGTCCTAAGCCACTTCCTTAACAAATATATTGAGGATTGCAAATTGGAATTTTAACATTTGCAGACTAACTTTTCAAAAAAATACCCCGTATAGGGTATGTTTTTGGGGCTATACTATTCTCAATTTTGACCTATGAAACTATTCAACAATCCTGTAGTAAAAGAGGTGATCCCTCATACCCTATTGTTCTTTGCTGGCATTGCAACACTAATCTTTTGTTATAAACTGGCCGGTGGTCTGAATGCAGATACACCAGATGAACAGATGCACGTATTGCGCATTTTTGTAGCCTTTGGAGCGGCGGCAATATCTATTGCACTCCCTGGCTTTATTGAGGTAGGTAATAACGCGCTTAAAACAGCGGAAGACAAATCTACCATGAGTTTAAATCTTAAAGCAGGCGGAGCCTTAGCCATCTTTGTGTTGGTGTATTTGGTACAGCCGATTGGGGGGTAGCTGACATGTATTACATAAAAGACAAACAATTAGCCGATGAAGTTTTAGACCTAAACTACCGCGATTTTTTCAATTTAATAAAAGATACGGTTTATGTCGCCGTAATTGCTAAAGATGACAATCCTGAAAGCAATTTATGGGGAATAGAAGTCGGGTATAAAAAAGGAAGAGGAATTGGAGTAGATTTAATTCCATTTAACGTTGGTCAGCTGGATATTAACTCGAACAAAGGTATATCAGCTGAATCCATTGTCAATGACATTTTTGACCGAATAAAAGATAGAAACAATCCTGATAGTGGAATTGAATACAGAGAGGTCGATAATTTCAAACTACATTGTTTAATTGAGAACAATGACCAAGTAAGAATCACTCATAAAGTGATAAGACCGGCAGCATCAGGTTGTGCGATTGGACCGAGCAACATATACAGAATGGGAACTTTAGGAGCTGTAATTAGACTAAAGTTCAGAACCCACAATAATGATCATCTTGTGAACACAAGACAGTCACAAGAAAACTTTAGCCAACAATATTACCTGATGTCTAATTATCATGTTTTAGTCACGAATTACCGGGAACTTGGTAAATCAAATTTAGTTCATCAACCGAAAGACAGATATCAAAACAGAACTTCTTTTAAGAATGTTCTGGGCGAAGTCGAATATGGAAAATTCAACAACTTTGTTGATGTCGCTTTGGCGCGAGTTCATAACCCAGATGACGTTAGTTTAGGGAATATATGGAATAGTCGAAAGGTCAATGGTTATAGATCTCCCATAATAGGAGAACAAGTATACTTCCATGGTAAAACGACCTATTGTCGTGAGGGTTTTATTAGATCAGATAATGCTTACGTTTTCCACAAGAACCCTTATTCAGGTGAACCAATGTCGATACAAAAACAAATCTTAACCACCGCTGTAAGTGAAGACGGAGATTCTGGGAGTTTATTGATATCTAGAAAAGATAACGCTGCCATAGGACTTATAATTGGTGGTGATGATAAACATTTCTCCATAGCGAATTCTTTGGATACAATCTTTAGTCAAAACACATATTTTGAGTCTAGATGGCGTAATGATAGAATTTCGTTTGAATTATATAATATCTAAATCAATATATCATGTCACAACCTTGTCAACAGCATCACGTAAAAGTGATCAACGGAAATCAAAGCACTTACGATATCGCAAAAGGCGACGGAACTATAATGCGATTCAATGTACGAGCCGAGTTTTCTAACTGGATAACTCAAAACAATAAAGACTATGCTCGTAGCATCGAGGTTGAATTGTTCAATGTTTCATTTGGCGATTTATACCGTTTATCGAAAGTTCGATTCTGCTCGGATTGTAATGTTTTCGAAATTCATGTCGAGAAAATATCTAACCCAGCTGGTGTCAAACTGGCTTATGAATATCGTAACGCAATTAATGAAAGATTTGACCTTACTGGTGATAGTAATGGAAATTGTGGAGATGACCGTCAAGTAATGATCATAATCTATAATAACGATCCTTCCCATGAAGACAATTTTTACAATACTTGCTGCGAATACGATCCACCGGTAGCTTCTAATGAGCCACTAGACTATCCGCATGATGAAAGTGCAAAGGATGACAAAGGCAATCTTGAAGGCCTGAAAAGTGGATTTAACCCAGACACCGCTAACGGCAACATCCTTGTCGGTAAAAAACAGTAAGTAGATTGAACAAACTGTTATCATACATCCTTGTCTTGACGAGCCTTGTTGGATTTGGCCAACAACTCGATATAAACACAGGACTTCAATATACGCGTGATGGCCTCTTTACTGAGGCTATTGCGCATTATGAATCCCTAGACACTATTGGCGCAACCATTGAACAACAAGCACTCTGGTCCTTTTATTTGGCAGACGTATATAATTCTGACGACAAGCAAGATAAAGCCTACAAATTGATGCTACACGCCAAGGAGTTATTCAAAAAGTTGGATGCACCTAAAGATGTAAACGATTGCAATATGATGTTACTTCGAATTCGAAGTCATATCAACGACATTACTTTTGATAACAGTGATATTCTCGATGAGATAAACGCCTATGTTGAAACCTATAAGGACTCCGATCCTCAGATTCAGTTCAACAACTATTTGACCATTGGATCTGGTTTCAAAGATGCCCAACTCTACGATAAAGCTATAGCCGTATTTGAAGAGAGTCTAGCTCTTTCAACTCGATTGGGAGATAGTGTTCAAATGGCCTATGACAATATGAACATAGGTTCTATGTATCAATCCAAAGGAGAAAATGTCAAAGCCTTGGCTAAGGCCAACGTAGCACTCCCAATCCTACTTAAGATTCAAGATACCAATAGCATTGCCGCCAACTATAATAACCAAGCTCAAGCATATAAAGCTTTGGAACGTTATGATGAGGCGCTAAGACTTTATTTAAAGGCCGATAGTATAGATTTACGAGAGAATCCGTACAAAACCAAAGAGATCATTTATGAGAATATTGCGGATCTCTACAAGAGAAAAGGTGATTTTGAAAACGCTCTACTCTACTATAGAAAGTCAAGAGATCTAACCGATAGCACTGACAGCCGGATTCAAAGTCTCGATATAAGTTTAGCCGATAGTCGAGCTAGTTTAGCAGAAGAAAAGGCAGAACGCATTTTAAAGGAACAAGAATCCACCCGCAACCAAAACATCGCTTATGGCCTTGGAGGTTTGCTTTTATTGGGCAGTATTATTGGCTTTTTGGTATATCGCAATACCAAACGCAAGCAGCGTATTGCAGAGCAGGAAAAAGAGATTGAGGTTCAAAAGACAGAGAAACTGCTCAAAGATCAGGAGCTAAGCACCATTGACGCCATGATCGCTGGGCAGGAAAAAGAACGTCAACGCTTGGCGAGCGATCTGCACGACAGCGTGGGTGCAACCCTCTCTGCGGCTAAAATGCAGTTTGAGCATCTTAAAAAACACCGAGGCAAACTGGACAATGAAGAAGAATTCTATGAACGAACCCAAACACTCTTGGAAGAAGCCTATACCGAAGTTCGCTCTATGGCGCATGCCAAGAATTCTGGAGTAATTGCCAAACACGGTTTGTTGCCGGCTGTAAAAAAACTAGCCCGCAACGCATCAGCAACAGGAAAAATAAGCGTAGAGGTTCAAGACTACGGCTTGGATCAACGCTTAGAAGGATCTTTAGAAATCGCTGTGTTTAGAATGGTGCAAGAACTGGTCACCAACATCATTAAGCACGCAGAGGCTACAGAAGCCAATATTTCACTCACCCAACATGAGGATGTCCTCAATCTGGTTGTAGAAGACAATGGAAAGGGCTTCAAAGTGGGCAAATTCACCGATAAGGATGGAATGGGCCTCGGCAGTATTGAAAAGCGCGTAGAGCATATGGAGGGCCAGATGGAAGTGGACAGTACACCGGGCAAAGGCGCAAGTATAATCATAGACATTCCGCTCTAATGTGGAACGACCTAACATCTAACGTATACAGCTTTTTTACTGGAGGCTTGCTCTTTTTGGTGGTCTACCACCTGATCATCTACGCCCAAAACAAGAAGTCTTACTACCTCTACTATTCGTTTTATATGCTGTGCCTGGCCTTGTATTTATTGCAATGGAATTTAGGCATGCCCAATGATATTCCCTTAGCCTCTACTCGGGCTTTACTGCTGTGTTTAAGCGGTGGATTCTATCTGTGCTTTGTCAATACCCTTGTTGATTTTAAAACAGAGAATCCAAAATGGAACCGCATTTTAGATCGAGCTTCTAAGATCGCTTTTGCGCTGAACGCTCCTTTGATTCTGGTCTACTTTTTAGGTCCAGAGGGCCTGAATTATCAGATCATGCTGTTCAATCTATACGCTTTGGCGTATATCATCTTTGCAGCACGGATCTTTTATCAACTCTACAAGCTTAACACCATTTATTCACGCTATTTGTTATTGGGATCAACATTCTACTTTATAGGAGCCGTACTTACCTTCTTTACAAGCTTCTTTATCTCTATTGCTGAATTTAGCGAGCGCTTTGGATTTCAACTGCTGAGTTTTACGGTGATAGGCATTACCCTTGAGGCCATTGTTTTTGCCGTAATTATTGGGTACAGAAATAAGGAGACCGAAAGGCTCAAATTACTCTCCGAAGAGAACGAAAAGCTGGAGGCCCAAAAAGTAATCACTTTAATGAAGGATCAAGAACTGCGTGCCATTGACGCCATGCTTACCGGTCAGGAAAAAGAACGTCAACGCCTGGCCAGCGATCTTCACGACAGCGTGGGCGCTACCCTATCCGCAGCTAAAATGCAGTTCGAATATTTAAACAAGCATCAAGATCAACTAGAAAACAAAGAGCAGTTCTTTACCAAAACACGAGAACTTTTGGACAAAGCTTATCAAGACGTTCGCAGTTTTTCACATGCCAAGAACAGCGGAGTTATGGCGCAAGACGGCTTATTGCCGGCCATTCATCAGCTCATCAAGACCAATTCCATCGCTGGTGCCCTTGAAATTGAACTGCAGCAGTTTGGACTGAATGATCGTTTGGATGCCACCATGGAGATCTCCATTTTTAGAATTATTCAGGAATTGGTCACTAACGTAATCAAACACGCCAAAGCTCGCTTTGTGAGCATTTCTCTGACCAAACACGAGAATTTTTTGAGCATCGTTGTTGAAGATGATGGCCAGGGTTTTAAGGGCGATCAAAAAACATTAAAACAAGGCATGGGACTCTCCAGTATAGAGACCCGTGTGGAACATTGGGAAGGCACTATGGAAATAGACAGTCGGCCCGGAAAAGGAAGTAGCATTTTAATAGACATACCTTTATGATACGCGTAGCAATAGCAGAGGACCATCAGTCCTTAATTGACGGAATCAATCTTTTACTCAAATACGAGGAAGACATCAGTGTAGTTGGCATGGTCAACGATGGTGAAGCCTTGGTAAACCTGGTCAACCTCAAGCAACCCCATGTAGTATTGACCGATATAAAAATGCCCAAAATGGACGGTATTACAGCTTGTAAATACATTCTGAAGGAACGACCACACACCAAAGTCATTGCCTTTACCATGTTTGAGGATCAAGGAGCTGTAAGCGAAATGATCGCCGCAGGTGCCAAAGGATATTTGCTTAAAAACTCTCCTTTAGAAGATGTGCTCACCGCAATAAAAGAAGTGCATAATGGAGGTACCTTTTTTGACAAGACCATCGATGTGGAAGCTGCGAGCAATCCCTCTGGACAGGGCTCTAAAAAAAGCCTGCTGTCTAAAAGTGAACGAGAGATCCTTCGATTGATCGGAGAAGGAAAGTCTTCTAGCGAGATCGCTGAGATCAGATTCAACTCGGTCTCTACCATTGAAAAGCACCGTAAAAATATGATTCGTAAATTAGGGCTTTCAGGTAAAGGGGAACTACTCCGCTACGCCTTAGAAACCAAATACAAATTTGAATCCTAAATGAATTCTATTTGCATCCCCAATCTACCCGCCACTGGGTATTTTACAACCTCAATCTGCTCCCTAATATTGTAGAAATTAATTCAATTATCATGTATAAATTAGCACTCCTCACTATTCTTAGTTTATTTTTGACCACAACTGACGCCACCGCCCAAAGCCGAGATTTTGACGGAATTTGGTCCGGTTCTCTAATTACCTCTAACGGCGATGAAAGCGAACTCACCCTGTACATTGAAGACAACAATGTCTATTCCGTTTACATTGACGAAGACGGCGACAGAGCCAAGTACAAAATGAATGAAGTCATTTGGTCCAAAGGCTATGGGGAACAGATCAGTTTTGTTTGGATGAACAAAGGTGGCGTCTGGACCGAAACCCAAATGTATTCCATTGTCTGGTTGGACAGTAACCGCATTTCTGTGCATCACCTGCGCCACGTAAGCAATGAAGATGGCGAAAGCGGAAATACGGACTGGGGTTACACCTCTGAAGGAATCTTAAGAAAAGAATAATAGTATTTCAAAACCATAAAAAAACCTCCCGGAACCATCAAGGTCGGGAGGTTTTTTTATTTTCTTGATTCCTGTTTACTTCAGGAAGTTATAACGCTTGGCATAGTCCAGCATTTGAGATTCAAAGCTCTCTGGCTGAACAATTTCAAAACCGGTGATCTCACCAGCATCGTTCATTACCGGAACGATCTCAGGATTCACAAAGCCTCCATAAGGAGCAGAAGTGAACTTGCTGTTTCTATCAAGAACCTCCTTATGCAAGTTCTGGTCAACCTTCACTCCGTAGTCCTCTACCAAGGCCTTAGCTGCTTCGTAATCACCTTCTGAGGTAATACGTTGGGTCTCGCGTAATAGACGCCCAAAGATCTCACGTAGCTTTTGATAATCGTTGATGTTGTAATAGGTCTTTCCATCTTGAACGATCTTCTGGATCACATTGTCTTTTAAACCTTGCTCATAAGCCCAAGCGCTCACCCATTGGCGGTTACGCATATGCGCTTCTTCTACATCAGCACCCAATTCCAAACGCACCAATTGACTCACCAAACCATTACGGATATAACCGTCATAGGCAGCCATACCGGTTTTCTCCCAGTCTTCAACCAAACCGAGCTCTTGCAGCTTAGGGTCCATCAAATAATACAATCCGAATAGATCTGCACGACCTTCCTCAATGGTTGACTTATAACTCTTCAAAGTCTCTTTTGGAGTTCCAACGCCTGGATTGATCTGCCCAGAAGCGTGTCCAACTACCTCGTGAAGCGCTGTGTGTAGCTTATCGGCTAATTGTCCGTATTTAGTTTCTAGTTCGATCTCTAAAGAGTCATAGGCAAACTCCTTTAAACGTCCAGTACTACCGGCATTGGCATACGAGTTAATGATGTTTCCTAAAGACACGGACTTACTGCCGTGCTTTTGACGGATCCAGTTGTTGTTAGGCAGATTCACTCCTATCGGTGTTGAAGGTGAAGCATCTCCAGCCTCTCCGGCTACGTTTACTGTCTTATAAGAAACTCCGGTAACGCTGTCCTTTTTGTGTTCATCCATCAAAGGAGAATTGTCCTCAAACCACTGTGCCTCTTTAGAAAGCACCGCCATCTTTTTAGACATATCAAAATCCTTGATTTCTACGATAGTTTCATAAGATCCTTTGTAACCTTTAGGATCGTTATACACTTCAATGAAGCCGTTGATCCAATCAATATTTCCTTCGGTAGAGTTTACCCAAGCCACGGCGTAATCATCCCAAGTATCTAGGCTTCCTGTTTGATAGTACTCAATAAGCAAACCTAAAGCCTTGGCTTGGTTCTCGCTTTCAGCCACACCTTTAGCAAGCTCCAACCACTTAATGATCTCATCAATTGCGGCACCATACATACCACCGCTTTTGTATACTTGTTCTACCAATTGACCATTTTCCTTAACCAATCGGGTATTCAATCCAACTTCGATAGGCTCATCAGCATCTACCTCGATAGCGCTGTAATAGGCCTCAACATCAGCCTCAGTAACATCAGGTCCGTAGAAGTTGATCGCACTTTCTAAAACGATATCCGCATCTTTACTCAGGTTTACTTTCTTAGAATCTGCATCGTTAAAGATCACTTCAAAAGCCTCAGCATTCAAGTCTGTATTGGTAGCAGCCAAGAGCTCTTTCAAATAGCTCTGCCCAAACTCTGGCATTAATTTATCATTGGAATAATGGTGGTGAATTCCGTTGGAGAACCACACGCGTTTTAGATACACCTCAAAAGCTTTCCAATCATCGCTAGATTTATCACCTTGATACTTGGTATATACATTTTCTAAAGCTGTGCGAATGGCCAAGTTATGTCTGTAATTCTGAGCCCACATAATATCGCGGCCCACTAATCCAGCTTGAGTTAAATAATAAACCAGCTTTTGCTCTTTGAGGGTCAGATCATCCCAGCCGTCAATCTTGTAACGCAAGATCTTCAGATCCGCGAACTGATCAATCTGATATTGAAATTCCTGCTCGGCCTGTGAATTGGGAGTCTCTGCGCCAGAATCGTTTGCAGATTCCTGACAAGAGATAAGCCCTAGCGCAAGAAAGCATCCCGCTAAAAGGTATTTGATATTCATAATATAGTTAGTTTAGATATGCGCAAATGTAGCAAAATATTCCCGTTGAATTTGATATCTTAGAGCCTCATCAACAGCTAGAAAACATGAAGTTTTTAAAGTATTTGTTTTTGCTGATCCTAGTGATCATAGTGGCAGGCGCGGTCTATTTCGGAGCCCAAGACGGCACTTTTGACGTCACGGCTACCAAAGATCTCAAAGTACCTCAATCTTTGGCCTTTAAGACTGCAGATAATTATCAGACCTGGAGTCAATGGGGTCCTTGGATGCAAACCGATCCGAATGTACAGATCACCTATAGCGATACCCTCCAAGGGGTTGGCGCTGGATATTCTTGGATCAGCGATCACCCTGAAGTGGGTCAAGGAAATATGAAAACCGTGGCCGTTACAGAAAATGAAGCCATAGAACAAAAGATCACCTTCAATACGCCTTTGGGCGATAGCTCCTCTGATGTCTATTGGAGCTTTGAACCGGGGCCGGACAACACCACTCGCGTTAGCTGGGGAATGAAAGGAGAACTCAGTCTATTGGAAAAGGTCTTTATGTCGTTTCAATCCGGATCCTTTGAAGAGGCCACTAAAGAAATGTATGAAACAGGCTTGGAAAATATGGAGAACCACATTTTGGAACAGATGGCAAAGTTCTCAGTGAATTTTGACGGCATCGTGGAATATGGAGGCGGCTATTATATGTACGTGACTGAATCTGCAACAACTGCAGGCCGAGCGGCTAAAATGGGTCCCATGTTAGGCGAGGTGATGACCTATATGCAATCCAATAACATTCAGCAAAGCGGTGCGCCTTTTACCATCTTCCATCAAACGGATGAAGCCGCGGGAACTGTTATCTTTTCCGCAGCTATTCCGGTAAAAGAACGTATCAATACCGCTCCAGACAGCAATGTTTTATGCGGGTATATTGAACCTTTAACAGCGATCAAAACCACACTTAAAGGAAACTATGATCACTTGGATGAGGCCTACAAAGCCGCTCATACCTACATTGAAGAAAAGGCATTGACACTGGATCCAGAAAAAGCACAATTTGAGGTCTACGCTTCAGATCCTGGATTGGAGCCCAACCCTGCCAACTGGTTGACCGAGGTCTATGTTCCTATTATTGCACCAACAGAAACCATTAATTAATGAAAGCTGTATTACTGGTCTTTTTAGGAGGCGGATTGGGAAGTGTTTTGCGCTATGGCGTTAATACTTGGACAGCACATCTAAACTATTCTCCTTTCTGGGGAACCTTTATGGTTAACATGATCGGTTGTTTGCTTATTGGATTGCTATTTGGATGGAGCATGCGCTTTTCTTGGATGGATCAAAGCCTACTTTGGTTATTATCTGTGGGATTCTGTGGTGGATTCACTACTTTTTCCACCTATGCCCTAGAAGGTCAACAATTCTTAAAGGACGGTCAATTGGCCAATTTTGTGGGATATATGGCCGGGAGTGTTTTGGTGGGAATTGCAGCAGTCGGTCTTGGGATTTGGCTCAGTCGCATTGGAATAAATTCCTAAGAAGCCTTGCCATTGAATTAAAAATTGTAGTTTTACTCTTCAATTGAATCAAAATGATTTGTACCACAGTCCAATACAAGTATCAAAACTGGTCATATGACCTTATGGAGGCTGTGCATTAATGAGCGAAAATTAAACCAATTATAACAAGCGTCCAGTCTAAACCCTGGACGTTTTTTTTTACCCAAAGTGAAAACACTATACAGAAACTATATCGAAAACTTTAAAGGACTTTCCAGAGAGATCTGGATGCTGTCCTTGGTGACACTGATCAACAGAACGGGTGCCATGGTGATTCCGTTTCTCTCCCTTTATTTGATGAAAGAGCTGAATTTCACCTTTGCACAGGTCGGGTGGATCATGTCGTGCTATGGTTTGGGTTCTGTTTTGGGCACTTATGTGGGAGGACGCATTACAGACGTCATTGGCTATTACAATGTGATTGTTCTGAGTTTGTTCTTAGGTGGATTGGGCTTTATTAGCTTGCAATGGGCTTCTGGATTCTACGGAGTCTGCGCAGCGATTTTTGGCGTTATGTTTTTGGTGGATGGATATCGCCCTGCGGTCTTTGTGGCGGCAGAAGCCTACAGTACTCCACAGACCGTGACGCGTGCCATTGCTTTGATCCGCTTGGCGATCAATTTGGGCTTTTCCATAGGCCCGCTAATTGGCGGAATTATAATTGCAACAGCCGGATACAACGCTATTTTCTGGATAGATGGGGTAAGCTGTATGATCGCCGCAGGAGTTATGATCTTGGGCTTAAAAGCGGTTAAAGCGCCTACCAAGGCAGAGCGCAAAGCTATGGTCAAACACGGAGCACCTCCGCTTAAAAACCGTCCGTTTTTGATCTTCTTTTTGCTGATGATGCTCATAGCCATTGTCTTTGTACAGTACTTTTCTCTGGTACCGATCTATTATGAAAAGATCTACAACCTCAGTGAAGATATCATCGGGTGGATCTTGTTCCTCAACGGAGCCATGATCGTACTGACAGAAATGCCGCTGGTGGGTTGGCTGGAAAGAAGCAAACTCTCTAAGACTCGATTGGTAGCCATTGGTACGCTCTTTTTAGCGGCGAGTTTCCTGGTATTGAATTTAGGGCATCACTTTGGCTTGCTAATCATAGGAATGATCTTGATGACCATAGGAGAAATGATAGAGTCGCCCTTTTCTAACGCCTTGGCTTTGGAGCTCTCTCCAGAAGGCCGCAAAGGAAGTTATATGGGCATGTACTCCATGAGTTGGAGCTTTTCTCACGTTTTTGGACACAATACAGGGATGAACATGGCCGATCGTTTAGGTTTTGGGATGACCTTTAATATCTTCGGAATTGGACTGTTAGTGATCGCCTTGATTTGCGACCGAATGCATAAGATTTGGAAGCAATCTGTTACCTTTATTCAAACAAAAGAAGACTCATAAAATGAACACAAGCAAATTTAGTTTTTAGCATACCCCTGCTGGAATAAAAATTATTTACATAGATGAAATATTGGGCAATCATAATAGTAGCGCTACTGAGTTTGAGCAGTTGCAAACAAGCACAAGAGGGAAGCTTGGGTACGGTAGAATTAGAAACTACTAAAACCTTTCCCCCTATCAATCCTTTTAGATACAACGTAGGTTTCTTGATCATGGATGGGACGTACAACACGGAGTTTACGGCACCATTTGATATTTTTCAACATACCATTTACCGAGACAGCATCAAAGCCATGAATGTCTTTACAGTTGCCAATACCGATGATCCAATCACTACCTTTGAAGGCGTGCGAATTATTCCGGATTACAACTATCTGAACGATGAAATTCCTAAGATCGATATTTTGGTGATCCCCAGTGCAGAGCATCATTTAGACACGGATTTGGAAGATACCGCTATGTTGGAATGGGTTAAGCAGGTTGCAGACAAAGCCATGTTTGTGACCTCTCATTGCGATGGAGCCTTTGTATTGGCTAAAGCTGGCTTGTTGGATGGTTTGGCTTCTACGACCTTCCCTTCTGATATTGAAAAATACAAGGAAATGTTTCCACAATTGGATGTGCGTGAAGATGTGCTTTTTGTGCGTCACAACCGCTACATTACTTCTGCTGGCGGCGCTAAGAGTTTTGAAGCAGCTTTGTTCACTGCAGAATTACTCTACGGAAAAGAAGTGGCTAAACGCCTAGCACAAGGCTTGGTTATCGACTGGGATCTGGACCAAGTACCACACGTGAATATTGTGGATTAGTTTAAGGGCTGAATTGGCGCATTCTTGATCACATCAGACAAAACGATCTGTGTTTTGGTCTCTCCGTAAATGATCAGCTGGTCAATAAAACTCTCTAAGTGAAGTTGGTTTTTAAGCACCACTTCCATCACGATATTCTCATTACCAGTAATGCGATAACAGTTTACAACTTCATTAAAGGTCTTTACCTTTTCTAAGAAGGGTTTGAGTTTCCCCATAAAGGCTCTCAAGGTTATAATTGCCTTGAGTTGATAGCCCATCTCTAGAGAAGAAAGATTGGCGTGATAACCATTGATCACTCCTGCATCTTCCATCTTTCTAATGCGCTCTGCAACGGCCGGTGAAGTAATGCCAACTTGCCGCCCGATCTCCGCATTAGACTGACGAGCGTTAGCCTGCAAGCACTTGAGTATCTTCCAATTAAGGGTATCCATCTTCATTTGTTCAGTATTTTCGCCTATAAAATTACGATTATAAAGTAAATATATCCAAAAACTTTAAATTCGATAGAATACTCCCTTAATATCTAAGTAACTTTGAGTGTTTTGATAATCTATCATTACAATTGCTATGTATTCAAAGGTTCCCTCATCGCCTGTTTATCAAAAGGCACTAGAGATTTTTACCTTGTCGAGACGGATATCTGACTACCTCATTGAGGATTTGTCAGAATTGAATCCTCACGGTAAGGAGAATCCGCACATCTATTTCACAGGAGATATTATTCAACAGTCGGTTTGTTTAGCGCCAGAGATCTTAAAGGCTGAACAACAGCTAGAGCGCGATAAAAAGCATAAGCACGCTGATTACCTAAACCGATTGACCAATCGTCTTTACAGAAATTGCGAACGCTTAGAAGGCAGTAACAGCAACGGGGCTGAATTTGTAGGAATTCTTAGAAAAGAATTGCGCAAATTCAAGAAGTTACAACGCAATTGGATGCTTACCCTTTAAAGATTTCTTACATATTTCTGCGGTACTGTCCGCCAACTTCAAATAAGGCCTGAGTAATCTGTCCTAAGGAACAACGCTTACAGACTTCCATAAGTTGCTGGAAGATATTGTCGTTTTGCACCGCAGCTTGTTGCAATTCTGCAATCAAATCTGTGGCTATATCCTGATGACGCTCATGCAAGGATTCCAAAGTTTCGATCTGTTGCTGCTTCTCCTCTTCCGTAGCGCGAATCACCTCCGCAGGCAATACTGTTGGAGATCCCTTTTTACTCAAGAAGGTATTCACCCCAATGATCGGGAATTCTCCATTGTGCTTAAGAGTTTCATAGTACAGGCTCTCTTCTTGGATCTTAGAACGTTGATACATGGTCTCCATAGCCCCAAGAACACCTCCACGTTCTGTAATACGGTCAAACTCCGCTAAAACAGCTTCTTCTACCAGCGCAGTCAACTCCTGAATAATATAGGCCCCTTGGATTGGGTTTTCATTCTTAGCCAGCCCTAATTCCTTATTGATGATAAGCTGAATGGCCATAGCACGACGCACACTTTCTTCCGTAGGCGTAGTAATGGCCTCATCGTACGCGTTGGTATGCAATGAGTTACAATTATCATAGATTGCGTACAAGGCCTGTAGCGTCGTTCTAATGTCGTTAAAATCGATCTCTTGTGCGTGCAAGCTTCTTCCCGAGGTTTGAATGTGATATTTCAGCATCTGCGCTCGAGGGTTTGCACCGTATTTGTGCTTAAGCGCCTTGGCCCAAATTCTACGTGCCACACGCCCGATCACTGCATATTCCGGATCGATTCCATTACTGAAGAAAAACGAAAGGTTGGGACCAAATTTGTTGATGTCCATCCCGCGGCTCAAGTAATACTCTACATAGGTAAATCCATTGGCTAGGGTCAAGGCCAACTGTGTAATTGGGTTGGCACCTGCCTCTGCAATGTGATAACCAGAAATAGAAACTGAATAGAAATTACGCACCTTGTGATCAATGAAGTACTCTTGTACATCACCCATTAAACGCAAAGCGAACTCCGTAGAGAAAATACAGGTGTTCTGTGCTTGATCTTCTTTTAAGATATCGGCTTGTACCGTACCGCGAACTTGTGTCAAAGTCTCTGCTTTGATACGCTCGTATACATCCTGAGGCAATACCTCATCACCAGTGACCCCTAAAAGCATTAAACCTAAACCGTCATTACCCTCAGGCAAATCACCACGGTAAACAGGACGTTGTTGCCCTTTGGCTTTATAGATGGCATTGACCTTTTTGTCGATCTCGGCCTCCAGGCCTTCTGCCTTAATGTATTTTTCACAATTTTGATCAATTGCGGCGTTCATAAAGAAGCCCAAAAGCATCGGTGCCGGACCATTTATAGTCATACTCACCGAGGTCATTGGATCACTGAGATCAAAGCCACTGTAGAGCTTTTTAGCATCGTCCAAACAACAGATAGAAACTCCAGAGTTCCCGATCTTTCCATAGATATCGGGTCTGTGCCCTGGATCATTTCCGTACAAGGTCACCGAATCAAAAGCCGTAGACAAACGCTTGGCTGGCATACCTTGAGATACGTAATGAAAACGTCTGTTGGTGCGTTCTGGCCCACCTTCACCGGCAAACATACGTGTTGGATCTTCCCCTGTGCGTTTAAACGGATAGAGACCAGCCGTATAAGGGAATTCTCCCGGCACATTCTCTTGCAACGCGTATTCTAGGATCTCTCCCCAAGCAGTGTACTTAGGCAAGGAAACCTTCGGAATATCTGAATGAGAAAGTGACTTGGTGTGTGTTTCAATTTTGATCTCTTTGTCACGTACTTTAAAGCTGTAGATCGGAGCCTTATAGCGCGCCACCTTATCAGGCCATTGTAATAGCAATTCCCAATTGTACGGATCCAGGTTCATCTTGACACGATCGAACTCCTTTTGCAGTAAGTCCATAAAGACCTTGTTGTCTTCTGACACGGTTTCTGCAAGAAACTCATCATTCAATCCGGCTTTGGACAATACGTCCTTAAAGCGCGCATCAGAATCCACATTCAAAACAGAACATATGGTCTTGTAGATACCAAAGAGCTGTTGAGCCGTGGCGATCTGCGCAGTAGCACGATCGTCATAAGCGCGGTTGTTCTCCGCAATTTCAGAAAGATAACGCGTACGCGCCGGAGGAATAACATAAATCTTCTCACTCATGGCATCGGTCACCTCATAGGTACTGCTAAGCTCAGCTCCGGTACGCTCTACCAAAGTGTCCATGACTTTGCGATACAGGGTATTCATGCCTGGATCGTTGAATTGTGAAGCAATAGTTCCGTAAACCGGCAACTGCTCCTGCGGCGTATCCCACAGATTGTGGTTACGCATATATTGTTTTTTCACATCGCGCAGCGCATCCAATGCTCCGCGTTTGTCGAATTTATTGATGGCGACAAGATCTGCAAAGTCAAGCATATCGATCTTCTCCAATTGCGTAGCTGCTCCAAATTCAGGAGTCATCACATAAAGGGAAATATCCGAATGCTCTAAGATCTCGGTATCGCTTTGGCCAATTCCGGAGGTCTCCAAAATGATCAGGTCAAACTCCGCAGCTTTTAAAACCTCAACAGCCTCATTGACATACTTAGAAAGAGCCAAATTGCTTTGACGCGTAGCCAAAGAGCGCATATAAACGCGAGGAGAATTAATGGCGTTCATGCGGATACGGTCTCCCAAAAGGGCGCCACCCGTCTTTCTTTTAGACGGATCCACAGAAACTAAACCTACAGTCTTCTCCGGGAAGTCAATTAGGAATCTACGAACCAGCTCATCCACCAAACTCGATTTACCAGCACCACCAGTTCCCGTAATACCTAAAACAGGAGTGGTCGTCTTTTCATTTTTTTTGTGGATGGTATCCAGAGTTTCTTTCGCGACCTCTGGGAAGTTCTCAGCTGCAGAGATAATACGAGCAATCGCGCCTGTTTCTTTGCTTGCCAAACGACCAACCTCACCATTGAGTGAATCCCCAATTGGGAAGTCTGCTTTTTGAACCAGGTCATTAATCATGCCTTGCAAGCCCATTTCACGGCCATCGTCTGGAGAATAGATTCTGGTGATCCCATAATCCATGAGTTCTTTGATTTCCTCAGGAAGGATTACTCCTCCACCTCCACCAAAGATCTTGATGTGACTTGCTCCACGCTCCTTAAGGAGGTCGTACATATACTTGAAGTATTCATTGTGACCACCTTGATAAGAAGTCATGGCAATGGCGTTAGCATCTTCTTGAATCGCCGTGTTGACAACCTCTTCTACGGAGCGATCATGTCCTAAGTGAATCACCTCAACCCCTGTGGATTGAATGATTCTGCGCATGATGTTTATAGCGGCATCGTGACCGTCAAACAGAGAGGCTGCTGTTACGATTCGTACTTTGTTCTTGGGTTTATATGGAGCGGCTTGCTGCATGGTATTTTATCCTAATTTTGGGGCAAAGTTAACTATTTTGAGGGTGATTTTTGTACTTTCACCCACAGAACGAAATCGTTTTAGGATACACTTAAGAAAAACACCCCTCAAAACCGAAATAAAACTCATGAAACGCCTTTCCTTACTCGTATTGACCTTGATCACTTTTAGCTGCGGAGAACTGCAACAAGTCGTAAACTCGCTTCCCAATGGTTTGCCTCAACTCTCAGAGCAGGAAATTGGAAACGGTCTCAGAGAAGCCTTAGATCAGGGTATTGAAAAACAAGTGAGCAAACTCACGGCCAAAGATGGATTCTATAAAAATGAGCTCGTTAAGATCTTATTGCCAGAAGAGCTTCGTAAAGTAGATAAAGCGCTACGTGATATAGGTTTAAGCAGTTTAGCCGACGAAGGCTTAAAAGCACTTAACAGAGCCGCAGAAGATGCTGTGAAACAAGCTACACCTATTTTCGTGGCTGCGGTGAAAGATATCAGTTTTGCAGACGCTAAGAACATACTTTTAGGAGCCGACAATGCGGCGACTACTTATCTGCAGAATAGGACGCAAACAGCGCTATACAATAAATTTAATCCCGTGATCAATGACTCCTTTAGCCGTGTTGGTGCAGATGAAATCTGGGAGCAACTTATCAACAAGTACAACAGCATCCCTTTGGTCAACGACGTGAACCCAGATTTGACCGATTATGTTACTAATGAGGCACTTAAGGGCGTGTATACAATGATCGCAGTTGAGGAGCAAGAAATCCGAAATAAAATAGGTGCGCGTACAACTGACTTATTGCGCCGTGTTTTTGCACTTCAGGATTAAAAGTTAATTTTTACGGATAAAACCACAATTCAGCGGGGGTTTTCTTACAGTTTTAAGAAAAAGCTTTAAGGTAATATTAAGCTTAGTTTAAAGATTAGTAATTAACTTTAATGAAAATCACTCCCCTATGTTATTTACCTTAAAAAGAAGTAAGCTACGGCGTCTGGAGATTTCCTACCAGCGATGGATGCGGTATGCTTACACGACAGCCGTCTTTGACAAAGAAGAAAGCAAGCGAGCACTGCAAAATGCGGAACGCAAATTGCAAGAAATTCAAGGCTTGTTAAACTCAGAATACGTTAGCGCATCTGCCTAAAATAAGTGTAGGCATCCTTTAAGCGACTGCCGTACCAACTGAAGTATTCTCCGTCAACCAATTTTACTGGCTTACCGAGCTGGTCACTTAACTCTGCACGATCTTTTTCTTTAAAGGGATAGGGCTCAGAACTCAATAGGATTAAATCAGCTTGAGTTAATAACTCTTGGTCTACCTCTGGGTATCTACCCTCGGGATCTTGCAATAGATTATCGTAACCATTCTCGCGAAGCAGATCACCAATAAAAGTAGCTTCACCTGCCGCCATATAGGGGCCTTTCCAAATCAGATAGGCAACTTTTAACCGCTTACGACCTTTTATATGATCAGCGAATGCTGCGCGTTGCTTTGTTATGCTATTTACAAGTTCATCGGCCTTTTGCTGCTTACTAAAAAGGGCGCCCATCCCATTAATATATTCCAAGCTGTCGTCTACAGTGTAAATATCACTGACCCAAACCGGAGCTATACCGGCCAAAGTTTCTACGATCTCTTGGGTATTCTCTTCTTTATTGGCGATGATGACATCTGGAGCAAGCTGCGCTATTTTATCAATCTTGACATTCTTGGTTCCGCCGATTACAGTTTTAGATTTTCTGAGATGCTCTGGATGTACGCAGAATTTTGTGAGCCCCACGATCTTATCGGCTAAACCTAAATCCACCAAGAGTTCTGTTTGAGAAGGTACTAAGGAAACGATCCGTTGTGGCACGGATTTAAAGCTGTGTGTGGTCCCTAATTGATCTTTAGATTGCATCTAGAATTACGGCCATTTGCTCTTGCAGTTCAGCCGCTCTTGCCGCAGCTGCTTCTGCGAAGTCTTCACCTTTAGAGGCGTAGATGATTCCGCGTGAAGAGTTCACCAACAACCCTACATTTGGAGCCATACCGTATTTGCATACTTCTTGCAAACTTCCTCCCTGCGCTCCAACACCTGGAATCAGCAAGAATTGCTCGGGCAACTGTTTGCGAATTACAGCAAGATGCTCTGCCTTGGTAGCTCCAACAACATACATCAATCGGTCTGCATGTTCCCAGTTCAAGGAAGTCTCAATGACTTGTTCATACACATTTTGATCACCAACTTGCAGGGTTTGAAACTCAAAAGCACCAGCATTGGAAGTTAAGGCTAAAAGGATCACAAACTTCCCCGGAAACTGTAAAAAAGGCTCCACCGAATCGCGGCCCATATAGGGAGCAACGGTAACAGAATCAAAATTCATGGATTCAAAGAACGCCTTTGCATAGCGCGTAGAGGTATTCCCAATGTCGCCGCGTTTTGCATCAGCTATGGTGAAGTGATTCGGATACTCTTGATTTAAATAATCAATGGTCTTTTGCAGGGCTTTCCATCCATCTAAACCGTAAGCCTCGTAAAAAGCGGTATTGGGTTTGTAACCTACGCACAAATCAGCTGTAGCATCAATAATTGCTTTGTTGAAGGTAAAAATCGGATCTTCCTCAGCCAAAAGGTGTGGAGGAATCTTTTCGAGATCAACATCGAGTCCTACACATAAAAAGGACTTTTTAAGCCGTATTTGCTCGGTAAGTTCTTGGCTGGTCATTTAAAAAAGTTCGCTGTTTTCTTTAAGCTTTTCAGTATTCTCGGCCAACATCAATTCATCAATAAGTTTTTGGATGTCACCATCAATAATGTTGCCCAGATCGTAAAGAGTGAGACCAATACGGTGATCGGTCACACGGCCTTGCGGATAATTATAGGTGCGGATCTTAGCAGAGCGGTCACCAGAAGACACCATACTCTTACGCTTCTCTGAATCTGCAGCTTGCTTCTTAGCCAATTCTGCTTCATAAAGACGAGATCGCAATACTTTCAACGCCTTTTCTAAGTTCTTGTGTTGTGATTTCTGGTCTTGACAACTCACAATGATACCAGTAGGTTCGTGGTGAAGTTTAATTGCCGAATAAGTCGTATTTACCGATTGACCTCCAGGTCCGGTAGAGGTGGTACGCTCAATACGAACATCTTGCATATCCAGTTCTACATCAAACTCTTCAGCTTCTGGCAATACCATCACCGTTGCTGCACTGGTATGCACGCGTCCTTGGGTCTCAGTTTGAGGCACGCGTTGTACACGGTGTACCCCAGCTTCAAACTTCATAGTACCGTATACATCTTCTCCGGCTACTTCAAAAATAACCTCTTTAAACCCGCCTGAAGTACCTTCATTATAGTCTACCGTAGAAACGCTCCAACCCTTTCCTTCACAGTACTTGGTGTACATGCGGTAAAGATCTCCGGCAAAGATACTCGCTTCATCTCCTCCAGTTCCAGCGCGAATCTCTACTACAACATTCTTGGCATCTTCTGGATCTTTAGGGATCAACATATAACGGATCTCCTCTTCCAATTGGGGAAGACGCTCTTTGGCCTCATCGAGTTCCATCTTAGCCATTTCAACCATCTCGTCGTCAGATCCGTCTGCGATGATCTCCTCGGCTTCAGAAATATTACCCGAAAGCGTTATGTATTCCTTGCGTTTTTTCATGAGTTCGCTAAGCTCCTTGTACTCCTTATTGATCTGCACATACCGCTTCTGATCAGAAATGATATCCGGCTGAATAATAAGGTCGCTTACCTCGTCAAAACGCTGTTTAACTATATTGAGTTTATCAAGCATAATTGCAAAACTTGGTCGTAAATTTACGACAATTAATGATAGCGGAATTCCCCGTATTCACTGCGAATAGTCAGTGATTTCTCCGCAGATGCCTCTACACGACCAACGCGCTTGGCAGCGACACCGAAAGATTCCGAAATGGCAATGATCTGATCGGCAACCGCCTCAGGAACGTACAATTCCATACGGTGTCCCATATTAAAGACCTGATACATCTCCTTCCAATCGGTTCCGCTTTCTTGCTGAATCAATTTAAAGAGCGGAGGCACCTCGAACATATTGTCCTTTACAATATGGAACTGATCTACAAAATGCAAAATCTTGGTTTGAGCTCCGCCACTACAATGCACCATTCCGTGAATGTGATTGCGCTTAACATCCTCCAATATCTTTTTGATTATAGGCGCATAGGTACGCGTTGGTGACAGTACCAACTTTCCGGCATTTAAGGGACTGTCAGTAATCGCATCGGTAAGTAGCTTGGAACCGCTATACACCAGATCTTCTGGCACTGATGGATCAAAACTCTCTGGATACTTGCTACTGAGTTGTTTGCCAAACACATCATGTCTGGCAGAGGTTAGGCCATTACTGCCCATACCTCCATTATATTCGGTTTCGTAATTGGCCTGTCCATAAGAAGCCAAACCTACGATCACATCACCGGCTTGGATATTGCCGTTGTCAATCACTTCATCACGGCGCATACGCGCAGTTACTGTAGAATCAACAATAATGGTTCGCACCAAATCCCCAACATCGGCAGTTTCTCCTCCTGTGGGATAAATATCAACACCAAAGTCGGCCATTTCCTTTACCAAATCTTCAGTTCCATTGATTATGGCAGCAATCACCTCTCCTGGGATCCGATTTTTATTTCTTCCGATGGTAGAACTCAAAGTAATCCCAGTGGTTGCTCCTACGCATAATAAATCATCGAGATTCATCACCAGGGCGTCTTGAGCTATACCCTTCCAGACAGAAAGATCACCCGTCTCCTTCCAATACATATAAGCTAAGGAAGATTTGGTTCCAGCCCCGTCTGCGTGCATAACCAAACAATGGTCCTCACTCCCGGTCAAGTAATCGGGAACAATTTTACAGAAAGCCTTGGGAAACAAGCCCTTGTCAATATTCTTGATGGCATTGTGAACGTCTTCTTTGGCCGCAGACACTCCGCGACCTGCATAACGTTTGGAAACCTCCTTACTCATAGTGTTGTTGACTTAAAGGGCAAAAATACCACAATTGCTATAATTACTAAAGCAATTGGCTGGGCTTACTCTTCAAAATCAATCATAGATGCGTTCGATTCTAAAAGTGTCTCATTAGCCATCGGATCTCCAAGATCATGTACAAAGATATTTGGAATAGCCGTTGCAGCTCTAGCCTTATCGGTGTAGTAAACATTGTTTTCATTAGGGCCAAACTTCGGATCAAAGTTGTTACGTCCTATTGTCACAAAATTATCGATCTGAGTTGCCGTAGCCGTAGGGATATCATAAATAAAAACACGAGCGTCTTGCGGCAGATAAGAAGGCAATTCCAAGCCTGAGATATCGTACCAATACAACACTTTGGATCCGTTAATATTTAGATCTAAACCGCCAGCAGCACCAGGCTCGCCATCAAAAATAGTATCCAGAAGATTTCCGTCAATATCAACAGTAATAATAGATACGTTATATCCGTCAATATCATTCAACTTTAATGCAATAACATCATTAAACTGGCTCCAAGCAATTTCTGTTACCAACATGCCCGCGGCAGGTTCATAGAATGAAGTCGTAACACCGGTAGTCGCAGAACTGCTCACACGGCGCACGCCACTCAAGGTTGGATATAAAATACTCGCACCATTGGGTTCCCAAGCAAAATCAATCTCATTGAGATCAAAACCACTCACAGGTACTGGGAAGGTCAATCGGCGTTTATCAGAACCGTCCTCGTTCATCAGGAATAGATGCGTTTGTGCTCCGACACTCTGCAGATAAGCAATTTTACCAATTGCGCTGTTCTTACGTGGACGCCAACTGTTGTTTGCTTCAGATGTCAACTGAATTAAGTTACCCTCTAGATCGGATCCGAAGATCACATTATTGTCTCCAATTTTGCGTACAAAGAGGAAATCTGCTTGAGGAATAGCTGAAGTTTCAAAGCTACTAATAGCACTTAAGACCGGCGGATTTACACCATCATCAGCACTGATCTGCCAAAAATATTGCGCAGAATTGATCAAACCGCTGTTCACGGTCAAGGTAGTGTCAGTAACCGTTTGAAATTCCAACACCTCATCATTTTGATCATTTTGCAGACTAATGGTATAGGTCACATTATCGTCCTCGTCCGGATCACCTCCCGACCAAACAAAGTCCAAACTTAAAGGTAGGTCTGTTGCGTTATTGGCAGGAGCAATAGGAACAGGTGTAAAAGGTGATGAATTTGCAACAACTTCTTTATTGAGTTCAAAGATCACGTTAGACTCGCGATTCGTCTGAATTACTGCTGCCTCAAAGTCAACGACAAATCCGTCTAGCTCTGCCTGAACTGCATAGTCTCCAACCGGCACACTTTCAATTACAAAAAGTCCTGCCTCAGAAGTAAACACCGTACTGGTGATTGGCTGTGTAGAGATCTTTACATTGGCCAAGGGCTCATTATCTCCACTAGAAACTACTAATCCAGTCAATGTTCCAGTAGCTCCATCTTCAATTTTATCTTCACTACAACCTATAAGAACAGCAAGGGTAGCGATTGTTAGGTATCGAAATATATTCTTGAATTTCATGGGTCCTTGTTTAGTTTGTAGGTTCCGGAGCTTTCCCTCCGCCAAAATGATAGTTTAGTCCAATTCCAAAAGTGAGGTAATGATCGTTTCTCGATCCAAAGATCTCATCATCTAATTTGTCCGTGAAAGTCACGTGGTATCCAGCTCGAGCCATAATAGAAAAGTTAGGATTCAAGGTATATTCAAACCCTGCACCTCCCTGCACTTTAAAGAAGCCCTCCCACTCTTGCAAGAACCTGGATCTCGTATTATCGACAAAACTGATATAGCCTCCCCCTCCGTAGAAAATTGGCGAAAACTTATCATAAGGCAATAACCTGTATTGTAGATTGGCATCTGCTGCTAAAAACCAATACCTTCTGGAAATTGCTTTGCTCGAGTTTAACCTGAGGATACTCCCTTCCACACCAACCCTAAAGGCATCTGAGAGCTTATACTGATAACCTAAACTAGCGTTAGCATCAACCTCGCTAGAAGAGAAATCACCGTTGATCAAAGAACCACCCACATTCACATTGAGAACATGCTTCTTCTCACTGCGCGCTGCAAGCTCGCGTTCGTATAGTCCAGTGGAAGCCTCCAGCTCTTTTTCCAATAAGTAATCATCGATCAATGCTTGATCTATCTCTTGACCGTCTTTAGATTGCCAAAGACCGTCCATAATACCTTCAATGATCAAAGCTTCAACAGCTTTTTCAATCGCCTCAGAAACGGCGAGTTGCGTAGGTTCATTTTTTGTAAACCCAGTTTCAACCTCTAAGAGACGTTGAAAATTCACATAACGGAACAAGCTTACATCTATGGCTTGAGATAAAATAGTCTTTGAGACATAAACCGTTTTCAAAATAGCACCATTGCTAGTAGAGACGGCACGCAGATAAACCGTAATACGGTCTTGACGGTAACGGGTTGAACCTCCGGCTCCGAAATAACGCGCTCCAGCTCCTCCGGTCAAAATATTGGTATCGTATGAGATCACTCCACCTTCTAAAAGAATTCCTGCAAACAGCAGGGGTTTTAGTCGAGGGATATTTGCGTCAGGATTGGCCTTTCTGTAATCATCACGCGTAGAGCGAATGA
Source organism: Gilvibacter sp. (assembly GCF_965601605.1). Classification (GTDB taxonomy): domain Bacteria; phylum Bacteroidota; class Bacteroidia; order Flavobacteriales; family Flavobacteriaceae; genus Gilvibacter. The sequence continues at coordinate 17,619 of NZ_CBFCWJ010000043.1, read as the reverse complement.
TGTTACGTTCATTGAGCAGGTTACTTAAATTCTCACGCTCAATAGGATTGAACCACTTGGAATCTTCTAAGGCCTTTATAAGAATGGTCGTAGCTCCTTGCGTAACGGCTGTACTGAATGTACTTCCGTTCTCTACAGCCTTGTATTGACCCGTTTGATCCTTGAAGTTGTATACACCCACTACAATGGGTTCGTTGGGTACTGGTAACTGCTTTAGTGTAGTTGTTTGAGTAGATATCTCTCCCAATCTGGCAGATTGCACATCTACCGGCTGATTAAATAGTGCCCCACAGCTGTTTAATAGGACAGCAAGAGACAACAGGGATATCCTGGACAGTAACGTTTTCATTACTTATTTATCTAGTTAGGTATGACTATTTGGGTTTGCTCACCCGTGGAAGTGTCGAGAATATTCACCACAAGGCCTTCCGCAGAATCGAAAATCTCAAGAGCTAGGGTACCAAAACTGTAGGTACCTGCTTCGAGACCATCTCCTAATTGAGCGGTGAATAAACTTCGTGTTAATTGGCCCAACACCTGTCGGTTAATGCTTTCTGCAAAGTCATCAAGCGTGGATAGGTCTTCACGAAGCGTCCGGTCGTTGAAACCGTTTTGCGCGTTCGCCGAATTCAGCAACCAGTTGTAGTTGAAGGTATCCCCGCCAAATGCAGGGTTTACCGCTCGATAAACCAACTCTTGTCCAAAGACAGATTGAGCGATCCCAAAAAGTAAAAGCGTTAGTAAAATCCTCATGGGTTAAAGCTAATATTTTTTTATGTTATTTTGATCCCGTTTTTGCTGTTGTAAGTACCTAATTGTTCGACTAAGTGCAATGTCGGCCATTTCTTTGATGTAGTCGCTTCTAGGGTTTACAAAAAACTGCCAAACTAGCGTCTCACCTACTTTGACCTCTACCTTAGTATTTGTTCCTAAAGCCAGCAGTTCTTCGATGGTTATGATGAACTCTGAATTTACATTCTTACGCAAGTAGTTTGCGTAATATTCGCGATAAAAGTCACGAGCGGGTCTGGTCTTGGTATTCTCAATCACAAGACCGGTGAGAACAATACCGTCGGGTTCGTCATTGAGTTCTTGTTCGTTTTTAACTGCTTCTGTGTCGAATTTGAACAGATCAGGATCATTTTGATCTTGTCCAAAGAAAACTACTCGGTCCTTACCAACTATCTTGTCGTTCTCGTCGTAAATCAAAAGTAGGATGATCTTTCTACGTTCATCCCTCCTGGGTAGGGTAATGCTGTTCAAATTACGCTTTTCACCGGCAGACAAAACAAAGCGTTCCTCCTTGTCCTCTTTGGCGGTACTACCGTCATCCATCTGAACAAAGCCAGACATCACATAACGCAAGGATTGATCAATAGCTGTTTTGTTTTCTCCAGACGCGACTATATCAATGAACTCGTCATTGAATGATACGTCAAGCTTGGCCGCAATTTCTTTATTGTAGATCTGAGCTAGTGTCAGCCCTGAGAATAACATCAGGACGACCGATAAGTAGTATCGTCTTTGTCCTGAGTAGTTCATGGTTTAATTAAAACTTCGAACGATGATGGATTGGTTTTGACCTTGCATAGAAACCTTCATGTCTTCAGTAATACTATTACCTCCGTGAAAGACAAAGTTTTGACTTTCTCCTTCTTGTACGATGGTCAAATTATGCACACGACTGTTTAAGCTAAAGTCGTTAACCAGGTGATTTGTCCCTCGCTGCACCACTTGTTGATTGATTAAGTCTGCACGCAATTGAAGATTGACAATATTATCCTGTCCAATTTGAGTGATAGCAAAATTACTTTGCAGCGCTGAGTTATCTATTCGAACATTATTGTTCTCTCCAATTTGATCGATAAATACTGTATTGCTTGATTGAGCTGCAATGGCTACCTCAGTGCTTTGCTGCTGAGTTTGTGACAAAACCTCCTGCTGTTGCGCAGTATTAGTCTCATCAGCATAGGTTTGAGCCTGGATACCTCCAATAGAGACAACAAGCATAAACAATAGGATTCGAATTTCTTTTTTCATAATCAGCGTTAATTTACATAATTAATTAACGTTATAATGGGCGTGTTCTGTTAAAAAACACGCCCAGTTATAATTTATAGGAGAAACCCTTATAAAGGATTTCAATCTTCTAATTAGTCGTTTTGAGTAACGATAGAAGAGTTGCCGTTTCCAAGCTGAGTAACAACACTCATGTGACCCAATCCATTTTGAATTACAGTACTTGTGTTGTTGTCACCAGTTTGAGTTACGTAGCTCTCGTTTAGATCACCAGTTTGGATTACACCAGAAATGTTAAGATCTCCAGTCTGATCAACATCACTGAAGTTGTCATCTCCGAATTGCTTAACATCACTAAAGTTACCCATTCCAATTTGAGATACGAAGCTCTCGTTGCTGAAACCGTTTTGAAGAACACTGCTGTTGTTTAGCATTCCTTCTTGGTAAACAGTAGACTCATTCTCATCACCAACTTGGGCAACACCAGAAGTGTTGTTGTCACCAATTTGTTCTACGTAAGAATAGTTATCGTTTCCGTTTTGGTTAACCAAAGATCCGTTAGCGTCACCAGTTTGGTATACCTCAGACCAGTTGTCATCACCAGTTTGGTTTTGAAGGCTTCCGTTGGAGTTTCCGTTTTGGATGTTGAACCCAACATTATCATTACCGGTTTGTGTAGTAAAGCTATTGTTGTTGTCACCATATTGACCAGCTCCAGCGTAGTTATCGTTACCAGTTTGGGTCATACCATTAGTATTGCTATCTCCAAATTGTTCGTTTTCAGCTACGTTGTTGTTTCCAACTTGAGTCTGATCGTTGTCGTTCTCGTCACCTTGCTGATCACTACCTGCGTAGTTGTCATCACCTTGTTGAAGAATATCTGACTCGTTATCGCTTCCGATCTGACGGTTTCTACCATCGTTGTCATCACCTTCTTGAGTAACGTTAGAGGTGTTATCGTTTCCAACTTGTCTGATCCAAGCAAAGTTATCATCAGAACCGTCACCGTCAGCATCACCAAATTGGTTTACATTAGCTTCGTTGTCGTTTCCTTCCTGATAAATCTTAGAATAGTTGTCATCGTTAATTGAAGCACCTGCGTCAAAACCTTGATACGTGTTCGCCGAGTTACCATCACCAATCTGATCTACATCAGATTCGTTATTGTTACCAAGCTGGTCTGTATCATTTGCGTTAAGAGCTCCTGTCTGATCAACAGCAGAAATGTTTTCATCACCAACTTGATCAACAGTAGAACCGTTCATGTAACCTGTCTGGTTCACTGTTGAACCATTCATATTACCTGTTTGTGTTACGGTACTGTTGTTCATCTGGGCGAAAGACGTCGCTGCGAACAACAAGGCAAATGCACTTAAAATTACTTTTTTCATAAATATAAAATGTGGGGAATAGCAGTTTCCTGCTTAGACCATAATTATAATCTGATTTGAACTACTACCCGCCTAATGCGGGTAGCAGATCAAACCTAAGATCAATTAATAATAATTAGTCGTTTTGAGTTACAGAGCTCATGTTTCCGTTACCCTGCTGAAGAACAACTGACATGTGCTGAGTACCAGTTTGAGAAACTGTGCTCATGTTGTCGTTTCCAAGCTGATCAACATCAGAGTCATTTTGGAATCCGTCCTGAGTAGTAACAGCGTCGTTCATGTCACCATCTTGGAAGATACGGCTAAAGTTCTCGTCACCAGTCTGAGAAGCAGAAGCGTTGTTGTCATCTCCAAAAGAAGTGTTTTGAGCGTCGTTCATGTCTCCGAACTGACCGATGTAAGCAGTGTTTCCGTTACCTACTTGGTAGTTACCGAATGAAGGACCGTTAGCGTCGTTCAAGTTACCAACTTGCTCGATAGAAGAAACGTTCATGTCTCCAAACTGTCCAGTACCAGAGTTGTTGTCATCTCCGATTGAAGAGTTAGAAGCAGTGTTCACGTTACCATCCTGACGGATACCCCAGATAAATGGAGCGTCACCAGTAGCAGAACCACCACCTAGGTTACGATCACCATCTTGCAAAGAAGAAGCAGTGTTCGAGTCACCTGTCTGAGTGATACGGAACTGGTTGTCGTTTCCATCTTGACGAAGGTTGTCAATGGTGTTAGAGTTACCAGTCTGCTCTGCAGATCCAGTGTTGTCGTTACCAGTTTGACGAACACCCCACTGAGATCCGTTAGCAACGTTGTTGTTACCCAACTGATCGATGTTAGCGTCGTTACGCTCACCGAACTGACGAGTACCAGCGTTGTTACCGTCTCCAATAGAAGAAGTGTTAGCTACGTTGTCAGTACCATTTTGAAGAGTACCCCAGATGAAAGAACCACCTGTAGCTGCTCCACCACCTTGGTTACCGTTACCTTCTTGGTAAGTAGTAGACTGGTTAGTAGTACCAGTTTGAGTCGTCAAGAACTGGTTGTTGTTTCCAAGTTGATCAACGTCAGAGTTGTTCTCTACACCGTTTTGCTCAACTTCAGAGTTGTTGGCGTCACCGATTTGGTCAACGTCAGAAACGTTCATAAGACCTGTTTGCGATACAACAGAGGCATTCGCATTACCGTCTTGGAAAACGTCACTATCGTTCATCTGTGCAAAACCCACAGTTCCAATCAATAGTGCTGCTGCGCTTAAAATTACTTTTTTCATAATTGTTTGATTTAAAGTATAAGGATTAGGAATTAGTATTCAATATTAAGGTATCGCTCGTGCGTGAGAGAAAATGTTTGGTAATATTTGGCAATAAGTATCCTTGCACGCTTTTTAGCGATGTTTTAATCATTTGTTTTTCAGTAAGTTAACTCAAGGCTTTTTTACATTCAGCCCGGAATTACATTTGGGATGTGTTGATGTTAGTAGCGCTTGACTTCTCGTCTTGCAATCACGCTACATGGGGAATTTCGTTTTAATTGCGGATTAAATATAGGAAAGATTCCACGTCAGAAAAAGAGGATAAATCCTGTTGATTTTCTCGAAGGTTTAAATTGTAGGACAACACCTACGCAAGGGTGAGAATATGCCGACCTCTGACCTAATTTTCTCGGCGAAAAACCAATATCTTTCGATATTTTGAAATGTTAAATTTTTGTTAATTCCTACAAAGGCACGAAATCGTTTTCGTACAACAGGTAGAACTACGTAGTTCTACTTATCTAATTCGTGAAAAGCAGCTCTCTGTACTTGGTTAGCGGCCAAAGTTGATCATCAACCAACAGCTCTAATTTGTCACAATTCTTTCTAACTGATTGAATATGAGGGAGTACAGTTTTACAATAGGCCGTAGCCTTTTCACTTGCATTGCGCACATTTGCCTGCTTCCGAGCCTCAATCATCGCGGCAACGCCCTGATTGATCTCCCGAATATAACCGGATATCTGTTCAAGCAGGCGCAAAGGTTCTTCGGTATATTCGTTTATGGTTTTGCCGTACACGACTTTTAAACCTGAAATATTCTCAAGCAAAACATTCTGATATCTGATGGCTGTAGGAACAACATGGTTTCGGGCAATATCTCCAAGCACTCTCGCCTCGATCTGAATACGTAAGGCATACTCCTCCATTTCGATCTCGTACCGCGCTTCAACTTCTGTCTTACTCAGTATCCCTAAAGACTCAAAAAGAGCTACGCTTGAATCGCTAATTTTAGCCTTGAGCGCTTCTGGAGTATTCTTGGCATTTGAGAGTTTGCGTTTTTTAGCTTCCTTCTCCCAGGCTTCTCCATAACCATCGCCTTCAAATCGAATGCGCTTGGCGTCCTTAATATATTCTCTAAGGACATTAAAGATCGCATCGTCCTTTTTCATTCCCTTATTATCAATAAGGGCATCCACCTCAACTTTAAAGTCTTGAAGCTGTTTAGCAACAATCGCATTGAGCACGGTCATGGAGTTTGCGCAGTTGGCGCTGCTACCCACTGCTCGGAATTCAAATTTATTCCCGGTAAAGGCAAAAGGAGAAGTTCTGTTTCGGTCCGTGTTGTCCAATAAGATCTCTGGGATCTTCCCTACTACATTGAGTTTGAGTTCTGTTTTTTCCTGCGGAGACAATTTACCGCTGGTTACTTTTTCAAGTTCATCAAGCACTGCCGTAAGCTGTGAACCTATAAAAACAGAGATTATAGCAGGAGGCGCTTCATTGGCTCCCAGCCTATGATCATTCCCTGCACTGGCTATTGAAGCGCGCAAAAGCGCTTCATGAGTATTCACGGCCTTAATCGTATTAATAAAGAAGGTGAGGAACTGCAAGTTCTTCATCGGCGTGCTTCCAGGGCTGAGCAGATTGACACCAGTATTGGTTTGCAACGACCAGTTATTGTGTTTTCCCGAGCCGTTAATACCTGCAAAAGGTTTTTCATGAAATAAGACCTTAAAATGATGACGCTTAGCCACCTTGTCCATAACATCCATTAATAAGGAGTTGTGATCTACTGCCAGATTGGCTTCTTCAAATATAGGAGCCAACTCAAATTGATTAGGCGCCACCTCATTGTGACGTGTTTTTACTGGAACACCTAAAAGCATGCATTCATGTTCCAATTCGCGCATAAAGTTCAAGGCCCGCGATGGGATCGATCCAAAATAATGATCGTCCAATTGCTGTCCTTTAGCAGATGCATGACCTAATAAGGTACGGCCCGCCAACATGATATCCGGTCTTGATGCCGCTAAGGCTGCATCGATCAAAAAGTATTCTTGCTCCCAACCTAACGTGGCATTGACCTTACTGACATTCTTATCAAAATAACGAGCTACTGAGGTTGCCGCAGCATCAACGGCTTGGAGCGCTCTAAGTAAAGGTGTTTTATAATCTAAGGCTTCTCCGGTATAGGATACAAACACCGTCGGCACGCAGAGGGTAGTTCCATAGACAAATGCCGGAGAGGTCGGGTCCCAGGCAGTATAGCCTCTGGCCTCAAAAGTATTTCTTATTCCACCATGCGGAAAACTACTCGCATCGGGTTCTTGTTGCACCAATTGACTGGCCCCGAGCTTTTCGATAACCGTACCGTCAGCCTGGGTTTCAAAAAAGGCATCGTGTTTCTCCGCAGTTGATCCTGTTAAGGGCTGGAACCAATGCGTATAATGTGTTGCTCCTTTGGATATGGCCCACTCTTTCATCCCAGCCGCAATATGACCTGCCGTTTGACGATCGATCTTATCTCCCTTTTCTATAGCTGCTTGAATAGTCTGATAAGCGTCTGATGTTAGATACTGACGCATGGCCGCATCATTAAATACATGTTTAGCAAAGAGTTCGGAGCGGCGCCCTGTTTCTTCTACCTTAATAGTGTTGCGCTGAAGTGCGGTTTGCAAAGCATTGAATCTGATCTGTGCCATAGGTCTGATTTTTGACAAAAATACAATTTAAAGCAGTCAAAACTACGATTAAAATAAAATGACCCCCTAAAATTGAGGGGGTATCAACAAAATAATCAATTTTGTTGAAAACTTACCCCCTATTTCTTTAGCGGTTCATTAAAGAATATTACTTTTGCATCGTTCATTTAATATTGAAGCTATATATTATGAGTAAATCTAAACTAGAGTACATTTGGTTGGACGGTTATTTTCCCACCCAAAACATGCGAAGCAAGACTAAAGTAGTAGACGATTTCAGTGGAAATCTGGAAGATTGTCCTATTTGGTCTTTTGACGGCTCTTCTACCAAGCAAGCGGAGGGTAACTCATCTGACTGTTTGTTGAAACCCGTAGCAATTTATCCAGATCCTGCGCGTAGAGACGGGTACCTGGTTATGACAGAAGTATTGAATGCGGATGGAACTCCACATGAGTCTAATGCGCGCGCTACTATTGATGATGACGATAACGACTTCTGGTTTGGATTTGAGCAGGAGTACTTCATTATGGACAAGCATACACAACTTCCTCTAGGATTCCCAATTGGTGGATACCCTGGACCTCAAGGAATGTACTACTGTTCTGTTGGAGGTAAGAACACTCACGGACGTGACTTTGTTGAAGAGCACGCTAACCTGTGTATCGATGCCGGATTGAACTTTGAAGGAATCAACCAAGAGGTTGCTTCTGGTCAGTGGGAATTCCAATTGTTTGCCAAAGGAGCTAAGAAAGCTGGAGACGAGATTTGGGTAGCTCGCTACTTATTGGATCGTCTTACTGAACAATACGACTACTATATTGAATACCACCCAAAACCAGTAAAAGGTGACTGGAACGGTTCTGGTATGCACGCTAACTTCTCAAACACCACTTTGCGTACTTGTGGTTCTCAAGAAGTATATGAAAAGATCTGTGAAGCCTTCCGTCCAGTGACTAAAGAGCACATTGATGTGTATGGTGAATTTAACGATCAACGTTTGACTGGATTGCACGAGACTGCATCGATCAAAGACTTTAGCTACGGAATCTCTGACCGTGGTGCTTCTATCCGTATTCCTATTATTACTGTGGAAAAAGGATGGAAAGGATGGTTGGAAGATCGTCGTCCAGCATCGAACGGAGATCCATACAAGATCGCAGGAAGAATTATTAAGACGGTTAAGTCTGCAGAGGTTTAATCCGAAGATTAACATCCCTACTTACTCTAAAAAGCGTCTGTTCACTCAGGCGCTTTTTTTTATATAAAAGCTAAGGCAATAAAGACGGCGTAACCGATCACTAAAAGCAACCCCTTATAACGCGCAAAGACAAAGCGCTTTGGAATAAAAGCAAGAGGTATCAAGACCCCTGCAAAAGCTAACATCCAAAAGATGTCCGCTGTCAGTACCTTAGGGTCATTCAGTCCAATGGGTTGAATAATTGCGGTAAGCCCTAAGACCGAAGCGATGTTGAAAATATTGGAACCAATCAGGTTTCCCAAAGAAATTGCTTTCTCTTTTTTAAGTGCAGCGATAACTGAAGCTGCCAGTTCTGGCACTGAGGTCCCGATAGCGATCATAGTCACGGCGATGACGCGTTCGCTGATTCCAAAATAAGTGGCAATGTCCACAGCTCCTTTGACCAAAAGTTCACTTCCACCCCAAAGAGCAACGCCTCCAATAAGAAGCCAGATTACGATTTTTACGCCAGAGGTCATGGCCAGAGCGCCATTTACACTCCCCTCTCCTTCACTCTTAGCACGCAAACGCGCACGGCGGATCAGCAAATACAAATACACTACTAATGCACTGATCAACATAATGCCCTCCCAAAAGGAGATTACTTTGTCATTTAGCAAAAAGAGGTAGAGCGCTCCACTGAGCAGCATCATTACGGGCCAATTGAATTTGTAGAAGTCTTTGTCTATGGCTAGCGGCATGATCACGGCAGTTACTCCGAGCACCAAACCTATATTGGCAATGTTGGAACCGATCACGTTCCCCAAAGAGATGTCTGAGTGTCCATCCAAAGCCGCTTGAAGACTGACCAAAAGTTCAGGCGCAGATGTTGCAAAGCTCACTACGGTAAGCCCGATGACCATCTTGGAAAGTTTCAATTTAAAGGAAAGGGCTACGGAAGATCGGACCAAATACTCGCCCCCTACTACCAACAGCGTAAACCCTAAGAGGATATACAGTACACTCATTCACTTAAAGTATGCGACGAAGATACTACAATAATAAAGGACGAACAATGACCAAAAACAGGGAATTTTTTATCCTTTAAACAATATTTAACTATAATCGTAGTTGTATAACTAGAAAAATAGTTATAGATTTGATTCATCAATCAAGCACAAGGTATTATGGAAAGACTCACCAATAAAGAAGAAGCGATCATGCAAGCGCTTTGGAAGCTTAAAAAAGCTTTTGTAAAAGAGATTCTTGCAGAACTGGATCACAACAATCACTACAATACAGTATCAACAATTGTTCGCAATTTAGAAGAGAAGGGATATATAGGACATCAAGCCTTTGGAAAAACCCATCAGTATTTCCCACTGGTAAGTAAGGAGGCCTATACCGACACCTTTATGAGTCTGGCTAGTGAACGCTATTTTGATAGCAGCTTCAAGAATATGGTAAGCTTCTTTGCCAAAAAAGAAAAGATCAGCGCCGCCGAACTTAAAGAAATCCTAGATATCATCGAAAACCAAAAAGAAGACTAATGGAACTGTTCTACTACCTGCTAAAATCGGCGAGCATCCTAGGGCTTTTTTATGTGGTCTATTGGATTGCACTGCGCAGACACACCTGGTTTATCGCTAACCGCCAGTATTTGGTGTCTGGAATCTTAGCGGCTTTAGTTTTACCGCTAATAGAATTTACTCAAACGGTTTATTTACCCGCGCCAGAGTTAGTACCTGTGACGACCTTCACAGGAACTCCTGTAGCAATAACAGAACAAGTTGCTGCGGTTCAAGTCGAGTCTTTTAATTGGGCCCTATTGGCCATAATTCTTTATTTAATTGGTTGTTTGGCTGGACTGATTCGATTTGGATATCAAAGCTGGTCCTTGTTACGCGTCTTAAAACAAGGGCACTACAAGAAGCATAACGATTTTTACTATGTAAAGACCACCCAGAATATTGCGCCATTCAGCTTCTTTAAATTTTTAGTCTACAATCCAGAATTACACAGCGCAGAAGAACTGGAGATGATCCTGCAGCACGAACGTGCCCATGCTCAAGGATGGCATTCCGTGGATGTGCTCTTGAGTAATCTTTTGACCATTGTTCATTGGCTAAACCCAGTGGCTTGGCTGTATAAAAAATCAATCATTCAAAATCTGGAATACATCGCAGACCAGCAAACGGTGCGTGAAGTTCCATCAAAAACCGCTTATCAATTGGCGTTGGTAAAGGCCTCTACAGGCGCCCAGCACCTTGCGTTAAGCAATTCATTCTATCAATCATTCATCAAAAATCGAATAGTTATGTTAAATGCAAATCAAAGCCGCAAGATCAAAAAGTGGCGCCTTTTGTTAATCCTGCCCTTGTTGGTCGGGTTTATGTACAGCTTCAATGTGAATACAGAAGTTGCCTATCTAGAAAATGAAGAAGCTACCGCAGTGACTCCATCCTTTTTAATTGACAAATTCTCAACTCAGGCCGATATTGAGGCGGTTGAAGCCTATTTTACTAACAACCACCCCGAGGTAACCATTGAGTTCAGTAAAGAAAAGTGGATAGACAATACCTTGACCGCTTATCAAATGGAAGTGAACTTCCCACAAAGTAATAGTGGCGGTGGCAAACTAGTTGACGAGCGCACCGAGGAAGCCGTTATAGCACGCTTGATTAGCTTCAAGGAAGGGCCCGAGATCTTGATTGAACACCCAGACCCAGACCGCCAAGATTATATAGTGGTCAACGAAGAAGGGCTGTCTATATTTGATCCGGAAATTGAAGCGCAATTAGATAAAACGTTTCCTAAAAAAGAGTCCGCAGAAACAACAAGCACTAGTAATCAGACTGCTTCTGTGATCGGTGACACAAAAATTGTCAGTACCTCTTTCACGTTAAACGATAAAGAGTCAACACCTAATTATTTATTCATCATCAATGAAAAACCTTGGAAAAGTGAAGATTTACCGGAAGGGAAGATCCTAACGGCAAAAGGACCTATTGAATTCTTTGAGCCAGAAGAAGCCATGGCAACCTATGGTCAAACAGGACCTGACGGATTGATCGTGGTTCATGGTCTCGCTAAATTTGAAGATGCCGTTACGTCCAATACTACTGCGGCCGGATTGAGCGAAGTAAAAGTGATGATCACCGCCAATATGACGCGTGCAGAATTAGACGAGAAGATCGCCTACCTCAGCGAGAATTATGATATTGAATTAGTGGTAAAGCAGCTCAATTACAATGCAGATGGCATGATCTCTCAGATTGAAATTAGCTACAGTCGCGCTGGAAACTCTGGCCACTACTCCATCAATAACGACGACAAAGCCATAGACGATATTGTGTTGATCTTTGGAGAGGACGGTAGTATGAGCAGCATGTCTGGAGGCAACCGTGCCGATGCGCGCTTAGAAGCGCGTAAAGCTGCTTTGGAAGCACGTAAGGCAGAAATGGAAGCCCGAAAGTTAGCCCGCAAGGCAGAAATGGAAGCCCGCAAGGCAGAAATGAAAGCGCTACGCGAAGCTCGTGAAGCCGAATTGGCAGCTATGAGTGATACCCAACGTGCAGAAATGGAAGCTAGGGTTGCTGAACTTAAAGCTCGCGAAAAGGCTTTAGCCGCCGAGCAACGCGCTTTAGCAAGAACATCTACTACTGTAAACGGCAGACGTACTAGTGGCTATGCAAGACGAACCAACAGCAGAACTACAGCCACAGTTTCTGGTTATGGTGTTTCTGATGTATACATTACCAAAAACACCACGGATGCTGAGTTAGAGCAGATCAAAAAAGAACTAGCCGCAGAAGGCGTAAGCTTCACCTACAAGCGTGTAAGACGCAATGCTGCTGGTGAGATCACAGGTATTAAGATCACCTTGGACAATAACAAAGGAAGTCGTTCCTCAACCCAGGTTTCTGGAGAGAATGACGGAATTGACGATATTCACTTAGAATACTAAGTCTTAAAGACAATTAGACGAAGCCCCGACCGAGTTCGGGGCTTTTTTTATATTTACTCCATGGCGAACTTCTACAAAACACTCGCAAAGATCAACAAGGCCGTTCTACCCAGCATGACTAAAAAAGGTCTGGATATTGCTAAAGCAAAAAAATGGCAGCTGGCCTTAATAGGCTATCGCGCTTGGGTCACCAAAAAAGCTTTGGATTAATAAGACAGTACGCGGTGAACAGTCTGACCAGAAAGTTTTTCATGCCCGTTTAAGAAACTCAGCTCCATTAAAAAACTACAGGCCACTACTTTTCCCCCTAATTTTTGAATGAGTTCACAACTGGCAGCTGCTGTGCCTCCTGTGGCCAAAACATCATCATGCAGTATAACACGATCTCCAGGCTTTATTGCATCACTGTGGATCTCTAAGGTATCTGTGCCGTATTCCAAATCATAAGACTGAGCAACAGTCTCAAAGGGTAACTTTCCTGGTTTTCGCACGGGAACAAACCCAATTCCCAACTCACGAGCTATGGCCATTCCAAAGAAAAACCCACGCGCTTCTACCCCAACAACTTTGGTAGCTCTTAAATCTTTTAAAGGCGCCACTAATTGCTTTAAACAAACTTCTCTGGCCTGAGCATCTAACAATAAAGGAGTTATGTCTTTAAAACTAATTCCCGGTTTTGGAAAGTCTGGTACTACGCGAATAAACTGGTTGAGATCCATGAATTTTTTAAATATTTGGCTTTGTGGTAAATTTAAAAAGAAATATATTTGCACCCCAATAACGGCCTCGTAGCATAACTGAATAGTGCACTTGATTACGGCTCAAGAGGTTGCAGGTTTGAATCCTGCCGAGGTCACTTAAGAATGGAAAGCGCAACATTAGTTGCGCTTTTTTGTTTTCACGAGGTTTGAAGCTCGCTTCGAAACCGAAGTGGAAATAGAAAAGTCAAAACCAGAGGTTTTGAGCTTTCCATTTAGACTACGAACGCAAAGGAACTTTGCGCAGCAAAGAATCCTTCTTTTATAATTAAGCCCCTCCCTCACCATCCACCAAACCCCGCGCCCGCGATTGAGCGGTATGTCTAAGCTCTTTGCAAAGCAAAAGCGAGTAGCGAAAGCGCGGTGGTGAAGTGCGCTCCGCGCTACTTCACTAGGCGCCCAAAATCAATTAACTTCAGAACGGTCCTTGATGAGCATCATCGCCTCAAAATAAGCTGCCACCACTGCCCATATGATGGACAACACGATATAACCGTAAAGCTGTGTTAGCCAAAGTAGCTCGATGTTCTCAAACCAATTTACCTCAAAGATCCAATTTACTCCCAGCAAAAAACCATAGGCGGCGAGAATCAAGTGACTGACCAACTGCCAATAAGTTACCTTTATAAATAAAATTGTAGACCAATACCGTTTTTGATAGGCAACAAACAAACTGCCCATCATCACTCCTTGGATCAGTAATAAAATAGGAAGGATCAAAATATAGCCAATGAAGTAAAAAGCTGCGGATTTGAGCAATATCAAAGGAAAAACGATCCAAAAGGCACGTATTTTATCACCTTTATTCACAGCCACTCTTAAGCTAGAAAACAACTTACTTTCTGCGTATTGCCGCTCTTTCTTCTCTAGCATTCGCTCCCCTAAAGCAGCAACTTGAGCATTGGTGGATGCGGCTCGTCGGGCCAGTTGAAACGCCACAGCAAATAAACAGAAGCCTATTAGAAAGATCAGAAGAACGATCATTATATCAACATTTAAAAGTCACCAAGCATAAAACGTTCAAACTGAGATTCAACCTCTGTCAAAGGCATTTTAAGTTTTAAATAAGACTGATTGGAATCAGCAGAATCTACCCAAGTATTTCCTCCGGAATTATCTGCCATACATTTACCGCCAACAACTCGATCCCAATATTCCCCTACTCCTCCTCGAACCGCATAAAGCACAGCAGTTTGATCAAAGGTAGCATTGTCAAAGATAGCCCCCTCAAACTGATGGTTCATCCAAGGGGCGTATTGACTAAAGTGATAGAAGCCCAAATAGAGTGGAGAATCCTTTGGCAAATCATTGAAAACGGTCCCCGTGCGTATTTCAGCGCCCAATTCGGCCCCAGAAAAGGTGACGGTCGTTGTTAAGTTGTCAAGCACAAATTTGGTCACTCCAGGGATATTGCCGTTAAAGTTCCATTCATCCTTACTAGTTGGAAAATTACCACCCATGATTACAAACTCTTTGACTTTAGCTTCAATTAATTGCATCCCATTCATCTCGGAATACGCATCCGGCTCGGATTGCATCAAGTTCATGATATTGGCCAATGGCCCGACAGTAATAATGATCACACTTTGATCGTCACTTTTACTGAGCAATTCTCTGTAAAGCGCCGTTGCTTCGGGCATGTTTGCCGCGGCAGCATCATGAGGTAAGCTGTCTGCGAGCACTTTGGTGTGTTGCCAAGGTGTTCTGTGAAAATCACCGGCTCGGAGTCCAATGGGAATGTCGGGGTTTCCGTAATAGGTATTCACCGCATCTATGGCCGGAACTGCGAACTGTTCCAAATTCCAACACATGACTGCCATTAGCTCAGCCTCTTGTTTATTGTGAAAATGATTCAACATGGCTAGTGCTCCAAGATCATCAGCATCACCCCCAAAGTCGGTATCGAAGATCAATTGAACCTTTGGGTTCGCCTCTTGCTTACAACCTGTAATAAAACAGACAAGCAGTACATTTAGAATCCAAACTACTATTTTGTTTTCAGTCCTCATCGGTCTACTTTTTTAAACTCACCTGCTTTTCTATTCCCAGTTTTTTCATCCGAGCAAAGAGGGTCTTATCCTTCATATCCAGAATGCGTGCGGCGCCTTTGGGACCGCTTACCCGCCAACCCGTATGATCAAGGACCCGAATGATGTACTCGCGCTGAGTAGCTTCTAAAGATTTAAACTCTTCCACTCCTAGCTTCCCTTTGACTAATGGGATCCAAGAGCCAGGTTTCAAAGTTGGGCCTTGCTCTGTGATCACTGCTCTTTCAATAAGATTCTCCAACTCCCGAATGTTCCCTGGAAAATTGTAATCCATCAGCAAGGCTATAGTCTTTTTAGACAGGCGACTGAAATTCTTCCCCGCCTTAGCCGCATAGCGTTCTAAAAAGAACTGCGCCAAGAGCGGTATATCTGATTTGCGTTCTCGCAAGGGAATGTTGTGAATAGGAAACACGTTCAAGCGATAATACAGATCTTCTCGAAAGCTGCCGTTTTTAACCATTTCTTCCAGATCGCGGTTGGTCGCGGCTATGACCCGAACATCCACTTTTGATGTCCTTGTGGCCCCCAGCTGATCAAATTCTCCTTCCTGCAAGACTCTGAGAAGTTTGGCCTGCAGATCAAGAGGCACCTCTCCGATTTCATCCAAAAAGATCGTTCCTCCGTCTGCCAAACTAAACTTTCCCAACTTGTCTTGCACAGCGCCGGTGAACGCACCCTTCTTGTGTCCAAAGAGTTCACTTTCTATTAATTCTTTAGGTAAGGTGGCGCAATTCACTTTGATCAAAGCGCGTTCGGTACGCTTGGAATTTAAGTGTACAGCGGAGGCGAGCAGTTCCTTACCCGTTCCAGACTCTCCAGTAATTAGTACAGTGGTATCGGTCACGGCAACTTGAGTCACTTGTTCCAACACGCGGCGGTACTCCTCACTTTGACAAATAATATTGTCTAGGTTGAGTTTACTGCTGATCTCTTCACGCAGGTATTGGTTGTCTATTTCTAGTTCATCCTTTAGCTCGGATAATTCATTAAGGGCGATTTTCAATTCTTTTTCGGCGATTTTGATATCACTTATGTCTCTGCAAATAATACAGGCCAACTCTTCGTGCATATACTCCACTTTAAGACCCGTAAAATCAAAATAATAGGTTCGGCCTTTGTCATTAGTATATTCATTGACAAACTCAAAAACACCATCGCGCATAATGTTTTTATACGTTTCCTTAATCCATGCCCTGTCATAGTTGGGGAAGTACTCAAAACCATTTTTTAAGTGCTCGGCACTGGATTCTCCTAAACCTTTTACCATTGACTTATTGGCGTACTTGAACTGGTAGTCATCATCCCTCAAATAAATATAGTCCTTGGTATTATCAATAATGTACTTAAAAGTCTCGAGTTGTTGCTGTTTCTCGACATCGTCTGTTACATCTTGATAAGTTCCAATGACCTTATAAATCTTACTACGTTTAACCACTGGCTCAGCAACACAACGAATAAATTTGGCGCTCCCGTCTTTCGTTTTTAGCGAGAATACCTCATCAAAACTAATCGCCTTGCGCATAACTCCGTGCAACAGGGCTTTAAGTTTATCATGATCCTCAAAACGATGAATCACATTCCCAGGCAAGAAATCTTCATTATTGTCAGTATCAAATATGCGATGAGCCTCTTCAGTGACAATTATGGAGCCGTCTTGAAGATTGAGCTTCCATCCACCAATGGCATTCAAGCGTTCTGAGTGTTTAAGAAGGTTTTTATAGAAGCTAGATTCCGTAATCTCATTTACAATCGCACAAATAATTTCTTTTCCATTATTTGAGAAAAACTGCGCAAAAACTTCCACATCGTAGTATTTCCCCTTCTTAGTTTGATGGACCGACTTAAAGGTGTGCACCTTTTTCTTCTTGACCTCTTTCCAGTGTTCTTTCCAACTTTCAGCTGTGGCGCTGGGGTTAATATCAAAAATGTTCAGAGACAAAGCTTCCGACTGTTTATAGCCTAAACGCTCACAAAACTTGGCGTTCGCGTAAACGATTGCCCCTTCCTGATCCATCCACATGATCTTTAAAGGCAGGTTTTCTATCTGCCAATCCATCACTTGGCTTTGCTGCTCAAATTGTCCCATTGCACTAGAATTTGGACTGTTAAAATACAACTAAAATTTCTCAAATAATAGAATTTTCTAAAAATAGAGAAATGAATCTATTTGATATTTGACTTTAAACACCTGTATTACAGCATTTTACATTTTTGGCACAAGAATAGCCTAATACTGAGCAAACAAAAACATAACAATGAAACGTAAAGACTTTATCAAAAAATCACTCGCAGGTTTAACTGCAT
>NZ_CBFCWJ010000042.1:0-13338 GCF_965601605.1 Gilvibacter sp. | reverse complement strand
CCGAATTGCTTTAGATATTCTTGCCCTTTTGGGGATTGAAAAGGGACAAAGCTAAAGAGGTCTGCTGGAGCAAATTTGAGCAGCCAACCCACAACGCCGTTGCAAAGGTTGCATTCTCCGTCAAAAATAATAATGTCTTTTGTAGTTGTAGTTTCCATGATGCCTATGTAGTCGTAAGCGATAAGGCTCGCATTACACTTATGGGCTAATTTCCATGGGTACCTACTAAATCTAAAGTGGTTTGATAAAGGGTCTGGCCTGTGATCTTACTCTTGAGCCAGGCGTAAAAACTCATGACAAAGATGTCTTCTTCCAAGGGATTCTTTTGGGTGAGTTGCGTACTAATCGAATTTACAAATGCCTCGTCTTGCAATATTTTGGGGTTTTGGTAATAGGCATCTACAATCTTAAGAAAAGCTACCACGCGCTGTTGTTGTTTCTCCTTAAGGATTTTTTTGAACTGCCTTTTGAATCGATTCAGTCTCAACAATACCAGATCCAGTTTGTCTCGTTCAATAAGCAGCAGGATCTCAATGATGTTTTTCTGCACCACCCATGACCAACCCATTTTCTTTTCATACCAAGCGTCGCTGTGGTTCAGCGTACGCATCAATTGACTCACCTTGTCAAAATCGCCTTGATGGAAAAAATACATACAAAGGGTAAGTTGTGCATGCAGGTCTGTTTTGGGTTGTTTGTCAAGCAGATTTGTCGCCTTTTCAGAGGCTCCGCTATAGAAGTATAACAGACTTTGCAAAAGGGCAACTTTGTCTTGCAACAAGGTTTTATAACTGGAATAGCTATTGAGATCCTCCGCCAAAAGCGAGACGGTATCCTGGCATTGACTCAGCTGTTTATTTCTAAAGAGACTTAAAGCAATCAAGTGTAAGCTACGCATACGGTACAAAGCGTATCGGCCTTGAAGTTCCGGTTTGGAAATGATGAGACTTTTGATCTGTTGACAAAACGCTAAGATCTCATAGAAAGATTGATTCTTTTGGGCGTATTCTGTAGCAAGGCTGAGTAGTTGAAAGAGGGATTTATAACTCAAGTGGTGATCTAACTTGAGGGAAGCACCATGGAGTGCAGTGGCGAGTTGCTGGTCAAAGCGAATCTTTGCTGTGGAGCTGTTTTTAGCTTGAAACTGGGCATATAGCGTGGTTATCTTGAGCTCCTGCAAATAGAGATCGTTGTTGACTTGAGCCTGTTCAAGCAGCGTCTGTAAAGACTTGCGCTGCTGCAAATGGGCATATTGCAGATAGGTTTGATAGATCTCATTGAGAATAGAGTAGGCTTCAATTTGCATTGCAGCACTTAAAGCTTTTTCTAAGGTTTTAAAGCCGAGTTTGATCTTTTTCTGCTCAAAGAAGATTCTGCTTGCCAATAAGAGCTTAAGGCAATTCATGTCTGCCGAGGTCTCTTTAGCAAAACTCTGGGTAGCGATGAAATCAATCAAGCGATGTTGTATGCGGTTGCTCAGTACATAAAGAGCATTCCTATTCGGTTTTCCGTATAAGGCGATATCCAGATCCTCTGTATTTCCCTTGCAAAGCATTTGGAATAGATCCGTGTTCTTGGTGTCCGATCTGCGATTCAATCTTTCCAAATGCCTTTTAAAGGCAAGCTGCTCATCAGCATTTAACAAGGCGATCGTCTCTCTTAATTCAATCATTTAAACGTAAGTAAATAATTCTATAAATACTTATAAGTATGTTATATGGTAATAAAAGTATAAAATAAAACGTAAGTATTTGACAAAACTTGTGTTTGTGGCCTATTCGAATCGATCCATATTTGCCCTGTAATCAAAACATAAATCATCAAAACAAGAATTATGGAAGATCAAGTGTTTAAAACCAAAAAACCAGTCAACGCTCCTTTTAAATCTAAGACCGTTGACCCAGAGAACTTCGATTGCAAGCCTACCTCGGCTTTTGTGTCGGCTTCATGGACGGCACTCTTTATTGGAATGGTTTCCTATTGTGTCGGGCTTTGGAACGTAAGTATGGAACTCAATGAGAAGGGATATTACTTCACCATTCTCCTTTTCGGATTATTCAGTGTGGTGTCCGTACAGAAAAGTGTTCGTGACCGCCTGGAAGGAATTCCCGTTACTGAAATTTATTACGGCATCAGTTGGTTCACTACAATAGCCTCAATACTATTACTGATCATTGGACTGTGGAACGCAGACATCGATCTGAGTGAAAAAGGCTTTTACGGCATGTCATTTACCCTGGCGCTCTTTGCAGCGGTAGCGGTTCAAAAAAATACGCGGGACATTAAATTCTTGGAACGCGCAGAGAAGAATTAACGCAAGTTGGAAGAGGTTTTGATGCGAGAGCAGCTGCCTTTGGAGTCCCGGCATTGTAATAATGTCGGGGCTTTTTTATTGGTAAAAACAATACTCAAACTGCGTCATCCCAATTTTAGGATAGTATTCTCGAGCTGCTGGAGCTGCAAGCAAGATCAATTTTGCTTCAGGCGCTTGCGCTTTCGTTAACCGGATGAGTTCCTTTCCAATACCCTGATGCTGATAAGCCCCGTCTACGGCCAGATCAGACAGATAGGTGCAATAGGTAAAATCAGAGATGCTTCTGGATACTCCAACCAGCTTATCTCCGTCACGAGCGGTCAAAATAATGTCTGCATGTTTTACCATGTCCTTAAGTGTCTCAACAGTCTTAGGGCGACGTTCTGCTAAAGTAGAGGCCATTAATAGTTTTTGAAATTCTTCTCCTGTCAATTCAGGTTCTAAGCTATAAGTAATCATTGCGTTTTTGTAAGAGATAGTGTTTTTCCAATGCATTATTAACGGTCTCTAGGGCTTTATCCATATACTTTAAGGCTGATTTTTTATCACCTGTTTTAAAGTGAAGATCGGCCCAAGTAGCCCATAGGAGATATACGCGTTGATTCAATTGAGCTTCATCTATAGTACTCAATTGCCCAACCACCAAATCGTATTTTTTGAGTTGAATCAATACAATTATTATGTTGAGTCTGTTCAGTTCGCTGGGATTCAGTTTTTGAAGCTTTTTATAATGCTCCAAAATGGCTCGCCAGTTGGTATCTTTGAACGATTTGGCTTTGAGGTGTTCCGCCGCAATTGCTGCTTCTAAATGATAGATGGACTGATCGGGATAGGTCACGGCTTTATTCATGGCGTCGTTGCCAACTTTGATCAGCGGGAAATGCCAAAGCGATCGGTCTTGATTTTCCAAATCTATAAGCTGCCCGTCTTCACTGATTTTACTTTCTAAGCGGGAGGCGTGGAAGCAAAGCAGACCAAACAAGGCATAGCTGCTGCCGGAGCGTAGCATTTCTTTTTTAAGTACCAATTGATTTAATCGCAGGGCTTCTCCGCAGAGTTCGCGATCAATAAGCGCCTCGCGCTTGGTGGAGTGAAAGCCTTCATTGAAGATCAAATAGATCACTCGCAAAACGCCTTGCAGTCGTGCAGGGATTTGCGTTTTGTCCGGAAACTCAAAACGGATCTTTTTTTCTGCGACCTTTTTACGAGCTCGGGAGAGTCGTTTTTTAATGGTCTCTTCCTTGGTGAGTAGTGCAGCGGCGATCTCTTTTAGGGAGAATCCCGAGATGGTTTTTAGGGCAAAGGCCAATTGTTCCTCCGGAGCCAATTCTGGGTGACAGGCCACAAAGATCATGCGGAGTTGACTGTCTTCTATTTCGTGATCTAAAAACAAATCGTTGAGGTGAATGCTCGCTGCTCCGTGTGCCAATTTTTCACTGCGGAGCTGATCTGCTTTGACTTTTCTAAGCAGGTCAATGGTTCTGTTTTTGGCCGATTTGATGAACCAGGCCTCTGGGTTCTCTGGAATTTGTTTGCGCCATTGTTGTGTGGCTTTGACAAAGGTATCCTGTACCGCATCTTCAATTAACTCCAAATGCGACAACCCAAAAAAGTTGGTCAAGACAGCGATCATCTTTCCGTATTGGTGTCTGAAAAGATGATCGACCACTTGACTATCCATTAGTCTTCAAAGACCATGATTTCTCGAATCTCTACCGTACTGCCCAAATCGTAATCTGGGAAGTCCTGAGCTATTTCTTGAACTTCGTCCATGTCTTTGGCGCTTACAATAAAGTATCCGCCAACCAATTCTTTACTTTCTGCAAAGGGTCCATCCGTCACCACCCGATCCGGCCCCGAGATTCTACGCACAGGGTCGTGCAAGGCTTCACCGCCTTTTACAATTCCAGCGGCTTCCATTTTGTTACTCCAGGTAAACCATTTACCCATGCGTTCTTGTAGCTGTTCTGGAGACAATCCCATGTCTGCATAGGTCTCTCCAATGAAGATCATCATAAAATCTTTCATAACGTTCGTATTTTAATTGTTGAATAGTTTAGTTTGGTGAGTGAAATCCAACCAGATTCCCTTCAGTATCTGTAAAGGTCGCAAAAAATCCATGCGGTCCCAAAGAGGTTTTCGGGATTGCGATCTTTCCTCCGGCAGCCTCTACCCGCGCTAGCGGTTGAGCCAAGTCGTTGCCGCCGTTCAAGTAAATGATGGAGCCTGTTTGAGACGGTGTGGCGTCCGGACTTTTTACAATACTTCCGCCCACACCTTCTTGTTGATCGGAGGGAAAGAAAGCCATCACCTGATCAAACTCAGGCATTTCTAAGGTTTCCATTTCTGCTTGAAAAACAGTTTGATAAAAGTCTTTTGCGCGGTCAAAATCCGTAGTAGGGATCTCAAACCAATTCAGTGCATTTTTCATAATTAAGAGTTTAGTTATTAAATACTTTCACTCTTATTACGAAGCTGTTTTGCAAAAGGGGGACAAGAATTTTATTTTTTTTCGGCGGAGCCTAACTGCGGGGTTTCATTTCAAAGTTGATCTTGATCTCACCATCTATGATCAAACGCACGTAATAGTACTGTTTGGGGTCGATCATATGATCCAAGGCATAATCAAACTTATGTGATCCTGGCGCTACCGTTTCGTCAAAGAAAAGTTCGTCCAAGACAATATTATCCTCATTGAATAGTGCAATATGCACCTTAGACTCTTTGGAGAGACGGTACTCAAATTTGCCCTCCATGGATCTTTTGATGAGCCCATTGCCTTGCGGACGGCGGATGGTCTGTCCAGCCACTGTAATGGTGTCTGAATCGATGAGGTCCATTACAAGGCCGCGCGCTTCACTGGTTTGAGCAATGTCCATAGAATTGATCTCAGCTATTGGGCGGCCATTGGTCAAGGCCCAAACAGCTTGTTGTCCAGCTATTCCGTAAGCTTCTTCCTTACGGATGCGTTCTGCAAGGGTTTTCAGATTCCCCGTGGCCATTTCCCCCAGTTCGTAGACTGCGTTGGCGTCTGGGGCGGCATTAAATTCTTGTATGCACATTCCGTAAAGCGGAATGGTCTTTTTTTCTTGAGGCTTTAGGGTGATCTCTTCCCCGCGAGTAATGATGATGTCTTGAACATCTGGGTTTTCTGAATACAAGATCTGCCCCGTATTGATAATGAGCGTCAACACCTCACTTTCATTGTTGACCACTTCTAAATTTATGGGGTTGTAGTAGTGTGGGCTGTCTTCGTTTCCTCTAAAAGTGGCACTCACAAAGGCTTCGTCCAAAGCAGTTTTAAATAACATGGAGCGCTGGCAAACAGCAGTGAAAGGCAGCACAAATAGTAGCAGGAATGCAATGGAAGTGTTTTTCATAATGATAGTCTAGTGTTGCTTAAAAAACGCTAGATCTATCTAAAAATTATGAGGCAGGTATCCTTGAGTCGTAAATATACTTTGAGCCAGCTCTAAATCTTCCTTACCACCGAGGCTTTCCGGACGCAGTATAATATAGTGTCTGCGCAGGCGGCCTTTTTCATTGCGGAAATACACAATTAAATGTTTGTAGGCTTTCTGCATAAGAGCTGGGCTGGTCTTGATCTTGACAACATCTTTCCGCAGTATGGTTTGCTGATGCACAATGTCAAAATGCGAGTAAACCCATGCCGCACAATACAAAACCGCACAAACCACAAAGACTATATGAACTACTTCGGAGTTTTGAAAGCTCGCCATTTGAGTGGCTAAATAATAAATGAATAGGCCGAGTAAGGCGCTCGCCATCCACAGTGGAGATACCACGCTGTAGGTGTCGTCAATATCAAAAAGCTCTTCCGGATTACTACTTTGATTGAACACCAAGCGGTCTTCTAAAACGTGGCACAAGCCTTTTTGTGTGGTAAAATAGGTTTGCATCAGCTTTGAAAAATTCCGCGAGTAGTGAATAAAGACTTAGCGGTCTCAATAGATTCTTTACCGCCCTCAGTGAAGGGTTTCATTTTTATGACCCGGCGCCTTTTTTTACCGTCGCCGTCTTTAAAGTGAAACACAAAATAACCTTGAGGTTCTCCCAGTTTGATCGTTTTGTATTTTACATACAACAGATTTTCCATGGGGATCATTTGCGTTTGAGATGCTCCATGATCATAAAACCAAAAGAAGACGAACATAGCCAGTACCATTAGTACTAAAGGCGAAAGGTTGTCAAAGGGATCTCCCAAAACAATGGAGAGTACCAGTGCTAAAAAGAACACGGCTGGGATCAGTTTTGGTGTGATCAGGTCTGAGGGTTTTATTGACGGCAGGCCGTAACGTTCCTCTGGATTCGTACTTTGATTAAAGACGATCTTATCCGTCATGACATGACAAAGTCCGCTTGAAAATTCAAAAACCGAATGCTCCATACGGGAAGATACGAAAATCTACCCCACGTAGTTCACTAAAAGCGCATCCGCGGTTTTCTCCACCTTCGCCAAACCATTTTTGGTGAGCTCCTTAATGGCTTTGTCCCATTTTTTATTAGAAAGTCCTGCCTGCTGCTTCAAGTCCCCTAAAGGCATGGTTTCTTCTTTGCGAAGCAGCTCTAAAACTCCTTTGGCTTCATCGGTCAAAGCAACTTGCTTTTTCTCCGGCTTCATTTGCGGGAAGAACAAGACTTCTTGAATGGATTGGTTGTCTGTCAAGAACATGATGAGTCGGTCCATACCAATTCCCATCCCTGAGGTTGGAGGCATACCGTATTCTAAAGAACGCAAAAAGTCAAAGTCAATGAATTCTGTAGCTTCATCATCTCCTTTTTGAGCCAATTTAAGCTGATGCTCAAAACGCTCGCGTTGATCGACAGGATCGTTCAACTCAGAATACGCGTTAGCGATCTCTTTACCACAAACCATGAGCTCAAAGCGTTCGGTGAGTTCTGGATTCTCCCGATGCGATTTACAGAGCGGGCTCATCTCTTTTGGATAGTCAGTTATGAAGGTTGGTTGGATGTAATTGCCCTCACATTTTTCACCAAAGATCTCGTCAATGAGTTTTCCTTTACCCATCGTTTCATCAGTTTCAACGCCAAGTTCTTTACAAGCCTCGCGGATCTCATCTTCTGACTTTCCGTAAATATCAAAACCGGTAAACTCCAAAATAGAGTCACGCATACTGATGCGCTTATAAGGAGCTTTGAAATCTACCTCGTAATCGCCGAAGGTTGCCTTGGTGGTTCCGTTCACGGCCATTGCACAGTGCTCCAACAGCTTTTCACAGAAGTCCATCATCCAGTTGTAGTCTTTATAGGCTACGTAGATCTCCATGGCTGTAAACTCCGGATTGTGCGTACGGTCCATCCCTTCATTGCGGAAGTTCTTAGAGAATTCATAGACACCATCAAATCCACCAACAATAAGTCGCTTTAGATACAACTCATTGGCAATTCGCATATAAAGCGGAATGTCCAAACTGTTGTGGTGGGTAATGAACGGACGTGCTGCAGCACCTCCAGGAATCGGTTGTAATATTGGAGTCTCTACTTCAAAATAACCAGCATCGTTAAAGAACTCGCGCATGGCATTGAAGAGCTTGGTGCGCTTAACAAAGGTTTCTTTTACCTGAGGGTTCACAACCAGATCAGCGTAGCGCTGGCGGTAGCGTTGCTCGGGGTCGTCAAACTTATCGTAAATGACACCGTCTTTTTCTTTCGGAAGGGGAAGTGGCTTTAGCGCTTTGCTCAAAAGAACAAACTCTTTTACCATTACGGTCTTTTCACCTACTTGGGTGGTGAATAACTCCCCGTGGATTCCAATAAAATCACCAATATCAAGCAGTTTTTTGTACAGCTCGTTATAAGCGGTTTTGTCTTCTCCCGGGCAGATCTCGTCCCGGTTAAAGTATACTTGGATACGTCCGTCGGCATCTTGAAGTTCTGCAAAGGAAGCCTTCCCTTGGATTCTTCTGGACATCAATCGGCCTGCAACAACAACCTGTTTGCCTTCTGAAAACTCCTGTTTAATGGTTGCAGAAGTATGGTCAACGGGAAACTCCGCTGCCGGATAAGGGTCTATCCCTAGGGCTTTGATCTGCGCCAATTTCTCACGGCGCACCAGTTCTTGTTCAGACAATTGCATGCTAAAGAATTTAAGAGGCAAAATTACAGTTTTTGCCTCTATTATTAAATTCTTCGTCGCAGCAATTTATTTCCCTTCTTTGAACGACTTTACACGCTCAAGCGCCTCAGAGTAATCCGAGATCTCTGGTTTGAGGCTGATGGCTTTATTATAAGCATCTACGGCTTCATTGTAGGCCCCGAGTGCTTCTAGTTTTTTACCCAATCGATAGTGTACTTGCGCTTCATCTTCAAACAGTAAACTATTCAATTTGAGTACACTTACGGCCTGTTGCTCTTTGTTTTGGGTACTGAGCACATAGGCCAAAGTATTGAGTTCATAGAAAGAGGAGGTTCTGTCACTGAATTTGACGGCGAGCTTTTTGAGCTTTCGGTCCGATAGGCCTCGATCTTTATCATTAGAAAATTGACTACCTACGGCATTGGCTATGGGATACTGCGGCTGATAATTTCCTTGAGTTATGGCGAGCAGATCTGCTTCCAGACTCACGATTGGGTCTTCCACAATTCTATCGACCTCTTGTCCGTTTTTTGAAATGATGATGGTGGGTACCCGATGA
Organism: Gilvibacter sp.; assembly: GCF_965601605.1. GTDB lineage: Bacteria > Bacteroidota > Bacteroidia > Flavobacteriales > Flavobacteriaceae > Gilvibacter. Next base: position 4,347 of record NZ_CBFCWJ010000042.1, on the reverse strand, counting down.
ATATTGCGACCTAGTGTCTCCCCATTGGGTCCTTGTTTGTAAAACGCACCATCCCCTCGCACAGCGATGAAGTTTACGTTCGCTTTGGGCATATCCAGATCCCCAAAGAGTTTGATTAACCTTGGAACTTCCCGCTTGCTGTCCCCACACCAAGTTCCCATAAAGACCTCTATTTGATAGTCACCGATCGTTTCTTTTAGGTTTTTTACTGTCTTGGTGTCTGGCGTGTAGTTCTCATAACCCTTTTGATACCAGTCTACAAATTGGGGTCGAGTGAGGTCTACGAATTCAAAAGGTCCCCAGAGGACCTCTCGGCCTTTGCCGTCGGTAATTAAATTGTCAGTGGTTTGGGCAAAACCCATGCTTGCCACAAGGAGCAAAAGGAGCGTAAGTCTTTTCATGCTGAATACATTTTTGTTCAGCAACGAAAGTGCTTAATTCTTTAGCCCGATTTGTAAAATTGCCGTTGGAAACGGGTACTAGACCCCCGTTTGAAATTTATTAACTATTTGATTTTTAGAGATTTGATTTCATCTCTTGAAGTGACGCCCAATTTGCGGTAAATGTTGTTTACGTGAGATTTCACCGTACTGTGGCTGATAAAAAGTTCGCTAGCGATCTCTTTATTGGTCTTATTTTCTTGGATGAGCTGAAAGACTTTTTCTTCTTGCGGAGTGAGTGTGATCTTTATAGAGGCATGTCGGATCTTGAGGTAATAAAACCCGCAGCCAATTAAAAACAATACCAAGCCGGCTATCAAATATTCCGTGGAACGGTCTGTGGAAGATTCCTGAGTGATCAAATTGCTTTCTACCTGATGCTCTCTAATATACTGTTTGGCAATTTCGGACTCGCCATAGGCTGCTTCCAATCGTGTGGCCAATTCTGCATAGAAGGGAGTTTGCTGCAATCGTTTTACATAATGATCGTAAAAAATGGTGCTTCTGTCGGTTAATCCGGCATAGATGTAGAGGCCTACAAGCGGGTCTTGATCTTTTCCGAATTCATGCAATCGGGCCGTCCAATCATCGAGCAAATTGTCAATGGCGGTCTGTGAACGCAATCCGACGAACTCATACTTCATCGCCTCCATAATAGAATCGACCTTAAGTAAAGCCAAGGTAGCTTCATTGGTGCTGATAGCCTCACAAAAGATCTCGTTGTCAAAACGCTGCGGTAAGGTAATGGTATCTCGATTATTCGCAATAATGATCATGGCCTTGCTGTGCTCGCAGTTCCCAGTAAAGTGATTGAGGTCCTGCTCATAGGAAGCGCAACGATCCACGTGAATGCGGTAGAGCTTATTTTTATCAGACAGCTTATTGCCTTTAAAACGAAAGATCCCCAAACTGTCCAAAGAAACCCTTTGTATGAGTTGTTCGTTGAACACGCCGTTGAGTTTACGATAGTCCTCAATCTCTGACAAATAGGCTTGTCCGTTCCAATCTCCAGGGTCCACTTGTCCCTCAAAGACATACTGTCCAAAGCTGGTAGCTGGTAGTAAGAGTAGGCTCAGAAGTAGGTAGTAAAACTTCACACTCAAAAGTAGGGAAAACTCGCGGTACAAAAAATCCAAAGTCATGGGCGTAACACATCGGCTAAACTGCCGTCCTATCTGTATTAATTAATGTATCTTTATCCTTAGAATTTATGAGCATATGGCGCGTATTACTCAGCATTGTCTTTCCTCCTTTAGCGGTGATCGATAAGGGCTGCGGTTCCATTGTAATTGTCTTAATATTAACTATTTGTGGCTGGGTGCCCGGAGTGGTAGCCGCCCTAATCATATTAAATAACCCAGAACGATAATCATCAACACTATGAAATTATTCAGCAAATTACTTATGCTACTGATCGGTTTGGTCATGATCAGCTGTAACTTTACCGAACAAATGACCATGAATGAAGACGGTAGCGGTCGTCTTTCTGTAAACTTTGACGCCTCAGAACTCATGAGCATGGCCGGAGAAATGGGTGGCGGAGATGAAGACGGTGAGAAGGAAAAAGTAGATTCCATCATTGACTTTAAAGAGTTCATTCAAGAGAATAAAGACAGTATCATGTCTTTACCTGCTAAGGAGCGCGATGAGATCATGGCCATGGAAAATTTCAAAATGCGCATGTTGATCGATGAAGAAGAAGGCGTAATGAAATTCAACATCTTCTCAGACTTCAAAAACGTATCAGAAGCCAATAACATCAACGACGGTTTCAACAGCTTGAACGGGCTTATGAATGGCGGTTCGGATGCGGCGCAACAACAGCCTAAGAATGATGAGAGTGTAAAGGTTAGCTATACCTTTGAAAATAATATCTTTAAAAGAGACGCCTATATTGTCGATGCGGAGAAGTATCAAACGCAGATTGACAGCATAAAGAGCATGGAAATGTTCTTCAGTTCGTCTTCTTACAAACTAGAATATACCTTCCCAAGAAGGATCAAATCCACCAATAGAGAATCGGCTACCTTCAGCAATGATGGGAAGACCCTTTACTACTCTGTAGGTTTTTTGGATTATATGAAAGATCCAGACCTCATGGATATTGAGGTGGTATTGGAAGACTAAATGCCTTTTTGATGGCTGATAACAAGCAAATTCAATTTCAAGACCTCGGACTGCGGGATTATAAAGAGACCTGGGATTATCAGGAGGAACTCTTTCAGCAGATCTTAGACATTAAGATCCACAACCGCCGTCAGCAGGATGACAAACCAACACCCAACTACTTGTTGTTTGTGGAGCATCCGCATGTCTACACCTTGGGCAAGAGCGGGGATTTTGACAATTTGCTCATTCCAGAAGCACAACTGGAGGCCATCGATGCGAAGTTTTATAAGATCAATAGAGGTGGAGATATTACCTACCACGGGCCAGGCCAGGTGGTAGGTTATCCCATACTCGATCTGGAAAATTTCTTTACAGACATTCACAAATACCTACGCTTTTTAGAGGAGATGATCATTCGTGTAATGGCGGACTACGGCCTCAAAGGCGAGCGTTCCGACGGTGAGACTGGTGTTTGGTTGGATGTAGGCACTCCCTTTGCCAGAAAGATCTGCGCTATGGGTGTACGTGCGAGCCGTTGGGTAACCATGCACGGCTTTGCCTTCAATATCAATGCAGATTTAGGCTACTTTGATCATATGATCCCTTGCGGTATCAAAGACAAAGCGGTAACCTCGCTCAATGTTGAACTAGGCACCGCTGAGGTATCCATGGAAGAAGTTAAGTCTAAACTAAAAAAGCACTTCTTGGAACTTTTTGAGGCAGAGTTTGCAACTCCAGCCTTGTCTTAATTACTCTTTAATAAAGACCACGCGTCTGTTTTGGGCCTTGCCTTCTGGCGTGGAATTATCTGCAATAGGGTCTTGTTCTCCTTTACCATCTGTGCTTAAACGATTTCCTTCAATTCCGTAGATGTCGATCAAAGCTTGTTTAACGGCGGCTGCGCGCTGTTTGGAAAGGTTGAGGTTATTATCATCATTACCGTCGCTATCGGTATGTCCAACGATCTTGAGTTTCATATTCTTGTCTTGCAACAATACCTGAGAGATCTGTTTAATGATCCCATAGGATTGCGGTTTGATGGTTGCTGAGCCAGAATCAAACAGAATTCCAGAAGTAGACACCTGCCCATCATTCATCAAGGTGCGTCTGAGATCTAACCCGCCTTTAGCTACTTTAAAATTGGTGATAAAGAAGCGTTCCTTGCCGTCTTTGAAACTGCTTGTGTTGAGCTTTATACCGTTCATGATGGAGACTTCTGGCAAGGCTCTTGGTACATCAATGAGTTTCTTCTGATTGACCCAAAGCCGGATACGTCTTTTGTTGACGGCAATGGCATAGTGATGAATTTCCAATTGTTCTTTACGAAGCTCGACATTAAGTGAGTTGTTGATCACATCTTTTCCATCAACCCTGCTGACGATTATTGCAGAGTTTGCCACGTACTGCGGATAGTTCAATGATACTTCTACACGATTGTTGGTGCGTTTTAAGCTGTTTTCCTCTTCCACGCTGACTCTAAATCGCGCTGAACTAGAGGTTCCGCGGTCAACGCCTGCGGTGCGTACATCAAATTCAATGGTGTACTCTTCTGGAAGTTCGGTAACGTCCGGGACATAAAAAGTATAGAAGCCAGAGGAGAGCTCCAACCATTTGGTAGGATCATCTCCAAAAGTGACCAACTCACCACTACCGTTGGTATTCCAACGGGAAGGGAAGTCACCGATAAAATCCGCTGAAAAATCATCTTTAAAAATGATCTCATCTCCAGGAACAAAATCGAACTTACTGTTGATGGTTGGCGGTGCATTAGGAGTGGTGTCACCATCTGAACTTCCGG
>NZ_CBFCWJ010000041.1:0-113623 GCF_965601605.1 Gilvibacter sp. | reverse complement strand
CGGTGAGCTTTGAGATCAATCGCCGTGATTACGGCGTGGGTGGTCGCAGCTTGGTCATGTCCAAGAACGTTACCATCTCCATAAACCTTAGAAATTCCAAAAGTTTGAAGCAACAAGAAGCAGACGTACTGATTGTTGGTGGTGGATTGGCGGGTTTGAAGTGCTGCTATAGATCTGTCCGAGCAAGGTAAATCAGCGCTGCTTTTTGAACCTAAATCCTATCCGCGTCATAAAGTCTGTGGTGAATATATTTCTAATGAAGTGTTGCCATATCTTACTAAGCTTGGAATCGATCCCTTTGCCTTAGGAGCTGTTGAAATATCGAATTTTAGTTGGACCCATCCCAAGGGCAAAGCTATCCAAGCCAAGCTTCCACTAGGTGGATTTGGTATCAGCAGATATGCTCTTGAACAGGCCATGTTTGAAAGGGCCCAGTCAGTGGGTGTTCAGATTTGTAAGGCATCCGCAGAAAACATTGATCCACAACCAACGGGGTTGAAGTAAAGAGCAGTGACGGAAATAGCTATACCGCAAGAACTGGTATTGCAGCCTACGGAAGCGATCTATTCTAGATAAAAGTTACAGCGCGAATTCATCAGTAAAAAAGCCATTACGTAGCGGCCAAATGGCATGCGAAAGGAGCGTTTGACTCTTCCCTAGGAGCATTGCACATTTTGAAGGTGGTTATTGTGGTGTGTCCCGAGTAGAGCAGGGGCTCATCAATTTTGCTTTATTGCCAGTTATGAGGTTTTTAAAACTATCGTGATCACTCGAGATTCATGGATACGGTACTCAAATCCAATCCGCATTTAAAAGCCTTGTTGGATGAAACGGAGATGGTTTTTGATAAACCCTTGAGCATTGCACAAATTTCATTTAAGGATAAGCCTCCTGTAGAAGGTAATTGGATTATGTGTGGTGACACTGCTGGCTTGATACATCCGCTTTGTGGTAACGGCATGAGTATGGCCATTCGCAGCGCCGAGATGGCCTGCGAGGAGTTAATGGATTGCTTTTCCGAACGCCAGGATCTCAATCAAGCTTTACGGGGATATCAGTCTCGCTGGAAGCGTGAGTTTTCAAAACGCCTGCAAATGGGAAGGATTGCTTCGGGTATTTTTTCTAGTGATGCTGGCAGCAGTCTAGCGATGGATGCAATCAGATTTATTCCAGGCATTTTGCCGTTTTTCATCAAACAAACCCACGGAAAAGTGGATAAGTCATTAGCCTATGAAGCATAGATCTCATGAGCTGGAATGGATGGACGATCTTGAAATGGAAGGGCAACAGTTGTTGGATACCCTTAAAACCTTGGCCAAGATCAATGCTCGCTTGGGAGGAGATGCTGTTAGTCTAAAAGGAGTTTGTAAACTGAGTCGTGAGGCGGATTCCGCTACAGGCTTGCACATCATTGATTTGGGGTGTGGTGAGGGGAGTCAACTGCGACATTTAGCAAATTACAGCAGAAAACACCAATTAGATTGGCGTTTTACCGGCGTCGATGCAAACGCAACTTGTATTGCTTTCGCCGAGCAACGATCACAGAACTATCCTGAAATTACCTATCTTAAAGGAGATGTTTTTAAGTGGGACATGCCCGAATGCGATATCGTTTTGGCGACTTTATTTATGCATCATTTTGACGATCAGCAAATTAAACAGATGATTGAAAGCGCCAAATCCAAAACACGTTTGGGTTGGGTAGTGAATGATCTGCAGCGAAGCCCTATTGCTTATGGCCTTTTTTGGTCTTTGGGTCTCTTTATTCGCAATGAAATGATCATGCATGACGGCTTGTTGTCAATTAAAAAAGGATTTAAAAAACACGAACTAAAACAAATGTCGAATACCCTAAAAATGCAGTCGGAAGTCAATTGGAACTGGGCCTTCCGTTATCTGTGGTTGTTGCGCTCATGAGTGTACGTATAACAGCAGTATCCAAGGCCTTGCCCGAGTTTTCTCGTACTACGGATGAGATCCTTCCTTACGTTTCAAAATGGTTGGACGGCCAAGAAGATCGCTTCAAGCGCAAGGTTCTTAAGATCTTTGAAGGTGCTGGAGTCTCCCGTCGGTATGCTATTATGGATGCGCCAGATGTATTTAGTCAAACTTCCTTTGAAGAAAAGAATCGCTTGTTTGTCAAGGCAGCTATTGATCTAGGTATCGCTTCCTTACAGAAAGCTTTGGACAAAGCAGGGTGGCAGGCTGAAGAACTCGACATGCTTATCACTGTGAGTTGCACTGGTATTATGATCCCGAGTTTGGATGCCTATTTGATCAATGCCTTGGGATTGCGGCAAGATGTCATGCGTTTGCCGGTAACAGAAATGGGCTGCGCTGCAGGAGTTTCGGGAACCATTTACGCTTATAATTTTCTAAAATCGAATCCAAATAAAAAGGCGGCAGTGATCGCGGTGGAATCTCCAACGGCAACTTTTCAGCACAGCGATTATTCTATGGCCAATATGGTGAGCGCTGCAATTTTTGGAGATGGCGCCGCTTGTGTATTACTTTCTTCAGCTGCGGATGCGCAAGGGCCACAGATCTTAGGAGAAGGCATGTATCATTTTTACAACGCCACTCACCTCATGGGCTTTGATTTGACCAACGAAGGTTTGCAGATGATCTTGGATCCAGAAGTACCCAATATGATCGCCTCACATTTTGGTGAGATCATCCATCCGTTCTTAGCCAAGCATGGAAGTAGTATTGAGGCTGTGGACCATTTGATATTTCATCCGGGCGGACGCAAAATAGTGCAGACTGTTGATGAACTTTTTGGCTCGCTTGGAAAGTCGATAGAAGATACCCGAGCTGTGCTGGATCTTTACGGCAATATGTCAAGCGCTACGGTGCTTTATGTTTTAGAGCGCTTTATGGAAAAAGATAACCCCGCAGGAACTCAAGGTTTGATGTTGAGCTTCGGACCTGGATTCTCTGCCCAACGCCTTTTATTGCAATGGTAGGATCAAACAAATGGGCTTTGATATTGGGAGCCTCCAGAGGTTTAGGCTGGGCCACGACTCAGCAACTCGCCGCTCAAGGTTACAACTTGCTTTTGGTTCACCGCGATCCTCGGGCTAGCTTGGCCAATTTTCAAGAAGGCCTGGATCAGTTGCCATCCCAAGCAATTATACACACCTTCAACAAGGACGCGACACGTTCAGAAGGCATTGCCACTTTGATATCCAACTTTAAAGAGATCCTGCCAGAAGGAGCATCCATAGGCGTGATGATACACGCCATTGCCAAAGGGCATGTAAAACCACTTGCGGAATCGGAATCACTTACGGCTACAGATATGGCCATTACCTTGGAGGCCATGGCCAGCAGTTTAATGGAGTGGACCCAACAATTGCATCAGGCTAAATTGTTTGCAAGCGATACTCGTATCATCAGTTTTACTAGCGAGGGCAGTCATAAGGCCTGGAAACATTATGCGGCGGTTGGCGCCGCCAAAGCAGCTTTAGAAGCAATTACTAGAAGCATCGCTTTAGAATTTGCCCCGCACGGAATTCGTGCTAATTGCATACAAGCGGGCGTAGTAGATACAGCGTCGTTAAGACGAATTCCCAATGTGGATCAGATCTTAAAGTACGCAGCATCGCGAAGTCCATTCAAACGTATAACCACTCCAGAGGATGTAGCTCAAGTAGCAGGACTTTTATGTCGTCCAGAAGCGGCTTGGATCAACGGAGCAGTAATTCCAGTAGATGGCGGAGCACATATCCATTAATACGCGTGTAGTCATTACGGGCATGGGGGTAGTTGCTCCCAATGGTGTCGGTTTGTCTGATTTTGAGCGGGCATTGCGCGATGGGCGCTCCGGAATTGCCTTTATTCCACGTTTGGCTGATCTTAAATTCGGATGTCAAGTAGGCGGAATACCACCTGTACAGCAGCATCATATCGACGCCTGTTTGACCCCTTTGCAAGTCAGGAATTTTGACAGCGACGGAATCATTTATGGGATGATCGCTGCAGATGAGGCCTGGAAAAATGCAGACTTGGAATTAGGAACTGAGCAGTTCGATCCTCAAACTGGAGTCATTTTTGGAACTGGAACTTCTGGGATAGAAAAGTTAAACGCTTCCATGAAAATGGTGGATGAACAAAAGGTTCGTCGTTTAGGTAGCAATGTGGTGATCCAAACCATGGCCAGTGGTGTTAGTGCGTTTATCGCTGGACATATTGGGGCTGGGAATCAAGTTAGTACAAATTCGTCTGCTTGTACTACGGGAACAGAAGCCCTTTTGATGGGTTACAGACATATTAAAGCGGGTTATGCCCAGCGTATGTTGGTCGGTTCCACTTGTGAACACGGGCCGTATCTGTGGGCAGGCTTTGATGCCATGCGCGTAACGAGTCAGCGATTTAATGATGCTCCAGAAAGAGCGTCGCGCCCTATGAGTGCTACGGCAGGAGGTTTAGTGCCTGGGGGAGGCGCAGGTGCCTTTGTCATTGAAACCCTTGAATCGGCCTTGAGAAGAAAAGCTCCGATCATCGCTGAGGTTTTGGGTGGACAGATCAATTCCGGAGGGCAACGTGGCGGAGGAACCCTTACTGCTCCGAATCCACAAGCGGTGAGACAATGTATTACGGATGCGCTTAGTTCAGCAGGTGTTTCTGGCAGTAAGATTGATCTGATCAATGGCCATTTAACGGCTACTGCCAAAGATCCCGATGAGGTTGCCGCATGGGTTGACGAGCTTGGTGTAGAAAGATCAGATTTCCCTTATTTGCAATCCACTAAAAGTATGGTGGGTCATTGTTTGTCGGGCTCCGGAGCTGTGGAATTAGTAGCCACCGCTTTGCAAATTCAGCACGATTTTGTGCACCCTTCCATCAATTCAGAGGATCTACACGAAAGCATTGCTGCCCTTGTTTCACGAGAGAAGATTCCGCAGCAAGCTATAAATGCCTCAATTACAACCGCAATCAAGGCCAGTTTTGGTTTTGGCGATGTCAACGGCTGTGTCGTATTGCGTCAGTATAATTCGTAACTTCAAACCAAGCTAATACCGCAAATCCAATCAATTCATGAATGATGCCCAATTTTTTGATCGTCTCAAGGAGATCATCAGCCCTTATGTTCAAAATCAAGAAGCCTTTAAAGACTTAAAAGCAGAGACCCGATTTATTGAGGATCTGCAGATCAACTCCGCTAATTTAGTGGACGTGGTCTTGGATGTAGAAGATGCCTTTGATATTGAGATTGACAATGATTCCATGGAAAAGATGTTGACCGTTGAAGCTTCCTTGGCTGTGATCAAAGAAAAATTAAGCGCATGATCGGCAATGATGTGGTGGATCTTTCCTTAAGTACTTTCGATTCAGAAAGACGATTTTGGCGCTATAGCCAAAAGGTCTGTTCGCCTGTTGAGCTGAGTCAGTTCGGTCATTTTGAATCCAATAAGCAGAGCCTTTGGCGGTTTTGGAGTTTAAAGGAGGCAGCTTTTAAATCGGTTGTCCGCTTGGGTTATCAAGGACTTTTCCGTCCATCAAAAATCCAAGTTGAATTAATAGATTCAACGAGAGCGATTATCCAAATAGATCATTATAAGTTCAAAGGAAGAACAGGAATTGACCAACAGCAGTTGTGGTCGGATGTAGTTTTAAAGGATTTGGATTTCAAGTCGATCGTGTCTATCCAAAAGCCCGGTACTGTTCCCATTAGCTATAAGGGTCGTTTGCCTTTTATAAGATCCGTAAAACGAGGGAAGCTCCCTGCAAGTATTTCGCACCACGGTTCGTTTTTTAGATTAATCCATTTAAGCGAATGAATGCATTTATCGCCTATGCCCGAGACAAATTTAAGGTCGATAGACGCCTAATTTTGATCTATGTTTTGCTCTACTTTGGTTGGGGAATGGGCATGGACTGGTTTGGTGCCACGGTGGAGATTGCCACATTTACTTACTGGTGGCAAGTCATCACCGTGTATTTGCTGTACATGATCCCGATCTCACTTTTGCTTAGAGGTCTGCCTTTCCACATGCAATATGCCTATGGGCTAATAGCCATGGGGCTTTTAGAATTTGGTGGCTATGCGCTAGAAACTTCCATCGCTTTCCCGAACAATATTCTGGATCAGTTCTTTGGTGAACGAAACTTTGCCTTGGCCATGGCGCTCTTTTTTGCCCTTTATTTCCCGCTCGGGAATTGCGCTGTAAGTAAGATTTACAGCCTCATTTGGCCTAATCGGGACGTATCCCTTTCATAAAGGCTCCAATACCCGCAGTTCCCTTTTCACGAAGCATTTTGATAAATGCCGATCCAATAATGGCTCCTTTGGCTTTATGGGTTGCCGCCTTAAAAGTCTCCTCACTACTGATCCCAAAACCAACAATGCATTCACTCTTGAGATTCATGCTCGCAATGCGATCAAAATAGGCGGTTGTTTCACTGCCAAAGCCACTTTGCGCTCCCGTAGTACTTGCCGTGCTTACCATATAGATAAAACTGTTTGAAGCCGCATCAATTTCACGGATACGCGCTTCTGAGGTTTGTGGAGTGATCAGAAAGACCATGTCCAGGCCGTACTTTTCAAAGATGGCCTTGTATTCCAATTCAAACTCGCGCAGGGGTAAGTCTGGAATGATCAAACCGTCAATACCCAAGTCGCTACAGCGTTTGCAAAAGTCTTCCATCCCGTATTGCATCATAGGATTGAAATATCCCATCATGATCAGCGGAATGGACACCGTGTCGCGGATACCCTCTAATTGATCAAAAAGACGGGCAGTAGTGATTCCGTTTTTTAGGGCGTCGGTAGAACTTTCTTGTATGGTAGGTCCATCTGCTAAAGGATCGCTAAAAGGCAAGCCGATCTCGATCATATCGGCTCCGGAATTTTCCAATTCTTGAATTACCGTGACGGTATCGTCCAACTTAGGAAATCCAGCTGTGAAATAGATGGATAGCAGTTTTTTGTCTTGTTTTAAGGCCTGTTGAATTCGATTCATAACTAGGGCTTATAGTTTAAAGTATTCGATATAAGTGTTGAGGTCCTTGTCTCCACGACCAGACAGGTTGACCACCACAATGTCATCTGCCTTGAATTTTCGCTCTTCAAAAATCGCGAAGGCGTGCGAGGTTTCAATGGCTGGAATGATTCCTTCCAATTGACTCAAAAGCAGTCCAGCTTCCATAGCAGCTTTGTCGGTGATGGAGATAAATTCAGCACGACCACTGGCATAAAGGTGTGCGTGCATCGGACCAATTCCAGGATAGTCCAAACCAGCAGAGATGGAATAAGGCTCCGTGATCTGACCGTCTTCCGTTTGCATGAGCAAGGTTTTACTGCCGTGGATGATGCCTGATTTTCCAAGCTGAGAGGTAGCAGCACTTTCTCCAGTGTTAACCCCTTTCCCAGCTGCTTCAACAGCGATCAAGCCAACTTCTGGAGTATTGAGGTATTCGTAATAGGCCCCTGCAGCATTGGATCCTCCACCCACACACGCAACCACGTAATCTGGGTTTTCACGACCTTCTTTTTCTTCCAACTGCCATTTTATTTCCTGAGAGATCACGGCTTGGAAGCGCGCCACCATATCTGGATATGGATGTGGTCCCACAACACTACCAATGATGTAATGCGTATCCACAGGATTGTTGATCCAATCTCTGATAGCTTCATTGGTGGCATCTTTAAGCGTTTTAGAACCTGATTCCGCCGGAACTACTTTAGCGCCCAACATCTTCATTCGCGCCACATTTGGAGCTTGACGTTTGATGTCTATAGCGCCCATATAAACAATACATTCCATGCCCATCAGTGCGCAAACTGTAGCGGTAGCGACTCCATGCTGCCCAGCTCCGGTTTCTGCAATGATCCGCTTTTTACCCAAGCGTTTGGCCATCAAGATCTGGCCGATGGTGTTATTTACTTTATGCGCTCCGGTATGGCAAAGGTCCTCGCGTTTTAAATAGACTTTACAGCCGTAGTGCTCTGAAAATCTTTTAGCAAAATAGAGTGGAGTTGGTCTGCCCACATAATCTTTGAGTAAGGCATGGAACTCCTCCTGAAAAGCAGGGTCCGAAGCAATTTGAATATAATTCTGACGCAATTCCTCTACATTCGGGTAAAGCATCTCCGGGATAAAGGCACCGCCAAAATCTCCGTAATAACCGTGTACATCTACATTATAGTTCATAGTTCATCAAGGTCTTTAATTCATCAATTTTTTTTAATCCTGGGGCCGATTCAAACTTGCTGTTCACATCAATGGCCATTATGGGTAAAGAAGTATTGAGCAGTTCTTTGACTGCCGGCAGCTCTTCCAAGCCAATCCCACCACTGATCACAATGGGGAGTTCACTTCTGTATGCGTTAAGTAATTTCCAGTCAAAGGTCTTTCCGTTTCCGCCTGGTGCTTCTCCTCGAGTGTCAAACAAGAAGGCATCAACCAGTTCTTCAAAAGGTTTCAACTTTTTGAAGTCAAATTTTTCTCCAACAGAAAAGACTTTCCAAAAGTCAATGTCGGTGTGCACCAACTCGCGCAATAGACTTATGTACTGCTGATCTTCCTTCCCATGTAGTTGAATGACATCCAGGTTATGAACTTCAATTTGTTGCAGTACATATCCCTTGGGAGCATCTACAAAAACTCCAACTTTTTTAATGCCTTCAGGAACTGCTACGGGCTCCTGGTTCATAAACCGAGGAGACTTCTCGTAAAAGATAAAACCGATATAATCGGGCTTCAATTCCGTAAGCGACTGAATATTCTCCGCCTCACGCATGCCGCACACTTTAATTTTCATTGCTCGAAACTTTTAAAGCGTTTACAAAATCTGCTGCGGCCACTCCTGGGTTTTCAGCGCGCATAAAGTGTTCTCCCATCAGAAATCCTTTAAATCCTGCTCCGCGGAGCATAGCCACCGTTTCTGGATCACTCAGACCACTTTCAGAGATCGGGCAATAGCTTGCAGGGATCTGTTTTAGCAAATCCAAACTGGTTTGCACATCTACGGTAAAGGTTTTGAGGTTGCGATTGTTCACCCCGATCAAATCCACCTCAGGAATCAAATTGTCCTGTAATTCTTGCTCGTTATGCACCTCTAAAAGCACTTCCATTCCAAGAGATTTGGTCTTTTTAGCCAGCATTTGCAAACGGTCCGCCGGCAAACAGGCTGCAATGAGTAAAATCACATCAGCGCCGTGGGCTTTGGCTTCTGTGATCTGATACGGTTCGATCACAAATTCCTTACGCAATAAAGGCATGGAAGTAGCTGCTCGCGCCTGACTTAGATCTTCCAAAGAACCACCAAAGAAAGGACCGTTGGTCAATACAGACATTCCGCTAATACCTGCAGCTTGATAACCTGAAGCCACATAACTTACCTGCGCTTTAAAATTTATTGAAGGTTTGCTGGGTGAGCGTCTTTTAAACTCGGCAATGATTCCTGTATCACTGCTTTCGAGCGCTTGTTTTAGCGAAATACAAGGTCTGTTAAACAGCGGCGCTGCTTCCCAATAGCTTTCTGGGAAGCTTTGTTTTCTGCGGACGAGATCCTGCTGTTGTTGTTGTACTATACGTTCTAGAATGTCCATATTATGCGTTGGTTAGGGCTACCAATTGATTTAAATGTTGTTCTGCTCTTCCGCTTTTCAAGGTTTCCAGTGCTTTTTCAAAACCTTGCTGTGGAGAACAGGCCGTTACCGTAGCGATTGCCATTCCTGCATTAGCTGCCACCACGTGATTTTGTGGGTCGGTTCCTTTACCGGAAAGTACTTTTTTAAAGATCTGAGCCGCCTCCTCTACCGTATCTCCTCCGAAGATATCCTCCGCGGTAATACTAGCAACGCCAAAATCTGTTGGGTTGAGCTGCTGCTCAAAACGATTGCTAATCACACGCGTAGGCCCTGTTAAAGAGATCTCATCATATCCGTCTAGGGCGTGGAGTATGGTATAGTTCTTCCCAGATTGTTGATACAAATAGCCGTAAACGCGGGCCAACTCAAGGTTGAAAACTCCAACCAATTGATTTTTAGGGAATGCTGGATTCACCATAGGTCCCAACATATTAAAGAAGGTCTTCACACCTAAGGCGCGTCTAATTCCACCCACATTTTTCATTGCTGGGTGAAACAGTGGTGCGTGCAATACACAAATATTGGCCTCGTCCAAACAACGTTTCAAAACGTCCGTGTCATTGGTGAACATTACGCCCATATGTTCCATGACGTTGCTACTGCCGCTTACAGAAGACACACCGTAGTTTCCGTGCTTGGTCACTTGGACTCCAGATGCTGCTGTGACAAAGGAAGCCAAGGTGGATATATTGAACGTGTTCTTTCCGTCTCCGCCGGTTCCGCAGAGGTCAATGGTGTTGTAATCTTCTACGGGAACCGCAATACAGAGTTCCAAAAGGGCGTCGCGAAAGCCTTGAAGCTCATCTACCGTGATGCTGCGCATCATATAGACGGTCAAGAATGCAGCGATCTGCGCTTCGTTATATTGTCCTGCGGAGATATTGATTAAAATCTCTCGCGCTTCGTCTTTACTTAATATTTCCTGATTGATCAGGCGATTCAAAACAGCTTTCATAGCTTTAGTTGTTTTGGTTTAACCAGTTTTTGATCATGCTCTTCCCGTGAGGAGTTAGCACCGATTCCGGGTGGAATTGTACCCCACGTAAATCATACTCTTTATGCCTCAAGGCCATGATCTGTCCAGACTCATCCACTGCGGTGATCTCTAGCGCTTCTGGGAAGTCTTCCCGAGCTACCACCCAAGAATGATAGCGTCCAACTTGGAAGTTCTTAGGCAATCCTTCAAAGAGAGGCTCATCATCTACCAAGCGCTCTACATGGGTGCCCACGCCGTGAAATACCTGATCCAAATTGATCAGCGATCCTCCGAAGACCTCGCCAATAGCTTGTTGCCCTAAACAAACACCGAGCATAGATTTGGTAGGCGCGTAGCGTTCCACAACCGCTTTAAGCAGGCCAGCTTCCTCTGGGATTCCGGGACCGGGTGATAGAACAATTTTGTCAAAGGCTTCCACATCTTCTAAGACAAACTGATCGTTTCTCCAAACGGTTACGTCATCTACGAACTCGCGGATATAGTGTACCAAATTGTACACAAAACTGTCGTAATTATCGATCACTAATATCTTCATCTTATAAATTTTCTGCGAGCTCTAAAGCCTTGTTGAGCGCTCCTAATTTGTTATACACTTCTTGTAATTCTTTCTCCGGATCACTGTCGGTCACAATTCCTGCGCCGGCTTGATAATGCAGCTGGTGATTTTTGCTAACAAAAGAACGAATGATGATCGCGTGATTGAAATTCCCTTTAAAGTCCATGAAACCTATAGCACCACCATAAAAACTACGGTTGATGTTCTCATATTTTTCTAACAATTGCATGGCCATGTGTTTTGGCGCGCCACTCAGGGTACCAGCAGGGAAAGTGTCTGCAACGATTTGCATGGTTGGAGTTTCTGGGTGTTTCACTCCAACCACTTTACTCACCAAATGAATTACGTGAGAAAAGAACTGTACCTCTTTATAGGTCGCTACTTGAATATCTGTTCCGTGTCGGCTCAAGTCGTTTCTAGCCAAATCCACAAGCATGACGTGTTCGCTGTTTTCCTTCTCGTCTGCGGCCAACTCTAAGGCCAGAGCAGCATCTTTTTCATCGTTTCCGGTACGTCTAAAGGTTCCAGCAATGGGGTGAATCTCTGTCATTCTATCCTTGACTACCAGTTGCGCCTCCGGAGAAGATCCGAAGATCTTAAAGTTCCCGTAGTCAAAGTAGAATAGGTAAGGAGACGGGTTCACGCTTCTCAGGGCACGGTATACGTTGAATTCATCACCCGTAAATTGTTGTGAATAACGCTTGGAAGGAACAATTTGAAATACATCTCCGCGGTTGCAGTGTTTTTTGCACTGAGCGACCAATTCTTTGAACTCTTCATCGGTGCAGTTCGTGGTCACTGCGCCATCTTTTTGAAAAGGGTATTTTTTGTTGGTGGTACTTCTGATGAGTTGCTCTAGAGTGTCTAGGTTATCTTCGGAGTCATAACAATGCGCGAACAAATACGCCTGATTGTTAAAGTGATTGATCGCGATGATGTTTTGATAGACCGCGTAGTAGATATCTGGAATCTCCAGATCACCTTTTTTCTTGCTAATCTCAATGTCTTCAAAGTACTGAACAGCATCATAGGCAATAAATCCAAACAAGCCGTGATTTATAAATTTGTAGTCTTCACTATCCACGTCAAAACGGGCAGCAAAATCTGCAATTTCAGCAGGGACATCTATCTCCGAAGTCATTTCTTGTTGGGTGGTTGACCCATCTGGAAATTCACAGGAAATGTGGCCGTTGGCTACTTTTATACTGGCTATTGGATTGCAGCAGATATAGCTAAAACTGTTGTCATTAGCATGATAGTCACTACTTTCCAGCAGCAAGCTGTTCGGGAATCGGTCCCGCAATTGTAAATAGATGGAGACGGGCGTTAAGGTGTCCGCCAGCAGCTGTCTACTATGAGTTTTTAAGGTAAATCTTTGCATGTTTTCCATAAAAAAAGACCTGTCGTGAGCGACAAGTCTTTGGTATTTTTAACGTATACAATCAGACGATCAGCTTCACGAGCTAGGGCTTTGAGCTGACCACCACCAGGTATATACGTTGATTTGCTTCATTTGATCCCAAAGATAAATAGTCTTGAGAAATAATCAAACCCAATGGATAAAAAAATCCCGCCTTTTACAAGCGGGATTTTCTCGTGGGAATGGATCCTATTAAAAGGACAAATTTACCGTTAGGTCAAAATCATCATAGATGGTCTTGTCCCCAAGATTGTCAAAGAAGCTACCAGAACCGTAACGCACATCGAACTTAGAACGGTCGATAGTTACATTAGCAGTCATATCAGCACCATTCTTAGTGATGTCAAACGTGATCGGGTTTGTTTTTCCCTTGATCGTTAGATCTGCAGTTACTGTATAGGTGTTACCATTGCGGGCAGCACGTTTTACAGCAAGTTTTGCAGTTGGGAATGCCTCAACACCAAAGAAGTCGTCAGACTTTAAGTGTCCTTCTAGCTTTTCTTTCCCTTTTCCTGCTTGCAGGTCAGTTACGTTAATACTGGTCATGTCAATAATGAACTCTCCACCAACCATGGTTTCCCCGTCCATCATGAAATAGCCACTTTTAAGGTTGATCGTACCTTCATGCTGTCCAGTAACTTTTTTACCTACCCAGGTAATGCTACTGTCTTTAACCATTAGCTTTTCAACCGTGGTGGTATTGAATGCGCTAAAGGCGATGGCTAGCAACAACAAAGCTGCTGTTTTTACGTGATTTCTCATTAGAGTTGTTTTTAAAATTTATGAATGTATGTTATTTAAATAGGTATTCAATTGTTCCAGTTCGCCCGAATCCAGTTGATTGAGCATCTGCTGATTGTTCGCTTCAATGATGGGGTCTAAAACCTTGAGAAGTTCTAAGCCCTCGGTCGTTATAAAGAGCTCCACCTTTCTGCGATTGGTGGCGCAGACCTGTCTTTTGACCAAGTCTTTCTTCAATAGTTTGTCAATGAGACGCGTGGTGTTGGAGTTGCGATCCACCATGCGCTCAGTCACCGTAGACAGGTTGGCAGGATTGCCGCCTTGTCCGCGTAAGATGCGCAATACATTATACTGCTGAATGCTCAACTCATATCCTTTAAGGATGCGGTTTACCGATTCTTCAATAATACGAGCGCGATACATTAAGTTGATCACCGTTTTGGTGTGCAACTGCATCGGCTTTGTGGTTTTTATAATAGATTCAATCTCCATAATTGTCTTAACAACTATTGTATATACAAATGTAAGATGAAAATTTCAATCAAAAAGGGTTTTAACAGAATTTTAATGGAGGCTGAGGTGTTAAATCTTTGAACGAACTGTTAAATGATTTTTACTTGCCTTTGAGAATGAATATTTTTAATGGCTTTAAAATCATCAGCTTGAATCGATTACAACAATCTCTATTAGTAGCTTCATTGCTCTTGGTGACACTGCTCAGTTCGTGTAAAGACCAAAAGCAAGAAGAAGCTCCCTTGGCAACTGCTCCGACAGAAAAGGAGGTAGAAGCTCCAAATAGCTCGGACAGCAAAGTCCCTATTTATAAATTCGATGAGTTTGAGCCACTACTCAACCAAGATGATGGCAACGTTTACGTGGTTAACTTTTGGGCCACTTGGTGCAAGCCGTGTATAAAGGAACTGCCGTATTTTGAAACCATAGGGGAAAAGTATGCGGAGCAGAATGTAAAAGTGCTTTTGGTGAGTATTGACTTTCCGAAGTTGTTGGAGAAACAAGTAATCCCATTCATTGAAAAGAACGAACTAAAATCTCCGGTAGTCCTCTTGGACGATACTGGTGCCAATGAATGGATTCCAAAAGTGGATGAAAGTTGGTCTGGAGCAATTCCAGCCACAGTGATCTATAAAGGAGACCAGCGCAAATTTTTTGAGCAGTCGTTTACCTTAGAAGAACTAGAAAAAGAATTAAACACCTTTCTGTAAAATGAAAAAATTAAAAAATATCGCAGTAGTTGCAGTCTACGCCTTGGTGGCGACTATTGGACTGAGCAGTTTTACCAATTCCGAAGGTTATGGTATTGGAGATCAAGTAAAAGATGTAAAACTCAAGAATGTAGACGGTAAAATGGTTTCCATGGCCGATTACAAAGACGCCAAAGGATTCATCGTGATCTTTACTTGTAACACCTGTCCTTATGCCGTTGCGAGTGAAGATCGCATCATTGCCTTGGATAAGCAATTTAAAGGGCAGGGATATCCGGTGATCGCGATTAACCCGAATGATCCCGCCGTACAACCCGACGATACCTTTGAGCTCATGCAGCAAAAAGCCAAAGACAAAGGATTTACCTTCCCGTACCTTTATGATGAAAGTAGCATGGTCTACGCTCAGTTTGGAGCTAAAAAGACTCCACATGTCTACTTGCTTCAAAAAGAGAGTGGAGCCATGGTGGTGAAGTATATTGGCGCTATTGATGATAGTGTTCGCGACGCTTCTGGTGTTACAAAAACTTATTTGGAAGACGCTGTAAATGCCTTGATCGCCGGTAAAGAAGTGCCTGTAAAAGAAACTCGTGCTATTGGTTGTTCTGTAAAAGTATAAGCAGATTCAGCATAAAACATCAAAAGCCGTTTGCCGAAGTAAGCGGCTTTTTTTTGTTTAGGCCTTTAGTGTACCTCTAACTTTAAATTTTTGGCTTTATTCTTGAGCTTCAGCTGTTTGAAAATTATTGTTAATCCCCATAAGCAGTTAGATTCGAAGGTTTTTTGTGGAATTTCTTGCAAAAATTATTCCGTATATCCTTAACTTTGAAATACTAAATGCTGTTAAACAAAGTTTATTAGTTATGACCGATCTTACAAGCGCAGCATGGCAAGACCAAATTGCGCAAGACTCTGAAGCCGTTATTATCGATGTTCGCACCTCCGATGAGGTAGAAGAAGGCTATATCCCAAACGCCTTACACATGGATATCTACCAGCCTCAAGCTTTTATGGAGGCCGTGAATGCTTTAGATCCCAATAAAAATTATTACGTCTATTGCCGCTCTGGCGGACGCAGTGCTCAGGCCTGTGCTGTTATGGCTTCTGTTGGAATCAACAATACCTATAATCTATTAGGTGGATTCTCAGAATGGAATGGAGACGTAGCCAAATAACCGATCTATGAAACGTGCCTTTTTATTTTTAAGCCTAATGATCACCCTTAGTTTTGTGCAATCCTGCACAGAAACTAAAGCTGGAGAGATTGAACAGATTACGGTGGAGCAGATGACTGAAGCTCTGGAGGATACGAGTATTCAACTTATTGATGTTCGTACGGGGCAAGAATACCTTACAGGTCATTTGAAAAACTCCCACAACATTTGTGTGACCGATGATGACTTTGAAGAAAAGGCCGCAAGTTTAGATAGAGACAAGCCTGTTTATGTGTATTGTAAAAAAGGAGGACGCAGCGCCCGAGCAGCTGAGATCCTAAAAGAAATGGGCTTCAAGAAGATTTATGATCTTGAAGGAGGTATTGTGCTCTGGGAGGAATCAGGACAGGATACCGAAAAGGAACAATCCTAAAAATTCTGGTTCTAAAGATCTGAAGCCGCTTCTATTGAAGTGGCTTTTTTTATCTTGCGCCCCATGCAAGGCACTGCTCAACATTTCGAACTTAAAAATGCACAAGGCATGCGCGTACTGCTTACCAATGTAGGCGCGGCTTTAATGGAAATTCAATGCTCAGATAGAGACGGCAATGTGCAAAGTCTTATTCCCGGATTTCCAAAGGCGACCGATTATTTGGATGCTGACTATCAAAGCAAAAACCTCTGCATAGGCGCTACAGTAGGACGTGTAGCTGGACGCATTTCTAATGGGGGATTTACCCTTGGTGAAACTTACTTTAAAGTACCTCAAAATAAGGGCATGCATCTGCACAGTGAAACTTGTGGTTTTCAACATCAAGTTTGGGAGGTGCAATCTCACACTGACGAATCACTTGTTTTTAAGCTAAAACAGCAGGCCGGGACTTGTGGCTATCCTGGAACTGTTTCGGTGACGGCTAGTTATACCTTAAGTGAAACTAATGAGATTACTTTGGTCTATGAAGCTACTACAGATGCAGACACTGTGCTCAATCTCTGTAACCATACCTATTTTAATTTAGCCGGAGGCGGTTCAGTAAAGGAACATCAACTCTTTATTCCAAGTACGCAATTCTTGGAAACAATGGATAATATGGTGCCCACGGGCAGGCTGTTGGATACCCAAGAACACAACAAGGATTTTTCAACTCATAGTCGAGTAGGGGATCGATTGGGAACAGGCTTGGACCTTGCTTATGCTTTAGAAAAGGATCATGCGCCTTTACGACTTTACGCACCAGAGACGGGCATTGAAATGCAGGTGAGCAGCAACCAATTGGCCGCACAGGTTTATACCCCACCCAACTTTAAAGGATTGAATTTAAGAGATCAAAAGTTTGAAGATTTTCCTGCCATCTGTCTAGAAATGCAAGGCTATCCTGATGCCCCTAACAGGCCAGAATTCCCGTCAGTACTGCTAAAACCAAATGAGGTGTATCTCTCTGAGACCACCTATAGTTTTAAGTTAAGAAAGTAAAAGAGGAGTTTATAAACGCTCTTGTAGCTCAATCACGAGTCCAAGAATAAAGCACACTACGATAGTTCCAATTACGATGCCGCCTACGCCCATTTTGTTTGTTTTTTGAGTTGGGTCAAAGATAGGGTTTTTAAAAATTATTTTTTAGTTGTTCATACTTTTTCCATCGATGAAAAAGTATCCAAAAAATCTAGCGACGCTCGCTCCACTTTGAAAAATCTCAACACCCGTAGCCACAGATGCATTGGAGGCTCCTGGTGCTTCGCCCCAGATCGACACAATGCATCTCAAGCCCATTAGCTGCTGTTGGATTTTTCTAAAGTCCCCCTCGAAGTCGCATTGTTCGCCGCTTCGCGGCGATTATGTGTTAAAAATATTCCCAGACTTTATCCATAAATTCATGAATCAGGACTAAATTTTTATACCTTAGAGGAACATATACTCCCCATTTTCATTCTGGTTTAGGCTGGGGTGAGGGTGGGGGGTTTTAAATTTTGAATTATATGGCTTTTAGATCCTCTAAAAGAGAAAATGATGGTAAAAAGAATATTGAATCGCTGTTTCGTGATTTAAGTACCTCAGGAGTTGAATCACTTTATGCCCACCAAGCAGACGTACTTAGGATTTATGAGAGTAAAGCAAGCTCTGAGAAAGATGTTGCTATCGAGTTACCAACTGGAAGTGGCAAAACATTAATCGGATTGTTGATCGCAGAATTTAAAAGAAGACAATCAAAATCTAAAGTTGTCTATTTATGTCCAACTCGACAGCTTGTTCATCAGGTTGTAGAAATGGCAAATAAAAATTATGGTATTAATGCTATTTCATTTGTAGGCTCCAAAAAAGAGTATCCAAAGTCTGATAAAACAAAATATAATAATGCTGAAGCTATTGCGGTAACTACTTATAGTTCTTTGTTCAACGTAAATCCTTTCTTTTATGATCCAGAATTTATCATCATAGATGATGCACATGCCTCCGAAAATTACATATCAACTAATTGGTCGTTGAGGGTTGTAAGGGAAGAGCATGATGATTTGTATTTGAATATTATTGAATTTTTATCTGATTATATACCAAGGAATGTATATATCAGAATGCTTGACGAAGGAATTGATCCTTTAGATAAGAGGACGATTTATTTGGTTCCTATTTACGCGATTCACAATCAATTGGTCGAATTGGGTACATTAATTTCTAGCTTCATTGAAGAGTATGATTTGCGCTACCAGTGGAGTCTATTAAAGGACAATCTTCATGCGTGTAATATTTTTTATAGCTGGGGAGAAATATTGATTCGGCCTATTATTCCTCCTTCATTGACAAATTCTGCGTTTAACAATGCCACTCAAAGAATTTTTATGTCCGCTACTTTGGGTAATGGAGGTGATCTCGAGAGAATTACCGGAATAGCCAAAATTTATCGAATAGGTTTACCAGATGGTTGGGATAGACATAGTTTAGGAAGAAGGTTTTTTGTTTTTCCAAGTTTGGAGTTAGAAGAAGAAGAGTCAATGGCATTTATGCGAGACGCAATAAAATCGACCCCAAGAAGTGTCCTACTTGTCTCATCAAATCGAGATGTTGATCAATTTCATGATCTTTTCAACGATTGGGAATTAGCACACAAGTTCTATACAGCAAATGATATAGAAGATTCCAAAGATGAGTTTTTGCTTGAAGAAAAGGCAGTAGCTGTATTAGCTAATAGGTTTGACGGTATAGATTTTCCCGGAGATGATTGTCGATTGCTAATAGTTAAGAATATACCTTATCATGCAAACATTCAGGAAAGGTACTTACAATCTAGGGTGGACGCTTCGATAATATTCTACGATAGAAATAGAACACGATTAATTCAAGCAATTGGCAGATGTACTAGGAGTCCAAAGGATTTTGCTGCGGTAATAGTTGCAGGTGAGAATGATCTAACTGATTGGTTATTTTTTGAAAGCAAGCACAAATATTTTCACCCTGAATTACAAGCTGAATTGAAATTTGGATTTAACAATTCCAGAATGAGTAAAGTTGAAATGCTTGAGAATCTAGGTCATTTCTTCGCTCAAGATTCAATCTGGGCAAATGCAAATGAAACCATAATTGAAGATAGAGATAAGATATCGGTTTCTGAAATCGAAGGAATAACCAATTTAGATAATTCAGTTAGACATGAAATCAAATATTTATACGCACTATGGAATGGAGATTATGAACAAGCGCTTGAGAGATGTGATAAAGTTATAGAAAAATTAGATGGCGGGCCAAAGTTGAAGGGATATAGGGCTTTCTGGAGTTTTTTGAAGTCAAATGTATGTTTTCTTCTGTACAAAGATACTTCTGAGAAACAATACTATGATCTTGCAGTGTCGACTTCTTCTAGAGCAGCTCGGATTTCTTCAGCCTTCAGAACTATGAAATTAACGGAAGAGGCAGAAGAGTTTGACTTTGAATATTCGGAAAATTTTGAAAGTAATATTGATAGATTAATTGAGTATTTAGATACTCTGGGGATATCTAATAAAGCCAAATTCAGGAGATATATTGATGGCGTAGTGAGTATGGTCAGTAAAAAAGAAAACCTTGAGCGAGCACAGGTTGAGATAGGCAAACTTCTCGGTTTTGAATCGTTTAAAGATGAATCAAGTGGAGCGCCTGATCCTATTTGGATTTCGAATGATCAATTGGTCTTTGTATTTGAAGACAAACTCTATGATGATAAGGATAAAGCTATTCCCTTGATTGATATAAGACAAGCGGTTACACATGAGAAGTGGTTAAAAGAAAACCATAGAACTATAAATTTGGATTCAAAAGTTTATCCAGTTTTTATGTCCAATTCTAAAAAAATAGAGAGTAATGCAAAATTTGCTTGTGACGGTCTGAATTATTGGAATTATGAAAATTTCAAAACTTGGGCTTTAGAATTTCTTCTATTCATCGGGAATTTACAGTCGAAATATGCTTCAAAAACGGACCTTACATGGAGAGAGTACGTTCTTAAAGAATTCAAAAACAAAAATTATACTCCTGAAGAAGTTCTTGGTAAGCAGGTGCCTCTTTCCAATTTGATATAGTTTTTTCTGTAGCGAGGCATAGGCCTGCTTCGCTGGCGGAGTGAGACTCTCCCCGAGCGGAGCCGGAGGGAGTACCTCCTTCACTTCGTTCAGTCGGTGCTCACTCCTAACCAATGTTGCAAATACGAACCTGCATTGCTTGCGCAATGCGGTTTTACATTTTCATGAATCTGTACAAAGTAAACTTCTACAGATTCATAAAAACGCAAAACCCTGCAACTCTCGTTGCAGGGTTCGTGCTTGTCGTGGAGCCGGAGGGATTCGAACCCTCGTCCAAACAGGCAATTCAAATGCTTTCTACATATTTAGTCTTTAATTGATTGTCGGCCTGGCCCCGGTCAAAGACTACCAAGAACAGGCTTAGCTTCAATTTGAGTTTCGCTGCTTTATCAAAGCCCTAAAGCGGCTAGGTTTACTTTTACGAACGCTCTATATCAAATGCCGTAAACCAAGGCCTTTGAGAGCGTTCCTGCTTGTCTACCTTGTAGACCGAGGCATTATCCTACTATAATTCAGATTATGCAGCTAGGGCGTAGTTATTCTCGCCGTTTAAAAAGTGTGAATCATGAGATTAACGAGCTGTGGTCCAGCGCTCGATATGCTTACATTTCAATTGGTCCCGCTGTCAAAACCAGTCGGCCCCTTGAGTTTTCAATGAACGGTTGTGGCGTTTCCCGCTTTCCGCGGGTCGGGCTTTCGGCAGTCGCTTTTTTGGATTCCCAAAAAGAGCTCCAACAAAGCCTCAATCCCTAACGCACAGGCTCGCAAAGATACACGAAATACTGTATCTTTGCTCGCCTTACTAATTGAACAAAAAGTATTCCAAATGCCAGTAAAATTCGCCATAATCAAAGAACGCAAGTCTCCACCAGACAAAAGAGTGGTTTTTTCGCCTGAAAAATGTCAGGAAGTCATGCAAAGCTTTCCAGAGGCGGAGTTAGTGGCAGAATCCAGTGACATCCGCATTTTTAAGAATCAAGCTTACGCAGAGGCTGGTGTTGCTGTTCAAGAAGACGTAACCGCCGCGGATGTGATGTTGGGCGTAAAGGAGGTTCCGGTTGAGGCACTTATCCCTAATAAGAAGTACTTTTTCTTTTCACATACCATCAAAAAGCAACCCTACAATAGAAAGCTACTTAGAGCTATTTTAGATAAAAAGATTGAGCTTTATGATCACGAGACCATCGTAAAGGCTAGCGGAGCAAGACTTATTGGTTTTGGGCGCTATGCGGGATTGGTTGGAGCTTACAACGGATTCCGTTTACTGGGAATTCGCGATGGCCTGTTTGAATTACCCAAGGTGGAAAACCTAGCAGATCTAAAAGAAGTAAAGGCAGAACTGGATAAGATCAGCTTGCCGAACATCCGAATCATTTTAAGCGGAACCGGGAAGGTTGCCAAAGGCGCCAAAGAGATCTTAGACCATTTGCAAATCCGTGAGGTCACAGACGCTGATTACTTGTCCAAATCTTATGACGAACCCGTTTACTGCATGATAGACGTCACCGAATACAACAAGCGCACTGATGGCGCACCTATGGACAAATATGCGTTTTACGCAGATCCAACAGGTTATGAAAGTGATCTGATGAAGTACGCCAAGGTGAGTGATATGTTCATCACAGGACATTTCTACGGAGATGGAGCTCCGTTTTTGTTTACCCGTGAAGATGCGCGTCACCCAGATTTCAACATTAACTTGGTGAGTGATGTTTCTTGTGATATTGACGGACCGATCGCCTCAACGATTCGCCCTTCAACCATAGCCGATCCTTTCTATGGATACGATCCGCAAACCGAATCCGAAGTTGACTTTAAGGCTCCAGGCGCGATAGCAGTTATGGCGGTAGATAATTTACCGTGTGAATTACCTAAAGACGCCTCAGAGGGC
Source organism: Gilvibacter sp. (assembly GCF_965601605.1). Classification (GTDB taxonomy): domain Bacteria; phylum Bacteroidota; class Bacteroidia; order Flavobacteriales; family Flavobacteriaceae; genus Gilvibacter. Next base: position 91,495 of record NZ_CBFCWJ010000041.1, on the reverse strand, counting down.
TTTGGAGATATGTTTATGGAACACGTGATCCCGGCCTTTTTCAACGGTGATAAGGATGGTGTTTTAGAACGTGCTCGTATGACGACTCAAGAAGGTATCTTGACCGAGCGTTTTGCTTATTTGCAAGATTATGTAGACGGAAAGGAGTAATCCTCGATTAAAAATTAAGAGAAGCCCAATACTTTAAATAGCATTGGGCTTTTTTATTAGAGGTACTCAGGAGGTTTAATTTCCGTATAATTCTTTAGAAGCTTCTTCATATTTATCTCCAGCAATCCAGACAGGGGTGTTGGGATCGTTTCCAATAAGTCTGCCTGCTAAAACATAAGACTTAAAGAACTTTTCAAGATAGTCAAAATCAAGACCGTCTGCTTCATCGGCGGGACGGTGGTAATATTTCATCAATTGGCCGTCAAAGGCATCAAATCCTAAACTAAAAGTAGGAGCAGGAATCCCTTTGCGGGCAAAATTTACATTATCTGAGCGGTCAAAAAGTCCGCCAGAGTCTGCAGTTGGATCATCAACCGCTACTAAACCATAAGCCTTGCAGGCAGCGACAATGTGCGCTTTGGCAGTAGTACGTGCTAGACCAACTATGGTGGCTAAGTCCGTATTGTTGTATCCCGCATTATCGCTGTTAAAGCAATACACCATTTGATTTAATGGCAAAACCGGGTGATCTACATAGTATCTGCTCCCTAAAAGTCCTTTTTCTTCTCCAGTAAAGAGTATGAATAGTGCGGATCTCTTGGTTGGGTATTTGGCTAAATTTTTCGCCATACTCAAAACCGTGGTAACACCTACCGCATTGTCTCGAGCTCCATTATAGATAGTATCTCCACTACCGTCAGGAGCACCCACACCAACATGGTCGTAATGGCCGCTGTAGATGATGAATTCATCCTTTAACTCAGGATCCGTGCCTTGAATCCAACCTACAACATTGTAGCTGTTAAAAAGTTCTTTTTCCTTTTTGATCATATTTAAGCTTCCGGAGTGTGTATTTTTCTCCGCGAAGGCTGCCGCTTTGGTATGCCCGATATCTTGAATCCAAACAAAAGGAATGGATTCCGCATCTGCTTCGGTGCTCGCCAGACGAACTCCTGAACCGTTGAATTGTTGTTCAATGAATCCCCAGATCTGATCATTGGCATCTAAGAGTTCGACTACACCTAAAGCGCCCTTACTGGTGGCTAGTTCAATTTTTTCACTCACTAGATCAAAAGCATCTTGAGTGCTGTTGGCGGTTTCACTTCCAGAACGAACCAAAACCATTTTACCCTGAACATCTTTTCCTTGATAATCCTGTTCAAGTCCGTAGCCCATGAACATGAAGGCTCCGTCATAACTTATATCTGCTTGGCGCATGGCCACTAAACTGGTCATGGCATCACCTCCTATTGCCAGCGCAATGGATTCTGGTGGAAAACTGCGTTGCATGGGAACTGCCTGCAGATAACTCCCAGTTGCTGGATCAGGCTGCGCTCCGTATCCTCTTAGTTGGTTGGCCAAATAGGAAGCGGCAATATCGTTTTCTGCCGTTCCAGTTTCACGACCTTTTAAAAAATCGTCTGCCAAGAAGTAAATGGGACCTTCAATGCTGGGTCTATCTGTGGTTTCATTGACCAAACTGACCTCATCTTGCGCATGCAATGTCACACTGAGCAAGAACAAGCATAGAATTGATAAAGTTTTTCTCATGATGAATTTTTGATTTAGTCCTCTAAAAATAATCAATTCATCGGGGTCCACACGAAGTCTATCGACATATTGAGAGGAATTATCATTTCTTTAAGCATGTTTTGTTTAATAAATATTAACTTTGTTTAAACAAAAATTTGAAATGAAGACATTCTTAGTTATCGGAGGTACTAGTGGAATAGGCGCAGCCCTTGTTAAAATGCTCAGTGAGCAAGGAAATAAGGTGATTGCCACTTATAACACAACCACTCCAGAATCCATCAATAATGTAGAGTTTCATCAATTGGATGTTACTGATGAACAGGCCAGTTTCCCTGAACTTCCTGAAGCCATTGATGGTTTGGCATATTGTCCAGGTGCTATCGCACTCTTGCCTTTCAAACGTTTAAAGAAAAGCAATATTCAGGCGGATTTTGACCTCCAAGTTGGAGGAGCGGTGCGTGCTATTCAACACGCTTTGGAACCCTTGAAAAATGGTAACGGCTCGGTGGTGATGTTTTCAACAGTGGCGGTTCAGTCTGGTTTTAACTTCCACACCCAAGTGGCTATGTCTAAAGGTGCTATTGAGGGCTTAACACGTGCTTTGGCTGCGGAATTGGCTCCTACGGTACGTGTAAATGCTATTGCACCTTCAATTACGGATACACCTTTGGCTTCTCGACTGCTTAATTCCGACGAGAAAAAGGCAGCCAATGCTAAAAGACATCCGCTGCAAAAAATTGGCGAACCTGAGGACATTGCCAATGCAGCTTCATTTTTACTTAACGATTCTTCCAGCTGGATCACAGGCCAAGTGCTTCAAGTAGATGGCGGAATCTCCACCTTAAAAGTTTAAATCATGTTTGGATTATTCAAAAAGAAATCAGAATTGGAAAAGCTCAGTGAAGCTTATGCCAAAGCTATGGCTGATGCGCAGCGCCTTTCAACTTCCAACAGAAAGGCTAGTGATGAAATGTATGCTAAAGCGGAAGAGATCAACAAAAAAATTGACGCCATTCAGAACGCAAACTAATGGGTTTTTACCAATTTAAACGCACCCAAAAGATTCCAGCGACTGTTGATGAGGTATGGGATTTTATTTCCTCTCCGGCCAATCTGCAGGAGATCACTCCAGACCATATGGGATTTGAGATCACCTCAGGAGATCTGCCTGAAAAAATGTATCCGGGGATGATCATCAGCTATGTGGTGAAGCCCTTATTGGGGATACCCATGACTTGGGTAACGGAGATCACTCAAGTAATTGACAAGTCTTATTTTATTGACGAACAGCGCGTAGGTCCCTATAAGATTTGGCATCATCAGCACTTTATTGAACCTATTGAAGGTGGAGTTTTGATGCGTGATATCGTTTCTTATCAACCGCCACTCGGGATTTTGGGTTCAATCATGAACAGCCTAGTGATTCGCAAAAAGTTGGAGGAGATCTTCAATTATCGCGTTGAAGCTGTCGATAAACGTTTTGGAGCATTCAAATGAGTTTAGACGAAAGAGCAATAGACCGAATCATTGAAATGGCTTGGGAGGACAGAACTCCTTTTGAAGCCATTGAGGCGCAGTTTGGACTTCCAGAAAAAGAAGTGATCAAACTCATGCGTCGCGAACTCAAACGCTCCAGCTTTAACCGTTGGCGCAAGCGTGTCAACAGCGGCGTGAGTCAAAAGCACCTCAAAAAACGCAATCCAGAAATAGACCGATTCAAATGCAGCCGACAACGACAAATAACCGGAAACAGGATCAGCAAGCGCTAGACTTTCCTACCGATTTTGATACTATTCAGAAACGTGTGGAGGCCATTCGCCCAAAACGCTACGCTAAAACGCGCAATTTCATCAATGGAGATGTGACTTATCTGTCCCCCTATATTTCTAGAGGAGTCATTTCTACCAAGTTCGTTTTAGATTTTCTTAAGTCCGAAGGCTTTAAGAAATACGAGATTGAAAAGTTTATACAAGAATTGGCCTGGAGAGACTATTGGCAAACCATTTGGAAAGATCAAGGCGATGCGATAAATCAAGATTTCAAGCGCGCCCAACCCGATGTAAAGCACCATCAAATGGTCGCGGCTGTTGATCAAGCAAAGACTGGAATTGAAGCTATTGATGGTGCCATTAAGCAGTTGTACGATACGGGCTATATGCACAATCACATCCGCATGTACACTGCAGCCATAACCTGCAATCAAGGTGGAGCTCATTGGAAGCAGCCCGCCCGTTGGATGTATTATCATCTGTTGGATGGCGATTGGGCGAGCAACGCTTTAAGTTGGCAATGGGTAGCCGGTAGCAATGCTGGAAAAAAATACATTGCCAATCAGGACAATGTGAACAAATACACCTTCAGTAAACAAAATGGTACTTTTCTGGATGTGACTTATGAAGCTCTCGCAGAACTCGATGTGCCTGAGGAACTTTCCCAGCGCAGCGATTGGAAGCTGGAAACTCCCTTACCAGAAACTACTGCTTTGCAGATTGATGAATCCTTGCCTACTGCGGTTTACAATTATTACAATATAGATCCTCAGTGGTTGGATGATCAGGATATGAATCGCATCATGCTTTGGGAACCGGAAGTCTTTGAGAAGTATCCTGTGGGGCAAAAAGCTGTTGACTTTGCTATGGCTTTAAGTAAGAATATCCCAAACATACAGCACTATGTGGGGAGTTTTAAAGCTTTAGAAACAAAACTCGGTAGCTCAAAGATCCACTACAAAGAACATCCATTAAATACAGACTATCGTGGCATAGAGCACGCACGCGATTGGATGACCAGCGTTCAAGGAACCCACCGCTCTTTCTTTGCTTTTTGGAAAAAAGCGGAAAAAGAGTTGCGCTTTTGAGTAAATCCCCAATCAATATTGTATGGTTAAAACGCGACCTGCGCTCGCAGGATCACGAACCGCTCGCTGCGGCTGAGGCTGCAGGTTTGCCTTATCTCATACTTTATCTCTTTGAGCCGACGCTATTGAAGCATCCGGAATGGAGCCTTAGGCACAATCAGTTTGTGTTGGGTTCTTTGGAGGATTTAAAAAAAACATTTGCTGAGCAGCAAAGAGCACTTTCCATTTGTTATGCGGATGCAGTCCTTGTATTGAGTGAACTCTTGGAAACTTATGAGATCAAGCAGTTGTTTAGCTATCGTGAAAGCGGCGTGCAACTCACTTGGGATCGTGATAAAGAAGTGGCTCAAATTTGCATAGACCACAATATTGAGTGGCAAGAGTTTCAGCGAGAAGGTGTATTGCGAGGCATTCAAAATAGAGACGGTTGGGACAAGCAGTGGTATGTCAGGATGCATTCGCCATTGACTCAAAATACCTATGATCCAACGTTATCATTGGATTGGAATCATAAGTTCCCTATTCCGGAAGTGCTGTTTCAGGACTGGAAAGATTATCCAAGTACCTATCAAGCGGCAGGTGAATCTATGGCCTGGAAGTATTTAAAGAGTTTTTGTGAAGAGCGCGGCCGCAATTATATGCGACAGATATCTAAGCCGTTGGGCAGTCGTTACAGCTGCGGAAGAATTTCGCCGTATTTAGCATGGGGTTGTCTCTCCGTTAAACAAGTATTTCAGTTTGTCAAGAATCATCCCAACGCTCCGAATCACAAAAGAGCGTTCAATGGTTTTTTAACTCGAGTGAAATGGCGCTCGCATTTTATTCAGAAGTTTGAAGTAGAGTGTGAGTATGAGACCCTTTGTATAAACCGCGGTTATGAGCATATGGATTGGCAGCGTGATGAGGCCTTTATAAAAGCCTGGAAAACTGGTCAAACGGGCTACCCGATGGTTGATGCCAATATGCGTTGTTTACAGGCTACGGGTTGGATCAACTTTAGAATGCGGGCCATGTTGGTATCCTTTTTCTGCCATCATTTGGGGCAAGACTGGCGTGATGGGGTCTATCATTTGGCCCAGCTCTTTTTAGACTATGAGCCTGGGATCCACTATCCTCAGTTTCAAATGCAGGCCGGAACCACTGGAGTGAATACCATCCGTATGTACAATCCGGTCAAACAAGGTTTGGATCACGATCCAGAAGGTGAATTTGTAAAACAATGGGTGCCGGAACTTCGAGATGTCCCAGTAACACATATTCACCAACCTTGGACCTTAACACCCATGGAGCAGCAATTCATGAATTTTGAATTGGGCGTGGATTATCCGCATCCTTTGGTGGACTTGGAAGCTTCTGGAAAGGCCGCTCGCGAACGTATTTACGGGCACAGAAAACATCCGCAGGTACAAAAAGAAAAACAAAGAATTTTAAAAACACATACCCGACGCAGCAAATGAAAACACAATACACCCATAACGACATTGCCGAAATGGATCGGATTAAGCGTTTGCGTTTGATCAATTCCATTACAGGTGTTAAGCCTGCAAATCTAATTGGTACCGTGAGCAGTGATGGTCACGAGAATCTAGCGATATTCAGTTCTGTAGTGCATTTAGGGAGCAATCCGCCTTTTTTAGGTTTTGTGTTGCGCCCGCATTTTGAGTTTAGACGAGATACTTATAACAATCTTGAGCAGAGCGGTTACTACACCATCAATCATGTACCTGCCGCTCATACAGAACAAGCACATTATACCTCCGCTAAGTTTGATGAAGGGGAGAGTGAGTTTGAACGCTGCGGATTCACTCCGGAATATCTTGGAGATTTTCCAGCGCCTTTTGTGAAGGAAGCTCCAGTTAAGATCGGTTTGAAAAAAGTCAATGAGATCCCAATTCCTCAAAACGGAACTTTGTTCGTAATTGGTCAAATAGAACTCATTGAAGTCCCTGAGTGGGTAGATGAGGCGAACGGAAAATTGAACCTCGAAAAGTTGGCAATAGCGGGTATCTCTGGCTTGAACACCTATTACAAAATGACTGAAGTAGGCGACTATCCTTATGCACGAGTAGAAGATCTGCCTGATTTTAACAAGAACCGTTAAATGCGAAAACCACTGCCTACAAAGATCTGCCTTACTTGCGGTCGCCCTTTCACTTGGAGAAAAAAATGGGAGCGAGACTGGGAGCAGGTCAAGTATTGCAGTAAGCGCTGCAGTGGTAACAAAAACAAGAATTCATGAGTGCCGTTAGTATCGTCTTTCCCCATCAATTGTTTGAACAGCATCCAGCTTTGGATGATGGGCGCGATGTAGTTTTGGTGGAGTCACCGCTGCTTTTTACCTATCAAAACTTTCACAAGCAGAAGTTGGTCTATCATCGCGCAAGCATGAAAACCTATGCCGAGTTTCTAGAAAAGGAAGGATTTAAGGTGACCTATGTGGAGTTTCACGAAGAACATGCACCCCTAAAGAAGCTCATTGCTCAGTTAAAAAAGCAGGGGTATACCAAACTTTATTTGGCGGATCCCGTGGATTTCTATTTGGATAAATGGTTGAACGAGGCTGTTGATGCTGCAGGACTTGAATTAGAGGTCTGTGATTCTCCAATGTTTTTGAATAGTAGAGAAGAACTCACTGGTTTTTTTAGATCGGACAAAAAGAAGTTTCATCAAACAACATTTTACAAGGATCAGCGCAAGTCTCGAGATATCTTGATCACTGCGGGAGATCAACCTGAAGGCGGCAAATGGACCTATGATGTGGACAATCGCAAAAAATATCCCAAGGGCAAAACGCCACCGCCGATTCAATTTCCTGATCCAACGGCAGCCTACAAAGAAGCATTGGATTATGTGGAGAAGCACTTTGCAGATAATTATGGAAAAGTCAGTGATTCTCCCTTGTATGCAATGGATTTCCAAAGCGCAAAGGGTTGGTTTGAACAGTTTTTAGAGCAGCGTTTTGCAGGCTTTGGACCTTATGAAGATGCCATTGTGAAAGAGGAGATCTATCTGCATCATTCCATTCTGACGCCCATGATGAACGTCGGCTTATTGACTCCGCAGTACGTTTTGGATCGCAGTTTGAGTTTTGCTCAAGAAAACGGCATTGAGATCCAGAGTTTAGAAGGTTTTGTAAGGCAGATCATGGGTTGGCGCGAGTTTATTCGCGGGATGTATGTGGCCAAAGGCGTCCCGATGAGAACCGAGAATTTCTGGGGCTTTGACCGAAAGATCCCTAAGGCTTTTTATACTGGAGAAACCGGAATTCCGCCTATTGATGATTCCATTAAGAAGGTACTGAAGACCGGTTACTGTCACCATATTGAACGCTTGATGGTGTTGGGTAATTTTATGTTGCTCTGCGAGTTCGATCCCAAAGAGGTCTACAAATGGTTTATGGAGTTGTTCATAGATGCATACGATTGGGTTATGGTGCCCAATGTTTATGGTATGAGTCAATTTGCCGACGGCGGACTTTTTGCAACCAAGCCTTATATAAGCAGTAGCAATTATATTTTAAAGATGAGCAACTACTTCAAAGGAGATTGGCAGCAAACCTGGGATGCTTTATTTTGGCACTTTATGGACAAGCAAAGGGATTTCTTTGGTTCCAATCCGCGTTTGGCTATGCTTTTACGCACTTTTGATAAATGGGATGCGGAAAAGAAAAGCACTTTGATCAAAAGGGCAGAGAAATACTTCGAAACTTTAGAATAAGCCTAGTTTACGGCTCGACCTTACCAAAAAATAGGAAAAACCCTGTCATAAAAAGAGGGAAATTCCCTTTGTGCTACCCTGAGGAAATCGTCAACTTTACAGCATAGATTTTTTCAATTGGGGAGTTGATAAAATCAGGATTCTATTAAAAGGGTGGTGCTTAGGCAACGCCCTTTTTTTTATTTGAATTAGAGGAGTTTAAAATCAATAGCTGGACTTAGATTGCTGTACAGAGTCAGCTGTCGTGCATCTTTTTTGAGTCCAAAAATATCTACGCGGTATTGGCCGTCTGGCGTTTGTTTGATCCGATCAACTTCTACGATCTCTCTTTTGCCGTCTACGGCATAGAAAAGAGTCCGTCCTTTGGGAATGCTGGAAAAAGTAATGCTCACCTTTCTTCCCTCAGCAGTTAGGATACCGTCCTCTTTTGCACTCAAAACAAAACAATCGCGATAATAACTCGGGTAATAGATAGGTTCCTCAAAAAAAGCATCACTACTCAAAGGGAGTTGAAGCAATTGCCAATTAGGATCGGCCGGTAAGTGGGTGCTGATTAATTGCTGTGGATCGGTATTGAAGTAATAATCATTGCGCTCGCGTAGCCAACGGTCTTTCAATATATCAGTATAACCCGCAGCCCAGGTCAAATCAAAGAGTTGCCACTTTCCATCCAAATAAACCGCGTTCCAAGAATGGTTTTTAAAAGGCGTGGGGTCTCCAATTACGGCGACCGTTCTCTTGGTATACCCGTTTATGGTAACTGCATTTAAACCCATCAAATCACAGAGTCGTTTAAATAAATTGCTGTATCCAAAACACAAGGTGTGTTTTACGCGCAAGATCTCATTGAGACGAATATCTAAGGCCTGTTGTTCTTTGCTCTTTTTTTCTTCCTGACTGCGGTAACGGATCCAAGTGTTCTTGGGTTTTTGTTGGAAGATTTGATTGTAGTCATAACGAATGTTCGCGGTGATCCAACTGTAAATGGCCTCCACGCGATCCTCGTCGGTTTTGAAGTCATAAGCGATCTTTTTGGCCAGATCATTTACCGTTTCAAATTCTGTGGGGTAAGTAGCCAAAACAGTTTGAATCTCTGGGTTCTGCTGCCCCAAAGCTGTCAGACTAAAAAAAAGCAAAGCAATTAAGTGACGCATTTGTATCTTTAATTCACCAAAAAGTTACGAAATATCTTGAATCCCGCAGAAGCATATATTTTAGATCAGGCAGAGCCGTTCAAAAGCATACTCTTGCATTTAGAGGCCACGGTTAGACGTTTGGCCCCAGAGGCTGTGCTCAAATACAAGTATCGGATTCCTTTTTTTTATATCGATGACAAACCTTTCTGTTATTTAAATTTTACTAAGGGTTATGTAGATCTCGGCTTTTGGCATGCAGCGCATCTGACGGTCCATTTGGAGCATTTGGAAACTCAAGGGCGTAAAATCATGAAATCCTTGCGCTACAAAGAACTTGAAGCGATAGATCAACAAATTTTGGAAGAGGTGATTGCAGATGCTCTGAGCGTGCGCGATCGTGGTTTTTACAGCTGATTGATCGTTTTGCGAATAGCGGTAAGATCAGACAAAACCTTTTCCAACAGGGAAAGATCCAACATATTGGCGCCATCACTTTTGGCGTTTGCTGGGTCAAAATGCGTTTCAATGAATAAGCCGTCAACACCTGCTGCAATTCCCGCACGGGCAATAGTTGCAATCATCTCTGGGCGTCCACCGGTTACTCCGCTAGACTGATTGGGTTGTTGCAAACTGTGAGTTACATCCAATACCGTTGTCGCAAAATTCTTCATGGTTGGGATACCTCTAAAGTCTACTACCATATCTTGATAACCGAACATGGTACCGCGGTCGGTCACCATCACTTTGTCGTTTCCGCTTTCAAGCACTTTGGTCACTGCGTGTTGCATGCTCTCAGGACTCATGAATTGCCCTTTCTTCAAGTTGACCACTTTCCCCGTTTTAGCAGCAGCCACAACCAAATCGGTTTGACGTACTAAAAAGGCTGGGATTTGAAGTACATCTACATATTCTGCAGCCTTGGCAGCATCTTCTACCTCGTGGATATCAGTAACTGTCGGTAGATCGAAGCGAGCTCCAACCTTAGCCAATATTTCCAAAGCCGTGGTGTCTCCAATGCCTGTAAAGCTATCCAAACGGCTGCGATTTGCCTTTTTGAAACTGCCTTTAAAAATGTAGGGAATCTCTAATCGACTGGTAATGGCTTTGACTTTTTCTGCTATGAGCATAGCCATTTCTTCGCCCTCAATTGCACAAGGTCCGGCCATGAGAAAGAAGTTATTACTGTCGGTGTTTTTTAGCTTTGGAATACTGCTGAGGTTCATCAACTTGATTTTAAGGTGCAAAGATAGGAATCTTCTGAGTCATATAGCTGCTAATCCAATAATTGCGTGTACTTTTGCACCGCCTTAAACATAGGAGCTATGAATAACAAGAACATCGCCATTATTGCGCACGTTGACCACGGTAAAACAACCTTGGTAGACAAGATCATGCACCACTGTCAACTGTTTCGTGAGAACCAACAGACCGGGGAACTCATTCTAGACAATAACGATCTGGAGCGCGAACGCGGAATCACTATTACTTCTAAGAACGTAGCGGTAAACTACAAAGGGACCAAGATCAACATCATTGATACTCCTGGTCACGCCGATTTCGGTGGAGAAGTAGAACGCGTATTGAACATGGCAGACGGTGTGCTATTGTTGGTAGACGCCTTTGAAGGTCCAATGCCGCAGACGCGTTTTGTATTGCAAAAGGCGATCTCCCTAGGTCTAAAGCCTTGTGTGGTGATCAATAAGGTAGATAAAGAGAACTGTACGCCTGATTTGGTGCACGAAGCTGTTTTCGACCTCATGTTTGAATTGGGTGCAGAAGAGTGGCAGTTGGATTTCCCGACCGTTTATGGTTCGGCTAAGCAAAACTGGATGAGTGACGATTGGCAAAACAGAACAGATTCTATAGAGCCGCTTTTAGAAATGGTTATGGAGCACATTCCATCGCCAAAAGTAGAAGAGGGAAGCCTGCAAATGCTTGTAACCTCTTTGGACTATTCTTCTTTTACGGGTCGAATTGCGATTGGACGTGTACAACGCGGAGCCATCAAAGAAGGCATGCAAGTAAGCTTGATCAAAAGAGATGGGGCTCAAATCAAATCCAAGATTAAAGAGGTACATACTTTTGAAGGTCTTGGACGTAAAAAAGTGAGCGAAGTACACGCCGGTGATATTTGTGCACTTGTTGGATTGGAAGGTTTTGAGATTGGCGACACTGTAGCTGATCTAGAAGCACCTGAAGCCTTGGCAACCATTGCCATTGACGAACCAACCATGAGCATGCTTTTCACCATTAACGATTCTCCTTTCTTTGGGAAAGACGGAAAGTTCGTGACTTCTCGTCACATCAAAGAGCGCCTGGAGCGCGAATTGGAAAAGAATTTAGCTTTACGTGTGGAGCCGACAGATAGCGCGGATAAATTCATGGTTTTTGGTCGTGGGGTACTGCACCTTTCTGTACTGATTGAGACCATGCGTCGCGAAGGCTACGAATTACAGATCGGTCAGCCACAGGTAATCATCAAAACCATTGACGGAGTGCAGTGCGAGCCGTTTGAGGAATTGACCATCGATTTGCCAGAGACCGTGAGCGGAAAGGCTGTTGAATTGGTGACCATGCGCAAAGGCGATATTACTTCTATGGAAGCCAAAGGAGATCGCATGTTGTGTACGTTCTTGATTCCTTCTCGAGGGATCATTGGACTTAGAAATCAACTGCTTACTGCAACCGCTGGTGAGGCCATCATGACTCACCGTTTCTTGGAATACCAACCGCTGAAAGGAGGAATTCCAGAGCGTATCAACGGAAGTATGGTTTCTATGGAGAACGGAACGGCGATTCCTTATTCTATTGACAAGCTTCAGGAGCGTGGAAAGTTCTTTATCGATCCGGGAGAGCAGATCTATGAAGGCCAAGTAATTGGAGAGAATTCACGCGGTGATGATATGACCGTTAACGTGACCAAGACCAAAAAACTGACCAACGTACGTTCTGCAGGAGCTGATGATAAGGCGCGCATTGTTCCGGCCATTAAATTCTCTTTGGAGGAGGCTTTGGAATACATCCAAAAGGATGAATACGTAGAGGTGACTCCAAATCATTTGAGACTTCGCAAGGTTTTACTGAAGGAAGTAGATCGCAAACGCGCCAAAAACAATTCCTAGTTTCTGTCGTTTAAGTTGCCGTAGGTATTAGGTCAAGGCCGTCAATTTTTTTACCTTCACGCTAAATTCTGCAGCAATTTGAGTACGTACCGCGTAGCCGCTTACCGACCAGAATGGGCCGATGCCTGGAACCAGCTTGTGAGCCAGGCCAAGAATGCGACCTTCTTATTTCATAGAAGTTTTATGGAATATCACGCTGACCGTTTTAAGGATGCATCTCAGTGCATTTTTAAAGGCGATAAGCTCGTTGGGCTATTCCCAGCTAATCTCAAAGAAGATCAATGGGTTTCTCATGGAGGCCTTTCTTACGGAGGCTTGGTAGTTCCACCGTCGGTAAAATTCAATAGTTATGTTGAAATGCTTATAGCACTTTTTGAGGCTGCTGAATCTCAAGGAATTACTCAAGTGGTCATTAAAGCCATGCCAGACATTTACTGCAGTCAGCCCAGTCAGGAATTGGATTACTTAAGCTTTATTGCCGGGGCCAAAACACTTAAGATAGAGTCTGCTAGTACGATTGATCTGCGCAACCCTATGCCCATTCAATCCAACAGATATGAAGGGGTGAAAAAGGCCAAAAAATTAGGCCTGACCATCAAACAATCTACAGATTTTAAAGGCTTTTGGGATGAAATTCTAATTCCTAATCTGGAGGCACGTCACGAGGCCAAACCCGTTCACACGGCGGAAGAGATCGCTGCCTTGCAGTTGGACTTTCCAGAGAATATTCACCTGTTTTTGGTTTATGATAAAACCCGAATGGTTGGTGGCTGTGTGGTGTTTGAAACTTCAACTACAGCACATGTGCAGTATATTGCCGCAGGTGCAGACCGTCAGCAACTGGGCACTTTGGACTTACTTTTTGATCATTTGATTCTGATGGAATTTGACCATCTGAATTATTTTGACTTTGGAATCTCTACAGTAGACGGCGGCCTGGAACTCAACAGCGGCCTCTTGTATTGGAAGGAATGTTTTGGTGCACGCACCACAGCAAATAAAACCTACGGATTCGATCCGAAGCAAACCGAAAAACTAAAAGGCCTGCTTTAATGCGCATCCCGGAATTCATAAAAAAGAATGCCTTACTCAAGATGACTTCGCTCAATGCTGGGGTGATCATGATCCGACTTGCCATCTCCTTTTTTATAGAGCGAACCGTCTCTGTTATGCTCGGGGAAGCGGGAATTTACGCCATAAGTCAGCTCAGAAACGTACTCTCCTCCTTGATGTCTTTAACCACTTCTGGAGTATTCAACGGGGTGGTGAAGTACGTTGCAGAGAATAAAGAGAATGAGGAAAGTCTCAATAAGGTCTTCTCTACGGTAATGGTGTTTACTGTATTAGGTTCTTTAACTGCTGCTGTCGGACTGTTCTTCTGGGCAGAATATTGGAGTATTGAGCTTTTTGATACGCCGGACTTTGCTTATTTGATGAAAATCGTGGCCTTTGTGGTACCTGCAATTGCCTTGCAAAGGGTCTTCAATGGCGTGATCAACGGCTTGTCTGCCTATAAGAAGTTTGTCAAAATTGAGCTGTTCTCTTACTTGCTGTCCTCTGCAGTACTCATCCTGGGATTGTTTCAGTTTGGTTTGGACGGAGTGTTATTTGCTATAAGCATAACGCCCGTCGTTCAGCTGCTGACCTTGCTTTATATCTTTCATAAAGTACTGCGGAAGCACTTGCAATTCTCTAAGTTGCGTTTTGCAGTTCCCTTTGGAAAGGCGCTTTTGGCCTTTACTTTGATGAGCTTTATTTCAACGATCCTAAAGAACTTTATTGAACTGGATATTCGCATCATGATCAAGGACAATATTTCCAAGGACGATGCGGCTTACTGGTCTGCAGTGACTCGAATTTCCATGAATTATATGGTGTTTGCCAATGCGATATTCACGCTCTATGTGATTCCAAAATTCGCCACCATCACAACCCTAGGCGGTTTCAAAAAAGAAGTGGTCCATATTTATAAAACACTACTGCCTTTATTTGGAGTTGGGATGCTTTTGGTATATGTTTTTAGAGATTATGTACGCTTGTTGATCTATCCAGAATTTGAAGGCATGGTGCCTCTCTTTAAATGGCAGCTTATTGGAGATTTCATCAGATTTGCAGCACTTATTCTTGCTTATCAGTTTTTGGCAAAACGTCGCGTGGTTCCTTTTGTGATTACGGAATTACTCTCTCTCGGATTATTCTATGGCTTCTCCAAATGGTTGATCGGAGATTACGGGGCAGAAGGGGTAGTTATCGCCCATATGTTGCGTTACGGCGTCTATTTTGTGGTGGTGCTGATCATTGCCTTTACCTACTTTAAACCGCCTAAGGGAGAACCTCAAGAGGTCCAGACAGAAACATAACGATCCGCGATCTTCTTATAATCGTGTTGGTCTTCTACAAATTGACGCGCAGCTGAGGCTATTTGCTGTATTTCCTGTGGATTTTCAATAAGTCTAACCAACTGCTCTTTCAAGTAATCCACTTGTGGCAAGGCGTTGATGACAATCGCTCGGTCTTCTAGTTTGTAATATTCCAAAAACTCCTCAGAAGCACCCGTAAAGACCACTTTTCCTTTTGCCATGGCCTCCAAAGCGTTATAGCCTTGGTCGTAGCTGTATACCTGATCTAAAATGATGTGTGCGCGGTCATAGGCTTTGATATATTCGGAATAGGGCAGGCTTTCTGCAGTGATGAGTTCAAATTGATCCCCATGCGTCTTTTGAAGCTCTTCCAAAGCCTTTTCAAAGAAGTCGTTTCCTTTTTTGAAGTAATTCTGCCGATTGATCCCGTGAAAGATCACAATCTTTCCATCCGTTGTTAAAGGTATAACGGGTAGCTTTTCCAAATTGATCGGATTCGCAATAAGCCCTTTGTATTTTGGATTATTGAGCAATGGCAAATGATAATCCAGATCCGAGGCGATCACTCCATCTACCTGTTCCATCACAAAATGGTGCAAAGCCTCGTATTCAGGTCGCAAATATTTGAGAATGGAATAGGCCTGCTTGTCTGAGATCTTTCCCGCAGCGTGTGGCGTTAAAATGCTGTAGCGCAATTGCCCCGAATTGGCAAAAGCCACGCTGGTGTGATCTGTTCCACAGGAGAGTACAAAAAGCTTGTCGTTATATTCTTTGAGCCAGTTGATGAGCTCGCACTCGTGTTTGGGTTGTAATTCCAACGGACTCTCATTGATGAGTTGTACCACATCATAGCCTTGCAATTGAGCTGCGTGATCTTTAAACTGCTTAAGCAGGGCAGAAGAGCTCAGATCCAGTCCGAAGAAACGGTGAAAAGCCACGCGAAACTTCTTGCGCCAGCCTTTATGAAAGGTCCTTTTGAGTAATATGTCTGCTGGGAATTTTTTGAAACCGTCGCCAGTAGCTACCAAAGTAACTTCATGCCCTTGAGCCAAAAGTCCTTCTTTTAAGGAGTTGTGTAATCGGCTGTATTCTCCGACCAGCAGTATCTTCATAAATGCCCTATATTTACGCGACGCATCTCAAAGGTAGTATAATTTTATGGGGGTCGAAACTCCACAACAGAAACTTAAGGTTTGTCTAGTGACCATTTCTCTCGCCGGAGGTGGCGCCGAACGTTCAACGGCTGTCCTGTCTCAGATGCTCGCCTCCAAAGGGTATGCGGTGACCACTGCAGTAGTGGTGGATGCTGTGGATTATCCTTATGCTGGCGACCTCTACAAAATCGGTTCCGGGAAAAAGTCCCTGGGAGTCTTAAGCTCGCTCGCTAATATGCGTCGGTTTCGCTCTTTTTTAAAAAAGCAGAACTTTGATCTGATCATTGATAATAGATCCCGTCCGCAGAACTACAAAGAATCTATTTATAGCGGCTACGCCTATAAAGGCTTCAATGTACTTTATGTGGTCCGCAGTTTTAAGTTGGAAACCTATTTTCCTCAGAGTCATTCTTTGGCCAAGAAAATGATTGAAAGATCGATTGGTGTTATAGGAGTTTCCAAAGCGATTGCGGAGGAAGTATCCAAACGCTATCAAACCGCCAAAGCGCAGCACATTTACAACCCTCTGCCTCTAAAATGGATTGCGGAGCAGGCTGGAGGTGAAACTCAGAAGGGTCAATACATCATGGCTATGGGCAGACTTTACGACGACGTAAAGAACTACTCGCTTTTGATTGATGGGTATGCTGCTTCCAAGCTGTCTAAAGAAAATATTGCCCTCTACCTTATGGGGGATGGTCCCGACAAAGAGAAACTGCAGAACAAAGTGCAGGCCTTAGGACTAGAGGATCAGGTGAAATTCTTAGCCTTTAATCCGAATCCATATCCGGTACTTCAAGCGGCGCTTTGTTCGGTCTTGACCAGTCACTACGAAGGTTTTCCAAGAGCGGTCATTGAGTCGCTCGCTGTGGGTACGCCAGTAGTTTCTGTAGACTGCCAGAGCGGCCCTAAAGAGATCATTGTTGATGGACAAAACGGACTTTTGATTCCCAATTATGATGTGGATCGACTCGCGGAGGCTTTAAATAATATTATATTTGACCAGACGTTATTGTCAACAACCACTGGCAATGCAAAGGCTTCTGTAGCGCATTTGGATACAGAAGTGATCGCGAACCAGTGGGATACTATCATTCAAGAGCTGTCATGAGCGTAAAGGACTGTAAGCATATTTCTATTCCAAAGATCTCCGACCCAGACGGGCGTGGGAACCTCTCTGTTTTGGAAAAAGATATTCTGCCGTATGAGATCAAGCGGGTCTACTATTTGTATGATGTGCCATCTGGTTCTACACGCGGCGGCCATGCTCATAAGGAATTACAACAGTTTTTAATCGCTTTGAGCGGGAGCTTTGATGTGGTTTTAGATGATGGAAAAGAAAGACGCGTGGTGTCTTTGAATCGTCCGGATGAAGGCCTTTTGATTCCCACAGGAATTTGGCGAGAGTTGGAGAATTTCTCTTCTGGCGCTGTTTGTTTGTCTTTGGTGTCTGATGTGTACAAGGAATCAGATTACATCAGAGAGTACGCGGATTTTAAATCATTTATAGGCGCTTAGACCGATGCCCAAACGGGCAGCAATCCCCTTAATTTTATACAAGATTTTCAATTCCCAAGCGGAACGCCCTAACAGTTTGCGTTGCCTGCTGTTGAGGTTGCTCAGGGTGATTTTTTCCGATAGTGATCGCGCAGTTTTGGAGTCTCCTTGCAACTTCGCCTCTAAGGCTAAGCTGTATCTGTTAAGGTCTAAAAACTTCTTCGCGCCGGGGTTTTCTGCCTCTAAGGCAGCGAACTTATCAAAATCAAGAGTTTTGACTTCTGTCCCACGTTGTTGCGAAAGCCCCTTTTTATCGCGGATCACGCAGGCGGTGTAAGCCGGGTCAAAAACCACTGATGACTTTGCACCTAAGCGAATCCACAGGTCGGTGTCTTCTGTCCGGCTGAGTGACTCATCAAAACCACCCACAGTTTGTAAAAGCTCTTTTTTTATGGCAATCGTGGAGCTATTAATGATCGAATCAATACAGCTGGCTTCAAAAAAATCCAGTTTAGTCTTATGATTAGGAATCGCCACTGAATAGTTCCTTTGGCGTTTGTTAGAACCTTCCTGTAAATAACTGTTATTCGCAAAGACCGATTCTTCTGGGAAGGCGGTAATGGAACTGGCCAATGTCTCCAAATGCTCAGGATACCAAATGTCATCCGCATCAAGAAGGGCAATGTATGGCTTAGAAGCTTGAGCGATTCCTGTATTGCGAGCCGCAGAGGCACCTCGATTCTCTTGATTGATCAGCTTCACTCGAGCATCCGTGAGAAAAGGCTCAATCACGTAAAGACTGCCGTCTGTAGAACCGTCATTGACCAATAGCAGCTCAAAAGTAGGATGAGTTTGCTCCAAGACGCTTTCCAAGGTTCTTTGAATAAAGGCCTGTTTATTGTAAACGGGAATAACTACAGAGAATGCAATCACTTTTTGAGTTTAATGAGGTGATTCATTCGATAGACATCAAAAAGAAGCAGGCTGGGTTTATTGCTTTTTAAGTTTTTAACAATGACTGCGGAAAAGGCATTGGATAGGGCCAAGAACACACCAGTCAATCCAAACTTTTTAAGTCGGTTATAGATTCGTTGAATAGGGCGTAGGTCTGCTTCTATAGCCCCTTGAGCTTCCAGTTCCATGGTGGTTTGGATACCTGCTAAAGATTTCTCCAAAAAGGTATCCGAGGACTCCAATCCCAAATGCACCACTGGATTATCGGTATGCTTAACGCGTGCCTGTTGTTTTTTTAGATTATTGCTGAACAGATTGTCCAGGCCATAACCTTTGGCGGTTATGGTATTGCACTTTTGAAACATGCTCTTGGTGATGCACAGACTCTGAGAAATTATGAAATGCGGATTTTCAGCGCGCTGTACTGCCAATTTTGCCTCCCGCTTCTTACCGTAGACATAACGCAGCATTTGTTCACTTTTAGGAGGAGTAGCAGCGTACTCAATTCCTCCAAAGATCACGTCCCAGTCATCATGAATATCTGCAAGCATAGATTTTAAATAGTCTTTTCGGGCGGGCAAGACATCAGCATCTAAAAACAAAAGCCAATCCGTTTTTGCGGCTTCAGCCAGTTTGGAACGTGTTGCGGTACGTCCCAGATTTTCTGTATTGCTGAGGTATTGAAATCCTAAAGTAGCTGCCTGCTCTTTATTTTGTGCTGCAATGGCCTGATCACTCGAAGCATCATCACAGATCCAAACGCTAGCTGGGAGCTGATCGGCTTGTATCTGCCGATGCAATTCCTGCAATAGTTCTGCGATAGCTGTGTTGAAGGTTGGAATTAAAATTGAAAGCATGCGCAACTCGAGTTCAACAGTAAAAATACATTTTTAGCTACGATATGTCCTAAAAGCGATTTTTGTTTTACTTTTCTGGTGTCAAAAATTCAACGAATGAATCGAACCCAAATAGCTGATCTGATTGTAAAACGCCTCCGTGAAGTCCTGGCTGACGCAAAGGAGCAGTATCAAAACAGCAGTGCCGCTATTGGTAATTTTGTCGTTGATGATCTTTTGCCAGAAGACTTGGCGCTACAGATCCACAAGGCTTTTCCAGACAATAAGGACATGAAGCTCAAAAAGAGCATCCGGGAGTATAAGCATGTTGCGGCTCAGATGGATGAGTACGACCCGATTTTAGAAGAGGCCATTTATGCCTTTCAAGACGAGCGCGTGGTGAATTTGGTGCATGAGATCACAGGAATTGGTGATCTACAACCCGATGAACATCTGTATGCGGGAGGTATTTCTGCCATGGCGCAAGACAATTTCCTCAATCCGCATTTAGACAATTCACACGACAAGGATCGAGACAAATGGCGGGTGTTGAACTTATTGTTTTATGTGACTCCAGATTGGCAAGACGCTTATGGCGGTCATTTAGAATTGTGGCCGGAAGGGGTCAAAAAGCCGCAAATCACCTTGCACAGTAGATTCAATAGATTGGCTGTGATGGCTACGCACCAAAAATCGTGGCACAGTGTGAGTCCAGTAAAACACGCCGGTACAAGACAGTGTGTTTCCAACTATTACTTTTCAGATGCTGCCCTTACGCCTGAAGATCGTTTTCACGTGACCTCTTTTAGAGGGCGACCCGATCAAAAACTTAGAGATTTGGTGCTTCAAATGGACGCAAAAGCGCGAATGGCCTTGCGCAAGGTCTTTAAAAAAGGCGTTAGAGAGAATCCGCATGTTTATAAAAAAGATCAGTCTAAATAGCGTTGTCTTTGGCGCGGCACAACTTTTGTATCTTTAGTGAGCAAGAAAATTGTTCATTATGCGATTGACAAAACTTTTTACTCTAGCCTTAATCTTTTTGGGAGCTATGAGCTATGCTCAGGAATCTCTATATCTAAGTCCTGCTTCTTCAAAAACCGTGTCCAATTCACTGATCATTACTTCGGATGGTAATGTGGGAATTGGCAAGGCGAGTCCTGAGGATGCCTTAGAGGTCAACGGCCGTATTCACGCCAAATCTGTAAAAGTGGATCTGGAAGGATGGGCAGATTTTGTCTTTGCTTCGGATTATGAGCTTCCCAGTTTGACTGAAATGGAAGCCTACATTAAAAAACACGGGCATTTACAAGGGATTCCTTCGGAACTAGAAGCGCTTAGTCAAGGCATTGATCTCGGAGAAATGAACACCCTTTTATTGCAAAAGGTAGAGGAGTTGACCTTACACCTCATTGAAAAAGACAAAAAGATCACCGAGTTGGAAGCGCGTCTGGCACGACTAGAAGCTTTGATGACCAAAGAGGACTAAGATGCGCAAGATCCTACTCTTACTATTGGTTTTAAGCGCTTTGCCCGTTTCAGGGCAGGAAGCTTCTTGGGCCTATTTACGCATGAAGCCAGACCTCCCTGCATTAGAAGATAAAGAAGCAAACCGCTCCAGCAGCCACAGGTTCTGAATCCTTAAATGCCAAGCTCGATGCGGTGCCCAATACTATTTTTGCGCAATGCATTCTTGTATTCCAAGAATCCGGTATTGATGCGGACCTATTTGTTGATCAGTACTCAAGAAGATCTGGCGCAGCAATTAGTGGAAGAGTTTTCCGGAGTATTTTCGAATTCTATGAAAACCTCAAACCGGAAGATGCCAAAGTATTTTATCCCAACGATTACGGAAGTACGAATCCCTTGGGAACTACCACTACAGAAGGATTTACTCTAGATTATTTTAGATTTTCTGGATGCACCTAAGGCCTGGTATTATACCACTGGCTCAAGAGATATTATCATCGGAATTTCCGATGGCCGCTTGGATACTACCAATGTTGATTTTAAAGGTAAGAGCAGACAATTGCGTTCCTCAAGCGTTTTCTAACGGGCACGGCTACAGTATTTCTGCCAATGCCGCCGCCCAAGGAAATAACGGTTATGGAATCCCTGGCATTTGTTACGACTGCAGTATTTACGGGACCAGTTACGGTTATTTTAAAACTTTAGAACAGTTGGTGGAACTCTCTTATGCGGGCGCTCATGTGATCAATTGCAGTTGGGGTTCTCATATTT
This sequence comes from Gilvibacter sp., assembly GCF_965601605.1. Classification (GTDB taxonomy): domain Bacteria; phylum Bacteroidota; class Bacteroidia; order Flavobacteriales; family Flavobacteriaceae; genus Gilvibacter. The sequence goes on along the minus strand of NZ_CBFCWJ010000041.1, from coordinate 69,941 downwards.
ATTACGAGACGGCTCAGCAAGCCATTTATGAGATCTACAACAACGGAAGCATCATGGTTGCAGCGGCCCACAATAAGGATTGGAAAGTAACCAAAGGACAAAAGCCTTATTACCCGGCCTCTTATGACAAGGTGATCTCTGTTAGTGCGGTGATGCACCGTTATGATGATCCTGCGGACAATATTTTGATTGACGTCAAAGACAATTTCTATTCTGCCAATGTCAAGAATATTGTGGGGCGAACCATGGGTTATCCCAATAATGATTTAGATGCAGAGCCTTTCGTTTGGCCAGTGTCTACCGCTAATTTTGAATAAGGAAGTGGATATTTTAGCTCCCAGTGTGGGCCTATTCAGCTATTCAAAATTCATCCTAAAAGATACCATCAGCTACAGTATTTCTGAGACTACCTCTGGGGCAACACCTTTAGTATCTGGGACGATTGGCTTGATGCTTTCCTTGAATCTCTGCTTGAGTTTTTGAGGAGGTGGAATCGATCTTGAAAGCCACATCAACCAATATTGATAGCTTGGAGGCGAATAAACGGTTTAAAGGTTACTACGGATCGGGCTCATTGAATACGGGGCCGTGCAGTGATCTTGACCCATCACTTAATGACTCCTGAAGAAGAGGCCGTAATTGAGAATCAGGTGTTTGATCGTTGGGATTTTGAGTTTCGTTCTGTGGCGAGAAATACGATTTTGCGCAATCAGGTCTTCCGGGAAAGCAGTACCCTAAAGATCGAAGCAAAAGAAGGTATTGAATTGCAGCCTGGAGTGGAGCTGAGTCCAAATGCATCCGGAGGAATTTTATTGATTATGGATCCTGAGCTGGAAATAAGTTGTCCGGAGAAACAACCGGAGAATCGAGAGGTCATTCTACCCAAGGGCGAATCGCCTTAATATAAAACACTTAAAACTAGTTTACCCTTGCGGCTTGTGGATCTTGCGGATCTTAAAAGGCTTTTGCTTTTGAGACTCAAAGTAGGTGCGCATTTGCAGATCAATAATAATTCCAGAGGTGTAAAACTGAATTCCCATCAGCACAAATAATACACCCACAAAGACCAAAGGACGGTCGCCGATCTCATTACCGATCAGCTTTTCATAGAGCAAGTATCCGTTGATGAGTACCCCAAGGTCCAAAGAATAATAGTCCGAGGTTCCCAAAAAGGTACATGGGCTTTTGCAAATAGTTGCGCTGGAACAAGATCAATATCAAGTCATTAACTACTTTAACTGTCCGTCCTAAGCCGTATTTGGACTTTCCGTATTGACGCGGTCCTGTGATTCACGGCAACTTGGGCAATTCTGGCGCCATTTAAATAGGTGAGCAAACTGATAAAGCGATGCATTTCCCCATAGAGGTTGAGCTCTTTGGCGGTCTCCGCTCTAAATATTTTCAAAGCACAACCTTGATCCTTTACATTGAATTTGGTGGCTTTGCGAATGATAAAATTGGCAATTTTAGAAGGGATCTTCTTTAAAAAGGAATCCTTGCGATTCTTTCGAAAGCCCGTGATCATGTCCCAATCCTCAGCTTCCATTTTGTATAACATTGCTGGAATGTCCGCAGGGATCGTTCTGCATGTCGCCATCCAAGGTCACAATGAAATCACCGCTGGCGTAATCAATTCCTGCGGCCAAGGCCATAGATTGGCCGTAATTCTTTTTGAGTTCGATGAGATGAACGCTCTCGTCGGCTAATTTTAAGATCTCCGCACGGGTATTGTCCGTAGAACAATCGTCTATATAAATGAGCTCGTAGCTAAACCCTTTAAGCGCTTCAGCTACCTGCGCGGTAAGCGGAGCCACATTATCCTCCTCATTGTATAAGGGAATGACTAGGGAAAGTTTTACAGGGTCTGCCATGAACAATACTTAGGTCTGCAATATAGCATAAAACTAAAGATTGGGCGGTTGATAGACCCTAAAGTATGGCGTCTGATCTACCAAGGTCCAACGCTCTTTGATCAACACAGAAAGACGTGCGGATTCCTCATAATTGTTGGGGTGATCTTCAAAGGGTTCTAAAAACACGGTCACCTTTTTATCTACCAATATTTGATAGTGTTTTTCAATTTCTCCCGCCAAGTGGTGGTCAAAGACCCAGTCTACGCCAATTGGGTTTTTAGTGTCCGTCACATAATGCGCTAAGGTCATACTCGGCACCACGGTGAAATTATCGTATTGCTGGCTGAGGGTTTTGAGTTCTTGGTACTGCTGATGGGTTTCAGCATCACTTTTTATTCCAGCTAACCTCGGGAACACGTCTCCCATAGAGTAGGTGAGTTCGCTGCGATCGGAATCGTTGTACACCGTTTGATAACCTATGGAAAAGCAAACCACAAAGGCCAGCAAAACTGCTGCAGCAGAACCTTTGGAGAGTTCCACTTTAGGGAGTTTGATCAGCAACACATAAGTAGCAATAACCATAGGAACGGCGAAGTGCACCGGAGTTTTGAATCCATTACTAATGGAAGCGCACCAACTCAATCCGAGCAAGAGCAGCAGCAGACTAAAACCTTTGTCTTTACGCCACATCAAAAGCCCAAAGAGCACCGCTAGTAAAAACCAAACTTGATACAACCAAGCCTTAACGGAGTGGTAAGAATCTGGGTTGAAGAAGAGGTAGATCAAATACCCAACAATGGCTAAATTCAGCACCACATAGCTGGCCTGAACCGGAATCCGCTTTCTGAAGAAATAAAGAATTCCGCCAAGAGGAATCAACCAAAGCGCCTGGCTTTTAAAGGCCAAGGCGTAACTTTTAAAACCTGCTTTGTAAAGAGAGCTTCCACTGGTAAAACTAAAGGTCTGGGCGTAAAAAGCATCCCAAGCGCCTTGACTCAAAAGTAAGCCTGCAAAACATCCAGCGAAAAACAAACCAAATCCTATGAGAATTAAGAGTTTTTTAAAATCTTTCTGCAAAGCCAAATAGCCCGCGATCATCACAGGGAAGAAGTAAAAGGATTGCTTGCTCAGCACGCTTAAGGCAATAAAAAATGCGGCAAGCGCAATTTGATACCAGCGCTGATAACTCAATAAAATATACAGTCCAATCACTCCAAAAAACACTCCATCAATAGTGTTCCAAGGCATTGGTGGATAGTTGTGGATGGTGACCACCGCAGCAAGTGCGGAGAGAAAATAACGCTCTTCACTGCTGAGATTAAGCCAGAGTTTGGAGACCAGTTTGACCGCCAAGAACGAAAAGCTAAAGACCTGCACAAAATAAAATCCGCGGTTGAGTAAATAGGCGTGATCCTCAGTCAAATAAAGTAATAAGGAATGAAAGTAGGGTGGCAGTGCCGGTTTGATATAATAGAAATCCAGATGCGGAAAGTAGCCGTTATACATGGACCATGAGATCCCAAAAATGGAACCCATATCGCCGTTTTCCAATCCGTAGGGTGTGTAGAAAAGCAAATAGCCAATAAGGCAGCACCAAAAAAGGATCTTGAATGTGTTTTTAAACCAAAAGTCAGATTGCAGCTGCGTAGTTTGAGCCATATTAGACGGTCTTTTGAACCACCTCAAAGATCTGCTGCTCGTCACACTTTAAGGTTTTGGACGGGTATTTTAAGATCAAGGCGTAATCATGCGTAGCCATTAAAATGGTATTCCCGTTCTTGTTGATCTCTTGCAGCACTTCCATAACTTCTACGGAGGTCTGCGGATCTAAATTTCCAGTGGGCTCGTCGGCTAGAATGATCTCGGGTTCGTTAAGCAGGGCGCGTGCGATGGCAATACGCTGTTGTTCTCCTCCGGAGAGTTCATAAGGATATTTGAATGCCTTGGTTTCCATGCCTACTTTGGAGAGCACGGCCTCAATGCGTTGGTCCATTTTAGGTTTTTCCTTCCAACCGGTAGCCTTGAGCACAAACATCAAATTCTCTTTGACCGTTCTGTCGTTAAGCAGCTTGAAATCCTGAAAGACCACCCCCAACTTTCTGCGTAAAAACGGAATATCTTTTTCTTTAAGTGTACTCAGGTCGTAATCGGCTACAAATCCTTCGCCTTGCTTTAAAGGAAGGTCTCCATAAAGCGTTTTCATAAAACTACTTTTTCCAGAGCCTGTCTTTCCAATAAGGTATACGAATTCTCCTTTGTTTACGGAAAGATCTACATCTTTCAAGATCAAATTTTGATTCTGAAAAATGGAGGCTTTAGAAAGTTTTACTACGGCTTCTGACATGAAACGATCGGGATTTTAGGCGTTGATACGAAAATACTGTTTTTGTGCTAAGGTCTTTAAACGGCTGCTGAGTTTTTTTGTAACAAAGTAACCAACAGGACGTTTGTTAATAAACAACGCATGAATTGCGAGAATGTTTATAACCCCTGAATAATTTAGCTGGAATCAGCGCGTTATTAGGATAAGTATCACGCTATCTTTATTGGCGTTTTAACCCAAAATCATGAAGAGATACCTCACCGTATTTTACCTATTTCTTATGCTGAGTGTGGGTAGTTTTGCCCAACAATCTGCAGTCTACACCAGTGACGACGTCACCTTTAAAAAAGCAGTTGCCCTTTACAATAATGGTCAGTATTTAGCCGCACAGCCATTGTTTCAACGCATTGGTCGTGAAGCTGAAGACGACGGCCTTAAAAGTGAATGCGCTTATTATGCTGCCAATTGCGCCGTACGCCTCAATCAACAAGGCGCGGATGCGATGATGGAAGCCTTTGTGGCGGATTATCCCACCAGCGTCCGCAGAAATTCTGCCTATATCGATGTGGCGGAGTATTATTTTGAGAACGGCAAGTATTCCTATGCCAGAAAATGGTACGACAAGGTAGACGATACCCGTCTGAACCGATCGGACCTGGAACGCTTTTATTTTAACAACGGTTATGCATACTTTAAAAGCAAGAACTGGGATGAGGCCAAGACTTATCTGAATCGGGTGGCGGATTCTAAGAACTACGGTTCTCAAGCAAAGTATTACCTCGGATTCATCGCTTATGAGAACGATTCCTATGAGGAGGCCAACGATTATTTTGATCAAGTCGGGGACAACCCTGCTTACAACGAAGAGCTATCGTACTATCAGGCAGACATGAATTTTAAGCTCGGAAACTTTCAAAAGGCGATTGACCTTGGGAAAGAACAATACGATTCCGCAGCACCTAAAGAGCGTTCAGAGTTGGCAAAAATCATTGGCGAGAGTTATTTCAATCAAGAGAAATACGCTGAAGCCATTCCATACCTGCAAGAATTCAAAGGCCGCAGAGGCAAATGGAACAATACCGATTACTATCAGTTGGGATATGCCTACTACAAGCAAGGCCAATACGCAGAAGCCATCGCAGAGTTCAATAAAATTGTGGATGGCCGTAATTCCGTTGCACAGAATGCCTTTTATCACTTGGCCGAATCTTACCTCAAGTTAGATAAAAAGCAAGAGGCCCTCAATGCCTTTAAGAATGCTTCAGAGATGGACTTTTCTGCAGAGATCCAGCAAGATGCTTGGCTTAACTATGCTAAGCTCAGTTATGAGATCGGGAATCCGTATACCAGCGTGCCGCAGGTACTGGCTAGCTATATGGATACCTATCCAGATTCTGAGGTCAATGCAGAATTACAAACCCTGCTCATTGATTCCTATATCACCTCTAAGAATTATGAAGAGGCTTTGAATCTCTTGGAGCGCGAAAAGGATCCGGCTTCAAAAGCGGCTTTTCAGAAAGTAGCTTTTTACCGTGGGATTGAGCTCATCTTGGACAACGAATACGCAGAAGCAGAAGGCTATTTGGATCGTTCGTTAACGCAAAAACTGGATGCGGCCTTTACGGCCAGAGCCACCTATTGGAAGGCGCAGTGTGATTATGAACTCAGCAACTATGCGGATGCCTTGGTAGGCTACAGACAATTTAGTCAATTGACAGGAAGCGCTGCAACCCCAGAATGGCGTGATTTCAAATACCACAAAGGCTATGTGCATTTTAAGTTGAAGGAATACGACAGCGCCATTGAAGATTTTAAAAGCTTCTCAGCTTCAACAGCCGATCTGGACCTTAAAAACGATGCGCTCCTGCGTTTGGGAGACAGTTATTTTGTGACCAGTAAATACTGGCCGGCTATGGAGCATTACAATATGGCCATTGAAGGCGGAGTGCCGTCCACGGACTATGCAGAATTTCAAAAGGCGATTTCCTACGGTTTTGTAGATCGCAATCCGCAGAAAATAGAAGGCTTAAAGAACTTTGCCAGCAAGTATCCGCGTTCCGCATATAAGGATGACGCGCTTTACGAACTGGGCAATACCTACGTGAGTATTGACAATATTCCAGAGGCTATGCGAACCTACGATCAGTTGGTGCAAGATGTGCCGCAAAGTAGCTATGTGCCACGAGCGCTTTTGAAAAAGGCCTTGCTGTTGGATAATAACAATGAATCTGATGAAGCCTTAACTATTTTTAGAGCCGTAGTGGCTGATTACCCAGGAACGCCAGAGGCTTTGCAAGCTGTTTCCTCTGCCAAGTTGATCTATATCGATCAGGGTCGTGTGGATGAATACGGCTCATGGGTTTCTTCTTTAGACTTTGTTGAGGTTGCCGATTCTGAATTGGACGACGCTACCTACAAAGCTGCAGAGCAATCTTTCTTGGCTAATAACAAGCGCCAAGCCATCACCCGATTCAAAACCTATGTGGAAGACTTCCCAAACGGACGCCATGCTTTGCAGGCCAATTTCTATTTGGGACAATTGTACTACGGAGAGCAAGAATATGCCGAGACCATTCCGCATTATACCTATGTGGTAGAACAGCCCCGTAGCGAGTATACCGAGCAGGCGCTTTCAAGACTGTCTCAGGTGTATTTGGAGTCTGAAGATTATGCCCAAGCCATTGGACTTTTGGAGCAGTTGGAACAAGTGGCTGACTTCCCGGAGAACATCATCTTTGCGCAGTCTAACATTATGAAATCCAGTTATGAATTGGATCGTTATGAGCAGGCAGTGACCTATGCAGACAAGGTATTGGACAATCCAAAGATCGACACTAAAGTGAAAAGTGATGCGCAGATCATCATTGCGCGTTCTGCTTGGCAAACGGGAGATATGGAGAAGGCCAAATCCGCCTATAATGAGGTCAATAAAATTGCTTCAGGATCGCTTAAGGCTGAGTCACTTTACTATAAAGCTTACTTCCAAAATGCAGACGGGGAGTACGCTGCCTCCAATGAAACAGTGCAAATTCTGGCCAAGGATTATTCCGGCTACAAAGAATTTGGTGCCAAAGGCTTGGTGATTATGGCCAAGAATTTCTTTGCGCTGGATGACGCTTATCAGGCCACTTATATTCTGGAAAGTGTGATCAGTAATTTTGCCGATTATCCAGAAGTAGTCAGCGAAGCAGAAGCAGAACTTGCGACCATAAAAGCGGCTCAGGCCAAAACCAACGCTTCTGTAGAAACAGGAGGCACCAATTAATTCATCATCAATCTATTTCAAATGAACTTTTTTAACAGACTGATTGCGCTCAGTGCTATACTTATACTAGGGACCTACTCTGCCCATGGGCAAGATGACGATGAGGAACAAACCCTCGATACCGAGGTGGTCAACGTGGTTCGTCCTTACAGTCCGAGTCTTTCTGACGCTTTTAAAATAAAACAGACTCCAGAGATCAACGACTCCATTACGAGTCAAAAACAAGACGTGACCTACGGGATCTATTCGGTTCCTGTTGCTTCTACCTTTACACCGGCAAAAGGAACTGCTGTAGGCGTTGAAAAGGCGGAGCGTGCGGCTTTGTATGACAATTACGCTACCCTAGGGTTGGGGAGTTATACCACGGCTTTGGCAGAATTCTATTCCAGCTGGCAGCTGAGTAGAACAGATAACTTCGGGCTTTTTTTGCAACACAATTCGGCCCAAGGAGATATTGACGATATTCCTTTAGATGCTAGTTTTCTCGATACGGACCTCGCACTGTCTTATACCTCTTTTCAAAGAGATCTTGGTTATGATATTAATTTAGATGTTACCCATCAGCTTTTTAACTGGTATGGGATCAATCAAGACCTTTCTTTTCCAGATGATGTAGTCAACGGAATAGATCCTACTCAGACTTATTTCAGCGCTTTTTTGAGCGGAGGTTTGACCTTGGAGGATTCTTATTTCAAGTCAGGCCGTGGAACCATAGGATTTTTGTCTGATAAGTTTGGGTCCAACGAAATTAGAGCCATTTTAACGCCACAGATAGAATTGCCGATCACAGACTACCGCTTTTTGGTTGATCTGGATTTGGACTTTGTTTCTGGAAGTTTTGAACGCGGTTATTTTGACGACCAACCTATTGACTACGGATTCTTGAATTTGGGGGTAAGTCCTGCCCTTGAGATTCTCAATGACGATTTGACCTTGTTTTTAGGAGCTGCCGTTTATATGGGCCAGGACATTGAAAACAGCGATACGGACATTTTTGTGTATCCGCGTGTTCGAGCATCTTATAGACTTTTGGATGATACCGTGATTGCCTACGGCGGAGTAGAAGGAGATCTCAATCAGAATTCCTACTATGATTTTAAAGAGACCAATCCTTTCGTTTCTCCGACCTTGATGATCGCGCCTACAGATCAACTCTACGATGCCTATTTAGGGATCAAGGGTAAATTTGCGGGTAATGTGAGTTACAACCTCCGCGGTGGATACAGCAATGAAAACAACAAGCCTTTGTTTTTGTCTAACCCGTACAAAGGAGCAAGTGCCGGTTTTGAGGGTTATGAGTTTGGCAACTCCTTCCAAGTCGTTTATGACAATGTAGAAACGCTCAATTTCTTTGGAGAGCTTAAGATTGCTTTGACGGAGAAAGCCACTTTCGGAGTAAGCGGAAATTACTTCGGCTACACGGGAGAGCTCACAGGGAGCAATCCATGGAACTTACCGGAATTCACGGCAAATACATCCGTGGACATACAGTTTAGCGAAAAGTTGTTTGCCGGAGCGAGTCTCTTCTTTGTTGGGGAACGTCAAGACGTATTCTCAGATACTTTTACCAACACGCTCCCAGTAGTGGTCACTTTGGACAATTACTTTGATGCCAATCTTTACGGAACTTACCGCATCAATGAGCGCGTTTCTATCTTTTTGCGCGGTAACAATTTGGTGGGAACCAACTATCAGAAATGGTACAACTTCCCGGTTCAGGGATTGCAAGTTCTTGCAGGGGCTACCTATAAATTCAATTGGTAGTACTGCGGATTTGATCCGTTAAAGGCATTGACAGATACGCGGGTATTGTTGTATTTTTATACAAAATATCTAACCATGCGAATTCTATCCCTATTGCTTGTTTGTAGTCTGATCTCTTGTAAGACCGAACCTGAAAAGATCTCTGCGGAGCTTATTGTTACTAACGCCAATATCTATACCGTAGATGAGCAATTCCGGACGGCCAATGCTTTTGCTGTAGGTGAGGGTGGAGTCATTCTTGGCGTAGGGGCCGATTTTGATATCACTGCTGAATTCGAAAGTGAAAACGTATACAACGCAGAAGGGAAGACCATAGTACCTGGGCTTATTGATGCACATGCACACCTGCTTAATTTAGGGGTGGGGATGCAAGAAGTAGATTTGGTGGGTACAACCAGTGCCACCGATGTTATTGCTCGTGTTAAAGCCTTTCAGAAAGAAAATCAACCTATTTTTCTAAGCGGACGTGGCTGGGATCAAAACGATTGGGAAGTCAAAGAGTTTCCAACCAAGGAGCTTTTGGACGATGTTTTTCCGGATGTTCCCGTTGCTTTGAGACGTATTGACGGTCACGCCCTTTGGGTGAATTCTAAAGCCTTGGAATTGGCCGGTATTACTGCAGACACTAAAATGTCTGGGGGAGAAGTGATCCTTAGAAACGGAGCGCCTAGCGGAATTCTTGTTGATGCGCCCATGCGTTTGGTAGATGCGGTAAGACCAGAAAAGGATACGGCTTTTTATATCAAGTCTTTGAAAGATGCAGAAGATTTTTGTTTGTCTTACGGACTTACTACGGTCAATGACGCTGGTTTGGATCGATTTGTTATTGAAATGATCGACTCGCTGCAACAAGCGGGTACGATGAAATTGCGTCTCTATGCCATGGTTTCCAATGCTCCAGAGAATTTAGACCACTATTTGAACAATGGAATAGTAAAGACGGATCGTCTTAATGTGCGTTCCATCAAGGTTTATGGTGATGGTGCTTTAGGTTCTCGTGGTGCCGCTCTGCGCGCGCCTTACAGCGATCAGCACGATCATTATGGAGCCATGATAACCACAGAAGAAGAACTTATGGCTTTGGCTAAGCGAATTCACGACGCAGGCTACCAAATGAATACGCACGCTATTGGCGACTCGGCGAATATTGCTGTTTTGCGTGCTTACTCGAACGTCCTAAAAGATCAAACTGATGCTCGTTGGAAGGTAGAGCACGCTCAGATAGTGAGTGTTGCTGACTTTGATTATTTCTCTAAAAATATCATTCCATCAGTGCAACCTACCCACGCAACCAGTGATATGTACTGGGCAGAAGAGCGGGTAGGGCCAGACCGCATTCAAGGGGCTTATTCCTTCAAGACCTTGTTGGATAAGGCTGGATTGGTCGCTTTAGGAACTGATTTTCCAGTAGAACAAGTCAACCCTATGTTGACCTTCTACGCTGCTGTTGCCCGTCAAGACACCGATGGATATCCGGACGGCGGTTTCTTGCCCGAGCAAAAACTCAGCAGGGAAGAGGCACTAAAAGGAATGACCATTTGGGCCGCTTATTCCAATTTTGAGGAAGAAGAAAAGGGCAGTATTGAAGTTGGCAAACTTGCCGATTTCACGGTGCTATCCGCAGACATCATGACTATTGATGATGCAGAAATCCCAAAGGTTGAGGCTGTACGCACCTACATTAACGGGGAATTGGTTTACGAGAAAAAATAGTGACGACTACAGTCCGCCGTTCGCTTGAAGGTCCGCGATACACAACGGGTCTAGAGGCGTAATGGCATCTAAACTCTTCATTTTAAATACACCTCCTTGGATCTCTGTTTGGAAGAACATCAAACAGTCCTCCACCACACAGTGGCGAGTATTGATGGGATCTTCGTGGTCTGAGGTCAAAGGCGTGCCGAGATTCACCAAGCCCAATAAATGCGCGAACTCGTGATTGAGTGTAGTGCTTTCCAAAGCAACGCGTCCTGGTTCACCGGCTTCATCACTGAATTCACGGATGGTCTCTTCATAGATCACTAGGGAAGTATTGCGGTAAGCAGTTCCTAAAGTTTTGCTGAACTGGGTATCGTTGATGTTAGCACCATCCGTAAAGAAAATAAATACACCAAGCGTGGTTCCTTGATTGTACACCGTTCTTACCTGATCCTCAATTTCCGCGATCTCCGCAGTACTGAAAGGCTGCATGCCAATGGGTTCTATAGAACGTTCAATGATATTAACACCTCCAGGTTTGTTAAGGCGTTCTTCAATAAAAATGCGAAGGTTTTCTACGGTTTCCGCACGAGGATTGAAATTTTCTACAAATACCAACTCAATATTTACCGCATCAAAGTTAGCTGCTCCTAAGAGGTCCGCAGCAGAATCACCTACACTTAATAAGTTTCCTGCATTCGGGTTCGGTTCTTCCGTATCATCGCCTCCCGAGGAATCGTCACTTTTACAGGATGAAAGGACCATAAAGGACAAAAGGAATAAATAAGGTAGGTATCGTAATATTTTCATCGATTTAATATTTTTCTTTGTGCAGTCGATGAATCAAATAAAAGATATTTGCATCGATCGACCGCTTTGCTTTCGCACCAAAAATTTAATTAAAGCTGAAGTTATTCTAGCAATTAAATGTGTTGGTGCTCATTTCATAGCGTGAATGTGTATTTTGTACAAAATTAAAGCATTTTTTTAATCTTATGAGAGCTGTACTTTTTATAACGCTGGTTTGTAGTTTTTGTTTTTCGAGTCTCGCCCAGACCGATTCGGTCCAAGAGCAGACCGTGAATTACTTAAAGATCAATGGAACCCAAACTCAATATGAGGGTGCCTACGATCAAATGATCAACTTGATCAAGACCCAATTTGACGGGCAGGGAGTTCCAGAATCCCATTGGTCAAAACTGGAAGCCCAAAAAGAAGATCAGGTTGACGGCATATTGAATATGTTGGCTTCGGTTTACCGCAGCTATTTTGAAGAGACCGACATTCAAAACCTCTATACACACTACAGCAGTTCGCCTGAGGCGCAGCAGGCCAATCAAAGTACTTTTATAAATTCTGCCACTGGGCAAAAACTGGTTGCGGTGCAACAAAGTCTGATCCAGAATATTTCTGCAGCCTCTGAATCCTGGAGTCGAGATTTATATCTCGCCACTTTAGATGAGTTAAAGGGAATGGGTTTTACCCCTAAACAGCAGTAAGCCGAGCGAGATAGTCGAAGTTTTCTCCCTCTTCAATCAGTTCAAAATGCAAACCCGCTAATTGGGCTAAGATCCCAAAGGTTTCGGGGTCAAGATATAACCAGTAGTAAGGTTCTGATTGTTGGTCTTTATAATGCAATACGCACTCCAGCTCTCCGTAGTATTTTAAATATTCAGGCACCATCAGCACTCCAGCCTCGTCGTAATCATACATATACTGCAAGTCACTAGAGTCTACAAGGATTTGCCCGTTGGCCGCTAATAAGGAGCGTAAATGTTCCAACGCTTTTTTAGTCTGATCCAAACGTCCAAAGAGCCCGGTGCCGTTCATCAGCAATAATAAAGTATCGAACTTCTCGTGCTCTAAATCGTAGATGGATTCACAGCGTGTTTGTTTTACCCCTCGGGCTTGTGCCACTTCAATATTGTCTGCGCTTCTGTCTAACGCGGTCACTTCATGACCTTGCTTTTGGAGGTATAAACTGTGGGAGCCTGCTCCGCAGCCAACGTCCAAAATTTTACCACGAGCCAGCTCCAAGGCCTTTTGCTCAATTAAGGGCATAGCATCAAAGCCGCGGAACAAATGTTTTAAGGGCAAAACATCCTTTTCACTAATGGAGGTCTCGTTCCAGAGGTCTTCTGTATCTTTACCCGCAAAGTGGTCTTTTATGGCCTGGCCCATGAGATCGGTTACACGCATCCGCAGAAACTATGAATAAGCAGCTCGAACAGCTGGCAGAAAAAGCCAAAGTTAACCATAAAGCGAACAAGAAGTTCTTCGCCAAGCTCAAAAAGCGTCCGCCCAAGCAGTTGGACAGTTTAATGCAAGAGCTGCATGCCGATGAATTTACGCGAACCGATTGTTTGGAGTGTGCCAACTGTTGCAAGACCACCGGCCCATTGTTTACCGATAAGGACATTGATCGCTTAGCCAAGCTGTTTAAAATGAAGCAGCAGCAATTTATTGAAACCTATTTGCGGATCGATGAAGACAACGACTATGTTTTGCAATCGGTTCCCTGTCCTTTTTTAGGAGCTGATAATTACTGTTCCGTTTACGACCATCGTCCTAAGGCCTGTAGAGAATTTCCACATACGGATCGTAAAAAATTTCAGCAGATCTCCAATCTAACTTTAAAGAATGTGGCCATTTGCCCGGCAGCGTACAACATCGTGGAGGAAATGAAAAAGCGCCTGCCCAATTACTCTTCGTAAAGCAAGTATTTAGCGCGGATCTTTTTAAAGGCCTCGATCTCAGGCTGCCAGCTCGCGCGAATTTCTTCAGCACTTAAACCCTGCTGAATTTGCTGTTGCAATAGCGGCGTACCTGCGTGAGTAGTGAAATTGGCTGTATTGAAGAATTCGTCTTTTTTGGTGTGATTGCGATACGCTTGTACGATCCATTGTAGATCCACCATGCTTAAATAGGGCTCTTGCCCTAAGAACAAACCGTTGCAGTCTGTATCTTGATGTTTTGGGTATTTGGATCCAAAATTGGGTTGAGGCGTATATTGATAGGTGTATTTTTCCTGAGGTAAATAAGGCGATCCCAGAAGTTGAAACTGATAATCGGTTCCACGCCCTGCATTGAGGTTGGTGCCTTCTAACAGGCCTAAACTGGGATATAGATTAACTGCCGTGGCATTCGGCAAATTGGGTGAGGGCCGTACGGGTAGTACATATTTAGAACGGTGGTTGTAATAGGTGTTTTGAATAACCGTTAAATCTGCTTTGACCCCGTCTTTTAACCAGCCTTCTCCATTAACCATTAAAGCGTATTCGCCTATGGTCATACCGTATACTAGTGGAACGGTATGCATGCCCAAAAAACTGGTGTGTTCTGCAAGCATGGTCGGGCCGTCAATATAATGTCCGTTGGGATTGGGTCGGTCCAAAACAATTATTGGAATGCCTGCTTCTGCCGCCGCTTCCATAACCAAACTCATGGTAGAGATGTAGGTGTAAAAACGCACGCCCACATCTTGAATGTCAAAAACAATGATATCCACATCCGTCAATTGCTCTGGCATTGGTTTTCTGTGTTTGCCGTGTAAGGACAACAAGGCTAAGCCTGTTTTTGTATCTACTCCGTCTTTAACAGATTCTCCTGCATCTGCTCGGCCTCTAAAACCGTGCTCCGGAGCAAATACCTTTACAATATTAACGCCTCTGGCTAGTAAGCTGTCCACTAAATGGGTCCGCTCAGTTCTCTTGTTAAATATGGTGTCACCCGTGACTGTATCAGTAGCACGTATTAAATATATCTTACCGTCATTGATACCGCTGGTTTGATTGGCGACTACAGCCACGCGTTTGCCTTCAAGTAGCGGTAAATAGGCTTCGGTTTTATTGGCTGCCGGAATTGGAGTGATCTGTGGCTTCGGGTTTTCCTCCGGGCAGCAATCCTCAGATTCTTGCGATTTGGATCCGCAGGAGCACATAACAATCAGAAGGAATAAAAGCGTATTTTTGAGACTTAGAACAGTCATAGATCTGGAGTGAATTTCGAATATTTTATAGCCCGCCGCATTGCGCGTTCCAAGGATCATAAAAGTAGCGTATCGGGTCCAATTATAAAAATAGCCATAGCCGCAATTGCCATTGGCACCATAGTGATGCTTATTGCTATTGCTACGGGTATTGGCCTTCAACGCAAGATCAAGGAAAAGGTCTCTGCCTTTCACGGGGATATCATCATCTCCAATTATGATACCAACTTTTCTTTTGACTCTCAGATTCCCATAAGCATTAATCAAGAGTTCTATCCGGAGTTCAATTTAGTTTCGGGCATTAAGGATATTCAGGTCACGGCTTTAAAAGGAGGAGTGATCCGTACGGAAGAAACCTTTGAAGGCATTGTGGTCAAAGGGGTAGATGCCGATTACGACTTCTCACATTTTGAGGAGTACCTCAAAGAAGGTCGTCTACCAGATTACAGCGGTAATTTAAATGCAGAAATTCTCATTTCAGAATACCTGGCCAATCGATTGGATCTCAAAGTTGGAGATAAAGTGGCGACCTATTTTGTCAATAACGACAGCGAGCGCCCTACTAGAACTCGTGGCTTTGATCTGGTTGGTATTTACAACAGCGGCTTTCAGGAATTTGATGAGCAATTCTTAGTAGCGGATATTCGCCACATTCAACGCTTGAACAAATGGGAGCCGGATCAGATCGGAAGCTTTGAAGTCTTTGTGGAAGATTTTGACAAGCTTTCTGAAACCAGCGCAGCGGTTTATGAAAATATTGATTCTGAACTCAACGCCATCAGCATTAGAGAAAAATACTTCTCCATTTTTGAATGGCTGGACCTTTTTGATTTTAATATTTACCTCATTATTGGAATCATGATCGTGATTGCTGGGATCAACATGATCACCGCTTTGTGGGTGCTTATTTTAGAACGCACCCAAATGATAGGAACCTTGAAAGCCTTGGGCAGTTCTGACTGGAGCATCCAAAAGGTTTTCTTGTACAATGCGGGATACATTATTCTTCTCGGTTTGTTTTGGGGGAATTTGATCGGTTTGGGACTCATAGCCATTCAATGGCAATTTGGTGTTTTTGAATACCCGGACCCAGAGATCTACTACATGAAAGAAGCGCCTGTTTATCTCAATGCATTTTACATTTTAGCGCTCAATGCCGGAACACTAGCGCTGTGTTTGCTAATGCTTTGGGGAGCTTCTTATACCGTAACCAGAATTGCGCCTATCAAGGCCATCCGCTTTCAATAATCCATTTGGAATTAACAAGGCCTTAGGGATTTAAAATCTGAGGGGTTTTGTACCTTTGCACTGTCTTAAACACACAGATGGAATACGCAGAAAATATATTGGGAACCATAGGGAATACACCTTTGGTAAAGATCAATCACCTGGCCAAAGAACTGCCTTGTTTGGTACTGGCGAAGTATGAAACTTTCAATCCTGGAAATTCAGTGAAAGACCGAATGGCTCTTAAGATGGTAGAAGATGCTGAGGCCGACGGACGCCTGCAACCAGGAGGAACTATCATTGAGGGAACTTCTGGGAATACGGGAATGGGCTTGGCACTTGCAGCCGTGGTAAAAGGTTACAAAAGCATTTTTGTCACTACTGATAAGCAGTCTAAAGAAAAAGTAGACGTGCTTAAAGCTATGGGGGCAGAAGTGATTGTTTGTCCTACGGATGTGGCTCCTGATGATCCTCGATCTTACTATTCTGTTTCTAAGCGTTTGGGAGAGGAAACCCCGAACAGCTGGTATGTGAATCAATACGACAATCCGAGCAACGCGGTGGCGCATTATGAAAGCACCGGTCCTGAGATCTGGAAGCAAACCGACGGTAAGGTCACACATTTTGTAGTAGGTGTTGGTACTGGCGGAACCATTTCTGGAGTTGGGAAATATTTAAAAGAACAAAATCCGAATGTAAAAGTTTGGGGAATCGATACCTACGGAAGTGTATTTAAGAAATACCACGAGACCGGAATCTTTGATGAGAAAGAGATCTATCCTTACGTCACAGAAGGAATCGGTGAAGACATCTTGCCAGAGAATGTAAATTTCGATGTTATTGATGGCTTTACTAAGGTCACTGATAAAGACGCAGCCGTTTACACCCAACTCTTGGCCAAGATAGAAGGGATGTTCTTAGGGAACTCTGCGGGTGCTGCCATGAAAGGACTGTTACAGCTCAAGGATGAATTTAATGAAGACGATGTGGTGGTGGTTCTGTTCCACGACCACGGCAGCCGTTATGTGGGCAAAATGTTCAATGACGATTGGATGCGAAAAATGGGCTATATCGAATAAGTCCACGACTGAAAAAATACAAACCCTCGACCTAAAAATCGGGGGTTTTCTTATCTTGCATTAAGGCAGAAAGCTATGAAATGGGTTTATGATTTAAGACACTATTTTGAGCGACGCGGATTCTACGTTTCTTCGCGTTTGGCGGAGCGTTTAGGGATGCGTGCTAAGAGTGTCCGACTGTTTTTTATCTATGTGAGTTTTGCAACCCTCGGTGCGGGTTTTGCTATTTATCTCACCCTGGCTTTCTGGCTTAAATTAAAAGACTTAATTTACACCAAGAGAAGTTCTGTTTTTGATTTATAGCAGGCTTTGATCGTATCAGATTTAAATCAGTAAATGCCCAGAGTTACTTTATTCAGAAGGTACTTTAGATCCAAAATGGCCGTTGCCTTGGTCCTTTTGCTGGCTGTGTTTATGACTGGAGTTCTCGGCTTTAAGTTTTATGCAGATTACAGCTGGATCGATGCGGTCTACATGACCATCATCACCATTACTACGGTTGGTTTTCAGGAGGTTCAACCCCTTGGGCCAAGTGAAAAGATATTCACTTCAATATTGATCCTATCCAGTATCTTTATTGTTGGATATGCCATCACGGTCATCTCTGAATACCTCTTGGGCAAGAGCAATATTGGTAACATTAGACAGAAAAGAGTGAAAAAGCAGATCGAATCATTGAACAGACACGTCATTGTCTGCGGTTACGGAAGAAACGGAAGACAGGCCGTGCAAAAGCTTAAGGCGTATAACAGACCATTTGTGGTTGTTGAGATCGATGAGGAGATTGTGGCACGAGCACTTTTAGACGATGATATTTTGATTATCAATGGCAATGCCGATGAAGATGAGGTTTTGTATCAAGCCGGAATTGAGCGCGCCGCAACAGTGATTTGTGCCTTGCCGAGTGATGCCGACAATTTGTTCATTGTACTTTCTGCCAGACAGATCAATCCCAAACTACGCATAATAAGCCGTGCTACGGAAGAGACCAGTTATCAAAAACTCAAATTAGCGGGTGCGGATAATGTGATCATGCCCGATAAGATCGGTGGCGATCATATGGCCTCACTAGTAGTAGTTCCTGACTTGGTTGAATTTCTAGACAACCTAACCGTTTCTGGTGAAGAGGACAGCATCAATGTAGAGCAAGTTTCCTTTGAAAATATTTGCCCCGATGGCAAAGAAATGGCCATTCGCGATCTGGATCTGCGCAAGCGAACGGGCTGTTCCATTATCGGATACAAATCCCCTAATGGTGAGTACATTGTGAATCCAGAACCGGAAATGGTCCTCCAGAAACAATCCAAACTTATCCTCATTGGCAGACCGCCTCAAATCGAGCGTTTAAAGGAGGTTTACAAGGTTTAAGCCCAGACTTTTTAACGGCTAAAAATTTGAATTCGCTATTTTTTTTAGCATCTTGTGAGCTGGAAAAATCGCAAACTAAAACAATTCTTATGTACAAAAAAGTACTTCTGTTAGCATTAGCAGTATTATCACCCTTATTTTCTTTTGCTCAAGACGCTCAAGAAGCTGGTCTAGATGAAAAGATCAACGACGCGGTAATGCCTGCCGCGGTTTGGTGGGAAAACCTAGTTCTTACTACGGTCCCCGTGGGCGAATTCAATATACCTGTAGTGGTGATTCTATTGGTTATAGGAGCTACTTTCTTTACTATTTATTTTAAAGTACCGAGCATCAGAAGATTTCCTTTGGCGATCAATACGGTGCGTGGAAAATATGACGACATTGAAGGCGCAGAAGGTCACGGTGTTGAAAAATCTGACGTAAACATCGTAGATGGCGATTTGCCAGATACCATTCGTGACGAGAGTGAGGAAGGGGAAGTATCTCACTTCCAAGCTTTGGCAACTGCAGTTTCTGGAACCGTTGGTTTAGGAAACATTGCCGGGGTTGCTGTAGCTATCGCTTTGGGTGGTCCTGGAGCTACCTTTTGGATGATCGTTTGTGGTCTTATTGGAATGGCTACTAAGTTTGTCGAATGTACTTTGGGTGTTAAATATCGTGATGTGGGTCCTGATGGAACCGTTTACGGTGGACCTATGTACTATTTATCTAAGGGGCTAAAAGAGCGCAATATGGCTGGGCTAGGAAAAGTATTGGCTGTTGTGTTTGCAGTGCTTTGTGTGGGAGCTTCTTTTGGTGGAGGTAACGCCTTCCAATCCAACCAAGCTACAGTTCAATTGCTTTCACTGATCCAGATTGAGGGTGGAGCTACCAAAACTATCATCGGTATTATCCTAGCTGTTTTAGTAGGTATTGTAATTATTGGTGGAATTAAGCGTATTGCTAAGATTACTGAGAAGATCGTTCCATTTATGGCAGGTATCTATGTGTTGGCTGCCTTAGTGATCATCTTTGCTAACTTCTCTTACATCGATGACGCATTCGGACTGATCTTTAAAGGAGCCTTTACGCCTATGGCAGGACTTGGAGGTTTCCTTGGAGTACTGATCGTCGGATTCCAGCGCGCTGCTTTCTCTAACGAGGCTGGTGCAGGATCTGCAGCTATTGCGCACTCCGCAGTAAAAACAAAATATCCAGCCAGTGAAGGTGTTGTTGCCTTGTTGGAGCCATTCATTGATACTGTAGTGATCTGTACAATGACTGCCTTGGTGATCATCTTCTTCAATATTGACGGAACCAACTTGCAAAGTGTGTTTGAATACGGAGCTGTAGAAGGATCCAACGTGATCCTCAACGGAACCGGAGAGCAACTCGGTGGAGTAGATTTGACCTCTCGAGCATTTGATTCGGTGATCCCCGGATTCTCATATGTGTTGACCATTGCGATTGTACTGTTCGCATTCTCAACAATGATCTCTTGGTCTTACTACGGATTACAATCTTGGAAATATTTGTTCGGTAAAGGAAAAGCTGCCGATCTTACTTATAAAATCATGTTCCTATTGTTCGTGATCATTGGAGCGGCTGCTACTTTGGATGCGGTGATCAAATTCTCCGACGCGATGATTCTCGCTTTGGTATTCCCGAACATGATCGGACTGTTCTTCTTGTTCCCTAAAGTACGAGATGAAATGAAGAAATACCTGGACGCTATTAAAGGATTAAAGTCTTCTAACTAGACGACCAGACTAACTTTTTTACTAATACCCCTATGCAAAACTATATGACATGGGGGTATTTTTTTTGGCCAAAAGGCTGCTACTATTTTACGCGAAGGATCACCTAAGCATTTTTCTATTTTTAAGTTCGATTTTGGGCATTATTGCATTGAGTCTCTTCCGGAGTCCAAAGTATAATACCACGGCAGAAGCAGTGCTTGAGACACGCGCAACAGAATTGGCGCTTATCGATTCCTTGAGAGCCGTTGCGGCTCAACCCAAACGTTACCGTTTTAATCCTAATTTTTTAAGTTCGTACAATGCATACCTCTGGGGTTTAAGCGACTCTTCTTTAACGGCCTTGGAACAATTTAGAGCGAAGAATCTCTGGTTGCGTTCTGCAGCCGACTTTCAAAGAGTTACTGGAGTTTCTGATTCTCTTTTAGAGGCAATGGCACCTTACTTTAAGTTTCCTGCTTGGACGCAGCAAGCAAAGAAAGTTTCCAGTTTTAATAAAAACATAGTCAAAAAAGATCTCAATAAAGCCAGTGCCGCAGCGCTTGATTCTGTTTATGGAATTGGCCCGGTCTTAGCTGGGCGAATACTGGGTTTCAAAGAGCGTTATGGAAATTTTGGCGATAGCTTGCAGCTGCGATTGATCTACGGCTTAAAACCCAAAACTCGAGCTGAACTTTTAAAGCACTTTTATATTGAGGAATCCGTTGTTGAGCCGCAGTTGAACTTTAATGAAGTTGCTGCATCAGACTTGGCTACATTACCAGGGATCAACTTTGAAATGGCAAAAGAGCTGGTGATTTTCAGAAGGTTACGTGGAAGGGTCTCTGAGCCTACAGAATTGCTCAAGTTGGATGGGGTCACTGCGGATTGGTTAGCGGGAATTGCCGTATATTTGCAATTCAATTAAGCACCCGATTTGGTCTTTTTTTAATAGCGAACTCAAACGTTTGAGTTCTGGAAAAACGAAAGCATAATACAATCCATGAGTACAACTTATTTTACCGAAGAACACGATCTTTTTAGAGCCAGTCTCCGCGATTTCTTGCAAAAGGAAGTTGCGCCTCATATTGAAGCCTGGGAGGCTAGTGGAACTATTGACCGATCCATTTGGGGTAAAATGGGGGAGATGGGCTTTTTTGGGATTGCCTATCCAGAAGCTTATGGAGGTATGGGCTTGGACTTTTTCTACACCGTGATCTTCCTAGAAGAACTGCAACGTGTGCAGTCTGGTGGTTTTGCAGCCGCCATGTGGGCACATGCTTATTTGGCTATGACGCACCTCAATGCAGAAGGAAACGAAGAACAAAAGCAGCACTACCTCGCCAAGAGTATCACGGGTGAAATGATAGGTTGTTTATGCGTGACCGAACCTTTTGGAGGATCTGATGTTTCTGGAATGCGTTCTACGGCCGTAAAGCAAGGTGATCATTACATCTTAAACGGGTCCAAGACATTTATCACCAATGGTGTCTACAGCGACTATTTGATTGTTGCAGCCAAAACGGATCCGTCTTTAGGTAATAAAGGGATCAGCATGTTTATTGTTGATCGTGATTGGGATGGAGTAGCGGCCACCAAGTTAGACAAACTGGGTTGGCGTGCCAGTGATACCGGTGAGATCTCTTTTACCGATGTGAAAATTCCTGCTACACATCTTTTGGCAGAAGAAAACAAAGGTTTTCAATACATCATGCAGCACTTTGCCAGCGAGCGGTTGATCATGGGAATCAACGCCCACGCACGCTCAGAATGGGCTATTGAATACACCATTCAATACATGAAAGACCGCAAGGCCTTTGGTAAGTCAATCTCCGAATTTCAAGCCTTGCGCCACAAAATTGCACAACTGGCCTCTGAGGTGGAAGTGTGTAAAACCTTCAACTACGCCATTGCCAAACGTTTGGGTGATGGAGAATACGTGGTAAAAGAAGCTAGTATGTCTAAGTTGATCTCTACCAAGATCGCCGATGAAGTAGCTTATGACTGTTTACAGATGTTAGGCGGATACGGTTATATGGAAGAATATCCAATGGCACGTTTGTTGCGTGACAGCAGACTGGGCCCTATTGGTGGCGGTACTTCAGAGATATTACGTGAGATCATCGCAAAAATGGTCATTGACGGTAAGCAGTACAAACCGGCTACATAATTCGCCGATTTATGTAACTTTGAGCTACAATAGGTCTCCCTTAGAATAAATTGGAGATTTAAACCTACATGCATGCAGCTCAATCTATTTAAAAAATTACTTTTTGCAGGCGTCTTCTTGGCCTGTGGATTCACTTACGCGCAACAAGAGAAAGTTCTCAATGGAAAGATCGTGGATTTTGCCACCTTCATGCCTATTGAGAGTGCCAGTGTTTATGTTCAGGATTCCTATATCGGAACCGTGAGTAATAGCGATGGTAAATTTTCTTTGGTAGTCCCGCCTAAGCACGTTAATGATACTTTGGTGATCTCTTCCATCGGATTCAAGAGTTTTAAAACGGCCATCGCAGACTTTGATCCGGCAGAAGACATCTTTTTAGAAGAAGACATTGCCTCATTAGATGAAGTAGTTGTCGTGGCAGACCCAAGACCCACTACTGGGAACGATATTGTGATCCGTGCCTTGGAGCGTTTGCCTCGTAATTTACCAGACAGCTCATACATTCAAAAAGGATTCTTAAGACATAAAGAACGCAATCAGATCGAATATAAATGGCTTATTGAAAGTGCCATCAGCCTTTATGACTCCACATATGTGGCAGGCGGTTCGGAATACCTCAAAGTCAATGTCGATGAAAACCGAAAGAGCTATGACCTGCGAGACGTAGATAGTTTGTTTACGTACTACTCCTATCTGCGTGATGAAAAAGGGATGCGCATTAAAGCCGATAACTTAAGACGAGACACCATTAAAACGGCTTCATTGGTAGAAGCTATTAAGTGGAATGACAACCGCGTGAACGGTTTGGGCAACCTCTTTAACGGAAAGCTCAATATGGTGCGCAACGCTGGAGACCGTTTTGCGATCTTGGGCGACAAGATGTTGGATCGTCATCAGTTTACTTTGGATACTGTCTTGGTAGACGATGGGCGGAAGGTCTATAAAATCAGAATTGAGAAGGGTGCGGATTACGTCGGACTCAATACTCCTGGGATCTACAATGAAGGCTTTGAGCCCAAGGGATGGATCTATATAGACTGGAAAACCTATGCCATAAAACGTATTGAATACGAACTGATCGCTGCCTCTGATGCTCAGCGAAGACGTTCCAAAAGTTTGTTCGGCACCACCCTCAATCACAAACTGGTGATCACTTACAAAGAGTTTGAGGACAAGTGGTATCCCAACTATATTTATTACGAAACACCCAAACTGGTCAATATTGGGAATCGTTCCTCAGATCAACAAGAGAAGACTGCTGAACAGATCAAAAAGGAGCGGGAAGAGCAGTTCTATTATACGGTTCAAGAAATTGTCTTTACGGAGATTATACGTGATGACATGGTTATCGACCAAGCGCTCAGTAAAGAGTGGTCCGATGATATCTTCATCCCGAGACCCTATAACCAAGCCTTTTGGAAGACTTACAATGTACTTTTAGAAAGTGAGGAGGAGGAAAAACTCATTCGCGATCTCAGTACGCGAGCATCGCTATTCAAGGAATAATTTTAGAAAGAAGTTGCAGATATAAAAATTAACTTTCTATCTTTGCATCCGCAAAAGAGAGGAGGTGATGACACTATGTTAATTATACCAGTTAAAGACGGAGAAAATATTGATAGAGCGCTAAAGCGTTTCAAGCGTAAGTTTGACAGAACAGGAACTATGCGTGCACTACGTTCACGTCAGCAGTTTACAAAACCTTCTGTAAAGCGCAGAGCGCAAATCCAAAAAGCGCAATACATCCAACATCTTAGAGATCAGGAAGAGATCTAGATCGTTAGGATCACCACATAAACAATCCGCTGGAAAGTGTACCTTTACATTGATCAGCGGATTTTTTTATGGCCCTTACCGAATTCATCGCCTACCTCAGTCTGGAGAAGAAATACTCCCAGCATACCCTTACCGCTTATACAAGAGATTTAGAGGCCTTCGCCATTTTCTTGGATGCGGAGTATGGTCAGCAAGATTTTGCAACAGTACATTATCCGCAAATCAGAAGTTGGATCGTCTCATTAGTTGATTCCGGCATATCTAATAGATCTGTAAATCGGAAGGTCGCTTCATTAAAAGCTTACTACAAGTTCCTTTTAAAAACGGGTACTATATCTGTGAGTCCATTGGCGCAGCATAAGGCCCTAAAAACTCCTAAGAAATTGCAGGTGCCATTTTCGCAAGCAGAGATTGCAGCCACCATTGAAGCGCTAAATAGCCAAGACGGTTTTGAAAGTGTGCGAGACAAGTTGATTGTGAGCCTATTTTACGCCACGGGAATGCGTCGCAGTGAGCTCATTAATCTCAAGGTCTCTGATATCGATTTTGGACAAGCAGCGGTCAAAGTATTGGGAAAGCGCAACAAGGAGCGCATTGTGCCGCTTTTGCCTGGGGTGCTCAATGATCTGAAGTCTTATTTGGATGGTGAGCGCGCTGAGGTTGTAAATCAGCCAGATACACCTTGGCTGTTTCTTACCGCTAAGGGTGCTAAATTATACGAAACGCTTGTTTACCGAATTATAAATTCGTATTTTAGTATGACGTCCTCCAAGGTAAAGAAGAGTCCACATATATTGCGGCATTCCTTTGCAACTCACTTATTGAACGAAGGTGCAGACCTCAATGCTGTTAAAGAACTGCTCGGACATGCCAGTTTGGCTTCCACCCAAGTCTACACACACAACAGTGTGGCAGAATTAAAGAAAATCCACAGCAAGGCGCATCCGCGGAATAAATCTTAGAGGACAAATCTTTGTCTAACTTAAATTACCCGTGTATGAAAGTTAATGTGCAAACTCCAAACTTTGACGCAGACATCAAGCTTATTGAATTCATCAAAAAGCGTTTGTCAAAACTCGAAACTTTTTACGACAAGATCATCTTTGCAGATGTGTTTTTGAAAGTGCAAAACACTAGTCAGAAGGAGAATAAGATCGTTGAGGTCTTGCTCAGTATCCCTGGTGATGATGTCATTGTAAAAAAGGAGTGTAGGAAATTTGAAGAAGGTATTGACGAATGTGCAAATTCTTTAGAGCGCCAGCTCAAAAAGCGAAAGCAAAAACAACGTGCCCATCTTTAGGGTAAATTTTCTCAAAAAGTTTTTTTCAAAAGAAAATTATTATACATTTGCAGTCCGTTAGAAATAGCGGACTTTTTTTTGATCAAAAAGGAAGTATAAAAGCGCCGATGTAGCTCAGCTGGCTAGAGCAGCTGATTTGTAATCAGCAGGTCGTGGGTTCGAGTCCCTCCATCGGCTCTTATGTTCTTTAAAATCGATGTTTTAGAGCTATCGGGGAGATACTCAAGCGGCCAACGAGGACAGACTGTAAATCTGTTGGTTTTTACCTTCGCAGGTTCGAATCCTGCTCTCCCCACTTTATTTTTTGAAAGTCGGCGTCAAAAGCTCGCTTTTGTAAGCCGACGAAAAAAAAATAAAGATGGTTCACCACCGAGGATCAGCGAGCGAGAGCGAGCTAATCCGAATGGTGAAACATGAAAGTGTTTCAATAGGATATCAGTGAACGAGAGTGAGCTAATCCGAATGGTGAAACAAAAAAGTGTTTCAGAAGGATAATGCGAGGCGACGGCCAAGTAATCTTTAAGGAAAACACAGCGCAAAATAAAGTCGCAATGAAAACTCATTTTGCTTGTTTTATTTCTAGTAAAATTTCATTAATTTTGCAGCACTAAAATTTCGACGTACTGAAAACCAATCTTGCATAGCAAGAAAAAACGCGGGAGTAGCTCAGTTGGTAGAGCGTCAGCCTTCCAAGCTGAATGTCGCCGGTTCGAACCCGGTCTCCCGCTCAAAAGTCAAGCCGAAATCGCATCTTCATTAGAGGGTGCGATTTTTGCTGTACTTATCGGTCAGTAAAATGATGGATAAGGCAGGCGGGGCTAGACGGCCCAACCCGCATAAGCCGATGTAGCTCAGGGGTAGAGCGTTTCCTTGGTAAGGAAGAGGTCACGGGTTCAATTCCCGTCATTGGCTCTAAGTAGTTTGAAAGAACTGCTTCTTTGGATTAGTCAACAGGATACACTGTGTATCGGAAGGTCTTAATTCAACAGTAAACAAGAATTTGAACACTAATATAATTAAGATTAAAAATTAATAAACATGGCAAAGGAAACTTTTGATCGTTCCAAACCGCACTTGAACATCGGTACTATTGGACACGTTGATCACGGGAAAACTACCCTTACTGCCGCTATTACAACTGTACTAGCCAACGCAGGATTGTCTGAGTTGCGTTCTTTCGACTCTATCGATAACGCTCCAGAAGAAAAAGAAAGAGGTATTACTATTAACACCTCTCACGTAGAGTATCAGACGGCTAACCGTCACTACGCACACGTTGACTGTCCAGGTCACGCCGACTACGTTAAGAACATGGTAACTGGTGCTGCACAAATGGACGGTGCTATCCTTGTAGTAGCTGCTACAGATGGTCCAATGCCACAAACACGTGAGCACATCCTTCTAGGACGTCAGGTAGGTATTCCACGTATCGTTGTATTCATGAACAAAGTGGATATGGTAGACGATGAGGAACTACTTGAACTAGTAGAGATGGAAATCCGTGACCTATTGAGCTTCTACGAGTATGACGGAGACAATGGTCCTGTTATCGCTGGATCTGCTCTTGGTGCACTTAACGGTGAGCAAAAGTGGGTTGACACTGTAATGGAGCTTATGGAAGCTGTAGACAACTGGATTGAGCTACCTAAGCGTGACGTAGATAAAGACTTCTTGATGCCAATCGAGGATGTATTCTCTATTACTGGTCGTGGTACTGTTGCTACGGGTCGTATCGAGACTGGAGTTGCCAACACTGGTGACGCTGTAGACATCATCGGAATGGGAGCTGAGAAATTGACTTCTACTATTACTGGTGTTGAGATGTTCCGTAAGATCCTAGATCGCGGTGAAGCTGGTGATAACGTTGGTATCCTTCTACGTGGTATTGAAAAGACTGAGATCAAAAGAGGTATGGTAATCTGTAAGCCAGGTTCTGTAACTCCTCACGCTAAATTCAAAGCCGAGGTTTATATCCTTAAGAAAGAAGAAGGTGGACGTCACACTCCATTCCACAACAACTACCGTCCTCAGTTCTACGTACGTACAACTGACGTAACTGGAAACATTGTACTTCCTGATGGTGTTGAGATGGTAATGCCGGGTGATAACCTTACCATTACTGTTGACTTGATTCAACCTATCGCACTTAACGTTGGATTGCGTTTCGCTATCCGTGAAGGTGGTAGAACTGTTGGAGCTGGTCAGGTTACTGAAATCATCGACTAAGTACACAGTAGATAAACATAAATAAGTCAAAGGTGTCCCGTTTTCGCGGTACACCTTGACTTTTATCTACGGGTTTAGCTCAGTTGGTAGAGCACTGGTCTCCAAAACCAGGTGTCGGGAGTTCGAGTCTCTCAACCCGTGCAAAACACAAGAACAATGATAGAATATATTAAAGAGTCGTATAACGAGCTAAGAAATCACGTCACTTGGACACCTTTATCTGAGGCTCAACGACTTACTGTTATTGTTGCAGTTTTTTCTGTTGTATTGGCATTGGCCACTTGGGGAGTAGACACAGTCTTCTCTGGAGTGATCGAGCAGTACTTTAAACTAATCAAGGGATAAACGCTGCAGAATGACGGAGACAAAAAATACTAAGAAGTGGTATGTTGTTCGTTCGGTTAGCGGACAAGAGAACAAGATCAAGAACTACATCGAAAGTGAAGTGGTGCGCTTGAATCTGCAAGATTATATCGAGCAAGTTCTGGTTCCAACCGAAAAGGTTATTCAGATCCGCAACGGAAAAAAGATAAGTAAAGAGCGTGTGTACTTTCCAGGATATATCATTATCAATGCGAATATCACAGGAGAGATTCCACACATCATTAAATCCATAAACGGTGTTATTGGTTTCTTAGGAGAGACCAAAGGGGGAGACCCAGTGCCGTTAAGACAGTCTGAAGTGAACAGAATGTTAGGTAAGGTAGACGAATTGGCTATCGAAGATGAAAACCTAAACATTCCTTATGTAGTAGGAGAGACTGTAAAAGTGATCGATGGTCCTTTCAACGGATTCAACGGAACCGTAGAGAAGATCAACGAAGAAAAACGCAAGCTAGAAGTAATGGTGAAGATCTTCGGTCGTAAGACTCCACTTGAGCTCAGCTATATGCAAGTAGAAAAAATTTAGTAAAAAACTGTTACGCGAATAAAGTGATTCTTCCGGAGCTTCCAACTGTGAAGAATCGACCTAAAATGTAAACAATGGCAAAAGAAGTAGATAAAGTCGTAAAGTTACAGGTTCGAGGTGGAGCGGCTAACCCGTCACCGCCAGTAGGACCCGCTTTAGGTGCCGCAGGTGTTAACATCATGGAGTTCTGCAAGCAATTCAACGGTAGAACTCAAGATAAGCAAGGTAAAGTATTGCCTGTTGTGATTACGGTTTATAAGGACAAATCTTTCGAGTTTGTAATTAAGACCCCTCCAGCAGCTGTACAGATCCTTGAGGCAGCCAAAGTCAAAAAAGGCTCTGGTGAACCACACGTGCGTAAAGTAGCCACAATTTCCTGGGATCAGGTGAAAACTATTGCAGAAGATAAAATGCCGGATTTGAACGCATTTACAATCGAGTCTGCCATGAAAATGGTAGCTGGTACTGCACGATCTATGGGAGTTAAAATTAAAGGGACAGCCCCTTTTTAATGATTTAAAGAAAACAGATCATGGCAAAAATGACCAAAAAGCAAAAGGAAGCTCGCGCGAAGGTAGACGTTAATAAGGACTACAGTTTGACCGAAGCTTCTGCTTTAATAAAAGAGATCACCAACGTGAACTTTGACGCCTCTGTAGATCTTGCAGTTCGTTTGAATGTTGACCCTCGTAAAGCTAACCAAATGGTTCGCGGGGTTGTAACACTTCCACACGGTACTGGTAAAGATGTAAAAGTATTGGCCTTGGTTACTCCAGATAAGGAGGCCGAAGCTACTGCTGCAGGAGCTGATTTCGTTGGTTTAGACGAATACCTCGATAAGATTAAAGGAGGATGGACGGATGTTGACGTAATTGTTACCATGCCAAGCGTAATGGGTAAGTTAGGACCACTAGGACGTATTCTAGGACCTCGTGGACTTATGCCAAACCCTAAGACTGGTACAGTAACAATGGACGTTGCTAAAGCGGTGCAAGATGTGAAAGGTGGTAAGATCGACTTTAAAGTTGAGAAGACCGGTATCGTTCACGCTGCGATTGGAAAGTCGTCTTTCGACGCTGAAAAGATCGCTGGAAACGCCCGCGAATTAATAACCACTTTAGTAAAGTTAAAGCCTCAAGCGGCCAAAGGTGTATATATCAAGAGTATTTACATGTCCAGTACTATGAGTCCTGGAGTAAGTATCGACACCAAGAGATTTGCTGAGTAGTAAAACCCAAAGACAATGACAAGAGAAGAAAAATCACAAGTTATTCAGGATTTGACTGCACAGCTAGCTGAGAACTCCGTAGTATATCTAGCGGATATCTCAGGCTTGGACGCAGGAACTACAACCAACTTGAGACGCGCTTGTTTTAAAGCGGGAGTTAAGTTGTCTGTAGTAAAGAACACTTTGCTTGAGAAAGCAATGGAGAGTAGTGACAAGGACTTCGGAGAATTATCTGGTGTTCTTAAAGGCAACACTTCATTGATGTTCTCTGAGACTGGAAACGCTCCAGCTAAAGTGATCAAGGAGTTCCGTAAGAAAGCGGACCGTCCAATCCTTAAAGGTGCTTTCATCGAAGAAGCAGTTTTCATTGGCGACGACCAATTGGATGCTCTCGTTGAGATCAAATCTAAAGAGGAGCTTATTGGCGATATCATCGGATTGTTGCAATCGCCTGCTAAGAACGTTATCTCTGCTCTTAAATCGAGTGGTGGAACGATTGCAGGAATTGTTAAGACACTTTCTGAGCGCGAAGGATAAGCACAACAAGAAAAATCAAACACTTAGAATACAATTTTATTAAAACGATAGAAAATGGCAGATTTAAAAGAATTCGCAGAACAATTAGTTAACCTTACTGTAAAAGAGGTAAACGAGTTAGCTGACATCCTTAAAGAAGAGTACGGTATCGAGCCTGCTGCTGCAGCTGTAGCTGTTGCTGCTGGTGGTGGTGCTGCTGGTGGAGACGCCGCTGAGGAAAAGTCAGAATTCGACGTAATCCTTAAAGCCGCTGGAGGTTCTAAACTAGCTGTAGTAAAACTAGTTAAAGAATTGACAGGTGCTGGTCTTAAAGACGCTAAGGAACTAGTTGATAACGCTCCTTCACCAATCAAAGAAGGTGTAGCTAAAGATGAAGCTGAAGCACTAAAAGCTCAGTTAGAAGAAGCTGGCGCTGAGGTTGAGCTTAAGTAAGCTCCCGGCAGTTAGCCAACCCTAAGGTTTAGGCCTTCCCGAATACCGGGATGGGCCTAAACCATTTTGCGTATATAAAGGTTTGATTTTAAAACCTTTGCGCACCCTAGTTTTTTGTTAATTAAATTCCGTTCGTAGATGTCCGCAACGAAAACTGAAAGATTGAATTTCTCTTCTGTGCAAAACAAGCCGGATTATCCAGACTTCCTGGACATTCAGGTAAAATCCTTCCAAGATTTTTTCCAGTTAGAGACCAAATCAGAAGAACGAGGAGACGAAGGTTTGTACAACACCTTCATGGAAAACTTTCCAATTACAGATACCCGCAATCAATTTGTACTGGAATTTTTAGATTATTTCGTTGATCCGCCACGCTACTCGATTTTAGAGTGTATTGAGCGCGGATTGACCTACAGCGTTCCGTTAAAGGCCCGCTTAAAATTATACTGTACCGATCCAGAGCACGAAGATTTTGAAACCATCGTGCAGGACGTATACCTGGGAACTATCCCGTATATGACACCTTCTGGAACTTTTTGTATCAACGGTGCTGAACGTGTAGTTGTTTCTCAGCTACACCGTTCACCAGGGGTGTTCTTTGGACAGTCCTTCCACGCCAATGGTACCAAATTGTACTCGGCACGTGTGATCCCATTCAAAGGATCATGGATTGAATTTGCGACCGATATCAACAGCGTAATGTACGCTTATATCGATCGTAAAAAGAAATTACCAGTAACTACGCTTTTCCGCGCCATCGGTTTTGAGCGCGATAAAGATATCCTAGAGATCTTTGACCTTGCAGAAGAGGTGAAGGCCACTAAAACAGGACTTAAGAAATATATGGATCGCAAGTTGGCGGCTCGTGTACTTAAGACCTGGCACGAAGATTTCGTAGATGAAGATACTGGAGAGGTTGTATCTATCGAGAGAAACGAGATCGTTTTGGATCGTGATACCATCCTTGAAAAAGAACATATTGACGTAATTCTTGAGTCCGGAAGTAAGACCATCTTGCTTCACAAAGAAGATAATCAGCAGGCGGACTACGCGATTATCCACAACACTTTACAAAAGGACCCTACCAACTCTGAAAAAGAAGCGGTAGAGCACATTTACCGTCAATTGCGTAACGCTGAACCGCCCGATGAAGAGACCGCTCGCGGAATCATCAACAAGTTGTTCTTCTCAGATCAACGATACAACTTGGGTGAGGTAGGACGTTACAGAATGAACAAAAAACTTGGTCTTGATATTGAAATGGATAAGCAAGTTCTTACCAAACAAGATATCATTACCATCATCAAGTATTTGATTGAATTGATCAACTCTAAAGCTGAGATTGATGATATCGATCACTTGTCTAACCGTCGTGTACGTACCGTAGGAGAGCAGCTTTCTTCACAGTTTGGAGTAGGTTTAGCGCGTATGGCCCGTACTATTCGTGAGCGTATGAACGTTCGTGACAACGAGGTATTTACACCGATTGACTTGATCAACGCGAAGACCCTATCTTCTGTGATCAACTCCTTCTTTGGAACCAACCAGTTGTCTCAGTTCATGGACCAGACCAACCCACTTGCAGAGATTACGCACAAGCGTCGTCTATCTGCACTAGGGCCTGGAGGTCTATCACGTGAGCGCGCCGGATTTGAGGTTCGAGACGTACACTACACCCACTACGGGCGTCTGTGTCCTATTGAAACTCCTGAAGGTCCAAACATTGGACTGATCTCTTCTCTTTCTGTGTATGCCAAGGTGAATAACCTCGGATTCATTGAAACTCCTTACCGCAAGGTGGAGAACGGTAAAGTTGACTTGAAGACAGAGCCGATCTACTTATCTGCAGAAGAGGAAGAAGAGAAACTAATTGCTCAGGCAAACATTCCGCTTAAAAAAGACGGAACTATTGAAAACGATCGTGTAATTGCTCGTATGGAAGGTGACTTCCCAGTAGTAGATCCTAAGGAGGTACACTACACGGATGTAGCGCCAAACCAGATCTCTTCGATCTCGGCTTCGCTTATTCCTTTCTTGGAGCACGATGATGCGAACCGTGCCTTGATGGGATCAAACATGATGCGTCAGGCGGTACCGCTTCTTATTGCAGATTCTCCAATTGTGGGAACTGGATTGGAGCGTCAAGTAGCGTCGGATTCACGAGTGTTGATCAACGCAGAAGGTGACGGAGTAGTTGAATACGTGGACTCTCGCGAGATCACGATCAAGTACGATCGTAATGATACCGAGCGTTTGGTAAGTTTTGATGGAGACTCTAAGACTTATCAATTGATCAAATTCCGCAAGACCAACCAGAGTACTTCGATCAACTTGAAGCCTATCGTTCGCAAAGGTGACCGTGTGGCTAAGGGCCAGGTACTGTGTCAAGGTTATGCAACAGAAGACGGAGAATTGGCACTAGGACGTAACATGAAAGTGGCCTTTATGCCATGGAAGGGTTACAACTTTGAGGATGCGATTGTGATCTCAGAAAAAGTGGTGCGTGAAGATATCTTTACGTCTATCCACATTGATGAGTACTCACTAGAAGTTCGCGATACCAAATTAGGTAACGAGGAATTGACTAGTGATATCCCTAACGTATCTGAAGAGGCTACTAAAGACTTGGACGAGCACGGTATGATCCGCGTTGGTGCCGAGGTGAAGCCTGGTGATATCCTTATCGGAAAGATCACTCCTAAAGGAGAGAGCGATCCGACTCCGGAAGAAAAACTACTACGCGCCATCTTTGGTGACAAAGCAGGTGATGTAAAAGATGCTTCTTTGAAAGCTTCTCCTTCACTGAGCGGGGTAGTAATTGACAAAAAACTATTTGCACGCGCTATTAAAGACAAGCGCAAACGTGCTAAAGATAAAGAAGACATCAACGAGCTTGAATTGAAGTACGAGACTAAGTTCTCTGCTTTGAAAGACGTGCTTGTTGAGAAGCTCTTTGAGATCGTGGGTGGTAAAACTGCTCAAGGTGTAATGAATGACTTGGGTGAAGAGATCTTCCCTAAAGGAAAGAAATACACCCTTAAAATGCTTAACGCTGTAGACGATTATACGCACCTTACACAAGGAACGTGGACTACAGATAAGGACACCAACAAATTGGTTGCCGAGTTGTTGCACAACTACAAGATCAAAGAGAATGACCTACAGGGTAACCTAAGACGTGAGAAATTTACCATCTCTGTTGGAGATGAGCTTCCTTCTGGAATCTTGAAACTGGCTAAAGTTTACATCGCTAAGAAACGTAAGCTTAAGGTAGGTGATAAGATGGCAGGACGTCACGGTAACAAAGGTATTGTTGCACGTATTGTACGTGAAGAGGATATGCCATTCCTTGAAGACGGTACTCCTGTAGATATCGTACTAAACCCACTTGGGGTACCATCTCGTATGAACATCGGACAGATCTACGAAACGGTACTAGGATGGGCTGGTCAGAAATTGGGTCGCAAGTTTGCTACTCCGATCTTTGACGGTGCTACTCTAGACCAGATCAACGAATTGACTGATGAGGCAGGTATTCCACGATTCGGACACACTTATCTATATGATGGTGGAACCGGAGAGCGTTTTGATCAGCCGGCAACAGTTGGTGTGATCTACATGCTTAAGTTGGGTCACATGGTCGATGACAAGATGCACGCCCGTTCTATTGGACCTTACTCGCTCATTACGCAGCAGCCACTTGGTGGTAAGGCACAATTTGGTGGTCAGCGTTTTGGAGAAATGGAGGTTTGGGCGCTCGAAGCATACGGAGCATCCAGCACCTTGCGCGAAATTCTAACGGTTAAATCCGATGACGTTATTGGACGTGCCAAGACTTATGAAGCTATCGTGAAAGGCGAAAGCATGCCAGAACCTGGTCTGCCGGAGTCATTCAACGTATTGATGCACGAATTGAAAGGTCTTGGATTGGATATCCGTTTAGAAGAGTAATTGCCCTTTTGGGGATAAGATAAAGTGTAGCTCACTTTAGCATTAAATTAGCATAGCATATTAGCATTATGGCAAGAAATAAAGATAACAACACGGTAAAGAAATTCAACAAGATTTCTATTGGTTTGGCTTCGCCGGAGTCTATTTTGGCAGAATCTCGCGGAGAGGTATTAAAACCAGAAACCATCAACTACCGTACCCACAAACCCGAGCGCGACGGTTTGTTCTGCGAGCGTATTTTTGGACCTGTAAAGGACTACGAATGTGCCTGTGGAAAGTACAAGCGTATCCGTTACAAAGGAATCGTTTGTGACCGTTGTGGGGTAGAAGTTACCGAAAAGAAAGTGCGTCGTGATCGTGTAGGTCACATCAACTTGGTTGTACCTGTTGCGCATATTTGGTACTTCAGAAGTCTTCCGAACAAGATCGGATATCTTCTTGGATTGCCGTCCAAGAAGTTGGATATGATTATCTATTATGAGCGTTATGTGGTTATTCAACCAGGTATCGCCAAAAACGAAGAGGGAGAGCCGTTGCAAAAGATGGACTTCCTTACTGAAGAGGAGTATTTGAATGTATTGGATACCCTTCCTCAGGAGAATATGTACTTAGAAGATTCTGATCCTAACAAATTCATCGCGAAGATGGGAGCAGAATGTTTGATCGAATTGTTGAACCGCATTGATCTAGACAGCTTGTCTTTTGATCTGCGTCACAAGGCGAACAACGAAACTTCTAAGCAACGTAAAACAGAAGCCCTTAAGCGTTTGCAAGTGGTGGAAGCTTTGCGTGAGGCTAACAACAACCGCGAGAACAAGCCTGAGTGGATGATCATGAAGGTAATTCCGGTGATTCCACCAGAATTGCGTCCATTGGTACCACTAGATGGTGGACGTTTCGCAACTTCGGATTTGAACGACCTTTACCGTCGTGTGATTATCCGTAACAACCGTTTGAAGCGTTTGGTAGAGATCAAAGCTCCGGAAGTGATCTTACGTAATGAAAAGCGTATGCTGCAGGAATCTGTGGACTCGCTATTCGATAACACCCGTAAGTCATCCGCAGTAAAAACAGACTCTAACCGTCCACTGAAATCACTTTCTGACTCGCTTAAAGGTAAGCAAGGACGTTTCCGTCAAAACTTACTTGGTAAGCGTGTGGATTATTCAGCGCGTTCGGTAATTGTTGTTGGACCAGAATTGAAACTATACGAATGTGGTCTGCCTAAGAACATGGCCGCAGAACTATACAAGCCGTTTGTGATCCGTAAACTGATCGAGCGTGGTATCGTGAAAACGGTAAAATCGGCTAAAAAGATCATCGATAAGAAAGAGCCTGTAGTTTGGGATATCTTGGAGAACGTTCTTAAAGGACACCCAGTACTCCTGAACCGTGCTCCTACGCTTCACCGTTTGGGTATCCAAGCGTTCCAGCCTAAGCTTATCGAAGGGAAAGCGATTCAGCTACACCCGTTAGTGTGTACGGCATTTAACGCCGACTTTGATGGTGACCAAATGGCGGTTCACCTTCCACTAGGGCCAGAAGCAATTCTGGAAGCACAGCTGTTGATGCTTGCCTCTCACAACATTTTGAACCCAGCAAACGGTTCTCCAGTAGCGGTACCGTCTCAGGATATGGTATTGGGTCTGTACTACATGACCAAGCCACGTAAATCCACCAAAGAGCACCCAATTAAAGGGGAAGGTTTGACCTTCTACTCTGCGGAAGAGGTTGTAATCGCTTACAACGAAAAGAAAGTTGACTTGAACGCGATCATCAAGATCCGTACAAAAGACTTTAACGAAGCTGGAGAATTGGTATACCAAGTTATTGAGTCGACTGTAGGTCGTGTGATCTTTAACCAGGAAGTACCAGAGGCTGCAGGTTACATCAACGAAGTATTGACCAAGAAATCCCTACGTGATATCATTGGTGGTATTTTGAAAGTAACTGACGTGCCTACTACTGCTGATTTCTTAGACTCCATTAAAGACCTTGGATATAAGTTCGCCTTTGAAGGAGGATTGTCGTTTAGCCTTGGGGATATCATTATTCCACAGGAGAAGCACACCATGATTGACGACGCGAACCAACAAGTAGACGGTATTATTGCCAACTACAACATGGGTCTTATCACCAACAACGAGCGTTACAACCAGGTAATTGATATCTGGACTGCAACCAATGCGAACTTGACGGAGCTTTCTATGAAGCGTATCCGTGAAGATCAGCAAGGGTTTAACTCGGTGTATATGATGCTTGATTCTGGAGCGCGTGGTTCTAAGGAGCAGATCCGTCAGTTGACGGGTATGCGTGGTCTGATGGCCAAGCCGAAGAAATCCAACTCTGGAGGTGGTGAAATTATTGAAAACCCGATCCTTTCTAACTTTAAGGAAGGACTATCGATCTTAGAATACTTTATCTCTACGCACGGTGCGCGTAAAGGTCTTGCGGATACGGCCCTTAAAACGGCGGATGCGGGATACTTGACACGTCGTTTGGTAGATGTTTCTCAGGATGTGATCATCAACGAGCACGACTGTGGTACGCTACGCGGAGTAGAGGTAACCCCACTTAAGAAGAACGAAGAAGTAGTGGAGTCACTAGGCGAGCGTATCGTTGGACGTACTTCACTAAACGATGTTTACGATCCGCTTAGCAACGAACTATTAGTTGCTGCAGGAGAGCATATCGACGAGGTTGTTGCCAAGAGAATCGATGCGTCTCCAGTGGAAAGTGTAGAGGTTCGTTCTGCTTTGACTTGTGAGGCTAAGAAAGGAATCTGTGCTATGTGTTACGGTCGCAACTTAGCGACTGGTAAGATGGTTCAGATCGGTGAAGCTGTTGGTGTTGTGGCTGCTCAGTCAATTGGAGAGCCTGGTACACAGCTTACACTACGTACCTTCCACGTGGGTGGTATTGCCGGAAACATCTCCGAAGAGAACAAATTACAAGTGAAGTTTGACGGTAAGGCCGAGATCGAAGACTTGAAAACTGTTAAGGGAGAAGACGCAGAAGGAAACGAAGTTGATATCGTGATTTCTCGTACTTCTGAGATCAAAATGGTTGACAAGAAAACTGGAATTGTCCTAAGTACAAACAACATCCCTTACGGTTCATCCATCTTTGTAAAAGACGGACAGACCCTAAAGAAAGGTGATGTAGTATGTCAATGGGATCCATATAACGGTGTTATTATCTCTGAATTTGCTGGTAAGATCAAGTACGAGAATATCGAACAAGGTGTTACTTATCAAGTAGAGATTGATGAACAAACCGGATTCCAAGAGAAAGTGATCTCTGAATCGAGAAACAAGAAACTGATCCCAACGCTTCAGATTTGTGGAGCTAAAGGAGAAGTGATCCGTTCATACAACTTGCCAGTAGGGGCTCACCTTATGGTAGACGATGCTGAGAAGATCAAGGTTGGTAAGATCTTGGTTAAGATTCCACGTAAATCTGCAAAAGCGGGTGATATTACAGGGGGTCTACCACGAGTTACTGAGCTCTTTGAAGCGCGTAACCCATCGAACCCTGCAGTTGTAAGTGAGATTGACGGTGTTGTTTCCTTTGGAAAGATCAAGCGTGGTAACCGCGAGATCATTGTAGAATCTAAATTAGGTGACATTAAGAAATACTTGGTGAAGCTGTCTAATCAGATCCTGGTACAGGAGAACGATTACATCCGCGCCGGTATGCCACTTTCTGATGGTTCTATCACTCCAGAGGATATCTTGAAGATCAAAGGCCCATCTGCAGTGCAGCAATACTTAGTGAACGAAGTTCAAGAAGTATACCGTCTGCAAGGGGTGAAGATCAACGATAAGCACTTTGAGGTAGTAGTACGTCAAATGATGCGTAAGGTGAAGATCAACGATCCGGGAGACACTATCTTCTTAGAGAACCAATTGACGCACAAATACGACTTCATTGAAGAGAACGATAAGATCTTTGGAATGAAGGTAGTATCTAGCGCTGGTGATTCTGAAACTTTGAAAGAAGGTCAGATCGTATCGCCACGTCAGTTGCGTGATGAGAACTCTATCTTGAGACGTGCAGACAAAGCCTTGGTTGAAGCTCGTGATGCAGTACCTGCAACAGCGACTCCAATCCTACAAGGGATCACACGTGCATCGCTACAAACTAAGTCCTTCATCTCTGCGGCTTCCTTCCAGGAAACTACTAAGGTGTTGAACGAAGCAGCGGTAAGCGGTAAAGTAGATACCCTAGAAGGCTTGAAAGAGAATGTAATTGTAGGTCACCGTATTCCTGCCGGTACTGGTATGCGTAATTACGATCATATCATCGTCGGTTCTAAAGAGGAATTGGAACAAATGACTGAAGAAAAACAAGAGGTTAACTACAATTAATCCTTGTTCAATAAATAATTAGCAGAATCCCGTTTTATAGCGGGATTCTGTGTTTATAAACTCTATTATGAACGATAATAATAACGATCAGAAAAAAGGACAAATCAACATTGAGTTGGATGAATCTGTAGCCCAAGGAATCTATAGCAACTTGGCGATCATCAACCATTCCATCTCAGAATTTGTAATTGATTATGTTTCCATCATGCCCGGTACTCCTAAGAGTAAGGTTAAGGCGCGTATCATCTTAACGCCTCAGCATGCCAAGCGTTTTCATAAAGCTTTGGGTGAGAATATCAAGCGTTTTGAAGCGGCGAACGGCGCTATTAAGGATGTGGAGCAGCCTCCAATCCCCTTGAATTTTGGACCTACAGGAGAAGCTTAATTAGCAGACTCAAATTCGCTGACAAAATGCAGCGTCACATTCGGATATTTCTGCTGCGTCATTTGCAAGGTAAAGGAAGAATCGGCAAAGAAAACCAATTGTCCGCGTTTGTCTTTTGCCAAGTATTTTGACTTGACTCTCTTGAATTCTGCGAACTCTTCACTCTTTGGATCTTTTGGATCTACCCAACAGGCTTTGTGTACATTTAAGGTCTCGTAAGAACATTTAGCACCGTATTCGTGTTCCAATCGGTATTGTATCACCTCAAACTGAAGCGCTCCCACAGTTCCAATCACCTTTCTTCCATTGAGTTCCAAGATAAAAAGCTGAGCAACTCCTTCATCCATCAATTGGTCAATACCTTTTTCCAATTGCTTGGATTTCATAGGGTCTGCATTGTTGATGTATTTAAAGTGCTCTGGAGAGAAACTCGGAATACCTTTGTATTGCATATTTTCCCCTTCAGTCAGCGTATCACCGATCTTGAAATTCCCAGTATCGTGAAGACCAACGATATCTCCAGGATAGGAAAAATCTACAATCTGTTTCTTCTCTGCAAAGAAGGCATTCGGGCTTGAGAATTTGAACTTCTTTCCCTGTCTAACGTGTAGATATGGTTTGTTGCGTTCAAAGGTTCCCGAAACGATCTTTACAAACGCTAATCGGTCACGGTGTTTGGGATCCATATTGGCGTGGATCTTAAATACGAAGCCACTAAAGGCATCTTCCGAAGGTTTCACCAAACGCGTATCACTTTCTTTTGGGCGCGGAGTAGGAGCAATGCTCACAAAACAATCCAAGAGTTCGCGTACTCCAAAGTTGTTTAATGCAGATCCGAAGAATACAGGCTGCAATTGCCCATCCAAATAAGCCTCTTTGTCAAAGCTCGGATAGATTCCGGTTACCAGTTCAAGTTCTTCGCGCAGCACTCCTGCAGCATCTTCGGAGATCAAAGCGTCAAGAGCCGGATCATCAAGATCATTGATCTCTACAGTCTCTTCAATGTTCTTCCTAGAATCTCCGCTGAAGAGATTGACATTGTTCTCCCAAATATTGTAGATCCCTTTAAAGTCATATCCCATACCTATTGGGAAGCTCATTGGAGTCACTTTGAGCTGTAGCTTCTGTTCAATCTCATCCAATAACTCAAAGGCATCCTTACCTTCTCGATCCAGCTTGTTTATAAAAACAATCATCGGGATATTGCGCATGCGGCAAACAGAGACTAGCTTTTCTGTCTGTTCCTCAACCCCTTTTGCCACGTCAATAACGACTATCACGCTATCGACAGCAGTAAGCGTTCTAAACGTATCTTCTGCAAAATCCTTGTGACCGGGAGTATCCAGGATATTGATCTTGGTTCCTTTATATTCGAAAGCCAAAACAGAAGTCGCCACAGAGATACCACGTTGGCGCTCGATCTCCATAAAGTCAGAAGTAGCACCCTTTTTGATCTTGTTGGATTTAACTGCTCCAGCCTCCTGAATCGCACCTCCAAATAGAAGGAGTTTTTCAGTCAAGGTAGTTTTACCTGCATCCGGGTGAGAGATAATTCCAAAAGTGCGTCTTCTCGCGATTTCTTTGTTTAGACTCATAATTCAGAAAGTGTTCTTTATCGGGTGCAAATATACATTTTGTAGTGCGCAGAATTCAGCGTC
This sequence comes from Gilvibacter sp., assembly GCF_965601605.1. Taxonomy (GTDB): domain Bacteria; phylum Bacteroidota; class Bacteroidia; order Flavobacteriales; family Flavobacteriaceae; genus Gilvibacter. Next base: position 28,718 of record NZ_CBFCWJ010000041.1, on the reverse strand, counting down.
CGTAGTGTAAATGTTCCTACACAAACTGAAAATTGACGTTTTCTGACATTTTAAAAGGGCTTGAGGCCTTATATAGGTATAAATACCTGTATACTAGGGTACTATTCTCCTACAAAAAAGTGGTAGTAAACTACGGTTTTAGTGTAATTCAACGATATTATTCGCCCATTGAGCTAAAAGATGTTAAAATTCGATTTTAGTAGTGTAATTCCTACTTAAATTTAACCATCAGCTAATTAAGTATAAACCATATAAGTGAATCGATTTCAATGAGATAAAACTTTGGCAAGGACACTCTTAGTTCAAACCGATTCCTATTAATAGCTAAATTATGACAACCTCACACCCCTCGCTAGCGTGCAGACTTCGTTTGCTCGTTACCCTAGCAGTCTTGCTCTTTTCGCAAGCAACTTTTGCACAGGACTGCAGCGCTGATCTTATAGCACAAAATCAAAAGAATGTCGGTACGGCAGATGAAGATGGAACAGCATTTACGCTGGAATTATCCAATCCAACTTTGCGCACCAAGAGCTACCGATTTACTGCAACTTTTTCAAGCACTCCTTGTTCCACTCCTAATAAAGCGAATTTAGGGGAGAATGTGGTTTTGGATGTCAGTTTCGCCGATACCTCTTTTTCAAGTCAGGTGATCACGGGAATGGAAGTGAGTCCAAGACAAATGAAAACCTTCAAGGTCGATGTGCAAGTACCAGCGGGTACTCCTTTTAATCGATGGAGTTGTATCGAAATTAATGCCATAGATATGGAATGCGGGACAGTTGCGGCGACGCAATTGCTTCGTGTATTCGTACCGGACCCTTCTGAGGAATAGTCCGTTTTTCTCCCTCCGGAATCGATCCGGATCAAATCTTTACTACCTACAAATAACGCTTTAATCGGTTTCGTTGGCCGTTAATGAAATAGAACACTTATGAAACAACCAATACCTCACACCAACCTCAAGAAATCTCTTGGAGCCGTCTTGTTCACGCTGCTCTTTTTCTTGTTATCTGCAAATAGCGTTGTGGGCCAAGAGATCACGATCAACAAAGTCGCGGTCGAAAACGGTACTATTTGTAATCAGTTCGATATTACTTTAGAAATCACAGGTGATCCACCAGCTAGACCGCAAGAAGTTGTGTTGATCATTGACCGTTCCGGTAGTATGGATGACGGTCCTGTTCCAGAGCCAATTGACTTTGCTCAGGAAGCAGCAATCGATTTTATCGAGAACTTCTTTGATCCTGCTAATAACCCAACTGGTTTGAACCGAGTAGCAATTGTTAGTTATGCCGGTTCTGCAACTTTAGATCAAGGTCTTACAGGCAGTAGTGGAGAAGCCTCTCTGATTTCAACAATTAACTCCATAACCATCGGTGGAGCGACCAATATCGCTCAGGCAATTCAAGTAGCAGATAATGAATTGATCAACAACGGTACCTTTGATTGTGCCACATCAAGAAGCATCATTCTTTTAACGGATGGGGTTCCAACCCGAAACGCCTCTGGAGGATCTTGTAGTAGTTCAGCGACATCCAGTAGCTGTATTAACGATGCGATCACCGCTGGGGTTAACGCGCAAACCACTACTGTTGGTGGAGAAGTATTTGAACAAAACGTATTTACAATTGGCCTTATTGGGGCCATTTCTGGTACTCAGGAGGCAACGGCTTTGTCTACTTTGGACGGGATTCAGAATTCTGGAGCCTTTTCTACAGAAGACAATGCGGATCTTTCTGGGATCTATGATGTAATTCTTGGACAATTGGTCGCTGCGGCGCGCCAGCTTCCAGGTGAAGCTTTAGTGTCTGATGTGATCGACTCGAATTTTGCCTTTGTTCCTGGTTCTTTTGTGGCCAGTAAAGGTTCGGCGACCAATGCCGGTCAATTGGTGTCCTGGTTTGTGGATGAGGTGGTTGCAGAGACCATAACCCTGCAATATTCCATAGTTTCAGCGACCTCCGATGTCTGCGGAATTAATACCTCTGGAGTCGGAGTTATCAATTATGAAGACTCTAATTGTGAGGTAGCCTCTCAGGTCTTTAACAATCCAAATATTTGTGTGCCTTGTCCTGAGATTACGGCAAGCATTGAGCGCGATGGGTGTACCAATGATATTATTTATACGGGAACTTTTGATGAGGGCGATTGTGCTTCATTGAGTGATAGTTTCCAATGGGAGTTCTTCCTTAATGATGTGTCCGTGGGAACGGCTACTTCTTTAAGTGGAACTTTTACTTATTCTGGAGCAGCTCCTTTTGAAGGAGACTTCAGAGGAGAGTTGACTTACACAGGTACTTATGGAAGCGGATGTATTTTAGATCCACTTGAAGCGGATTCTACCATTAACATTCCTTCACCGCCGCAAGTAGCGTCTGTAGTAACAGATGTATTGTGTTTTGGTGATTCTACCGGTGCTATTGACATTACCGTGACCGAGGGAACTCCACCTTATACCTATTCGTGGAGTAACGGTGCAACTACTGAAGATATCAGCGGCCTTGCTGCTGGTTCCTATACCGTAACTGTTACTGATGCTGATGGTTGTAATAATGTAACTACTTCTGCGATTGTTGTTTCTGAGCCAAACGAGCCTTTGGAAATTACAGCGGATATTACAGATGTGGCCTGTTTCGGAGAAAATACAGGTGCCATAGACGTTTCCGTTACTGGTGGGACTGCTCCTTATACCTATTCTTGGGATTCTGGAGAGACCACACAAGACCTTAGCGGCTTGGCTGCAGGAGTTTATGAGCTTACAGTAACGGACGCTAATGGTTGTTCTGATGGTGTTGCGAGCTTTACTGTTGGGCAACCTATTGCTGCACTTTCTGAGTCTGCAGCTATTACTGACGCTGCTTGTTTCGGAGAAGCTACAGGAGCTATTGATCTAACCGTAGCTGGAGGCACTGCACCTTATACTTACTCTTGGAGTAATGGTGCAATAACAGAAGATATCAGTGGCTTAGCCACAGGCGACTATACCGTAGACATTGAAGATGCCAACGGTTGTATGTTGAGCCAAACTTATACCGTAGGGCAACCTGCTGCAGCACTTTCTGAATCAGCAAGCATTACTGATGCTGCTTGTTTTGGAGAAGCAACTGGAGCTATTGACCTAACGGTAGCTGGAGGAACAGCTCCTTATACTTACTCATGGAGTAATGGTGCATCTACAGAAGACATCAGTGGTTTGGCTGCCGGTGATTATACGGTAGACATTGAAGATGCCAACGGTTGTATGTTGAGTCAGACTTACACAGTAGGTCAACCAACTTCAGCACTTTCTGAGTCTGCAACTATTACAGATGCTGCTTGTTTTGGAGAAGCAACTGGAGCTATAGATTTAACAGTAGCTGGAGGAACAGCTCCTTATACTTATTCATGGAGTAATGGCGCTTCTACAGAGGACATTAGCGGCCTAGCAGCAGGTGATTACACAGTAGACATTGAAGATGCCAACGGTTGTATGTTGAGCCAAACTTATACAGTCGGACAGCCTGCTGCAGCACTTTCTGAGTCTGCAACTATTACAGATGCTGCTTGTTTTGGAGAGACAACTGGAGCAATCGATCTAACAGTAGCTGGAGGAACCGCACCTTATACCTACTCATGGAGTAATGGTGCATCTACAGAAGACATCAGCGGCTTAGCAGCAGGTGATTACACAGTAGACATTGAAGATGCCAACGGTTGTATGTTGAGCCAAACTTATACAGTCGGACAGCCTGCTGCAGCACTTTCTGAGTCTGCAACTATTACAGATGCTGCTTGTTTTGGAGAGACAACTGGAGCAATCGATCTAACAGTAGCTGGAGGAACCGCACCTTATACCTACTCATGGAGTAATGGTGCATCTACAGAAGACATCAGCGGCTTAGCAGCAGGTGATTACACAGTAGACATTGAAGATGCCAACGGTTGTATGTTGAGTCAGACTTACACAGTAGGTCAACCAACTTCAGCACTTTCTGAGTCTGCAACTATTACAGATGCTGCTTGTTTTGGAGAAGCAACTGGAGCTATAGATTTAACAGTAGCTGGAGGAACAGCTCCTTATACTTATTCATGGAGTAATGGCGCTTCTACAGAGGACATTAGCGGCCTAGCAGCAGGTGATTACACAGTAGACATTGAAGATGCCAACGGTTGTATGTTGAGCCAAACTTATACAGTCGGACAGCCTGCTGCAGCACTTTCTGAGTCTGCAACTATTACAGATGCTGCTTGTTTTGGAGAGACAACTGGAGCAATCGATCTAACAGTAGCTGGAGGAACCGCACCTTATACCTACTCATGGAGTAATGGTGCATCTACAGAAGACATCAGTGGATTAGCTGCCGGTGATTACACTGTAGATATTGAAGATGCCAACGGCTGTATGTTGAGTCAGACTTACACTGTAGGGCAACCAACTGCAGGACTTTCTGAATCAGCAGCTATTACAGATGCTGCTTGTTTTGGAGAAGCCACAGGAGCCATTGACCTAACGGTAGCGGGTGGAACAGCTCCTTATACCTATTCATGGAGTAATGGTGCTTCTACTGAGGACATCAGCGGATTGACTGCTGGTGATTACACGGTAGATATTGAAGATGCTAACGGCTGTATGCTGAGCCAAACCTATACGGTAGGACAACCAACTGCAGGACTTAGCGCAGGAATTGATTCTCAAGTAAATATTGTTTGTGGATCTACTTTAGGATCTGTTGTAGTAAGCGCCTCAGGCGGTACTGCACCATACCAGTACAGTCTTAATGGAGGTGCTTTTGTGAGTTCTGGATCTTTTGTTGATCTAGCTCCAGGTAACTATACGGTAGACGTTGAGGATGCTAACGGTTGTACTACTTCAGTCCCTGTATTTATCATTAACAGTTGTATCGCTATCGTGAAGACTGGCATCGTAGTAGATACCGATGCCGACAATTGTGCCGATGACGGCGAATCCATCAACTATACCTTTATCGTAACTAATGAAGGAAATACGCCAATTACTGGAGTAAGTGTTACGGATCCATTGGTTGCTGGAATTTCATTCTCCAGTGGTGATACCAACGGAAATAACGAATTAGATATTGCAGAAAGCTGGGTATATACCGGAAGCTATGTAATTGATCAAGATGATATTGATCTTGGAACAGTGACCAACCAAGCGACTGCAAACGGAACAACTTCAGACACCGCAGTAAGCGATGATTCTGATGACAGCAGCGTTCTTGAAGATGATCCAACGGTAACTACGCTTTGTCAAGGAGCTGCCATTGCTATTGTAAAGACAGGTGTCTTTGTAGATGGTGATGCAGATAACTGTGCGGATGAGGGAGAATCCATCAACTATACCTTTACTGTTACCAACCAAGGAAATGTTAGCCTTACGGATGTAAGTGTAACGGATCCTTTAATTGCGCCAATTGCTTTTGTTTCTGGTGATACGGATGCTGATGGCGAATTGGATGTAACGGAGACTTGGATTTATTCCGCCTCATACACCATTACTCAAGGTGATATTGATGCCGGTCAGGTAAGCAATCAAGCTGAGGCTGAAGGAACATCACCAACAGGAATTGTGCGTGACTTTTCAGATGACGATTCTGTTTTAGAAAATGAACCAACAGTGACTCCGCTGTGTCAAAACCCAGCAATTGCAATTGTAAAATCTGGCGTATTTGTAGACGGTGATGCAGACAGTTGTGCTGATGAGGGAGAATCCATCAACTATACCTTTACTGTTACTAATCAAGGAAATGTTAGCCTTACGGATGTAAGTGTAACGGATCCTTTAATTGCGCCAATTGCGTTTGTTTCTGGTGATACGGATGCTGATGGCGAATTGGATGTAACGGAGACTTGGATTTATTCCGCCTCATACACCATTACTCAAGGTGATATTGATGCCGGTCAGGTAAGCAATCAAGCTGAGGCTGAAGGAACATCACCAACAGGAATTGTGCGTGACTTTTCAGATGACGATTCTGTTTTAGAAAATGAACCAACAGTGACTCCGCTGTGTCAAAACCCAGCAATAGCCATTGTAAAATCTGGCGTATTTGTAGACGGTGATGCAGACAATTGTGCTGATGACGGTGAGTCTATCAACTATACCTTTACAGTAACTAATCAAGGAAACGTTAGCCTATCGAGCGTAACGGTGACTGATCCTCTAGTGGGAACCATCACTTTCGCTTCTGGAGATACGGATTCTGATGGAGAACTCGATGTAACCGAAACTTGGACATACACCGGTTCATACACCATCACTCAAGATGATATTGACAATGGGTCAGTGAGCAACCAGGCGCTTGCGCAAGGAACGGCTCCAGACAGCTCTGTAGTAGAAGATGATTCTGATGACTCTTCTGTATTGGAAGACGACCCAACAGTAACTGATCTTTGCCAAAACCCAGCAATAGCCATTGTAAAATCTGGCGTATTTGTAGACGGTGATGCAGACAGTTGTGCTGATGATGGTGAGTCGATTAACTATACCTTCACGGTAACTAACCAAGGTAACGTTAGCCTTTCCAGCGTAACGGTGACTGATCCTCTAGTGGGAACCATCACTTTCGCTTCTGGAGATACGGATTCTGATGGAGAACTCGATGTAACCGAAACTTGGACGTATACAGGTTCTTATACCATCACTCAAGATGATGTAGATAACGGTTCTGTGAGCAACCAAGCACTGGCGCAAGGAACTGCTCCAGACAGCTCAGTTGTAGAAGATGATTCTGACGACAACAGTGTACTTGAGAATGATCCAACGGTGACTACGCTTTGTAACAATGCAGCAATTGCAATTGTTAAGACCGGTGTATTTGTGGACGGTGATGCAGACAGTTGTGCTGATGACGGCGAGTCCATCAACTATACCTTTACAGTAACTAACCAAGGTAACGTGAGTCTTTCTAGCGTAACGGTGACTGATCCACTTGTTGGAACCATCACTTTCGCTTCTGGAGATACGGATGCCGACGGAGAATTAGACGTAACTGAGACTTGGACATACACAGGTTCATACACCATCACTCAAGACGATATTGACAATGGTTCTGTGAGCAACCAAGCGCTTGCGCAAGGAACGGCTCCAGACAGCTCTGTAGTTGAAGACGATTCTGATGACTCCTCTGTATTGGAAGACGATCCAACAGTAACTGATCTTTGCCAAAACCCAGCAATTGCTATTGTTAAGTCTGGCGTATTTGTAGATGGAAACGGAGATAACTGTGCTGATGACGGCGAGTCGATCAGCTATACCTTCACAGTAACTAACCAAGGAAACGTGAGTCTTTCTAGCGTAACGGTGACAGATCCACTTGTGGGAACCATCACTTTTGCTTCTGGAGATACGGATGCTGACGGAGAATTAGACGTAACTGAGACTTGGACATACACAGGTTCATACACCATCACTCAAGATGACATTGACAACGGCTCTGTAAGCAACCAAGCGCTAGCACAAGGAACGGCTCCAGACAGCTCAGTTGTAGAAGACGATTCTGATGATTCTTCTATCTTGGAAGACGATCCTACGGTAACTACACTTTGTAACAATGCAGCCATTGCAATTGTTAAGACCGGTGTATTTGTTGATGGTGATGCAGACAGTTGCGCTGACGATGGCGAGTCTATCAACTATACCTTCACAGTAACTAATCAAGGAAACGTTAGCCTATCGAGCGTAACAGTGACAGATCCACTTGTGGGAACTATCACTTTTGCTTCTGGTGATACAGATGCTGACGGTGAGTTGGATGTAACTGAAACTTGGACATACACAGGTTCATATACCATTACTCAAGACGATATTGACAATGGTTCTGTGAGCAACCAAGCGCTTGCGCAAGGAACGGCTCCAGACAGCTCTGTTGTAGAAGATGATTCTGACGACTCTTCTGTTTTGGAAGACGATCCAACCGTAACTGATCTTTGCCAAAACCCAGCGATCGCTATTGTGAAAACTGGAGTTTTTGTAGATGGAGACGGAGACAATTGTTCCGATGACGGCGAGTCTATTGATTACACCTTTGTGGTGACCAATGAAGGAAACGTAAGCTTATCTTCTGTAAGTGTTACCGATCCGCTGATTGCCTCAATTACATTTGTAAGCGGTGATACCGATGCTGATGGCGAACTCGATGTAGATGAGACTTGGACCTATACGGGGTCTTATACTATTGATCAAGACGATATCGATGCAGGACAGGTTGCTAACCAGGCCACGGCTTCTGCTTTAGATACTAATGATAATCCGGTGAGTGATCTTTCTGATGACAGCAGTGTGCTGGAGGATGATCCAACCGTAACTCCGCTTTGTAATGGTGCTGCCATTGCAATTGTAAAATCCGGAGTATTTAATGATGAAAACGCAGACAGCTGCGCAGATCCAACAGAGACCATTACCTATACCTTCACGGTAACCAATGCAGGTAATGTGAGTCTGTCCGATATTACAGTAACTGATCCGCTAGTATCGCCTATTACCTTTGTAAGTGGTGATACTGATGCCGATGGAGAACTTGATGTAGACGAGACTTGGATCTACACAGGATCTTACGTTATTACTCAAGACGATATTGACGCAGGTCAAGTGACTAACCAAGCAACAGCGGCTGGTCAGGATCCTAGTGACAATATAGTAGATGACCTTTCTGATGAAAGTTCTGTGGCGGGTGATGATCCAACAGTGACTCCACTTTGCCAAGATCCGATCATTGCGATTGTAAAATCCGGAGTATTTAATGATGAAAACGCAGACAGCTGCGCAGATCCAACAGAGACCATTACCTATACCTTCACGGTAACGAATGAAGGTAATGTGAGCTTGTCTGATATTACTGTAACTGATCCGCTAGTATCGCCTATTACTTTTGTCAGTGGTGATACTGATGCCGATGGAGAACTTGACGTTGATGAGACTTGGATCTATACGGGATCTTACGCAATCACTCAAGACGATATTGACGCGGGGCAAGTAGTGAATCAAGCTACTGCTGCTGGATTGGATACCAATGATAACCCAGTGAGTGATGAGTCTGATGATACTTCAGTATTGGAGAATGATCCGACCACAACACCATTGTGCCAGCAGCCTGTAATTGCTATTGTAAAAACAGGAGTCTTTGTGGACGGAAACGGTGATAACTGTGCTGATGATGGTGAGTCTATCAACTATACCTTCGTAGTGACTAATGAAGGTAACGTGAGCCTTACGAGTATTTCTGTGACTGATCCACTAGTGGGAACCATCACTTTTGCTTCTGGCGATACGGATGCGGACGGTGAATTGGATGTTGATGAAACTTGGACCTATACGGGTTCTTATACCATCACTCAAGATGATATCGATGCTGGAATGGTAACTAACCAAGCTTTAGCGCAAGGAACGGCTCCAGACGCATCAGTAGTAGAAGATGAGTCTGATGACAATTCTGTTCTTGAGGACGATCCTACCGTGACGGATCTTTGTCAAGCTCCAGCAATTGCGATCGTGAAAACGGGCGTATTTGTAGATGGTAACGGAAATAACTGTGCTGATGACGGTGAGTCTATTGACTACACTTTTGTGGTGACCAATGAAGGCAATGTGAGCCTAGCTAGTATCTCCGTAACGGATCCGCTAATTACTACGATTACTTTTGTCGATGGTGATACGGATGCTGATGGTGAGCTTGACGTGACCGAGACTTGGACTTATACTGGTTCCTATACCATTGATCAAGATGATATTGACGCTGGTGGGGTAACTAACCAAGCGCTTGCGCAAGGAACTGCTCCAGACGCCTCTGTAGTAGAAGACGAGTCTGATGATAGCTCTGTACTGGAAGATGATCCAACAGTAACTCCATTGTGTAATGGAGCCGCTATTGCTATAGTGAAGACAGGGATCTTTGTGGATGGTAACGGTGATAACTGTGCCGATGACGGGGAGTCTATCAACTATACATTCGTAGTGACCAATGAAGGTAACGTAAGCCTTGCTAGTATTTCCGTGACAGATCCACTTGTGGGAACCATCACTTTTGTAGATGGTGATACGGATGCTGATGGAGAATTGGATGTGACTGAGACTTGGACCTACACCGGTTCTTATACCATCACTCAAGATGACATCGATGCTGGAATGGTGACTAATCAAGCCTTGGCTCAAGGAACTGCACCAGACGCTTCCGTTGTGGAAGATCAGTCTGATGACAACTCGGTATTAGAGAATGATCCTACGGTGACTGACCTTTGTCAAGAGCCAGCGATTGCAATAGTAAAAACTGGAGTCTTTGTAGACGGTAACGGTGACAACTGTGCCGATGACGGAGAATCTATCAATTATACCTTTACTGTAACCAACCAAGGTAACGTAAGCCTTGCTAGTATTTCCGTAACAGATCCACTTGTGGGAACCATCACTTTTGTAGATGGAGATACCGACGCTGATGGTGAATTGGATGTTACAGAAACTTGGACGTACACTGGTTCTTATACCATTACTCAAGATGATATTGATGCCGGTCAGGTGACTAACCAAGCGATTGCTCAGGGTACCGCACCAGACGCTTCAGTTGTAGAAGATCTTTCAGACAACGCCAGCGAATTTGACAACGATCCTACGGTTGTAGAGTTGTGTCAGAATCCAATCATTGCCATTGTGAAGACAGGAGTCTTTGTAGACGGTAATGGCGACAACTGTGCGGATGAAGGTGAAACGATTAACTACACTTTTGTAGTAACCAATGAGGGTAACGAATCCTTGTCTGCAATTCTAGTGACAGATCCACTCGTATCGCCAATTACCTTTGTGGGCGGAGATACTGATGCGGACGGTGAACTGGATGTTGATGAGACTTGGATATACACAGGAACTTATACAATCACTCAAGATGATATTGACGCTGGACAGGTGACCAATCAGGCTTCTGCTGCGGGTGATTCATCTAGTAGAACAGTCTTTGATGATTCCGATGATACTTCGGTATTGGAAGACGATCCGACGGTTACTGACCTTTGTCAGAACCCTGCAATCGCTATTGTGAAAACAGGTGTGTTTGTAGATGGAGATGGAGATAACTGTGCCGATGATGGCGAGTCTATTGACTATACATTTGTAGTAACTAATGAAGGTAATGTGAGTCTGGCAAGCATCTCGGTAACAGATCCACTTCTTGCAACCATCACTTTCGTAGATGGTGATACGGATGCTGACGGGGAGTTGGATGTTGATGAGACCTGGACATACACTGGTTCCTACACTATTGATCAAGATGATATTGATGCAGGTGGGGTAACCAACCAAGCGCTTGCGCAAGGAACGGCTCCAGACGCTTCTGTAGTGGAAGATGAGTCTGATGATAGCTCTGTATTAGAAGACGATCCAACAGTAACTCCATTGTGTAATGGTGCTGCTATCGCAATCGTAAAAACTGGAATCTTTGTAGACGGTAACGGTGACAACTGTGCTGATGACGGAGAAGCTATCAACTACACCTTTGTTGTTACCAATGAAGGTAACGTAAGTCTTTCTGGAATCACGGTAACTGATCCATTGGTAGGAACCATAACTTTTGTTGATGGCGATACAGATGCTGACGGAGAACTTGATGTAGATGAGGTTTGGACTTACACAGGTTCTTATACAATAACTCAAGATGATATCGACACTGGAATGGTGACCAACCAAGCTACGGCAGAAGGTACAGCACCAGACGGTACTGTAGTTAGTGATCTTTCAGACAATGATACTGTTGTTGAAGATGACCCAACCATCACAGAGTTGTGTCAAGAGCCAGCAATTGCAATCGTAAAATCTGGAATCTTTGTAGACGGTAACGGCGACAACTGTGCTGATGACGGAGAGTCTATCAACTATACATTCGTGGTAACCAATGAAGGTAACGTAAGCCTTGCGAGTATCACAGTAACTGATCCATTAGTAGGAACCATCACATTTGTAGATGGAGATACCGACGCTGACGGAGAACTGGATGTAGATGAAGCTTGGACGTACACAGGCTCGTATGTGATCACTCAAGATGATATCGACGCTGGAATGGTGACTAACCAAGCGCTTGCGCAAGGAACGGCTCCAGACAGCTCAGTAGTGGAAGATGAGTCAGACGACAACTCTGTGCTTGAGGATGATCCAACAGTAACTGATCTGTGTCAAGAGCCAGCGATCGCAATCGTGAAAACTGGAATCTTCGTAGACGGTAACGGTGATAACTGTGCCGATGATGGAGAAACCATAGAATATACATTTACCGTAACCAATGAAGGTAACGTCAGTCTATCTGATATCACAGTAACTGATCCATTAGTAGGAACCATCACTTTCGTAGATGGTGATACGGACGCTGACGGAGAGTTAGACGTGACTCAGACCTGGACGTATACTGGCACTTATATTATTACTCAAGATGATATCGACGCTGGAATGGTGACTAACCAAGCGCTTGCGCAAGGAACGGCTCCTGACAGCTCAATAGTAGAGGATGAGTCTGATGATGCTTCGGTATTGGAGAATGATCCTACTGTAACGGAGTTGTGTCAAGAACCAGCGATTGCTATTGTGAAGACAGGAATCTTTATAGACGGTAACGGTGATAACTGTGCTGATGCTGGAGAGACCATTGAATATACATTCGTAGTAACTAATGAAGGAAACGTAAGTCTATCTGGAATCACAGTAACTGATCCGTTAGTCGGAACCATCACTTTTGTGGATGGAGATACTGACGCTGATGGGGAGCTTGATGTTGATGAGACTTGGACCTATACGGGAACATACACAATTACTCCGGCAGACATTGATGCTGGAGAAGTTGTAAACCAAGCAACGGCAGAAGGTACAGCTCCAGATGGATCTGTAGTGACTGATGAATCAGGTACAGCCGTAGATGCTGATGATCCTACCGTAACCGAGCTTTGTCAGAACCCTGCAATTGCTATTGTGAAGACTGGAATTTTCGTAGATGGTGATGGAGATGACTGCGCCGATGACGGAGAAACCATTGAGTATACATTCGTAGTAACCAATGAAGGAAACGTAAGCCTCTCTGGTATCACAGTAACTGACCCGCTAGTAGGAACCATTACTTTCGTGGATGGTGATACTGACGCTGACGGTGAGCTTGATGTAGATGAGACTTGGACGTATACAGGTTCTTATACGATCACTCAAGATGATATCGATGCTGGCGAGGTTGAAAACCAAGGTACGGCAGAAGGTACAGCACCAGACGGTACTGTAGTTAGTGATCTTTCAGACAACGATACAGTTGTTGAAGATGACCCAACCATCACTGAGCTGTGTCAAGAACCAGCAATTGCGATCGTAAAATCTGGAATCTTTGTAGATGGAAACGGTGATAACTGTGCCAATTCAGGAGAGACCATTGAATACACCTTTGTGGTGACCAATGAAGGTAATGTGAGTCTATCTGGCATCACAGTTACTGATATCCTAGTGGCTCCGATTACTTTCGTAGATGGAGACACCGATGGTGACGGCGAATTAGACGTGGACGAGACTTGGACATACACAGGTACTTATACCATTACTCCAGATGATATTGACGCTGGAGAAGTTGTAAACCAAGCAACTGCAGAAGGTTCTGCGCCAGATGGTACGGTAGTAACTGATGAATCAGGTACTGCAGTTGATACAGACGATTCAACAATTACAGAGCTGTGTCAGAACCCACTCATTGCAATTGTGAAAGCTGGGCTGTTTGTAGACGGTGACGGTGATGACTGTGCAGATGATGGAGAGACCATAGAATACAGTTTTGTAGTGACCAATGAAGGAAACGTGAGCCTTTCAGGTATCATTGTAACTGATCCGCTAGTGGGAACCATCACGTTTGTAGATGGTGACACCGACGGTGACGGAGAACTGGACGTAGATGAAACTTGGACCTATACTGGAACTTATGTGATCACTCAAGATGACATCGATGCCGGAGAGGTTGAAAACCAAGCTACCGCTGAAGGAACAGCTCCTGATGGAACGGTAGTAGACGATCTGTCTGATAATGACTCTGTCTTGGAAGACGATCCAACAATCACCGAGCTGTGTCAAGATCCAGCAATTGCTATTGTGAAGACTGGTGTCTTTGTGGATGGCAACGGAGATGACTGTGCCGATGAGGGAGAGATCATTGAATACACTTTTGTAGTGACCAATGAAGGAAACGTAAGTCTTTCAGGAATCACTGTGACTGATCCACTAGTTGGAACCATCACTTTTGTGGATGGAGACACTGATGGAGACGGAGAATTGGATGTTGATGAGACCTGGACATACACAGGAACTTATGTGATCACTCAAGACGATATCGATGCTGGTGAGGTTGAAAACCAAGCTACAGCAGAAGGTACGGCTCCAGATGGCACTCTAGTTTCTGATCTGTCTGATGACGACTCCGTATTGGAAGATGATCCAACGATCACGGAGCTTTGTCAGAACCCAGCAATCGCCATTGTGAAGACTGGAGTCTTTGTAGACGGTGATGGAGATGGTTGTGCCAATGAAGGCGAGATCATTGAATACACCTTTGTGGTGACTAATGAAGGAAACGTAAGCCTTTCTGGAATTACAGTTACTGATCCACTGATTGGAACCATCACTTTTGTAGATGGAGATACCGATGGAGATGGTGAACTGGATGTAGACGAGGCTTGGACATATACAGGAACTTATGCGATCACTCTTGCAGATATTGATGCCGGTGAGGTTGAAAACCAAGCTACGGCAGAAGGTACTGCACCAGATGGAACCCTTGTTAGCGATGAATCTGGAGCAACAGTGAGTGATGATGATCCAACAATTACAGACCTATGTCAAGGTCCTGCAATTGCGTTGATCAAAATAGGAACCTTGAACGATGAGAACGGAGACGGTTGTACTGATGTTGGTGAGACGATCACGTATCAGTTCATCGTAACCAATACTGGAAACGTAACCTTGACAGATATCAATATTGTTGACGTACTTGTCGCTGTAGACGGTGGACCAATCACATTGGCTCCTGGAGAAGTGGATGATCTAACCTTCACTGCAACCTATACAGTGACTCTAGATGACGTGAACAACGGCTTTGTGATCAACCAAGCTGAGGTGTTCGGTACGGCTCCAGATGGAACTGAAGTAAGTGACTTGTCGGATGACAACTCTAATGTTGAGGACGATGTGACTGAAGTAGATCTGTGTCAGAACGGTTCTATTGAGGTTGAGAAGATCGGAGTGTTTAACGATGACAACGGGGATGGTGAGCCACAAGTTGGTGAAACCATTACCTACACCTTCATCGTAACAAACACCGGTAACGTAACTGTCTTTGATATTGTGATTGAAGATCCACTTGTAGCGGTTACTGGAGGCCCAATTACGCTAGAGCCAGGAGAGGTTGATGATTCTACCTTTACTGCGACTTACGCCTTGACTGAGGCCGATATTGAAGCCGGTCAGGTAGTAAATCAAGCAATTGGTATTGGAATGGATCAGAACGGAAATGAAGTTCGCGACCTTTCTGATGATCCGATGGACACCACAGATAATGATGCAGAAGGTGATGGAGAACCAGATGATCCTACCGTAGTAATTCTGCCAGAAGTACTCGGTGTTGACTTTGAGATTTTCAACGCGGTAAGTCCTGATGGAAATGGCTTGAACGACTTCTTTAGAGTTCAGGGTATCGAACAGTTCCCAGATAACAATATGCAGATATTTAACCGTTGGGGAGTATTGGTATACGAGACCGATGGATACGGTGGCGCTGATGGACAGACCAATGTATTCCGTGGTATTTCTGAAGGACGTGTAACGGTCCGTCAGAGTAAAGAGTTGCCAACAGGAACCTATTACTATGTCCTCAGACGTTTTGTTGACGGCGAGACATTGACAAACGCAGGTTATTTATACGTAAATAGAAAGTAAATTGAATAGACCCCTGCAGTAGCACTTGTCTGCACTGCAGGGGAATAAAACACACAGATGATGGTCAAACAATATTCTTTAGTACTACTTCTGATTCTGGTATTCGGTTTTCAAGCTGAACTCAACGCTCAGCAAGATGCTCAGTATACGCAGTATATGTACAATACGCAGATCGTGAATCCAGCTTATGCAGGATCTCGAGGAAGTCTTGACTTTTCCGCGCTTTACAGAACACAGTGGGTCGGATTAGATGGTGCGCCAGAAACAGGTACATTCACCTTCAACTCTCCAATTGGTGTTGCAGAGAACATGGGAATCGGGATGAGTATAGTTATGGATCGATTGGGTCCGGCAAAAGAGTCTAACATTACCGTAGACTATTCCTATACCATCAATACCTCAGAGGATTATAAACTCGCCTTTGGACTTAAAGCGGGTATCGATCTTCTAGATGTCGATTTTACACTTTTGAACATTTTTGATGAAGGAGATGTTTTTGAGAACAATATTGACAACCGTTTGCAACCGCAGATCGGAGCGGGTATTTACTATTACTCCAATAAGTTTTATGCAGGACTTTCTGTGCCTAACTTTTTAAACACCAAACACTTTGATGAAAGTGAAATAGGACCGACTTCCGCTCAGACCATCGCCGCGGAGCGTTTACACTATTTCTTCATCACGGGATATGTATTTGATCTCAACGAGAACTTAAAATTCAAGCCAGCTGTTTTGACCAAGTTGGTTAGTGGTTCTCCTTTGCAAGTGGATTTATCCGCGAACTTGTTGATCAACGAGAAATTCACTCTCGGAGCGGCCTATCGCTGGAGCGCGGCCCTTAGTGGAATGGTAGGATTTCAAGCCACAGAAGGACTATTCCTCGGATTTGCTTATGATGGAGAAACCACGGATCTCAGTGGATTCAACGATGGGTCTTACGAATTCTTCGTTCGATTTGAAATATTCAATAAACCGGAGCGTATCCTTACGCCTCGATTCTTTTAAATGCAGCAATCATGACAAGAACCTCACTCAAAATCTTATTGTTTGTTAGCGGCTTTCTTTTAACCGTCGGGCCAACAATTGCTCAAAAGACCAAAGAACTAAAAGCCAACAAAGAGTACAGTCAATACGCCTATATCGATGCGCAACAGGTTTACCTGGATGTCATTGAGCAGGGTAGGGAAAGTGCTCAGATATACCAAAACCTGGGAGATACGTATTATTTCAATTCCCAGTATAAAGAAGCGGTTTCTTGGTATGAAGCCTTGGTAGAAAAATTTCCAGAACAAGCAACGCCTGAATATCTATTCAGGCTTTCGCAGTGTTATAAGAGTACTCAAGATTACGCCAAAGCGAAGGAGGCAATGGACCTCTACAAAGCGAAAGGAGGAGATACCACGGCCATTGCAAGAGTATATGCCGGCGATGATTACTTAGAGCAAATTGCGGCAAATGCCCGCAATTCTGAGCTTGTTGGAGTTACTGTTAACTCTGCGTTCTCTGACTTTGGGCCGAAATACTTTGGAGAGCGCTTGGTATTCTCTTCAGTGTCAGATACGATCCGTGATGAGAAGCTCGCGGTACACGAATGGAACAACCAACCGTATTCAGACCTCTATATCGTTGATATCGATGAAAACGGAGATCTGAGCAATATGGAACGTTTTGACAACGGTCCCATCAATACAAAATTCCACGAGTCAACACCAACCTTCTCAGAAGATGGAAAGACCATGTATTTTACCCGTAACAACTTCTTAGAAGTAGGGAATAAGACCGGGAAGCGCGCCATTGGGAAAGACGATCAAGGAACCGTTCGTATGAAGATCTATCGCGCTACTAAGTTGGCCAACAGTTGGTCAGATGTTCGCGAGGTTAAATTTGAAGACGGCTCGCTTAACGGTGATAATTACAGTATGGCGCATCCGCAATTGAGCTTGGATGGTAAGCTGCTGTATTTTGTTTCTGATATGGACGGTACTGTAGGTATGAGTGATATCTGGTATGCGCCGATCAATGAGGACGCAACCTTGGGAGATCCTGTAAATCTAAAATCCATCAACACAGAAGCCCGTGAGAGTTTCCCATTCATCAGTTCAGACAACACACTGTATTTTTCCAGCGATGGACAAACCGGTTTGGGAGGTTTTGACGTATTCTCAACTGAACTTGACGATGCAGGAATGGCATCTGAAGTAAGTAACCTTGGAGAACCGACTAACAGTGAAAAAGATGACTTTGGATACATTTACAATCCAGAAACCAAAACAGGTTATGTAGCTTCCAATAGATCTGGAGACCAAGGTTTTGTAAGTGATAATATCTACCGCGTTCAGCCTTGTTTAGTGAAGCTCACTGGAGAAGTAACTGATTTGGAGACCGGTGCCTTATTACCAGGAGCGAAGGTGGAACTGCTTGATGATCAAGGGAATCCTTATGGTGAGCCGATCGTTGTTGGTGATGACGCGGCCTACAGTTTTGATATTGACTGTAGTCAATCGTATCGCTTACGCGCCACAAAACAGGACTACAATCCAAATGAGATTGCAATTGTAGCACCAGAAACTTCTGGGGATCTCTATCAACCTATCCAACTAGAGCGCGCTTGTCCTTATGAGAATACTTTGAACTGTATTCTTGAGTTACAAACGATTTATTTCGATCTGGATCGATTCAATATCCGCCCTGACGCTGAAATTGAGTTGGCTAAAGTACTTGCGGCCATGAAGCGTTATCCGGAATTGGTGATTCATATTGAATCGCATACAGACAGCCGTGCAACAGACCAATACAATATGGTACTTTCTGACAGACGTGCACAGTCCACCATGCAGTGGTTGATCGAAAATGGAATTGAAGCATCCCGATTATCGGCCAAAGGATACGGAGAAACCCAATTGGTTAATGAATGTGCCAACGATGTTCCTTGTAGTGAAGAGGAGCACCAACTCAACAGAAGATCGATATTTATCATCGTCGATTAACGGCACTTCTTCCTACAAAATTAAAAAAGCAGCTTTGGCTGCTTTTTTTTGTGAATGGCATTTGGTGATCTCCCAATATGACAGGTATATGTGTTGCTCTTATGTGAGTTTTGCCGATATTCATTCGGTCTAAAGGTTTAAAAATGAACAATTGTTAGTCTTACAGCTTATCCTCCCGTAACCCCTTGTTTATTAGTCTATCTACGTAGGTATACGTACAATTGTCCTACATATTGATGCGGTTAAACCGTAAAAATAAGGTTGTTCGTCGATATTAACTTACCGTTAGTAGAAAAAGGAAATATTTATAGTTACATAATAAAAAGTCGGTCTACCTTTGAGTCAAAAGATATAGTTTTTACCGCATAAAAACGTATTGATTTAAACTTAATTAACAACGCTAACTATTCAATCATTTAATCCTCAATTTTATTCGCTTTAGACGTAAATTTTATTGGTTTTTTTGCTGAAAATAGTCCGAGTTGGGACTCGACTTTTTTGAGATTTTATGATTCGAAGCGTTAGGCTGCGATCTTAAAAGTTATATGAGAGAAAATTACTTTACCCCCGCAAGTAACTCCACTTTAAACGCCAAAACAACATATAGTGCACTGCCATGGAAACAGGCAAAAGCATTTGTTGTTCTTTTGGTTTTAGCAATAATGGCAATCGCGCCATCTTTTGCTCAAATTGGAACCCAATCACCGTCCATTCGTGACGGAGTTACCTTTCAATGGTCAGACGAACAAGATACCAACGGCAACGGTGATATCGATTCTTCGGAAAACAACAATCCGGCAACAATCGAATCCATCACCATTGGTTCTACAGTGTACAATACCTTCGCTGTACCTTCTGGATATCAGTTAACGCGTCTTGGGCCTGCAGGCCATAACACCAACAACATTAAGTTGAATGGAACGGAACCCATTGGAACCTCAGTTACTGCCACTTTTGATATTACGGATTCAACGCCTTGGGATGATGCTGCACTAGCAACCTTTCAAGATCAAAACCTGAACCACTACTTTGAAGCATCTTCAGGTCAAGGGGATAATATTTGCGGTGATTTTGATGAGGCTAACGGAACTGGCGGTGAAGAAGAGACCGATGCTCAGTTGCAAACAATTTTCTACGACCCACCATTGCCTTCTAATGCGGATGGTGTTTTAGCAGTTACAGAGCGCGGTGGAAATAACTGTTACTATGTTAGAATGGTTGGATTTCCAGCCGGCGGAGGTGCAGAACAAGTATTGGGGGATACTTTTGTGCGTACTTCAGGAAACTTGACTGGGGGAGGATTCAGTGCTCCTGCTAATGACGGAACCGATTATTGGGGGTCAGGAAGAGAGCAGGACAATAGCCAAACGATCGCCATCGCTCTTTTTGAATTGAATAGTATTGCTCCTACGGGATCTAGAATATCAAGAATTGAATTTGTTGCCGCTTCCAGTGACCATGGGGACGGCAAATTTTTTATTCTACAAACTTACGCAGTAGACCAAACGAAGCTTGGATGTATTGATACCACTATTGAAGGAGATCTAAACATTGACAATAATGTTCCTGATGGATCTACTTATACAGTGCTTTCAGGACCATCTCCAGCTGGTTTGGCGTTTACATTGAACACTGATGGTACGTATTCTTATACTCCGCCAGCAGGATACACAGGAGATGTGACCTTTACTTATGAGGTTTGTCTTCCTGCACCCAATGATGATATCTGTGGAACGGCAAGTGTTACTTTAACGGTAAATAGTCTTCCAGATAATCCGACTGTTGAAGTTTATTGTAATACGGACGGAACCTATACCCTAGAAGTAACTGCTCCACTAGGCGCAGACTTTGAGTATGTGATCAATGACGGTGCTTACCAAGCATCACCGATATTCTCAGGTTTAGGTGAAGGAACGTATATCTTCGGAGTTCGCAACAACTTTACTGGTTGTGAGAACAGACCGAGTTTCACTGAAGTTGTGATTGAGGATCTCGCAATTGAGACCGATATAACTGATGTAGACTGTTTTGGTGAAGATACTGGAGCTATTGACATTACAGTAACTGGAGGTTTCCCTCCATATACATACTTGTGGAATACCGGCGCAACCACAGAAGACATTTCTGGTCTAACTGCCGGCACCTACACGGTAACGGTAACCGATTCTGCTGGATGTGAGGTAGATTCTGGTTCAGGTTATGTAGTTGGTGGTCCTGATGCAGAGCTTTGGGTAGATGCTGATATCAGCGACGCTGCTTGTTTTGGAGAGTCTACAGGAGCCATTGACCTAACAGTAACTGGAGGTACAGCGCCTTACAGCTTTGTTTGGAGCACAGGAGCTACTACTGAAGATATTTCAGGTTTAGCTGCTGGTGATTATTCTGTTGACGTTACTGATGCCAACGGATGTTTCTTTAAAGATACTTATACGGTTGGTCAACCGGATGAATTGACCAAGAGCGTTAAGATTGATAATGTTCTTTGTTTTGGTGAAGCTACAGGTTCAATCGAATTGACTGTCGAGGGTGGAACACCTCCTTACAGCTACAGCTGGAACACAGGAGCAACCACATCAACCATTACTGGTTTGGCTGCAGGAACCTATTCTGTAGTGATCACTGACGCCAATGGTTGTGAATTGGAATCAGATTTTGAGATCTTCCAACCAGACAGCGCTATCGCTGTTTCAGAAGTGATCACCGATGTTGCTTGTTTTGGAGAAGCCTCTGGAGCTATTGACATTACTGTTTCTGGTGGAACGGCTCCTTATACTTACGTATGGACTACTGGAGCAACAACTGAGGACATTTCTGGCTTGACTGCTGGAACCTATGCCGTTATTGTAACGGATGCTAACGGTTGTGATGATGAATTCACTTTTATGATCGATCAACCAGCTGCTGGATTGGAATTAAGCGCTGTTGCTGCAGACGCTGCTTGTTTTGGAGAAGCCTCAGGTTCTGTAGATTTAACAGTGAGTGGTGGAACACCTCCTTATACATACTTATGGACTAACGGAGCAACTACGGAGGATCTTCCTGCTGTAGGTTCTGGAAGCTATAACGTAACTGTGACTGATGCCAACGGTTGTGAGGCCAGCTTGAGTGCTGCCGTTACTGTTGACGAGCCAGAGCCGATCAGCATCGTTATCACTAAAGAAAACGCGACTACTGCTCAAGGATGTAATGATGGAGAAGCAACAGCTACTCCAGACGGAGGAACACCTCCTTATACTTACTTGTGGAGCGCCTCCGCAGGTAGTCAAACTACTGCTACTGCAACTAACCTTCCATCTGGAACGCACACCGTTACGGTAACTGATGCCAACGGTTGTGAATTGGAGCAGGGGGTAGTTATTGATTGTTCAAATACCTGTGATGCCGTTATCGCAGTTGATGATATTGTTGATGTACTTTGTACTGGAGATAACACGGGTAGCGCTACTGTAAGTGCTAGTTCAGTGGCTAACCCAGGAGCTACATTTACCTTCACTTGGGACACTACACCTCCAACTGTGGAAAGCGGAGTGACTTCAAGTACTTTAAGCGGATTGCCTGCTGGTATTTACACCGTGAGTGTAACTATTGATGGAACTGTTTGTTTGCCTGTTGAGCAAAGTGTAACCATCACTGAGCCAGCGAGCGCATTAAACGTGAGCGCCACTGCTACGGATGAAAGCGGTCCTTCAACAGGAGACGGTACTGCGACTGCGGTAGTGAGCGGAGGAACTCCTCCTTATAGCTACAGCTGGTCTCCAGGTGGAGAAACTACAGAAGGAATTACAGGACTTAGCGCTGGTACTTATACTGTAACAGTAACTGACGCTAACGGTTGTGTGGAATCTGCTACCGTAACAGTGAACCCTGGAACTTGTTTAGATCTAGCGGTAACTGCTACTTCAACTCCGGTAACTTGTAATGGAGATTCAGACGGAACAGTAACTGCGGCAGTTACTGGAGGTTCTGGAAGCTTTACATATTTGTGGAGTACTGGAGACACAACTGCTACAGTAAGTGGTCTTCCTGGTGGATCTTACACAGTGACTGTAACGGATACGGTTACCCTTTGTGAGCAAATGGCCACAACTACTGTGGATGAACCAAACGTATTGGATTCTGGAATTGCCGTGACCAATGTGCTTTGTTTCGGAGAAGCCACAGGATCTCTTGATTTAACTGTAACTGGTGGAACAGCTCCATATACTTTTGCATGGAGTACCGGAGCGACTACGGAAGATATTTCTGGATTAACTGCCGGAACTTATGACGTAACTATTACTGATGCCAACGGTTGTATCGCTACTGATTCAGCTACTATTTCGCAACCAACACGCGGATTGGACATCAGCATTGATACTCAAAATGATATTGTTTGTACAGGTTTAGGCGACGTAACCGTTGCGGTTCTTGGTGGAACTGCTCCTTACACCTATAATATTGACGGTGGAGCATACGGAGCATCTGCAACATTCAGTGATCTTGAAGCTGGTTCTTATGTGATCGGAGTTTTAGATGCCAATGGTTGTACTGCAACTATTGATGTAAACATCTTGTTCAACTGTACAGATGCAATAGACGATATTAATAACACCTTTGAAGACACAGCAGTTAGCGGTAACGTACTGACTAACGACGAGGACTTTGAAGGAGATACTCAGACAGTAACTGGAAACACAGATCCTGCAAACGGAACGGTAGTGGTTAACCCTGACGGTAGCTATACCTACACTCCAAACCCAGGATACACTGGAGAGGACAGTTTTGAGTACACGATTTGTGACGATGGAACGCCACAGGCATGTGATACGGCTACGGTATACATCGAGGTATTGCCAGACAGCGGCCCAGAGAATGAAGCTCCAGTGGCTAATGCTGATACGAACACGACTGAGGTAGACACTCCAGTATCAGGAACAGTACTTGCAAACGATTACGATCCAGACGGAGACCCAATCGTAGTGACAGGAAACACAGATCCTGCCAACGGAACGGTAGTGGTTAACCCTGACGGAACGTATACCTATACTCCAAACCCAGGATACACGGGAGAGGATACTTTTGAGTACACGATCTGTGACAACGGAACCCCAGCACTTTGTGATACTGCAGTAGTGACCATCACCATCAACGATGACAATGGAAACATCACAGTAGCTAACGATGATGCTTACAACACGACTCCAGATACTCCGGTAACTGGAAACGTATCGGACAACGACAACGACCCAGAGGGTGACAACCAAACGGTGAACACCACTCCGGTAAGCGGCCCATCAAACGGTACTTTAGTACTTAATGCTGATGGTAGCTTTGAATACACGCCAAACCCAGGCTTTGAAGGAACGGATCAGTTTGTATACTCGGTATGCGACGACGGAACTCCAGTAGCTTGTGACGAGGCCACGGTATACATCACTGTAGGTGGTATTTTGAATACTACAGACGCTATTGATGATATCAACAACACTTTTGAGGACACAGCAGTTAGCGGTAACGTACTGACTAACGACGAGGACTTTGAAGGAGATACTCAGACAGTAACTGGAAACACAGATCCTGCCAACGGAACGGTAGTGGTTAACCCTGACGGTAGCTATACCTACACTCCAAACCCAGGATACACTGGAGAGGACAGTTTTGAGTACACGATTTGTGACGATGGAACGCCACAGGCATGTGATACGGCTACGGTATACATCGAGGTATTGCCAGACAGCGGCCCAGAGAATGAAGCTCCAGTGGCTAATGCCGATACCAATACTACCGAGGTAGACACTCCAGTATCAGGAACAGTACTTGCAAACGATTACGATCCAGACGGAGACCCAATCGTAGTGACTGGAAACACGGATCCTGCCAACGGAACGGTAGTGGTTAACCCTGACGGAACGTATACCTATACTCCAAACCCAGGATACACGGGTGAGGATACTTTTGAGTACACGATCTGTGACAACGGAACTCCAGCACTTTGTGATACTGCGGTAGTGACCATCACCATCAACGATGACAATGGAAACATCACAGTAGCTAACGATGATGCTTACAACACGACTCCAGATACTCCAGTAACTGGAAACGTATCAGACAACGACAACGACCCAGAGGGTGACAACCAAACGGTGAACACCACTCCGGTAAGCGGACCATCTAACGGTACCCTAGTACTTAATGCTGATGGTAGCTTTGAATACACGCCAAACCCAGGCTTTGAAGGAACGGATCAGTTTGTATACTCGGTATGCGACGACGGAACTCCAGTAGCTTGTGACGAGGCGACGGTATACATCACTGTAGGTGGTATTTTAAATACTACGGATGCTATCGATGATATCAACAACACTTTTGAAGACACAGCAGTTAGCGGTAACGTACTGACTAACGACGAGGACTTTGAAGGAGATACTCAGACAGTAACTGGAAACACAGATCCTGCCAACGGAACGGTAGTAGTTAACCCTGACGGTAGCTATACCTACACTCCAAACCCAGGATACACTGGAGAGGACAGTTTTGAGTACACTATTTGTGACGATGGAACGCCACAGGCATGTGATACGGCTACGGTATACATCGAGGTATTGCCAGACAGCGGCCCAGAGAACGAAGCTCCAGTGGCTAATGCTGATACGAACACGACTGAGGTAGACACTCCAGTATCAGGAACTGTTATTGCAAACGATTACGATCCAGACGGAGACCCAATCGTAGTGACTGGAAACACGGATCCTGCCAACGGAACGGTAGTGGTTAACCCTGACGGAACGTATACCTATACTCCAAACCCAGGATACACGGGTGAGGATACTTTTGAGTACACGATCTGTGACAACGGAACTCCAGCACTTTGTGATACTGCGGTAGTGACCATCACCATCAACGATGACAATGGAAACATCACAGTAGCTAACGATGATGCTTACAACACGACTCCAGATACTCCAGTAACTGGAAACGTATCAGACAACGACAACGACCCAGAGGGTGACAACCAAACGGTGAACACCACTCCGGTAAGCGGACCATCTAACGGTACCCTAGTACTTAATGCTGATGGTAGCTTTGAATACACACCAAACCCAGGCTTTGAAGGAACGGATCAGTTTGTATACTCGGTATGCGACGACGGAACTCCAGTAGCTTGTGACGAGGCGACGGTATACATCACTGTAGGTGGTATTTTAAATACTACGGATGCTATCGATGATATCAACAACACTTTTGAAGACACAGCAGTTAGCGGTAACGTACTGACTAACGACGAGGACTTTGAAGGAGACAATCAGACAGTAACTGGAAACACAGATCCTGCAAACGGAACGGTAGTGGTTAACCCTGACGGCAGCTATACCTACACTCCAAACCCAGGATACACTGGAGAGGACAGTTTTGAGTACACGATTTGTGACGATGGAACGCCACAGGCATGTGATACGGCTACGGTATACATCGAGGTATTGCCAGACAGCGGCCCAGAGAACGAAGCTCCAGTGGCTAATGCTGATACGAACACGACTGAGGTAGACACTCCAGTATCAGGAACAGTACTTGCAAACGATTACGATCCAGACGGAGACCCAATCGTAGTGACTGGAAACACGGATCCTGCCAACGGAACGGTAGTGGTTAACCCTGACGGAACGTATACCTATACTCCAAACCCAGGATACACGGGTGAGGATACTTTTGAGTACACGATCTGTGACAACGGAACTCCAGCACTTTGTGATACTGCGGTAGTGACCATCACCATCAACGATGACAATGGAAACATCACAGTAGCTAACGATGATGCTTACAACACGACTCCAGATACTCCAGTAACTGGAAACGTATCAGACAACGACAACGACCCAGAGGGTGACAACCAAACGGTGAACACCACTCCGGTAAGCGGCCCATCAAACGGTACTTTAGTATTGAACGCAGATGGAAGCTTTGAATACACACCAAACCCAGGCTTTGAAGGAACGGATCAGTTTGTATACTCGGTATGCGACGACGGAACTCCAGTAGCTTGTGACGAGGCGACGGTATACATCACTGTAGGTGGTATTTTGAATACTACAGACGCTATTGATGATATCAACAACACTTTTGAGGACACAGCAGTTAGCGGTAACGTACTGACTAACGACGAGGACTTTGAAGGAGATACTCAGACAGTAACTGGAAACACAGATCCTGCAAACGGAACGGTAGTGGTTAACCCTGACGGTAGCTATACCTACACTCCAAACCCAGGATACACTGGAGAGGACAGTTTTGAGTACACGATTTGTGACGATGGAACGCCACAGGCATGTGATACGGCTACGGTATACATCGAGGTATTGCCAGACAGCGGCCCAGAGAATGAAGCTCCAGTGGCTAATGCCGATACCAATACTACCGAGGTAGACACTCCAGTATCAGGAACAGTACTTGCAAACGATTACGATCCAGACGGAGACCCAATCGTAGTGACAGGAAACACAGATCCTGCCAACGGAACGGTAGTGGTTAACCCTGACGGAACGTATACCTATACTCCAAACCCAGGATACACGGGTGAGGATACTTTTGAGTACACGATCTGTGACAACGGAACCCCAGCACTTTGTGATACTGCAGTAGTGACCATCACCATCAACGATGACAATGGAAACATCACAGTAGCTAACGATGATGCTTACAACACGACTCCAGATACTCCGGTAACTGGAAACGTATCGGACAACGACAACGACCCAGAGGGTGACAACCAAACGGTGAACACCACTCCGGTAAGCGGCCCATCAAACGGTACTTTAGTACTTAATGCTGATGGTAGCTTTGAATACACGCCAAACCCAGGCTTTGAAGGAACGGATCAGTTTGTATACTCGGTATGCGACGACGGAACTCCAGTAGCTTGTGACGAGGCCACGGTATACATCACTGTAGGTGGTATTTTGAATACTACAGACGCTATTGATGATATCAACAACACTTTTGAGGACACAGCAGTTAGCGGTAACGTACTGACTAACGACGAGGACTTTGAAGGAGATACTCAGACAGTAACTGGAAACACAGATCCTGCAAACGGAACGGTAGTGGTTAACCCTGACGGTAGCTATACCTACACTCCAAACCCAGGATACACTGGAGAGGACAGTTTTGAGTACACGATTTGTGACGATGGAACGCCACAGGCATGTGATACGGCTACGGTATACATCGAGGTATTGCCAGACAGCGGCCCAGAGAATGAAGCTCCAGTGGCTAATGCTGATACGAACACGACTGAGGTAGACACTCCAGTATCAGGAACAGTACTTGCAAACGATTACGATCCAGACGGAGACCCAATCGTAGTGACAGGAAACACAGATCCTGCCAACGGAACGGTAGTGGTTAACCCTGACGGAACGTATACCTATACTCCAAACCCAGGATACACGGGAGAGGATACTTTTGAGTACACGATCTGTGACAACGGAACCCCAGCACTTTGTGATACTGCAGTAGTGACCATCACCATCAACGATGACAATGGAAACATCACAGTAGCTAACGATGATGCTTACAACACGACTCCAGATACTCCGGTAACTGGAAACGTATCGGACAACGACAACGACCCAGAGGGTGACAACCAAACGGTGAACACCACTCCGGTAAGCGGCCCATCAAACGGTACTTTAGTACTTAATGCTGATGGTAGCTTTGAATACACGCCAAACCCAGGCTTTGAAGGAACGGATCAGTTTGTATACTCGGTATGCGACGACGGAACTCCAGTAGCTTGTGACGAGGCCACGGTATACATCACTGTAGGTGGT
>NZ_CBFCWJ010000040.1:0-72412 GCF_965601605.1 Gilvibacter sp. | reverse complement strand
CTTCACAAGCCGAAACGCAAATTAGCAGGCAAAAAAGCAACAGGAATCGCATAGTATGGATTTTTCTCAATTCGCATCAAAAATATCAAAAGTTCAGCAGATGTCACTTCCTGGAGAAGCGGCTCAGTTGGAAATGGCTCCGCTAGAGCGTCTGCAAGAGCTCAAACGCAAAGCAGTTGAGGCGCAAACGGCACGCAGAGCGGGGGTGATGGTACTTTTTTATCCAGATCTTAAATTGCAAACACGCTTTGCGCTCATCCTCAGAAAAACCTACAAAGGCGTACATTCGGCTCAAATTGGTTTTCCAGGGGGCAGTTATGAAGATACTGACGCTGATCTGATGCAAACAGCTTTAAGAGAAACGGAGGAGGAGATCGGAGTTCCCACAGGTGATATTCACGTACTTAAAGAATTGACCCATGTGTATATTCCGCCGAGCAATTTTTATGTGCATCCGTATTTGGGAATCGTTCAAGACACGCCAAAATTCATTCTTCAAGAATCAGAAGTTGACGCTTTGGTAGAGGTGGATCTGCCGCAATTCCTCTCCGATGATCCCTTAACCACCCGTGTGCTCACAACCTCATATGCTCACCAGATCAAGGTGCCAGCCTTTGAACTCAACGGTCATATTGTTTGGGGTGCTACGGCCATGATGCTCAATGAGGTGAGAGAGCTGTTAAAGCAGCTTTAAGACCAGAGTCATTTTCGTATCTTTGGCGGGCTAAAGAAAACTACATGGGGCTTTTTAAGCGAAATCCATTTGGACATATTCTATTTATCAAACGTTGGTTGATCCGCATTTTGGGCGCCATGACCCACCGCAGATTCAAAGGCTTTAATGAATTGCAGATAGAAGGTTCGGAGATCATCAAAGATCTGCCAGATAACAATGTGCTATTCGTTTCCAACCACCAAACCTATTTTGCAGACGTAGTGGCTATGTTCCATGTGTTTAATGCAAGTCTCAGCGGCCGTGTGGATAGTATCAAGAATATTGGCTACCTCTGGCAACCCAAGTTGAACCTTTACTTTGTGGCGGCTAAGGAGACCATGAGTGCAGGACTATTGCCAAAGATATTGGCCTATACGGGATCCGTAAGTATTGAGCGTACTTGGAGAGAAAAAGGAAAAGAGATCAATCGTCAAGTAAAGATGAGTGATGTCAACAATATTTCTGTGGCCTTAGAAGACGGTTGGGTAATTACCTTTCCGCAAGGGACCACTAAGCCATGGAAACCTATTCGTCGTGGTACGGCACATATCATTAAACAAAACAAACCTCTGGTAGTTCCTATAGTAATTGATGGGTTTAGACGTTCCTTTGATCGTAAAGGACTGCGCATTAAAAAGCGCAATATCTTGCAATCTATGGTAATCAAGGAGCCGTTGGAAATCGATTATGAGAATGATTCCGTGGATTCCATAGTAGAAAAACTGCAGTATGCCATCGAACAACATCCATCCTTCTTAAAAGTAATTCCTCAAGAGGAGTTGGCTCAGGCAGAAGAGCTCAATAAAAAACGTCGCTACCGTCAGGATTAGTTCTTAGACTTCCATCTTTTTTAATTCGACATAATTGCGCTTAAGTCTGCGCAACATCAAGCCGTATACTAGATAGTAGATCAGGGCAATAAAGCCAATAAATAGAATGCCAACAATGATCTGAGATATAAAGAACACGCTGGTGAAACTGGCCAGATCAACCTCTGCATAGCCTTCTGGGAAGGTTGCTTTTAAGAGTCCATAAAGCTGTTCTTTGTTGAAATAGTAATAAATGTTCACTGCGATCAAAGTGATTACGGAGGTGCCGATATTGTAGTAGACAAAATAGCGCACGGTACGACGGGTCTTCAAGATCTTACGCATTAGTTCCTTGAGCGTATCGGTGCTGTTAATGGCTTGGTAATTTCTGTAGAAGAGGTAGATAAAACCTGCAAATATGGTGTAATGGATTACGTTGACCATAGTGAAGGCGCGGCTTAGGCCCATACCTTGATTGATGGTCTTACTCGATTCTGGAATCAAGAAATTAAGACCGATCCAGATGGCGATCTCGATCACAGAGGCGATCAGGATCCATTTGACAACTGAAGAAGACTTCTTCAATATCATTGGATAGATGTCGTCAAAACTCAGCTTCGGTAGCTCATGCTCCCGTGCTTGCCATTGCTTTTTTAAAAGTTCGAGTTGATCCATAATTCCTACGGATTTAAAATTTTACGCAACTTTTCCTTTATTCTGTTCATCTTTACTCTAGCATTAACTTCTGAAATACCCATGGTTTCAGAGATTTCACGATAAGACTTGTCTTCCAAATACAAGAACACCAAGGCCTTGTCAATGTCATTCAAATCCTTTACTGCCGCGTACATCAGCTTCAATTGTTCCTCGATGGTATCATCGTACTTCTCCGACGCGATCTTAAAACTAACTCCTTCAAATTCCTGTGTCGCTACGCCCTTCTTGCTCTTACGATAAAGCGTAATTGCCGTGTTCAGGGCCACGCGATACATCCAAGTGCTAAACTTGGCATCCCCGCGAAACTTAGGATAAGCCTTCCACAGTTGTATTGTGATTTCCTGAAATAGGTCGTTGTGCGCATCCTGATTTCGGGTGTACAGTCGACATATTTTATGAACCACGTTTTGATGCTCTTCGAGCTGTTTTACAAAACTATGTTTCAGGTTTTGATCCAAAGGTTGATTGTTAGTGTTAGAGGTTTTTCTACAGTTTGCATTTGATCTATTGTAAACTGCGAATTAACTTCATTGGTTTGTTCTCTTTGCAAGACTTTTGTTACAGGATTTCTGCTAAAAATACGCGCATTAATTTGTAACTAGTTCTGAACCTGTACTTTAATTGGCCCGCCAGGATTGAGCCAAGTTCCACCAAGTTCATCAATGTTTACATCTAATTCATCAGAGGTGTCTATACTTTTTACATTGATATTCACTTCTTCTGAGGTGTCTACGCCACGTAAATTTACATAGAGTTCATCATAGGTATTGATGTCCTTTATGCTCACTTCAACCAAGCCGTTCTCATTAAGCGGCACTAAGCCATACTGCGAATGTGGTTTGAGATCGTTTAAGCCGTTATCGGCATAGGCCTTGGGCATCAAATCCAATTTCATGGCTGTGTTCACGGTGAGACAGACTGCAATAACAGTTAAGACTACTTTAGTATAAGTATCTGCTTTCATAATTATAAGTTTTGTAGGTTGAATCAATTATTGTTCCGTAAAGGTGACCAAGGTCAAAGACTCTGATTTTCCTTTTAGCGGATGCGCTCCTAGGTTCTTTTCTGAGATCCCCTCAGGCAATTTGACCAGCAGTTGCGCAAAATCCTCACTGGCGAGAATATCAACACCCAAGGAGTTGCAGCTGCTTTGAATACGAGCGGCAGTGTTGAGCACATCTCCAGAAAAGGCGATCTCCCGCTTTATTTGGCCCAATTCACCACTCATTACGTTTCCACAATGGTAGCCTACTTTGAATTCAGGTACCAGTCCGTATTTAGCTTCGTATTTTGATGCTTTATTGCTGATGAGTTCCTTCATGAGGTAGTAGCACACCAGGGCATTTGAATTCTTTAGACCCCGTTTCATCTTCCAACTCAAAACTACTTCGTCGCCTACGTATTGATAGACCTCACCGTAGGTGCGCACTACAGCGGGAGCGATATCTCTAAAGAAGTCTTTGAGAAAATTAAAGTAACGCGCCTCTCCGAGTTGCTCCGCAATTCCTGTGGCATTGCGAATGTCGGCAAACATGAAAATGCGCCGCTCCTGCTTGGGCCTAAAATATTTACCCAATAAATAGTCCGGAAATACTCCCGGGCCAAAACGATCATTCACCATTAGGATTATCAGTGTAACCAAGACGATAAATAGCCAAATCAGGTAATTCTTTACAAACATCCAACTGGAGAAAAAGAAGAAGGTCTCTTCCAAAACATCCTCATCGTAAATGGGAAGGTCCAAGTTCTGGCCTTGCAAATAGAT
This sequence comes from Gilvibacter sp., assembly GCF_965601605.1. Lineage (GTDB taxonomy): Bacteria > Bacteroidota > Bacteroidia > Flavobacteriales > Flavobacteriaceae > Gilvibacter. The sequence continues at coordinate 68,406 of NZ_CBFCWJ010000040.1, read as the reverse complement.
GTTGCCCGCTGCGCTGACCAGAAACGCGGTTATGGTATAGATCACCAAAATGATCAAAAAGGCATTGATGAAGGAGAACCTGCGCAGGGCGCGTTCCATTAAATGAATGGTGACAAGCCCTCCAATGATCCCTGCAGAGGTGGAGATGATCAAATTGGCAATGAAATTAGACAAAAAGTCATATTCCGTAGTCAGCACTCGGTTGCTCGCCAAAATGCTGTACTCATAAAAGAACATGACATTGCTGATTAGCACCCAGGCAATGGTTACCCAGAGCGCTCTTCTGAGGTAGGCCGATATTTGCCTCCTTGAAGACCTAAAGGATTTTCCAGCCATAGACGCTTAACAGTTCTTGTATTTATCGTGTAATCCCGCGCCGGCATTGATCATTGGGCGGCATTTCTCTAAGCGACTCAACCGGGTTTTCTCTTGTTTTGCACTCCCAATATGATCTGCGTACTCCCGTTGCTTACCGGGAGTTAAGGCATCAAAAGCTGTTTTTAAACCAGCATCTTGATCAAAGGCAGTTTGTAATTCTATAGGAATCACCAAAGTCTTTGTCTTGCGCTGGGGTTTGATCTCTTTACCTTGTTTTTGATTCTCGATGGCTTCTAAAGCGTAAGCCTTGACCATATCAAAATCAACTTCAGCTAAAGAATTCCAGTTGAGCTGGCGCATCCCACGAGTTTTACCCTCCTGAGCATTGCGCAAGACACCTTTTGGATCGCTTAGAAAAGATCCGTTGAAAAACCACAATCCGAAGTGGTTCTTAAAGGCACCGATACCCATAACATTCTTGCCCCCAACGGTATAGGTGGGGATGCCCCATTTAACCGTTTCTACGGCCTCGGTTTGTTGCAAAAGGCTGCGGAGTTGGGTGAGTTCCTGCTCCCAATGATTGTTTTTGGCTATATAGGCTTCAATCTTTTCTGCATCGGTCATAGTTTAATTGTTTAGTTAGTTGTGTGCTTTAAGACCTGATAAAGCTGATGGTCTGGCGATATCCGTCTGCCATTACTTGTACAAAGTAAACACCTTTAGGCAGATCAGCTACTGACAAACGCACTTGGCCTTGTCCTTGTGATTCTGGCTCAATATTGAGACGTTTACCGCTGATGTCATATACTGTATACGTATTTACCACCACGTTTGGATTGTGAGCAATGGTCACAAATTCTGAAGCAGGATTTGGGAAGGCACGCAATTGCAGATCCAAACTGTTCTCTTCTACAGACAAGAAGGCATCATAAAGCGTTTGCAAGGAATCTATTGGCTCTTCTCCAAAAGGCATTTCTTCAATATTCAAACGCAGGTAAGGATTCCCTGGAGTGTCGTCTGGACGATACACCTGCAAAAAGGCGGAAGTTGAAGAAGTTCCTCGGTCCAAACAACGCGCATCGGCGCCGGCAAAGTTTGCTCCTTGCATGGCAGCCATAAGCTTATCGGCCAAGGTTCCTGAGGTGCTCACAAAATTCGCCTCCATATTTTCTAAAACTGTGGCGTTCAATAAAATGTTTCCTTGTACAGAGTAGGTTGGGCCTTGAATATCGTCCTTATAATCGTCTGCACTAGATCCTGTATATCCTGCTGTACGCGGAGCTCCTGTATCTGGATTGAAATCCGCAATTCCGTATTGGCGGAAGGTTGGGTCGTCAAAAGGTCCACCGCTACCACAAGGGAAACTGTCATTGGCAAAGAGCCATGAGATGATCTCTGCTGGAGAAGCCCCAGCTTCCATTTGCTCGATCCCGTTGGCTAAGTTGGCATTCGGGATACAAACATAAGCCTGAGAGTTGATTCCTCCACGGCCCGGAATAATGGCGCTGATAATGTCAATGAGTCCTCCAAGGTCTCCAACGCCATCTACGCAGGATGCGCCAGCCGCGCCTACTTCACCAGTGGCTGGGTCAACGGCTACAATAGAAAAGGTGTCTTGTGCTTTGGCCTGAAACAAGGCAAAGCAAATGGTCAATAATAGTGTAATTTTTCGCATTTCTTTTTCAAATTGGTTACCCTTAAAGATACCACTTTTTCAGTTGAGCCTTCCTTTTTTACAGTTCAGTCGGATTTTTTAGTCGGACTGATTTCGCAGCTGCATCTTTGAACCATCAATCAAAAAATGAAAATCAGCGCTCATGCGAAAATTCACCAAATCACTCGTCTTATTTTTAATCTCCTGTTTAGGGTTTTTAATCCAGGCTTTTGGGCAAACTACAGTAAACGGTTCAGTTACTGATCCTAGCGGAAACCCGGTAGAGGGAGCCAATGTCTTTTTAGTAGGAACCTATGACGGGGCATCCACTGCCGCCGATGGAAGCTTCAGTTTTGAATCCGAAGAAACAGGAGTACAAACACTTTCGATCTCGTACATTGGTTTTGAAACCTTGGAATATGCTGCAGAGATCACGGCAATGAATGGTCTTACACTTAAACTACGAGAAGACCTTAATGCATTGGAAACTGTGGTGCTGTCTGCGGGAACCTTTGAAGCCGGAGACAATAGCAAGGTCTCCGTTTTAAAACCTTTGGACGTGGTTACCACAGCAAGCGCCTTGGGTGATTTTGTCGGAGCGCTGCAAACTTTACCAGGAACCACCACGGTTTCTGAAGACGGCCGTCTTTTTGTTCGTGGTGGTGATGCTGGAGAAACACAAATCTTTATAGATGGGATCCGTGTTTTTACGCCCTACACGCCTACAACCAATAACATTCCAACTCGCGGACGCTATTCGCCATTTCTCTTTGATGGGATCACTTTTTCTACCGGCGGATATTCTGCGGAATTCGGGCAGGGCTTGTCTTCAGTGCTTTTGCTCAATACCATTGATGAGCCTGTCCAGAATAAAACAGACATAGCCATTATGACCGTGGGAGGTTCTTTGGGACACACCAAACTTTGGGATAAGAGTTCGGTGAGTTTTAATGCTTCTTACATCAATCTAGCACCTTATTTAGTGGTTTATCCAGATCGAAATGATTGGGATGAGCCTTTTGAAACCTTTGCAGGGGAGGCGGTATATCGTCACAAGATAGGAGACGGACTCTTAAAGGTCTACACGGCTTTTGACAGTTCAAACTTTAGCTTGACTCAGGAGGATATTAACCTTGAGGAAGGCTTGTTCTTTCGTTTAAAGAACAGAAACTGGTACACCAACAGCTCTTATTACAAACGCTTTGACAACGGTTGGAAGTTGGATCTGGGCGGAAGTTTTACCGTTGCCAATACCGATGTGACCATCATTGACAACAATATAGACAACACGGAATATTCCGTTCACGCAAAAGCAAAGGTGAGAAAGCGATTCAACAGTAGGTTTAAGTTGGCTTTTGGAGCCGAACAGTTTTGGACCGATTTTGATGAGAATTTCAACAATCCAGACTTTAATGTGGATTACGGCTTCAATAATAACATCAGTGCAGCCTTTGCGGAGAGCGATATCATTTTCTCCAAAAAGTTTGCTGTAAAGGTCGGACTGCGTGGGGAGTACACCCAAGCCAATGACCGTTTTAGTATTGCACCGCGAGTTTCATCAGCCTATAAAACAGGGAAACACAGTCAACTGTCTTTGGCTTACGGAAACTTTTATCAGCAGGTTGGGAATGACTTTTTAAAGTTTTCCCCAGGATTGGATCCGCAGATGACACAACACTATATCTTAAACTATCAGTTCAGCCATGAAGGAAAGATCTTCAGAGCAGAGCTGTACCGCAAAGACTATAATGATCTGGTCACTTTTGACACGGAAATGGCCGGTTTTGAAAGTCAATTTGGAAACGCTGGAGACGGCTACGCGCAAGGCTTTGATCTTTTTTGGAGGGATAATACGTCCATTAAGAATCTGGACTATTGGGTGAGTTATTCCTATTTGGATACCGAGCGACAGTATCAAAACTTTCCAACAGCAGCCACACCTAATTTTGCCAATACACATAACCTCTCTGTGGTGACCAAACTTTGGGTAGATAAGCTAAAGAGTCAGTTGGGTTGGAGCTATCAATACAGTAGTGGAAGAACTTATACGGATCTGAACAGGCCTGGATTTTTACAAGAAAAGACCAAGGACTTTCACAGTCTGAGTTTTAATTGGGCTTATCTCATTGACCAACAAAAGATCTTGTACTTCTCGGTAAACAATATGCTGGGCTTTAAAAATGTGAACGGGTATCAGTACGCCAACACGCCCAATGCAAACGGTCAATTTGATCGCCGAGCCCTGCGTCCGGCAGCAGATCAGTTCTTCTTTGTCGGCTTCTTTTGGACCATCTCCGATGACGGAACAGACAACCAATTGGACAACCTCTAAGACAGAACTACACTTCATCAGCAAAAAACAACAGTTGGGTCTACTTAAGTGTGAAATGCACTAACAAGACCAGATATTTACGACATATTAATCACAACAGTCATGCAAACACTCGTATTTACTTTCGCTTTAATGATCTCTGTGGCCTTTGGTGTCACAGCACAAACTCCCTACCAAAAGGGTATGCAAAAAGCACTGACCACTTGGGGAGAAGACAAACCATTAGAAGCTTCAAACATTTTTGAACGCATATCTAATGTAGAAACTGACCAATGGTTACCCGCTTATTACGTAGCCTTGATCATTACCATTGAGAGCTATGAAGAAATGGATTTGGACAAGAGAACCGCCATGCTCAACAAAGCTCAGGAATATTTAAATCTAGCTAAAGGAGTAAGCCCGAACAATCCAGAATTGCTGGTAGTAGAGGCGCAATGGTATACCTCTTGGGTAGCTTTTGATGGTGAAAAGTACGGCATGCAGTATGCACCCAAAGTAGCAGCCATTTATCAGAAGGCAGCTAAAATCGATCCGAACAATCCTCGTGTTGCCATGGGGAAACTGGAATGGGATATGGGCGCAGCGCGCTTTTTTGGACAAGATCCCGCAGAATTCTGTGAAGATTTGCAAAAAGCCATACTTTTATATGACAACTTTCAGGCTAGTGAAGAGTTCTATCCACAGCACGGAAAAGACTACGGCCTTGAAGTAATTGACAGAACTTGTAATAACTAATTATGACTCGATTCTTTAAAGAAGCAATCCGCGGTTTTGGATTCGGAATAATCATCTTCATCGTGCTGATGATCATCAGCTATATGTTGGGATGGCGCATAGAATCCTTTGGCAAGCTGTTGACAGAATTCACCATCAATCAAATTTATTCTGTGGTCTTGTTTGTGCTCAACGGGTACATCATCAGTCACTTTGTCAATAAATACGGAAAGCAGTTCTTTAAAGCGAAAAACCTGATCCAGTCGATCCTTTCCAGCATTGGAGCAACCATTGTGGCCATTGCGGTGATCCGATTGTTCATTCACACAATTTTAGAAGGAAAGGCCATCAGGGACTTTTTAGCCTCTGAAAAGCCAGAGTACTATATGGTGGCCCTGATGATCACCGTGGTGATGCTCACCATTTATTACACCTTCTACTATTACAAGTTTACCCGTGATACCCAGGTCAAGGAGCAAAAGAAGATCGCAGGATCTGCAGCAGCGAGTTTTGACGCTTTGAAAAATCAGCTGGATCCGCACTTTTTGTTCAACAGTTTGAACGTGCTCACCAGCCTGATTGAAGAGAATCCCAAAGCGGCGACCAAGTTCACCACTTCGCTCTCAAAGGTATACCGATATGTTTTAGAGCAGAAGAACAAAGACCTAGTAACGCTTCAGGAAGAACTGGATTTTGCACAGCTTTACATTTCGCTACTCAAGATGCGTTTTGAAGAAGCGATTGAGTACAATCCGCCGCAAAACCTAAAAAACCCAGATGCCAAAGTAGTGCCTTTGAGTTTGCAGCTGCTGTTGGAGAATGCGGTGAAACACAATATGGTGACACCCAGTAAACGCTTGGTGATCACTATTTATGAACAAGACGGCGCCTTGGTGGTTAAAAACAATATTCAACCCAAACAGGTAGTCAAAAAGAGTAGTGGAGTAGGATTGCAAAATATCAGACAACGTTATCAACTATTGACAGATCGACCCGTTTTGATCTCAGAAGTCAACAAAGAGTTTGTAGTGGCCATACCACTGCTCACTAAACAAAAAGCAACTACAATGAATACACAACAAGAATATATCAGTGAAAAACGTTACCTGCGTGCCCAAGAGCGCGTAGACAAGATCAAAGGATTTTATGTGCATTTTGCCATCTATTTGATCTTTGTGCCCATCTTTATTTATTTGAACTTAATGTCTACAGATTTTCCTTGGGCCTTGTTTCCAATTGGCGGATGGGGACTGGGAGTCGTAGGCCATGCCATGGAAGTATTTAGTTACAATCCGCTTCTGGGTAAGAACTGGGAAGAGCGCAAGATCCGTGAGTTTATGGACAAAGATGATCTCTAATACAATTCAGCAGTAAAAAACGACCGTTCGGTCCTAAAGAATTGTCGCAGCCCGAGTCCTTAAATATCTTTGAGTATCAAATTTAAAAATCATGAGTAACAGTCCTAAAAATCAAAACAAATACATCCGCGCTAAAGAACGCGTGGAAGAGCTTAAAAAGTTCTATACCAGCCTGATGTGGTACTTGATCATCATTCCATTTTTGGCTTGGATCAATTACACGACCAACGGATTTAGCTACGTCTGGTTTTTGTGGGCTGCCTTTGGATGGGGAATCGGGTTGGTTTTCCACGCCATTAAAGCCTTTAGATTAAGCCCGGTGTTCAACCGCGATTGGGAAGAACGCAAGATCCGCGAATTCATGCGTGAGGAAGAGTTCCATGAAAATGGAGGTCAACGAGAGGAGGAGTCCTGGGATGATAAGATCAACTGGGATACGGATAAGAATTACAATTCCAGCCAACGCTGGGAATAAGCAAACAACATTTATCAATCATGGAAAAATATACAGAGTCTAAATACGGTCGCGCCAAGAAAAAGGTAGAAAACATAAAAGGGTTCTACAACCACCTAGTGGTTTACCTAATTGTGAATACGGCCATCATTTTAATTAGAGTATTGGTTTTTAACGAAGGGAACATCGGTTTTGAGATCCCGCACTGGTCTATCTTTACCACACCGCTTTTCTGGGGAATTGGTCTGTTCTTTCACGGACTGTGGGTCTTTAGTGATAAACTCGGCTTCATTAAAAACTGGGAAGAGCGCAAGATCCGTGAATTCATGCGAGAAGAAGAGGAAGAAGAACAGCACTTAAATTACTAACCTACCGTAAATCTATTATGCAAGTATTAATCATTGAAGACGAGAAGCCGTCAGCACGCCGTTTAAAACGCATGCTAGAAGCGCAAGATGTTGAGGTTTTGACCTTATTGCATTCTGTTGAAGAATCCATAGCCTGGTTTTCGGAGAATTCGCATCCAGAAGTCATCTTTTTAGACATCCAATTGAGTGACGGACTCTCCTTTGAGATTTTTGATAAAATCGATATTACCAGTGCAATTATCTTCACCACGGCTTATGATGAATACGCCTTGCAAGCTTTTAAATTGAACAGTATTGATTACTTGCTCAAGCCAATTGATGAAGACGAGCTGATCTCGGCCATAAACCAATACAAGAATCAGCAAAAGCAAACTTCCAATGTGCAACTCAACTTTGAGGATATCAAAAAGTTATTGACCAACCCGGTAGAGCGGGAGTACAAAAAGCGCTTTACCGTTAAGATTGGACAGCATTTACGCATGATTCCGGTAGATGAGATCGAATGCTTCTACAGTGAGAATAAAGGCACCTATGCCCATACTTTTGAAGGGCGAGACTACCTGCTGGATACTACTTTAGAACAGTTGGAAGACGAGTTAGAACCCGCAACTTTTTTCCGTATCAACAGAAAGTTCTTCATCAACATCAATGCGATAAAAGACATCATTTCTTATACAAACTCCCGCTTGCAAATTAAGTTAGAGAGCTATAAGGATCAGGACGTTATCGTGGCACGCGAACGAGTTAAAGACTTCAAACTTTGGTTGGAGTAAGGGTGTAATACCTTGATAGCGAAAGTTTAAACAAAATTATTCCCAAATGTTAAAAAAACTAACATTTGATAGTTTTTGTTAAATTTCTGTTATCAAATTCATAGTTTTTTTAATACTTTAGAGCACGTTTAGAATAACAAAAACGCTAAATCAAAATTCTATGAAAAAATGTACCCTGGTTGTACTCCTTGGGTTATGCAGTTTGTTCACGCTGCAATCATTCGCTCAGGATGCAACAACAACCATCTCTAACTACTTAAGCCAACAAAAAGAAAATCACGGACTGACGTCTCAAGACATTGAGTTCGAGATTACAAACCAAAACGTTAGTAAGGTGAGTGGAATTACTCACGTTTACTACCGACAACTTGTAAATGGAATTCCTGTTTATGGTTCAGAATCCTCTGCGCACATCATGCCAGATGGAACACTATTGAAAATGAACAACGGTTTTGTTTCACAATCGATTGACAAGTCGAGTGGAATGACCAGTCCAGGCCTTTCAGCTGATGGAGCTATCGCTGCAGCAGCTAATGCATTGGGTTACACGCCGACAAAATCATTCTCTATCGTTGAGGATCTGTCTGAAGGATCTCCAAAAATGCTAATGAGCGACGGTGGTATCTCGCTTTTAGAGATTCCAGTAGCGCTTACTTACCAGAAATCAGAAGAAGGAGACATTACTCTTGCTTGGGACCTTTCTATTTTAGAGATCGGCCAGCAAAACTGGTGGTCCGTTCGTGTAGATGCTAGCACTGGTCAAATCATTGACCGCGTAAACTGGATGGTAAGCTGTGAATTTGAACACGACCATGCAGATCACGATCACAGTGGACACGATCACGGAGCCAACTTCAACCTAAATCTTCAGCCTGCTGTAGACAAGTCTGCTGCTGATGCTGGTGGATGCGTTGAGTGTTATGAAGTTTTCGCTTTACCGCTAGAAAGTCCATTCTTCGGAGACCGTACTTTTGAAGTAAATCCTGCAGACCCAACGGCTTCTCCATTTGGATGGCACGATACCAACGGTGTTGCTGGAGCCGAGTTTACTACAACTCGTGGTAACAATGCTAACGCTTATGAAGATGGAGACAATGTAGGATTCCAGCCTGACGGTGGATCTGACCTGTTCTTCGGTGGTGTAGGATTCGAGTGGGATATCGCTTACTCTGCTGCAAACCAATACGAAGCTGCGGCAGTAACAAACCTTTTCTACTGGACTAACATCATTCACGATGTATTGTATCAGTATGGTTTTGATGAAGCTGGAGGTAACTTCCAAGAAAATAACTACGGTGGTGGTGGAATCGGAGGAGACTCTGTAGATTCTGAAGCCCAAGACGGTTCTGGAACTTGTAACGCAAACTTCGGAACTCCACCAGACGGAGGAAACCCACGTATGCAGATGTATACTTGTGGATCTCGTGACGGTGACTATGACAACCTTGTAATTATCCACGAATACGGACATGGTATTTCTAACCGTTTGACTGGTGGACCAGGAGCTGCTGGATGTTTAGGTAACTCTGAGCAGATGGGAGAAGGATGGTCTGACTGGTACGGTCTTGTAATGACTATGGAGCCAGGAGACGCTGGTGTAGATCCACGCGGAGTAGGTACTTACCTATTTAATGAAGGTCCTGATGGAGCTGGGATTCGTCCTTTCCCATACAGTACTGATATGAACATTAACCCACAGACATATGACTTTATTCAGTCGTCTGCTGTTCCTCACGGAGTAGGATCTGTATGGGCCATGATGCTTTGGGAAATGACCTGGGGCTTGATTGACGCTAACGGATGGGATGCTGATATTTACAACTTTACTGGAGATGCTTCTTTAGATGCTGGTAACGTAATGGCAATCGCCCTTGTTACGGAAGCGATGAAGCTTCAACCATGTAGCCCTGGATTCGTAGACGGTCGTGACGCTATTCTAGCGGCAGACGTTGCGATCTACGGAGGTGCTAACGAATGTATCATTTGGGATGCGTTTGCTAAGCGTGGTCTTGGTATCAACGCCATTCAAGGTTCTTCTTTCAGTGTTGCTGATGGAACTGAGAACTTCGACACTCCTTCTGGAGAAGCTAACTTTACTGCTCCTTCAGACGTATGTTCTACTGAAGAGGCTTTTGAAGTAACAGGTGCTGGTAGCCCAATTGGTGGTGTATACAGCGGTCCTGGTGTTACTGACAACGGAGACGGACTTACCTATACGTTTGACCCAGTTGTGGCTGGTGTTGGAGTTCACACAATCACTTATGAAATTGGAGATTCAGCTTGTGCTTCGGCTTCTGTAGCAACAGATGATATCGAAGTATTGGCGACTCCGGATTCTCCATTGACAACTGGTGTTACTGACGTATGTATCGGAGATGAGGTGACTGTAACTGCAACACTTTCAGATCCTGCTAACAACATTCGTTGGTTTGATGCTGAGGTAGGTGGAGCTTTCTTATTTGAAGGTACTGACTACACATTCACTCCAACAGGTTCTGTTGATCTATGGGCTGAAGAGACTGCTGATGACTTCTTGTCTAAATTGGTAATTTCTGAAGTAACTCTAGAAACTCCAGACCGTTTTGAGATCCAAAACGTAGGAGTACAAACTGATTACACCGGATACCGAGTAGTAGTTAGTGAAGAGCCATTCTCTAACATCAACACCGTGAACCCAGTGGTTCAGACTTTAGGTGTTATGGATGAAGATGAAGCCATTGCTTGGAACGATACTGCAGGTGACGCGGACTACTGGGGTAGTAACCTATGGTGGGATAACGATGCTCCTGATTCAGGATGGATCCTTATTCTAGATCCTTCTGGAAACGTAGTAGACTCTGCGTTCTGGAACGTAGACAGTGCAACGCTTGCAACTTTCGATATCAATGTAGCTGGATTCAATATTACTGCTGCCGATCTTGACTGGATAGGTGCAGGTGCTGCGCTAACAGCAAACTGTAACGACTCTTTCCAACGTAACGGAGATTCAGACAGCGCATTAGACTGGCCAAACACTTGTTTGGAAGCTTCTTACGGGGAGCCTAACGAGAGCATCGGAATTGGCTTTGCTGGTTGTGTTGCGCCACGTACACTTACACAAGTAATTGCTGAGGACATTGCTCCTGAGATCACTTGCCCTGAAGATGAAGTATATGTAATTGAAGACGGACTACCCTATGTAGTTCCAGATTACTCATTATCTGCTACTTTCTCAGATAACTGTCCAGAGGATCCAACAATTACGCAAGATCCTGCGGTAGGTGCTGAGTTAGGACCTGGAGATTATACCGTAACACTTACTGCTACAGATGCTGCAGGAAACTCTAGCGACTGTACGTTTACCCTAACTGTAGAAGGAGTATTGAGTGTAGACGAATTTGGAATTGACAATGTGATCACACTATATCCGAACCCAAGTCAAGGAGATTTGACCCTTCGCAACCGCAGTACTGCGATTGTTGAAGACGTGAACCTTTATGACGTAAACGGACGTTTGATTAAGAGACTAAACGTACAAGGTGTTGGAGCTGAAATCCAGTTCAACCTAAACGATGTGGCTTCAGGACTATACTTTGTTCAGATCATCACAGATCAAGGACAAACGGTTAAACGTGTTGTGAAGCAATAATTACGACAAACCTTTCGTAAAGAAAAACCCTCGCTTTAAGCGAGGGTTTTTTTATTTGTCGTCGTCAATGCGATTCTCGTTGAATGCTGAGGGAAGCAGTTTAGGAATAAACTTGATAAAAAGTGGTAATAAAAGGCTTCCGCCAGGTAAAAGGAATATGGTCAGTGAAGGAATGCTTTTGAACATATCCAGAAGTTGATCTTTGACCTTGTCTTTTTCTTTAGCGTCCAATTCACGTATAGTCGATTGCCCTAAAAGCACAAGCAGCTCTCCGCTTTCGCTGAGCTCTTTGATGAGGCGCTTTTTGTTGCGTAAAATCAAGCGTTCTACAGTGCTACTGGTCTGCTTATAGAAATGCTGAACCGGATGCGTGTGATTGAAAAAGTGAATAGCATTCTCATGCTCTTCCATAAAGAGTTCAAGCTCATCCAAAGCTACAAGCGCTTCTTCTTGTTCTAAGCCCAATTGAATGGCCAAATGCAAGATGTACTCACGCTCGGAGGGTTCTACCTTTAAATCGTCTTTAATGGCCATACAGCAGAGGTCTAACAAATAAGGTGCTGTTAGGGTCATATGCGTGTCGCTAAAGAACATTTCTAAGGGAGCCGCTGTGGTGCTCAATCCAGCCATTTCAAACAGCTCTAAGAGCAGTATATCGTATTTATCTTGTTTGGTTTTGGATTGTAAAGCTCCGAAGCAATAGGTGGCAATGGCCTTTTCCAAAGAAGTGGCATAGTTCTTCGCCAACATCGGAGAATCACAATAGATCTGATAGGTCAACAGATCCGTGGCCAAGAGTACATTAGAAAATGCGTAGGTCTGTTCTTTTTTTAATGTGGCATCACTCTCCAAAATTCGAGCAGATAAGATCTTCTCTAGATTCTTACTAACCGATTTACCCAAGGATAGTTTAGAAAGCAGACTCATGCGACCGCGATCGATCTCCCGATAGAAGCTAATGGCGTGTTCTAAGAACTTTTTGACATTAGAAACTTGGGTTTGCTTGTAATAGATTACGTAAAGACTGTGGAGTAGGTTGGCTTTGTTTAACTCTGCAGCCGTGAGATTAAGCTCACTGATGGGTTTATTGACCAAGGCAGCGACAGAGTTGCCGTAAACAAAGCCCGTTTTTCGCAATTGGGTATAGAAATGTCCTTTGGGTTCAAAAGGGACTAAGAGGTCTTCATTTGAAAACTCGTGAAAAAATTTATCTATCCAACCAGCTGCAGAGGGATTCATTGATTCAAATGTATAAATAAAAAAGTCCTGTCGCTAATGCGTTGCGGTATTCTGTGTATTTTTTTTGATTTGACCTGATTGAACCCAGCTTAGAAAACAAAAGGAATCACCAGTTTAAGAAATATAAACAGCAGTCCAACGGCCAGCAGATTCAGGAAGAATCCTGCCCGTACCATGTCCTTGATCTTGATGTATCCACTGGCAAAGACAATGGCGTTTGGCGGAGTGGCCATCGGCAACATAAACGCACAGCTAGAAGCCATAGCCACAGGAATGAGCAAATGCTCCATGGGCATATCAAGTCCTAAAGCGATTCCGGCAACAACAGGTGCAAAAATTGCCACTAATGCTACGTTGCTCATTAATTCGGTCATAAAGAGCATTACGGCAATGATCAAAATGGCAATGGTGGTGGTGCTCAATCCATCCATCGCTGCGATATAATTCGCAATGGTAGTTATGATACCAGCTTGAGATAAACCAGAAGCCAACGCCAGGCCTCCACCAAAGAGGATCAAGATTCCCCAAGCTAGTTTTGAGGTGTCTTGCCATTCTAAAATAAACTGCCCCTTAGAGAATCGATTGGGTATAACAAAGAGCGCAATTGCGGCATACATACTAATTTCTGTATCGGTCAGCCCTAAGCCAGGAAATTGAGCATTCAGGACTCCTCTAAAGATCCAAAGGCTTATGGCTACAGCAAATACGGCTAATACTTGCTTTTCTTTTCGGCTTAAACCACCTAGTTTTTTTAATTCTGAATCGATGAGGTCTTTGGACGCATCAAAGCGTTTCAGGCGGTTTGGAAAGGCCACGTGCACTAGAATAAAGTAAACCAAGCCAATCATGATTATGGAAAAGGGAAGGCCCATGACCATCCAATTCAAAAAGGAAATTGTAGTGTTGTATTCGTTTTCCAGAAAACCGATGAGCACCGAATTTGGCGGAGTTCCAATGATGGTCGCAATTCCTCCGGAGTTGGCTGCGTAAGCAATTCCCAACATGACGCTTAACGCAAAGTTCCTGTCGTTTTTGGTAAAACCATCGGCATCATCAATCAGCAAATTGATCACAGAAAGACCAATTGGAAGCATGACTAAAGCGCTGGCCGTATTACTGATCCACATACTCAAAAGGGCAGTGGCTAACATAAAACCGAGCACAATTCGGTTGGGAGAGGTTCCCGTGATCTTAATGATGGATAAGGCCAGACGTTTGTGCAGATTCACTTTTTCCAAGGCCAAGGCCATCACAAATCCTCCGAAGAATAAAAACACAATACTGCTGCCGTAATGCGGAGCCACTTCCTTTATGGGCATCACATTGGTTAGCGGGAAAAGGATTAGCGGTAATAAGGCGGTAACAGAAATTGAGACTGCCTCTGTGATCCACCAACAGATCATCCAAGCAGCTACGGCAATTACTGGGTCCGCAGCATCACTGAGTATATGTCCTTTAAAAAACCAAAGGACTATAAATAAAACAGGCCCCATAATGAGGCCTGCTTTCTTTGTTTTTGTATAGTTACGTTCCATCAAACAGACTTCTGTCCGAATTTAGGCAAATTAATTCTGCAAACTAAATTGTTTCACTTCTTTAAAGGCTGAAGTGTTGATGGCTTCCATAGCCTCGCGATAGCTTGGCCACTGATCGGTAAAGAAGGTGTTGGTTGCATCTAAACCTGCCTGTAAAGCAGTGCGGGCTTGAGTCATTAAACGCGTCTCTGTGGAAGTTGTCCCGTTTGGACGGCTAGTAGCATATTGTCTTGCCAGCCCGATACGCTGCATGATAGTTACCTCTGGATTGCGCGTAATACCTTGACGCTCGTCCACCTTACCTAAATAAAGAGCAATGACCTCGTCAATGGCCTTAATGATCTCTTTGCTTTGGTCTATGGCCTCTTTATGAGCTTCCTTATCGAGTTTACTCAGTTTGGATTTATAGTCGTCGGCAATGTTCTTGCTTTCTACCAATTGTTTTACGGCATCTGCAGCAGTCTGCGTCATGGACTCTAGCGTTTTACCATTCTGGTAAGCATTTTCAATCGCCTGAGGTGGAACGTCTAATCTCGGATCCATCTTTACAGTGATCTGGCTGTTTGCCGTTTGATCTCCGTAGATCATTTCCAGACGATAGGTTCCCGGTTTTACTTCAACTCCTCCAGGCTCTCCAAAGTTGCGCGTTCTAATGCGTCGGCTTGGTCTATCTACACCTTTCTCGTTGAGGTACCAAGTGAAATTGTTCACTTTATTGTCTTTAGGTGCTTTTTGTTTGAGGGTTCTGATCAAGCGTTGTCCGTCATAGATGTTTAAAGTGATGGAGTCCCATTTCACGGCCATCTCGTCTTCTTCAGCATCCTCGGCTTTTTCTTCCTGTTCTGGCTTGTTGATCAAATAACGGATCTGAGCTCCAAAATCACGATTCTCTCCATTGTAAAGGGCATCACCTCCAAAACGACTTCCAGTTGGTTGTTGGTAGGCAGCCAAATAAGCTGTTGCAGGATCAAACAACGCCAAAGTAGACTTAGACTTGTTTGCATCCGCAGCTAATGCTCTTAAGGGACGAATGTCATCCAAGACCCAAGCTGCTCGCCCAAAAGTACCGATCACCAAATCGTGCTCTCTGGGGTGTATCACTAAGTCCTTAACAGGAACCGTTGGGAAACCGTTGGTCCACTTAACCCAATCGCCTCCGCCGTTAATAGAAACATAGAGTCCATCATCTGTTCCCATAAAGAGTAGGTTCTCCTCTTCAGGATCTTCAACCACACAAAGGGTATAACTGATCACATCATTGTCATCTACGATACGCTGCCAAGTCTTCCCGTAATCCTTGGTGCGATATACATAAGCACTGTAGTTGTATCTTCTATAATCATTGGCAACCAATAGTGCTTCTCCTTTGCGCTTGTTAGAGGCTTTGATCTGTACAATCCAGCTTCCAGCAGGTAGGCCTTTAATGTTATTGGAAACTTCTGTCCAACTACCGCCACCGTTAGTGGTGTAGTGTACACGTCCGTCATCCGTTCCTGCCCAAAGCATGTTCTGCTCTAGCGGAGAAGGTTCAATGACCAAGACTGTAGTGTGGTTCTCAGCACCAGTAGCATCCATGGTAAGTCCGCCACTTTCTCCTTGCTTTTGTTTCTCCGGATCGTTGGTGGTCAAGTCTTGAGAAATGATCTCCCAGGTCAAACCTTTATCTGTGGATTTGTGTACAAATTGAGATCCGAAGTAAATCGTACTGTTGTCAAATGGATCAATATTGATCGCAGAGTTCCAGTTAAAGCGCAGCTGTACATCTGGATCTGGGTGCGTAGGACGCACTGAATAGTTGTTACCCGTTTGCCAGTCATAGCGAGAAACATAGCCTTGCTGACTCATGGACCAACCAAAGCGGGAATCGTCGCGGTCTGGAACCACGTCAAATCCATCACCAAAACTGATCTCCTGCCAGTATGAGTTACGGATTCCTTGAGCACGCCAAACATAAGCTGGACCTCTCCAAGAACCGTTGTCTTGCATTCCTCCGTATACGTTATAAGGGAACTCATTATCTACAGCAATGTGGTAGAATTGAGCCACAGGAATATTCCCCACAAAGCGCCAGTTCTTTCCACCGTCATGAGTTATGTTGAGTCCACCATCGTTACCATCTATCATGAAGTTGCCGTTCTCTGGATGGATCCACCAAGCGTGGTGGTCTGGGTGTACTCCGTTAGAGACTCCGTAGGCCGGCATGAGTTGGTTGAAGTTCTTTCCGCCATCCTCAGAGACGTTCACATAAGTAAAGATGCTGTAAACGCGATTCTCGTTCTGCGGATCTACATAGATCTCTGAATAGTAGAACGGACGGTTACCAATATCGCTCTTATTGTTGATCATGGTCCAAGACTCTCCGCCGTCAGTACTTTTATATAAGGCGTTCTTTTTGGCCTCCACTAAAGCGTAAACCACATTTGGCTTATTTCTGGCAATAGCAATACCAATACGTCCTAAATCTCCTGCAGGCAGGCCGTCTTCATCTGTTTTTTCTGACCAATTCTCTCCACCGTCATAAGTGATGAATAGGCCAGAGCCTTCGCCTCCAGATTTAAAGAACCACGGATCGCGTTTGTGCTCCCAAAGAGCTACGATCAATTTGTTTGGATTGGACGGATCCATAACCATATCGGCTACTCCCGTCTTGTTATTAGCACTCAATACCTTTTCCCAAGACTTTCCGCCATCAGTGGTTTTGAAAACGCCACGCTGCGGATGCTCTCCCCAAGGACTTCCAATGGCACCGACATAAACAGTGTTTGGATCGTCTGGATGAATGATGATTCGGTGGATGTGACGCGTTTCTTCCAAGCCCATAGATTCCCAGCTCTTTCCGCCGTCTAGGGAACGATACACTCCAAATCCGCCGTTAAGACTGTTTCTAGGGTTTCCTTCTCCGGTACCAACCCAGATCACACTAGGATTGGATTGCTGAATGGCTACGGCTCCAATAGAGGCTGTGGGCTGATTGTCAAAGATCGGTTCCCAGTCAATCCCTCCGGAATCAGACATCCAAAGGCCTCCAGAAGCGGTTCCGGCATACATCATTTGTGGATTATCGTGTACTACGTCAATGGCAGTTACACGCCCGCTCATGCCCCCCGGACCGATGTTTCGGGGTTCCATGTTTTCAAATTGTTCTAAGTCTACTGTTTGGCTCCATCCTCCGAGTGAGAATAGGATGGCAACGCCTAATAAAAGGTGTTTCATGGTCAGGTTGGTTTTCAGAAAGCTTAAAGGTACTACATAAGATGTATACAATTCTTAAAGCGGTGTTAACACCTAGCTATTGGCCTGAGAATGTCTTAATTTTATACAATGAAGAATCCGAAGCGTTCCATAGGCTTTGCCTTTACCCGTCACGAAGCAGAAGAGCAGTCTCCCTTTGACCGATTGTTCGAAGTTTTTCAGGAGTTGATCACCCATACTTCCGGAGATTTTGACGAGGCGATGGATTGGCTTGAGCAACTCGATCAGGAATACCAACTTACCACAGAGGATTACACCTTAGACGATTTTGTTGAGGACCTTAAAAAGAAGGGCTATATCCGCGAAGAGATCAAACCCGACGGTTCCGGCGGAGTAGCACTTACCGAGAAGACCGAGCGTGCCCTACGCAAAAGAGCTTTGGAACAGATCTTTGGACGCTTAAAACGAAGCGGATCAGGGAACCACAAAACAAAATATACCGGTAACGGAGATGAGATGGCCGGAGAGTTTCGCAACTACCAATTTGGAGATGCCTTGGATCGTATTTCCATGACGGAAAGCTTGCGCAATGCCCAGATCAATAACGGCTTGGATGGATTCCATCTAACGGAGAAAGACTTAGTGGTAGAAGAGTCGATGTACAAGGCGCAGATGAGCACGGTGCTTATGATAGATATCAGCCACAGCATGATTCTCTACGGAGAGGATCGAATCACTCCAGCCAAGAAAGTAGCCATGGCGCTATCTGAATTGATCATGACGCGTTATCCCAAAGACACTTTAGATATATTGGTCTTTGGTAATGATGCCTGGCCCATTAAGGTAAAAGACTTGCCCTATCTGCAAGTAGGACCTTATCATACCAATACGGTAGCTGGGTTGCAACTGGCCATGGATATGCTCCGCAGAAAAAGAAATACCAACAAACAGATCTTTATGATCACCGATGGGAAGCCAAGTTGTATGCAACTTCCAGACGGGCGTTACTACAAAAACAGCAATGGATTGGATCCGCATATTGTGAGCAAATGCTACACTATGGCGGCACAGGCCCGAAAGCTGCACATTCCTATCACCACTTTTATGATTGCCCAAGACCCGTATTTGATGCAGTTTGTGGATCACTTTACAGCTGCTAACCAAGGCAAGGCCTTCTATACAGGGCTTAAAGGTTTGGGCGAGATGATTTTTACCGATTACGAAGCCAATCGCAAAAAGCGAATTAAAGGATAAAAAGCTATGAATACAGAGAATATTAAAACGCTTAAAGAACTCAAGGCTGCAGGCTACGGCTATCAGTCTGTCAAAGATGAATTGCGCAAGAACCTCATTACCAAATTACAGGCTAAAGAGACCGTTTTTGAGGGCATTCACGGTTATGAATACTCCGTGATCCCGGAGCTGGAACGCGCCATTCTGAGTAAGCACAACATAAACTTATTAGGCCTTAGAGGACAGGCAAAAACGCGTTTAGCGCGTCAAATGATCAGTCTTTTGGATGAGTACATTCCGGTAGTTGCAGGTAGTGAGATCAATGACGATCCCTTTGCGCCAGTATCCCGCTATGCTCGTGAATTATTAGTCGATCAGGGAGACGACACACCAATTAGTTGGTTGCACCGAGAAGATCGTTTTGCAGAAAAGCTAGCAACTCCAGACGTTACTGTTGCTGATCTTATTGGCGATGTTGATCCGATCAAAGCGGCTAATTTAAAATTGACCTATGCGGATGATCGCGTGATTCACTTTGGAATGATCCCTAGAGCCAATCGTTGCATCTTTGTGATCAATGAATTGCCAGATCTTCAAGCGCGCATTCAAGTGGCGCTGTTCAATATTCTGCAAGAAGGAGATGTACAAATCCGCGGCTTCAAATTGCGTTTGCCTTTAGATATTCAGTTCGTATTTACGGCGAACCCTGAAGATTACACCAATCGCGGAAGTATAGTAACACCGCTTAAGGACCGTATTGGTTCGCAGATCTTAACGCACTATCCAGACAGTTTGGAGATCGCCAGAAAGATTACCCAACAGGAAACAGAGGCTGCGGCAGCAGAAAAGGCCAATATCTATGTGCCAGACTTGGCTAAAGATATTTTGGAACAGATCAGTTTTGAAGCTCGTAAGAGCGAGTTTATTGACGCCAAGAGTGGCGTTAGTGCGCGAATGAGTATTACGGCCTACCAAAACTTACTCAGTACTGCCGAGCGCCGTGCTTTGATCAATAATGAATCTGAGACCACCGTGCGTTTGGGTGACTTTATGGGAGTCATTCCTGCTATCACTGGAAAGGTTGAGCTTGTATACGAAGGCGAACAAGAAGGGGCGGCACAAGTAGCACAACAATTAATTGCTGATGCCGTATTAGCGAGCTTTGAAAACCATTTTCCTAAAGTAGAAAAACTGCAGCGCGACGGAGATAAAGATCCTTATGCTGAGGTTGTCGCTTGGTTCTTTGAAGAACCCGGTTTTGAACTTTTAGATAACCTTTCAGACAGCGAATATACCAGCGCTTTGAACCGTATTGTACCTCTAGATGACTTGGTACGTGAATACACGCCAGATGTAACCAAGGAAGATCGATCTTTCTACAAGGAGAGCATCCTTTGGGCACTCGCCGAGTACAAAAAGCTTAGCAAACACCCAATGGGAGATGGTCTTCATTTTAAAGATCTTTATGGAAGCTATATAAGCGGGCTTTAAGAACGCGGTTCAAAGACCCAGTACACTTTTCCGTTCTGCGGATTGAAACTGACTTTATGAATTCCAAGAGGGCTGTAGATTAGGTATTTGCCTTTGATCTCCAGCTCTTTTCCGTTTAAAACAGCTTTGTAATCGCCATCGGTATAGGTGAACTCCACACCGTTGCTGAAATTCAAGGTAACATTTTGCAAACCGTAATTACGCTGAGAAGGCTTGAGGGATTTTTCTACTGTTACTCCGGAGGACATATATCCCCAATCACTGGAAGAACGCGATACTCTGAGACGCTCCGCTTTGTTGAGTTGCAGTTGCCCGGTTTTTAAGGTAAAATGGTCTGGTTCATCCTTGTAATTTGGATAAACCGATAGTTCATAGACTTCCGTGATTTCAAAGTTTCCCATAAGACTCTTATCTGAAAATACGATTTGTCCTTGAGCATCTTTGAGTTCAAAACGTGTATTTGGCGGATAGGTCACTTGGTCAAAAGCCTTGTCTGATCTAACAATGGTTAGATATTTGTCCTGCGCCTGCGCCAGTAATGCGGAGAGTACTAGGATGATTGTTAGGATGAATTTCATGATTCTCGTTTTTTGATGATTAATTTTCGATACGGCCGGATTCGTCTTCAATGGCTGTTTTTCTTTTACGCGCCTTTTTGACCTCGTCAGAACCGAAGTTGTAGTTCAAACTGAGTCTAAACTGTCTGCTGTCTGAACCTCCGCTACCGTCTATGATCAGATCTCCGAACTCAGTAACCCCAGACCATGGCGAGGTAAATAAGATATCGCTGCCCGCAATTCTAAGGGTAAGTTTGTCATTGAAGAACTTTTTTTGCAGCGCTACATCTAAAGAACCTAAGCTATTGGTCTGGTAGGTTCCTCCCCAAATAGAAGGCGATTGA
Source organism: Gilvibacter sp. (assembly GCF_965601605.1). GTDB lineage: Bacteria > Bacteroidota > Bacteroidia > Flavobacteriales > Flavobacteriaceae > Gilvibacter. Next base: position 47,216 of record NZ_CBFCWJ010000040.1, on the reverse strand, counting down.
AACCAACCTGAGACCTCAAAGGTGAAATCCGCAGGTAACTTAAAGGTGTTCTGTCCGTAGAAACTCAAGGTGTTTTGACTCACCGCCAAGAAATCTTCTGAGGTGGCTTCATATTCACTTCTAAAGGCATTGACACTAAAATAGATGCTCCACCAATCGTTAATACGCGTAGGGTAGGAGATTCCAAAATTATAAACCCGTTGGTTGGCCACATTACGCTGATTGATGAAGTTTTGATCTTCTCCCAATGCCTCGGTAACCTGAGCAAAAAAGTCAGAGATGTAGGTATAGGTAAAAGAAGTAGTCAAACGGTAATTATAGGTGTGTGATAGTTTGATGTTGTTGGTGTACTGCGGCTGCAAGAAGGGATTTCCTTGTCTAAAGGTCAGCTCGTCAATCTTAAATTGAAAAGGATTCAAACTTTGATAGGTCGGGCGTTGGATCCTACGGCTGTAAGTCAAGGCAAAGCTGTTCTTTCGATTTAGTTGATAAGTCAATCCACCACTGGGGAACCAATCGGTATAGTTGCGTTCCACCAGATCATTGGCGTTGTCTTGGGCAGAGGTCAAGTCTCCCTCAGAGATGGTTTGTTCTACGCGTAGGCCCAACTGTAAATTCCATTTGTCCCAACGGATATTGTAATTCAAATAGCCGGCATTGATCTGTTCTGTATAATCAAAGGTGTTGGTTTGTTCCAGGTTGAGGATCTCTTGTCCGTCCACCACATCAAAGAAGTCAAACACATTGTTGGTCTTGACATAGGAATAGCGAATTCCCGAAGCGATTTTTCCGCCCATAAGCGGCTGTTCGTAATCTACCTGTCCCGCTAGAATATCGATCTGAATCGGCGTGATAAAACGCGCAATGGATTCGCTCAGCGTATCTTCTTCTGCTCCGTTTAGGTAGAAGTTAGGTTGAAAGTTGTTGCGATCGCTGTAAAAATTTCCGTAGTTAAGATCTACTGTGAATTCACGACCAATGGTGTCTTTGTATTTGTAGTTGAGGTTACCGTTCAAGTTTGAAGAAACATTGTCTGAGTTGCTCTGAGCGATCAACACTTCTACCGGCATGGTTTGTCCTCCTGGAATGATTGGCGTACGACTGTCGGTGCTGTTGATCACATTACTAAAGTTGGCATTGAAAAGTACGCCCAGAGTATGTTTGTCATTGATGTAATAGTCAAAACCTGTTTTGATGTTGTGATTGTTGATGTCTAAAACGGTTGTACTGCGCTGATCAAAGGTGGTTCCGTTCTGACGTCTAAACAGATCAATAAAACCAAAACCGTCTCCAAAACGATTGCTGTAGGTGCCGTAGAGATTGGTTTTTTTACCGCGGTTGTTCAAATTTACAGAGCTGTTCACCCGTGGGAACTTTCCTTGAATATATCCCAAGGTCAAAGAACCGTTTGTACCTAAGCTTTTGTTGCGCTTTAGAATGATGTTAATGATACCGGCGTTTCCTGCAGCCTCGTACTTAGAGGAGGGTTGAGTGATGATCTCAATAGATTCAATGTCTGTGGATTGCAAGGTTTCCAAATAATTCACCAAATCTTGGCCGGCCAGCACAGAAGGTCTTCCGTCAATATAGATCTGCACGCCGGCTTTTCCTTCTACAATAATGCTGTTGTTATTGTCAATGAGTACTCCCGGTGCTTTACGGAGTAATTCAAAACCGGTACTTCCTGTGGCATTGATGGTCTTATCCACATTAAATACGGTCTTGTCCGCTAAAACCTCTACGATCGGCTTTTCGGCAATAATGGTAACCTCATCCAAGGCTTCTGCGGCTTCCTCTAAACGGATAGTCGGTAGTTTTAAGTTATGGTCTAAGTTGAATGCTTCGGATTGGTAGGGAGCAAAACCTAGACTGTTTAACGCAATATAATACCGGTCACTTGGCAACTCCTTAATTAAAAAGAAGCCATCCGCATCGGTGATGGTCGCCTTTACCAAAGTGCTGTCTTGCGCCTTGTAGAGGTAAGTAGTGGCAAAGGCAACGGCTTGTTGGTTTGGATCTACTAACTGCCCGCTAAGCTCTAGATTTTGGCCCTCGAGCAAACCACTACTCAAGAGGATGAGAAGTAGTGAAATTCGTTTTTTGATTGAATTGTTCATAATGCTGATGTTTGATTGACAAGGCAAATATGTGATGGTTTTAAGACATATAAAAGTACAAACCGACCAGTGGGCCTATAAGCCGACGAACGTACCCGGACCATTCATCGGGCTATAGGCCCATTCGTCTGATGGAGCTAGTTCAATCAAATTCAACTCCTTACATTTGAGTAAAATTCATCATCATGACTAAACGAACACAATTTTTACTGAGCCTATTTTTAGCTGTTACAGGAGCAATCCATGCCCAACAAATTGACCAAGCAGCCTTACAATCACTAATAGATCAACAGATCGGAGATGACACTCCTGGAGTTGCTGTTGGAGTTGTATATAAAGGAGAGGTTGTCTTTGAGCATTATGCAGGCTTCGCCAATTTGGAATATCAGATCCCTGTAGACGAGCAGTCGGTTTTTAATATTGCCTCAGTAGCCAAACAGTTTACTGCTGCTATGGTTGTAGACCTTAGTTTGCAAGGTAAACTGAATTTGCAGGACGATCTAAGAACCTATTTACCTGAATTATACAAGGCTATTAAAGATCCCATCACTATAGAGCAGATTCTCACACATACCAGCGGGATTAGAGATTATTGTGATCTAATGGCGGTACAGCGAAACCCTTGGTGGAGGCGCGAGGGCTTAAGCAATAAGACCGTTTTAAAGATGCTACAAAAGCAACAAACACTCAATTTTAAACCAGGTAGTGATTATACCTACAGCAACAGTGGATATATTGTACTGGCTGCTGTTGTCGCGAAAGTCACGGGAGAATCCTTTGCCGATTATTCCAGAAACTGGTTCAAATCCATCGGACTGAATCACACCCAATTTTCTGACAATTATATGGAGGTCATCCCTAATAAAACAACAGCTTATGCCAATTGGGGAGATGGCCGTTGGCAGATCTATCCAATGATCACCGATTTGCATGGAGATGGTTTTCTCTACACTTCTCTAGGCGATATGCTCAATTATGAGAAGCAGATCCAGGCTGCAGTGCTCGCAGATCAAAACTCTTGGAAGGCTACTAGCCAGCAAGCCTTGGATCTTTCACCCACGGGCTACAGTTACGGCTTGGAACAAGGCAATTTTAACGGTCAGCCTATGATTTATCATTCTGGAGCCACTGGGGCTTACGGAGCTCATGTAGCGCGTTTGCCACAGGATCAATTGTCTGTGTTTGTAATGAACAACGGCATAGTGGACGCCAGTTATCTGGCAACACAAGTTTTAGAAACCATTTACGGTCCTCAAGAACAGGGAGTCGCCTCACCAAGCATGCCAGAGACTCTAGGGGCCAAACCCAAAGAAAGTTCCATTTTAGGTACCTATTTGCTAGAATCAAGCACCGAGGTCGCCATAGTAAAGCGCAATGATACTTTGTTTAGAGAAATTAAAGGAGCCAACCCCGTTGCCTTGGAACACTTTAAAGGGAATGTGTATAAGTACACCAACGGTTCTGGTTTGGCAGTCGCATTTGTACCCAGTGAGAACAGCGCGGGTAAATTCGACTTTGAACTGTACCATCAGCAGATACCTATGCGCAAAGCAGGGTGGTTGCCTCCTTTAGAGATCATCCCAGAAGAACTACAAAAGCTTTCTGGAGATTACGCTAATGCGGAATTGGATTCTAAAATGCTGGTGCGCTACTTAGGAGAAAATCAATTCACAGTTCAACTAAAAGACAGAGCACTTGAGGCTGAGTTAATCCGAGCAAATACCATCAGGGTCAATGGAGGCTATATTTTAACTCCGCAGTTCAATTCAGACAATACCCTAAAAGGTTTTTCACTAAATTATGGTCGTGTGCAAAACGTGATCTACACGCCATCAGCTAAAAATTAATCATGGAAACCACCAAAACAGCCTGGTACGACAGGACCGTAGCAAGTGTGCGGATCAAAGATATTTTGATCACCTTTGGGCTTTATATGCTCTTTGCATTGATGTACCACATTACCCTTTGGGTGAATCGCGCAGGTTATAACGATCCAGAAGACGCTATTTTTCAATTGGTGCCCTTTATTCGCCGCGGAGGGATGCAGTACACCATTTTCTTTTTATTGACGATTCCCGTCTGGCTGCTGATTTTTAGAGGACTCAAAGATTGGAGACTCTATCAACGCCTGCTGGTACATATTATCACGCTTCCCATCTTTGTGTTTGCGTCAAAGTTTATCTATTACGAGCTCAGTGAAGCCTGGGGCATGTGGCATTTGCAAGGAGGTGCGGAAGTTTGGGATGTATATATTCCGGCACTGTTTTATATGATCCAATTCGGATTTTTTCATGCCTATGAATATTTTAGAAAGAATCAGGAGAAACTAAAACTAGAAGGAGAATTGCGTCAAGCGGCTTTAAAGAGCGAACTCTCCGCGATCAAAGCCCAATTGAATCCACACTTCTTATACAACGTATTCAATACCATCAACGCCTCAGTACCTCCAGGTCAAGAAAAGACACGTACCATGATCGCGCAACTTTCTGATTTGTTCAGATATCAACTGCGCGCATCACAAGAAGAGTTGGTCACTTTAGGAGAAGAGTTGGAATTTGTTACCAAATATCTAGATTTGGAGAAAGCGCGTTATGGAGATAGACTGTCTTTGAATTTTAACGTAGATCAGTCTCTGTACGATGAAAAGATTCCGCCGATGCTTCTGCAACCTCTGGTAGAGAATTCCATTAAACATGGCCTCTCCAGCATAATTGAAGGCGGTTCCATCAGTATCAGCATCTTTAAAAAAGAGGAGAAGCTCATGTTTGAGGTAGCCGACACTGGGGTGGGCATTGCTGACAAGGAAGCCGCGTTTACCAAAGGAATAGGATTGGCCAATACGCATCTGCGTTTGCAAAAGATGTATCAATCACAATTAGAGATCTTTGACAATACACCTCAAGGAGCCATTATAAAATTTGTCATTTAGTGCAGAAGGTTATTATTGTTGATGACGAGCAGGCAGGGCGTTCGTTGATTCGCGAATACTTAGAAGATTACCCAGATCTCATTGTAATAGCTGAGGTTAACAATGGCGTTGATGCTGTAAAAGAGATCAATCGCTTTAAACCCGATTTAGTGTTTCTGGATATTCAAATGCCCGGGCTCACAGGATTTGAAGTGATTACGCGCTTGGAGGAACTGCCGCAGATTATTTTCTCTACTGCTTATGATAAATACGCCTTAAAGGCCTTTGAAGTGCACGCAGTGGATTATTTATTGAAGCCTTACACCAAAGATCGTTTTAGAGTAGCAGTGGAACGTTTGACCAAGTCAGATCCGCAGCAAGCCTTGGCGCCACTTACTAACACTTTACTTATGGATACGGCCCATTATCCCGAGCGGGTTTTGGTATCCTCCAACAAAAAACTAATCACTATTGAGGTAGCTCAAATCGAATGGATTGAAGCCTATGGTGATTATTCCAAGTTGCACACCGCAGCGGGTAGTTTTGTAAGCAATTACGGAATCAGTGCCTTGGCAGATAAATTGGATCCCAAGCTATTTTTGCGCGTCCACCGATCTTCTTTGGTGAATCTTCAAGCCATTCAAGAAGTAGCTAAATACGGTAAAACCTATGACATCACAGTCAAGAGCGGTGCCAGCGTTCGGGTGAGTCGGGGCTATGTAGAAGCCGTTAAAAAATTGATCGTTTAGAAATAAAAAAACCGCCCTAAGGCGGTTTTTTAAGTGTTCAAGTGTCAATTATAGGTTAGGGATAACCAATTCTTGTCCTGGGTGGATCATATCTGGATTCTTAAGGATGTCCGTATTGGCCTCAAAAATCGCCTGATACTTCATTGGATCTTTGTAGTAGTGCTTAGCGATCTTGCTTAAAGATTCTCCGCTAGCCACAGTGTGACGGTGGTATACAGAATCATCGGCTACCTGAATATCAGCCATGATGTCTGCAGGGCTTTCTCCGCCTACCTTCTTGATCTCATCCCACAATAGGTTCTTTTCATAAGGAGTAGCAGCTGTACCCCATACTTTGAGTTGTCCGTCTTCTTCACGAACGTCTCCGTTCTGAATGTTTAGTTTTTCACCTAAATCCAGTACACTTTGATATTTTGTCTTGATCATGTCTCTTAATGTTTAGTATTACTTTTTTAAAGATACGAATCAACTGCAGGAATTTCTAACGGGTAATGGAAATTTAATGTGATATCCCGTTTGTGGAGGATTTTTGCATCTTATCGGATGTACCCTAAGCGTTTAAGATCGTCTTCTTGCTTGATCTCATGAAGTTTTCCATGCTGTAAGACTCTGATCTCACTGCACAGTTCCATGACATCGTGGTAGTAATGATCAGTAATCAGAACCGCTTTTTGCTTAGTAGTTTCTTCCAAAAGGACTTTGATTTGTTCTATGGTTTTTGGATCGGTCATGGAAAAAGGTTCGTCCAGAAGTAAAACAGGGTGCGGCATATAACAAGACAGTACAACCCCTAAATAGGTACGTTGTCCTTCAGAGAGCGAACCCACCCATTTCTTAGTGAGCTCATGAATGCCAGGGGTATAGAAGATGCGGTCCTGGGCCTCTCCATCAGGGGAGACCATAGGTATCAGGTCTTTTACTTTGAGTTGCCGCGGATACATCCCGTCTTGGGCCAAATAGGCGACCTTTTGCTGCTTAAAATTGCGATAGGGTTCATACACCTCTTGATTGAGGTATAAGGAGCCTGAATCTGCCTTTAAGCTTCCAAAAAGTATTTTTAAAAGTGTAGACTTACCACAGCCGTTTCGGCCTAACAATCCAAAAATACCTCCGGAATTGATTTGCAAAGAAACATCCTCCAGTATTTTACTGGAGCCGAATGACTTGGTAATATTGAGTCCGATCAGCTTCAAAATAAAACCCAAAGAATTAATGACACCAGTGCTGCCAAAACAACCAAAAGTACTAGGTTGATGTAAAAGACATTTAGCAGTAAGCGTCCTGTGGTAAAACCCAGATTATTATAGAAGTTGAGCTGTTCTGCGTAAAAAGATCTAAAAGCGAGATAGCCTACAATATGCGCAAAGAGTATGTAAATACCCATCGCCCAAATCAGATCAATAAAGGCCCAGCTCAAGAAGAATAAGGCCAATCCTGGGATCAGTTGACTAAAATAATAATGGAGTAGGGCTCTCCAATATTTCATAATGCATTACTAGTTTGCTTGATGTCCAATATGGCAACCGCAGCCCGGTCTTAAGAAGCTGTTGCTTTCTTCATGCCAAGGAAACGCTTGGTTATAGCCCGGTTGTTCCCAGTAGAACGGCAATCTCTTTTTAGGCGAATTCCCAACTTCATCCATGGTTGAGGTATCGTATAAACGACCGTTGACCATGGTGTATAGTATGGTGTTGGTGTTTTGAATGTCTTCTAACGGATTTTCATCCAAAATTAAAAGATCCGCCAATTTTCCAACCTTCAAGGAACCTATGTCATTCCCAGCACCGATATACTCTGCTCCGTTTATGGTTGCCGCCTGCAAGGCTTGTAACGGAGTCATTCCTCCTTGAGCAAGCATCCAGGTTTCCCAATGGGCGCCCATTCCTTGCAATTGTCCATGAGCTCCCATATTTACTTTTACCCCAGCATTCGCCAAGGCGGTCGTGGTCTGTGAATTCAAGATGTGCCCATTGGTATATTCTTCCATAGGAATCATAGTGCGGTGTCTGGAACGCGCGTCAATGACACTTCTGGGTGTGTATTTCAGCAATTTTTCATTCTCCCAAACATTGGTGGTTTGATACCAGTAGTATTCACCACTCATGCTGGAATAGTTTACAATATGCGTCGGGGTGTATCCTGTTCCAGAATTCTTCCAAAGTTCAATCACATCTTTGTAAACTGGTGCAATTGGAATGTTGTGTTCAACACCGGTATGTCCGTCCATCACCATAGTCAGGTTATGGAAGAAGGTGGATCCGCCTTCTGGCACTACATTGATGCCCAACTCACGCGCCGCCTGCATGACCTGTTGGCGCTGCTCACGTCTGGGTTGGTTGTAACTCTTCACAGAAGTTGCTCCAAAAGCTTTAGTTCTTTTTATGGCCGATCTGGCATCGTCTAAACTGTTTATCACCGCTTTAAAATCTCCATCAGCACCGTAAAGGATAAAACCGGTAGAGTAGATGCGTGGTCCAACAAGATTACCTGCTTTTACCATTTCAGATAAGGTAAAGACCGTCTCTGTATTTGCTGATGGGTCATGCGCTGTGGTTACACCAAAGGCCAAATTGGCTGTAAGTTGCCAGTTTTGCTGCGTAGTGAGTCCGTAGCGGAAGGCTCCTAGATGTGCATGCGCATCAACCATACCTGGCATAATGGTCTTGCCACTCATATCCATGACCTTAGCGCCACTTGGAACGCTTACATCATCAGCTGCTCCAACAGCAGCAATTCTATTGGCCTTGATGACTATGGTTCCATTTTCTATGACTTGATCGCCTTCCATCGTAATAATTCGAGCATTGGTAAAGGCAATAACACCGCTGGGTTTGTCCACGGCCGGTTGTAAGCCAATTTTTATGCCCGATTCACTCATGTCAGTGGCCTCTTCTTTTCCACCAGGAATAAAGCCAAACTTGTCAGTCAGATCGTTTTTAAAATATTCATCACCTAAAGTCCACATCATAGCTTTACTATCTGAAGACCAGTGTATATTGATCCCAGCATCCTTGCTGACTTGAACCACCGGAACATTAGTGCTGTTTGGCGTGAGGTCTTGGGTTTTTCCATTGAGCACCAAAGGCGCAATATAAGCGCGATGCAAGTTGCTAAACCCGATCCACTGATCGTCTGGACTCGGTACCAAGCGGTTTGCATATTTGGAGCTCACGTGAGTTTGTTTGTCCTGCCCATTGAGATCAACACTGTGCAAACTTTTGGTGTTATTTCCAAAGTAGGTGCCTCCAGTTTGGTAATAAATACGGCTGTCCGTACTGTTATAGCTCGGATATTCACCTTCTGTGGTAAGTTTCTTCATTCCGCTCCCATCGGCATTCATACTGTAAAGACCACTGTCTTTAGTATAAGTGAATCCTTGGTCGGTATTGCCACCTTCTCGTCTAAATGTGATCTGCGTTCCCGCTCTGTTGTAGGCCGGAGTTCTGTAAATCGCTTTTTCCGAAGTGAGTCGCGTTGCCGACCCACCTGAGGTTGGGATGGAAAAAACGGCACCTTTTTCTAAGTCGTTCCAAGTAACGAAAACGATCCTGTTTCCGTTTGGGGAGAAGCTTGGCTCAAACTCGAAATCGGTGCCTTGAGTTAATCTCTTAGGGGTGCCGTTAGGTAAGGACTTGGTCCATAAATATCCCAAGGCGTGAAAAACAAGCGTTTTCCCATCAGGTGAGGTAACAGCTTGTCGAATAGCTTTACTGGTGAAGTCTTTATCAGAAATGGGCGTGTTGAAATGAACCGTTTCTGCCAACTCAAGTTTTACATCCGCCTCAAAAGGAATCACAGAAAGGCTAAGGTCTGCAATATTGAGCTTGTGGATCTTTCCCTTTGCCCAAAAGACCAAATGCTTGTTGTCTGGCAACCAGTCAAAGTTTGGATAAACGCCAAAGATAGCCCAAGCCTCTTGCTGATCTTTGTTCAGCGCATCAAATACTGGGTATTCTACGCCAGTCTCTAAGTTGTGAATGTATAAAACTGATTTAGTGCGGACCCGTTTTACAAAAGCCATCATGGTTCCGTCTGGAGAAAGCTGCGGACGTGCTGCACCACCAGGTCCTCCAGTAAGCTGAGTGGTTTTACCCGTGGCAAATTCATAGCGATTAATGACATAAATCTGCTTATTCGGGTCTTTGTTGTATTGGAAAAAGCCTCCAGGATAAACGTCCTCGCTGTAGTAGAGGTACTTTCCATCAGGGCTAATCACAGGCTCATTCACGTCTTGCTGATCGTTCTTGCGTTTGGTCAATTGGATTCCGCTCCCGCCGGTGATGTGATACTGCCACATTTCTCCAGCTCCTAAGGAACGCCCAGAAGTAAAGTGTTTACGAGCTACAAACGAATAGCCGTCTGGCATCCATGCAGCGTTGTTGAGCAGTCTAAAGTTTTCTTTGGTGATCTGTTTAGCGTTGGATCCATCAGCATCCATGACCCAAATATTATCACCGCCACCCGCATCACTAGTAAAGAGAATCTTGGTTCCGTCTGGGCTAAATCGCGGCTGAATTTCAAAAGGAATTCCACTGCGCAACACTTTGGCCTTCCCGCCATTGGTTGAGAGGCTGTAAATATCGCCAAGCATGTCAAAGACAATGGTCTTACCATCTGGACTTACATCCAGATTCATCCAAGTACCCTCAGTAGTGGTAAAGCGGTGCGTTTTATAATTGAAATCGTCTCCAGGAGCGGTTACGTCCCATGAAGCATCCTCTTTTTGTGCAAAGGTGAATGATACGCACAAGAGGCAAATTAGCGTGAATGATCGCGTCATGTTAGTGAAATTTATTAAAGATACTCTTTTAGCGCGATTTAATATTGGATGCGCACAATTCAATGATCTCTGCAATGCGTTTTTGCCGAGTTTCTTCACGTTTGGCACTATGTAGCCAGCTGAGATAACTCTTTCTGTAACCACGGCTAAAGTTGTTGTAGTTCTCAAAGGCCATAGGATGGCGATCAAAAGCCTTTTGCAGATCAGGGGGAATGATGCCGTTTTCCACATCGTCCATGGCGGTCCAAGTACCAGTCTCTTTGGCGAGGTCAATCATTTTATAACCCGCTTCATGAATAAGACCAGCAGCTTCTAATTCTGTGATGTACTTTTTATTTAAGGCGGACCAATTGCTTTTTGGATTGCGCGGGCAGAAGTATTGCCGTCGTTTACCGCCTCCTAAACTCTTTACGGTAGAATCTATCCAACCGTAACACAAGGCCACGCGTACGGCTTCTTCCCAGCGCATGGTGGGTATATTGTTCTCCAGTTTATAAAAGATGAGGTAGATGCCCTTGGGATACTGTCCGTGATTGACCTCCAGCCAATCCCGCCATTCCACATCGCGTGGAAAATACAGTTCCGGACGCTCTTCCATCAGTCTTCAAGCATCACGGGTTCTACATAAAAATCGCGCTTAACTCCAACGAAGTTAATTGTGTCCTCCCATTTTTCAGTTTGCCAGTCTTTGTTGGGAAAGATCCATTTTTCTTGATCGTTCAGCATCATGATCACGGGCATGTCAAAATCGTCTACTATGTTGGTGTAGCGATACTTCAATTGATCTCCATCTATCGCGAGTTCCAGATTTGGAATCATGGTGGTGCGCAAATATTGATTGAAGAAGGCCGATAAGTCTTTGCCAGTGGCTTTGCTGATATAATCTTCTACCTGTTTGCTACTCACAGTTTGATGTCTAAAGTCTTCATTCAAGCCTCTGAGAATCTTGCGCCAGAGTTCATCATCTTCTATAAGCATACGCAAAGTGTGAAGCATATTGGCACCTTTGTAGTACATATCGCTACTGCCCGAGTTACGAACACCATAATCTCCAATCACAGGTAAGTCATTCATGATGATCTTTCGTGTTCCGACCACATAATCGGTTGCAGCCTGAAGTCCGTGATGATAATCCAAATAGAGGTTTTCGCTGTATGCGGTGAAGCCTTCATGCACCCACATATCCGCCACATCATTGTTGGTAATATTATTGGCAAACCATTCGTGACCAGCTTCGTGAATAATGATAAAATCGAACTCCATTCCCCAACCACTGCCAGAGAGATCATATCCGCGATAACCATTCTTATAGCCATTGCCATAGGTAACCGAACTTTGATGTTCCATCCCCAAGTAAGGAGCTTCCACCAGCTTGAATCCGTCTTCATAAAAGGGGTAGGGGCCAAACCAATGTTCAAAGGCCTCTAACATTCCTATAGTTTGTTCAAATTGTTTGCGGGCCTTGGCTTCATTCTCTCTGAGAACATAATAGTCTACATCCAGTTTTCCGGCTTCTCCGGCGTAATCTTCTCCAAAATGCACATAATCTCCAATATTGATATTGATCCCGTAGTTATTGATGGGATTCACTACTTGCCAAGTCCAGGTCTTGGTCGTCGCTGTGCTGTCCACTTTGATCAACCGGCCGTTAGAGACGTCCATAAGGTCTTTGGGTGTAGTTACGCTAATAATGGTGCCTTGATCGGGCTCATCATAAGGATGGTCTTTATTGGGCCACCAAATACTGGCGCCAATTCCTTGATTGGCATTGGCCACAAACGGCTTCCCGTTGCTGTCTTGGGTAAAGACAAAACCGCCATCCCAAGGTGGATTTTTTGCGATACGCGGGTTTCCACTAAAGTAAACGGTGAGCTTTTCCTCTTTGCCCGGCTTCATTTTCTTTTTAAGCTGAATGAAATGGGCAATGCCTTCTGAGGTCCATTCGAGCTCTTTTCCATTTTGAACAACCTTATCAATTCGCATGGGTTCTTGCAGATCAAGTTGCAATCGATCTGCGTTTTCCAACACTTTATAGGTGATAGTATTGAAGCCCGAAAGGCTTTGGTTGTCAATGTCTACGGTGACATCCAGCTGGTAATGCTGTAAGTCCCACCAAGCGCGCTCGGCAGTGATTTGTCCTCTTAAAGAATCTTGACGGGTATAATTTTGACCAAAAGAAATGCTGCAGATCAGCAGTAAAAAAAGAAAACGATAATTCATCTAACGAATAATTTTATTGGGAAATACAACTTCACTTTCGTGCCCATCGGCTCCAACGGCTGCAACTCCGAAGAAATAGTTGTCAATAACAATGCCATCTAAGGTTGCGCTGGTGCCTTCTGTAACAATTCGGGCATTGTCCCAAGTCGGTGATGTAGTGTCTCGCCAGTAGATCTTATAGGCTACAGCGCCTTCAACGGCAGACCATTCTAAACGGGCACTGGCCTCTACAATTCCGCCAATACCAACTTCTTTAGGTGCGGGTGGCGCCCAAGCCAAGCTTGCTAAGTTTATGGCGTTTACAGCGGTGAGCTTTTTGGCGTAGGGAAAATTCACATGTTCAAAAGTATCTCCGTAGGCTATGCCGTCTTCCACTCGGATGTCTTGGTGCTGTTGGGTGTAATTCTCATGGGCTTCCATGATACGGATACCCGCAAATCCAGCATCGTTAAAGGGACGGTGATGTCCACCACGACCAAAGCGATCCAAGCGATAAACCATCATCGGATTCATCTCCGGCATATAGGTTTTGGTGGTTTTATACACATAACGAGCTAATTGACGGGAGATCCCATCAACTTCTCCACCGTAAAAACGCATGGCACGTAATCTGCGTGCATCTGGCTCCGGTGGATAGGGCTCGCTAAAGATTCTGAAGGTTCTGTTGTCAATCACGCCGTCAACTCCAGTGATGTTTCCAATCATATCGTTGTTAAAGACTCCAATGATCTCCCAGCCTTTCTCTTTGGCATAAGCCGCTAGGCCTTTTCCTCCGTAGAGGCCTTGTTCTTCACCGCTAAGACCCACATAAATAATGCTGTTTTCAAAGCTGTATTTGGAAAGCACACGCGCTGCTTCTAAGGCACCAGCCATTCCTGTGGCATTGTCATTGGCTCCAGGGGAGTCCGAAGTAAAATCATTGGGATTACTTACACGAGAATCTATATCCCCGCTCATGATGATGAACCGATTGGGGTATTTGGTTCCGCGTTGAATGGCCACTACATTGACCACATTGACATCTTTTACAATGCGTTGATTATCTCCTTTGGGCACAAAATCGCTTTGATAAAACACCTCCAAACAACCGTTGCAAGAAGCAGAGGTTTTTTCAAATTCACTTTTGATCCAACGTCTAGCTGCACCAATTCCACGAGTCTCAGAAAGGGTGTCGCTCAAGGTGTGTCGCGTTCCAAAATCCGCGAGGGTTCTGACGTCTTGCCGTATTCTGTCTTCAGATACTGCATCGATGATATCATACATTCTAGGGTCTTGCTGGGCATAACAAATACTGCTTAGAAGCAGCAAAAGCAGGGTAGAATTCCGCATTGTGGTCTTTTTGCCTAAAATTAGCCAAAAAGATTCAGAAAAGATGTTAATACGGTTCGGCTCTGTACATAATTCCGCTGGTCAATCGGGTGGGGTTTGGTGTCGTATTTCTAAAGTTCACGGGAAGACCAAGGTAAGGGAAGGTCCATCCGCCGCCAGTGACAATAAAATGTAAATGTGGATAACCTGCTAGACCAGTGGATCCGCTAAAACCAATGGAATCGCCTTGAACCACCAGATCATTCAGTTCTACAATGGCTCCATTTTGAGTAAGATGCATGTATTGGGCAAAGGTGTTATCACTGTGTTGGACCACCACCAAATTGTTGGGGAAATTGCCGTCTTGGCCACTTTCTTCTATATGGATAACCCGCCCGGCTCTGGCTGCGGTAACCAAGGTTCCAATACTCATATCAAAATCTACAGCAAATTGATCCGGTTCTCCGTCAGCATGAAAACTGCTGCTGCAATGCGTCAATCCAATATTATAAGATTTGCCGACGGGATAGGGAAGGACATAGGGTGATGTGGACCATTCTGGGTAATTGGCTTGGCCACAAGAGGTGAGCTCAAAATCAACTTCGGGTATTCTTACCTCTCGAACAGGATCTCTTTTACTGCAGCTAAGCAGCAGGAGGCCTAAACATGTTATTGTTAGTCTTTGAATCATTGTTAGTTAGTTTCTGATAAAACGAATCTCTAACAATTAATAGCGCTGCTGGTAAACGGTTATAATTATTTACTATTTCGGGATCCCAACCAAGGCGATTCGTGTTCCTGAAGGACTCACAGCAAGGCGACTGATGTCTGTGATCACATTAGCGTCTAGATCCGCAAATTTTTCCCAGTCCTTTTTGTCAAAGGTGTCATATACAAATAAACTGCTGTTACTCCCCACGATCAATTGAGAATCATTCAGCCAGGCATAATCATTAACTCCAATGGGTAGTTGGGTCACAAAAAAGCTTTCCAAACTGTCCATGTCCAACAGATATACATCTTGCTGTCCTTGTTCATTTGTGGCCGTATAACTCACTGAGTTTTGTCCCGGGACTTTATGGAAGCTGCGGCCTACATCTTTAAGCAAGGTATAGGTCTTAGCTTCATCTAATTTGTGTACAAAAAGGTTTAAGGTTTCGTCTTCAATATAACAGCCCACGATCTGATTGGCATCGTAGAAGGTAAAATATGCCACCATAAGATCTGGGATCAACACTGTGGATTTTCCGCTGCGCTCATAACGATACAAGCGCTGCAAACCTGTAGTGTCTAAGCGAACTGCAGCAATACCGCTCTCATCTGGCATAAGCTGAGGCGAATATTCTCCACCAGCTAATGAGCCGCCGGCAAGCATTTTGCGCCCCATACGCGAGTGCATCTGAAAGATATCCGTTTGTCCGTTGTTGTTTCCGGCATAGAGCAACAAATTGTCCGTGCCAAAACTCGGCTGGTTGTCATAACCCGGATCGTTGGATAGATTTTGTAGACCATTGATGGTGGTACCTTCTTCATCCATGTCAATACTGGCAATAAAAACATCCGGATTGGTTTGTCCAAAAGCAAGACTTCCACAAAGCGTGAGTAGGTATAGTATGCGATTCATGAGTGTTGTTTGCATAAAGATAGCAAAAACGAAGCCAAAAAAAAGCCGCCCCAACAGGGCGGCTCTATCACAATAATTAAAACCCTAATTTAAAAACTGTAATCGTTATCCTTGGCAACGCGGGCAGCGATCTGCTTGCGCAAAGCCACCACGTTAGGATTGTTTTGATATTTAGTGAAACGCTTAAGACCCATTAGCATCATGCGTTGTTCATCGCCCTCAGCAAAAGAGATGATCCCTTCTTTGGCCTTATCGTTTACAATGTTCACAGCATCGTATAAGTACAATTGCGTCATCGCGATCTGCTCCGTTTGAGAATCCAAACCAAAACGCTCAATGTTCTTCTCGGTGCGCAATACAGCAGATTCTGTCATATAGATCTCAATTAGGATATCCGCAGCGGACATCAAAAGCTGTTGGTGCTCTTCCAATTGCGGTCCAAATTTTTGAACGGCGCTACCGGCTACCATAAGGAATACCTTTTTCAACTTGGCGATCATGGCTTTTTCTTCGCTCATTGGCGCGCTGTAGTCAGGAGTTTCAAAAGATGGAATTCCAGTCAACTCATTAGCCACAGCCATTGCTGGGTTTAATAGGTCAACATGTCCTTTCATGGCCTTTTTGACCAACATCCCAACCGCCAACATACGGTTGATCTCGTTGGTACCCTCATAGATTCTAGAGATGCGGGCGTCTCTCCAAGCAGATTCCATTGGTGTATCGGCGCTAAAGCCCATTCCTCCAAAAACTTGGATCCCTTCATCCGTACAGTTCTGAATGTCTTCAGACACAGCAACTTTCAAAATGGAACACTCAATGGCAAATTCTTCCACACCTTTAAGCTCAGCTTCTTGGTGGGTGTTCCCATCTTCCAGGCGGATGTTGATTCGGTTCTCAATATCCTTAGCCGCGCGGTAACTCGCAGACTCTCCAACATAACAACTAGTAGCCATGTTTGCGATCTTAGCCTGAATGGCTCCGAAGTTCATAATAGGAGTCTTGAACTGTACACGCTCATTGGCGTATTTCACTGCTTCTCCAATTACACGGCGTTGCGCATCCAAACAAGCAGCCGCCAATTTGATTCGCCCTACGTTCAAAGCGTTCATGGCGATCTTAAAGCCGTTTCCGCGTTCCGATAGCATATTCTCAACAGGAACCTTAGTTTCATTAAAGAATACCTGACGGGTAGAAGAGGAGTGAATTCCGAGCTTGTGCTCTTCTTCTCCTAAAGTGATTCCGTTTGGATTCTCCGGATCGTATTCAACGATGAAACCGGTGATGTTCTTGTCGTCTTCAATTCGAGCAAATACAATAAAGGTGGAAGCAAAACCGGCGTTAGAGATCCACATTTTTTGACCCGAGATCAAGTAGTGTGATCCGTCTTCTGAAAGAACGGCTTTGGTTTTTCCAGAGTTTGCGTCAGATCCAGCTCCTGGCTCGGTCAAACAGTAAGCTCCGAAAACCTCACCCATAGCCAATTGCGGCACATATTTTTGTTTTTGTTCTTCAGAACCATAAAGGGTAATTGGCATGGTTCCAATCCCAGTATGCGCTCCAAAGGCAGTTGCCACAGATCCTGTAGCTCCAGAGATGTAATCACACACCAACATGGTAGAGACGAATCCCATTCCTAATCCACCGTACTCTTCTGGTACAGCTACTCCTAAGAACCCTAGCTCTCCCGCTTTGCGCATTACAGACTCTGTCAAGGCATAGTCTTTCTTTTCAAATTGTTCTTTCTTAGGCCATACTTCACGATCAACGAATTCCTTTACAGATTCTTTCATCATTTGTTGCTCCTCAGAAAAATCCTCTGGAGTAAATACGTCCTGGCAAGAGGTCTCTTTTACGATAAACTGACCTCCTCGAATAATATCTTGCTTGTCTACTGTTTCCATGCCTTCTTAGTTTAAAAATTCGTAAATACCTGCAGCACCTTGACCGGTTCCCACACACATGGTTACCATTCCGTACTTGCCTTTCATATCGCGTTTGCGCATCTCATCAAAGAGTTGCACACTCAGTTTAGCTCCTGTACATCCCAGTGGATGTCCGAGAGAAATAGCTCCACCGTTCACATTGATGATCTCCTGATTCAATCCCAGCTCGCGAATCACGGCTAAAGATTGAGAAGCAAAGGCTTCATTGAGTTCAATTAAGTCAATGTCTTCTTGCTTTAAGCCCGCTTGCTTTAAAGCCTTTGGAATTGCCTTTACCGGACCAATTCCCATAATTCTCGGCTCTACACCCGCAGCGGCAAAATTTACCATGCGCGCAATGGGTTCCAAGTTCAATTCCTTTACCATTTCTTCGCTCATCACCATCACAAAAGCGGCTCCATCACTCATTTGAGAAGAGTTACCAGCAGTCACACTTCCGCCGTCAGCAAATACCGGGCGCAGCTTTCCTAAAACCGCCAAAGAAGTATCTGCTCTTGGGCCTTCGTCTTTGTTTACAGTATAGCTCTTGGTTTCTTTTTTACCTGCAGCGTTCACAAAAGTGTGATTCACTTCTATAGGAACAATCTGATCGTCAAAACGCCCTTCAGCCTGTGCTTTCAAAGCTTTTTGATGGGAGTTGTAAGCAAACTCATCCTGATCCTCTCGGGATACTTTAAACTGATCGGCCACAGCTTCTGCAGTCAATCCCATTCCCCAGTAGTAATCTTCGTTTCCGTTCTTGGCTAGGCCGTAATCTGGAGTAGGTTTGTATCCACCCATTGGAATGTAGCTCATGCTTTCCGCCCCACCGGCAATGATACAATCGGCCATACCGCTTTGGATCTTAGCTGTTGCCATGGCAATTGTTTCAATTCCAGATGCACAGTAGCGGTTTACAGTTACCCCAGGAACATCCTCTACTTTTAATCCCATCAAAGAGATCAAACGCGCCATGTTCAAGCCTTGTTCTGCCTCTGGCATTGCATTTCCAACAATAACGTCGTCTATACGGGTTTTGTCCAGTTCCGGCAGCTCCTTCATCATGTACTCAATCGTTTCTGCTGCCAGTTCGTCCGGACGCTTAAATCGGAACAGTCCGCGAGGCGCTTTCCCCACGGCGGTTCTATATGCTTTTACTATATATGCTGTTTTCATCTTCTAGTTTCTTAATGGTTTACCCTTTTTCAACATATGCTCAATACGCTCCAGCGTCTTGCGCTCTGTACAAAGAGATAGGAAGGCTTCACGTTCCAGATTGAGCAAGTATTGTTCGCTAACACGTTGCGGCTCTGAAAGATCTCCACCAGCCATTACATAGGCCAATTTGTTGGCGATCTTCTTATCGTGCTCACTGATGTAGCGTCCAGCTTCCATAGAATCTGTACCTACCAAGAACATACCTAAGGCTTGCTTTCCAAGTACTTTTACATCTGTACGTTGGATCGGCTTGGTGTAGCCGCGATCTGCCATAATACGGGCATAAGCTTTAGCGGTTGCCAATTGGCGGTCTTTGTTAACCACTACGATATCTTTTCCTTTTTGAAGGATTCCGGTATCGTAGGCTTCATATGCAGAGGTAGCTACTTTTGCCATACCAATGGTCAAGAAATACTCCTGCAATACGTTGAGTTCCACATCATTTTTGTGGAAGGTGTCTGCTGCACGAAGCGCCATTTCCTTACTACCACCACCTCCAGGGATCACACCCACACCAAACTCAACGAGTCCGATATAGGTTTCCGCAGCGGCTACAACCATATCAGCGTGTAGCGACAATTCACAACCTCCACCAAGTGTCATTCCGTGAGGAGCAACTACTGTTGGGATGGAAGAATAACGCATGCGCATTACCGTGTCTTGGAAGTATTTAATAGCAGCGTTGAGCTCGTCATATTCCTGCTCTACAGCCATCATAAAGATCATCCCAATATTGGCGCCTACAGAGAAGTTTGCCGCCTGGTTTCCAACCACCAATCCATCAAAATCCTTCTCTGCAATGTCTACGGCCTTGTTTAATCCGGCTAGAACATCACCACCAATGGTATTCATCTTGCTTTGGAATTCTACGTTGAGGATTCCATCGCCTAGATCTTCAACAACAACGCCGCTGTTTTTAAAGACCTCTTTGGATTTTCTGATGTTGTCCAAGATGATAAAGGCATCCTGTCCTGGAATTTTTTGCTGAGACTTTTGGTCACGATCATAGCTATAAGTAGCTCCATCAACTACAGAGTAGAAGCTGTAGCTTCCGCTGTCTCGCATTTCTTGAACCCAAGCAGCTGCTTCTAATCCTTCTGCTGCAATGAATTCTAAACCTTTGTCTACACCAATGGCATCCCAGATCTGGAAAGGCCCGTGTTCCCATCCGAATCCTGCCTTCATGGCGTCATCAATTTTATAAAGCTGATCCGTGATCTCTGGTACGCGGTGAGAAACATAGGCAAAAAGTGCCGCCAAGGTCTTGCGGTAGAACTCACCAGCCTTGTCCTTTCCACCGACCAAAACTGGCCAACGATCAATGACTTTATCAATGCTTTTTGTCAATTCTAGAGTGCCAAAAGAGGCGCGTTTTTTAGCGCGGTACTCCAAGGTGTTTAGATCCAAGGAAAGGATCTCGCTAGAACCGTCTTCTTTCTTTACTTTTTTGTAGAACCCTTG
This sequence comes from Gilvibacter sp., assembly GCF_965601605.1. Taxonomy (GTDB): domain Bacteria; phylum Bacteroidota; class Bacteroidia; order Flavobacteriales; family Flavobacteriaceae; genus Gilvibacter. Next base: position 26,909 of record NZ_CBFCWJ010000040.1, on the reverse strand, counting down.
TCCGGACTTGCTTCCTAACCACTGATTTTCCATCATAGTGTTGATGAAATCGGGCAAAACAAAAAGTGGTTTGCGTTCATCATCCGGGCAGTTGTCTGCAATTCCGTTGGCTACGTGCACAAGTGTATCAAGCCCCACAACATCTACCGTTCTAAAAGTGGCAGATTTTGGACGACCAATTACCGGTCCGCTCAATTTGTCAACTTCTTCAATGGTCAGGTCCATTTCCTTAACCATATGGAACAAGCTCATAATGCTAAAGATCCCAATGCGGTTCCCGATAAATGCCGGGGTGTCTTTGGCAACTACTGAGGTCTTGCCTAAATACTGTTCTCCGTATCCGTTCAAGAAGTCCAAAACCTCTGGATTGGTCTTAGGTCCAGGAATGATCTCAAAGAGTTTCAAGTAACGCGCAGGGTTAAAGAAGTGCGTTCCACAGAAGTGCGCTTGGAAATCCTCACTGCGCCCTTCACTCATGAATTTGATCGGGATACCTGAAGTATTTGAGGTAATAAGCGTTCCTGGTTTTCTATATTTCTCCAGATTCTCAAAGACTTGCTTTTTGATGTCCAGACGTTCTACAACCACCTCAATAATCCAATCTACCTCGCTGACTTTAGCGATATCGTCTTCTAAGTTTCCAGTTGTGATTCTGCTGGCGAAGCTTTTGTGATAAAGCGGAGCTGGCTTAGACTTGATAGCCTTAGTCAAGGCATCATTAACCATGCGGTTTCTAACTACCTTGTCTTCTAAGGTTAAGCCTTTGGCTTGTTCTTTTTCGTTGAGTTCGCGTGGAACTATGTCTAAAAGCAGAACTTCAACTCCAATATTGGCAAAATGACAAGCGATTCCGCTTCCCATGATCCCGGAGCCAATGACTGCTACTTTATTAATGGTACGTTTTGCCATTTAGGATACAATTTTTTTGTCGTTGTATATTTTCTTTGATTGAATGAGTTCTAGGATGTTGTTGGCCACACGCATAAAGGTTGCAAAGTCTTCCTTGTTTACAGTTTCTTTTACAGCTTCATCAAAAGTGATCACAACTTGTTTGGAGTAATCGCGCATTTCTCGTCCAAAATCCGTCAAATGAATTAAAACACCACGGCCGTCTAATGGGTTGGGTCTGCGTTCTATCAAACCTTTTTCTTCCATGGTTTTTAAGGTGCGAGAAAGGCTAGTAGCTTCCATGCCCATTTTGGGTCCTAGGGCCGTAGAGGGAGTTCCTTCTTCAGGATCTATGCTGATTAGCGCAAATCCCGTTGCCATAGTCGAACCCTTTTTACCGGCTTCTTCATTATACATTTTGGCAACAGCCATCCAGGTGGCTCGCAAAATATAGTCAATGGTCTTTTCCTTCATTTGGATAAAATTTCATCCCAAAGATAATGAAAAATACTATGCATGCATAATAAATATTTCTAAAAAGATATTCAGCAGCTTGCAGACCTAGGTTATAAGGAGTGGACGCGCTTTAGGTCTAGGAATTCTGTTTTGAAAGAATTTTCAGAACGATTCTCTTTGGCAATCGTTTTATTCTTGATGAGCTGCAACCAGCGTTCCTGAGAAGGGCTTAAGATATACGTGGGGTCTATGCCTTGCCCAATTAAGCTGTTGATCTTGGTGCGTTGTACTTCGCTCAACGGCAAGTAACGGTATAAGGAGCGTTGCAGGTAATAGTCTTCATCATTGAGCGCTGCGCGGAATTTTGCATTACCAATAATTGGGTTGATGCTGTTGCGTTGGGCAAAAGCATCAATGGCATCTTTGGAGATCTCATCCTTATTATAAGTAACCTTTACTACCTCACGTCCGCCTGAAAAACCAGCCTCCGTTTTCACCACTCCGGCTAAAGAGCCCAAAGCTTTTTCTCCAGACCAAAAGCAATACATGCTGTAAACCGCTTGTTTGGTATTGTCTGGGCGCAGTTGCAGTTCTTCAGCTAGAATCTCCATATATGCTGGTGGTGTTATTTGTTCTTTAAGCAATGCTTTTTGCATTCCTTGATACAACCCTAAGGCTGTATAATTTCCAGCAATGCGATTCACAAGATTCTCACCGTTTTCATTGACAATACGAACCACCGGATTGTTCCAACTGGGTTCGCGGTATTTTTTAAGTACAGCAGCATCTTTTCCCCCTTTGTTATTGAAGATGGCTAAGGGGATGAATTCATTTTCTATAGCTTCTGTGAGCAGCGGATGAGAAAGCACATTGTTGCCATAGTTTCTACAGGTGGCACAACCGGGAACTTCTTGAAATAATATCAAAACTGGCTTGTGCTCTGCTTTGGATGCAGCTAAGGCTTCATCGTAGTCGCGGTACCAGCTGATGGCGCCGAGTTCTACATTCTGATTAAAGGCTTCGGTACGGGTTTGGCTAAAACTATAGGGGAGACTGCCCAGACTCATCAGCAGTACTAAAAAAAACTTTCTCATAGATAAAAAAATAAAGGCGCAGAACGTTCCACACCTTTATTGAGTCTTAAACAAGGAGCAAGTCCTTACACTACAATTTAAATTTATGCTTTGTCGTAGATCTTATTATAAAGGTCCATATACTTTTCTTTGATCACTTTTCGGCGCATTTTCATAGTAGGAGTGAGGTGTCCTTCTTCTATACTCCAAACTTCTGGAGTCAGCTCAAACTTTTTGATCATCTCCCATTTCCCGAAGCGTTGATTGTATTTGTCCACTTCCTTTTGGATGCGTTTGATGAGCTTAGCTTCTTTGATCAAAGCGGATGGGTCAGCTGGTAGGCCTTTTTCTTTGCGCTCATTCCAATCGGCAATGAATTCAAAATTCGGTTGAATAAATGCCGCCGGCATTTTCTCTCCATCACCAATAACCATAATCTGCTCAATAAAGCGCGATTGCTTCATCACATTTTCAATAAGCTGAGGCGCAATGTATTTTCCTCCGGATGTTTTGAACATTTCCTTCTTGCGATCCGTGATCTTTAAGAATCCATCAGCATCTACTTCTCCAATATCACCGGTGTGGAAGTAGCCGTTTTTTAAAACTTCTGCAGATTTTTCAGGATCCTTATAATATCCCATCATTACCTGAGGTCCTTTAACGAGGATCTCGCCGTCTTCTGCGATCTTCACTTCGGTGTCTGGCAATACTTTACCAACGGTTCCAATTCGGAGTCCACCGTTACGCATATCGTTCACGGAAACCACAGGAGAAGTCTCAGTAAGACCATAGCCTTCAAAAACAGGGCAGCCAGCAGCGTTGAAGACACGTGCTAAACGCGGTTGCAACGCAGCAGAACCTGAGGCAATAGCTTGCAGATTTCCTCCAAGAGCTTCTTGCCACTTGCTGAAGATGAGTTTACGGGCAATTCCCAACTTAAACTCATACCATCCGCCGTTGGCGCGATAAGGCTTCCATTGAAGGCCCAATGATACAGCCCAGAAGAACAATTTCTTTTTCACTCCGGTAAGGTCAGTACCTTTAGCAATGATCTTGTCGTATACTTTTTCTAACAGACGCGGAACCGCTGACATCACTTGCGGCTGTACTTCTTTTAAGTTGTCACTGATGGTCTCCAGCGACTCAGCAAAATAAATCCCCGTACCCGTGTATTGATACATATACATCAGCATACGTTCGTAGATATGACAAACCGGTAGAAAACTCAAGGCTTTAGCAGATCCTTGAACTATCGGTAAGCGGGTTGAACTATTGATAGCATTGCTCACAATATTGCTATGACTCAACATCACTCCTTTAGGCTTTCCAGTTGTTCCTGAGGTATATATTAAGGTGGCAAGGTCAGATTCCTTTACCGCGTCCATGCGTTTTTGAACTTCCGCCTGATTGGAATCATCGGCTCCGAGTTCTAAAACTTTAGACCAATTATCACAACCGTCAATACTGTCAAAAGAGTATACTCCTTTTAGAGTAGGAACTTGATCTTTGATTTTATTGATCTTCTCCAAAACCTCCTGGCAGGAAACAAAACAATACTTAGATTCACTGTGATTGAGTACGTAAGCGTAATCTTCTTCTGAGATGGTTGGGTATATCGGCACATCCTGAGCACCGAGTTGTAAGATTCCAATATCGCAAATATTCCATTCGGTGCGATTGGTCATGGAGATCAAAGCGACTTTATCACCACTGTCTACTCCCAAACGCAGCAAACCACGACTAATGGCATTGGCTTGATCTACGTATTCTTGGGTTGATGTTTTTGTCCAGTTGCCGGCTTTTTTGGTCACTAGCGCATCCTCGCGCGGCAGGTTTTCCAGTTGGTAATAGGGGAAGTCAAAGAGTCTCTTAATTTCTGTCATAGTTCGTTTCTGCTAGATTTCTTGCAAATTACAAAAAAATACAGCCATTTTTTGCCATACCCTTAAATGCACCTTTATAAGGCGTGGGTAAATTGACGATCCACTAAAAACTAGGTGTTTAGCCCTCCATGTTTTGCTCTAGCCACTCGCGTGCATTTACGAAGGCTTGTAGCCAAGGAGTCACTTTGTCGTCTCTATCTGCTGGGTAATGTCCCCAGTTCCAAGGGAAGGTAGAGCGTTCCAAGTGAGGCATCATCACTAAGTGACGTCCGCTATTATCACACATCATGGCCGTGTTGTAGTCAGAACCGTTTGGATTTGCCGGAAGTCCTTCATAACCGTATTTGGCAACGATGTTGTAAGCGGACTCTGCTTTAGGCAAAGCAAATTTACCTTCACCGTGAGCAGCCCAGATTCCCAAAGTACTTCCTGCAAGTCCTGCAAGCATTACCGAAGGATTTTCCTGAATGGTCACAGAAGTAAAGCTACATTCAAACTTACCCGTTTCATTGTGAAGCATCTTAGGTTTCTCATCGTGGTCTGGATTGATCACGCCGAGTTCCACAAATAGCTGGCATCCGTTGCACACTCCTAAAGATAGGGTGTCCTTTCTGGTGAAGAAATTATCCAACGCAGCTTTGGCCTTTTCGTTGTAAAGGAAGGCGCCAGCCCATCCTTTGGCAGAGCCTAATACGTCACTGTTGGAAAAGCCTCCTACAGCGCCAATGAATTGAATATCTTCTAAGGTTTCGCGTCCGCTGATCAGGTCGGTCATATGAACGTCCTTTACGTCAAAACCTGCCAAATACATGGCGTTTGCCATTTCACGCTCACTGTTAGAGCCTTTTTCACGAATGATGGCTGCTTTGATTCTAGGCTTCGCCGGATCGATCTCAGGAAGTGCTCCGGTAAAATCCGCAGGGAATTCAAAACTCAGCGGTTGCTTTTTATAATTGTCAAAACGTTCCTTGGCGTTGTCAGCTCCACTTTGTTCACGGTCCAAAAGGTAAGAGGTCTCATACCAAGCATCGCGTAATTCGTCTATGTCAAAACTCAAGGAATCTCCTTTAAAGTTCACATTTAATTGTGCAGTTTGAAGAACTGACCCAAGTTTCACAAATGAAATACCAGCCTTGTTCAAAGCGCTCTCAAAAGAGTCGTTGTTCGCAGCTTGAATTACAACTCCGCAGTTTTCAGCAAAGAGTGCCGTAGCAAAATCAGCAGCGTTTAAATCGCTTAAGTCCACATCGGCTCCCAAATCGCGATCGGCAAAACACATTTCGGCCAAAGTAGTGATCAATCCACCAGAACCAATATCATGGCCCGCAGCGATCTGATTTCCTCTAATCAACTCTTGAAGGGTGTTGAAGGCTGTTTTTACATAAGCCGCGTCTGCCACATCCGCAGGTGTCTTTCCTAAGGCAGAACGTGTCTGAGCAAAGGAGGAACCGCCCAAGGCAGCTGCAGTTTTTGAAAAGTCGATGTAGTACACACTGCCAGCTTTTTTCTGCAAGACAGGTTCAACAACCTTAGTAATATCATCACAGTGACCCGCGGCAGAAATGATCACCGTTCCTGGTGACAAAACTTCGCGGTCTTTGTATTTCTGTTTCATGGAAAGGGAATCCTTTCCGGTAGGTACGTTGATTCCCAGTTCAATTGCAAAGTCGGAAACCGCTTTTACGGCTTCATACAAGCGTGCATCTTCTCCAGGGTTGTTACAAGGCCACATCCAGTTTGCTGAAAGTGAAACTCCACTTAGACCGTCTTGGATTGGTGCCCAAAGAATATTGGTCAATGATTCTGTTATGGAGTTGCGACTTCCTGCAGCTGGGTTTAATAAACCGCTTACCGGGGAATGACCAATCGCCGTGGCGACTCCTTCTTTACCTTTGTAATCTAGCGCCATCACACCACAATTATTCAAAGGCAATTGCAAAGGTCCTGCGCATTGTTGCTTGGCTACACGTCCGCTCACACAGCGGTCTACTTTGTTGGTTAGCCAATCTTTACAGGCAACCGCTTCTAAGCGCATTAGCTCAAAAACATACTGTTTTAAAGCAGCTGGGTCATAGGAGATCGCGTTGAAATCTTGATCGATTCGCTGATCTTCCATAATGGTCTTTGGCGAGCTTCCAAACATATCGCTCAACATAAAGTCCATTGGCTTTTGGCCTGACTTGCTGCCTTCAAATTTAAATCGATGGTCGTCGGTAACTTTCCCCACCTTATACATGGGAGAACGCTCACGATCTGCTACCTGTTTCAGTATATCGGCATCTTCACTACCAATGACCAAGCCCATACGTTCTTGAGACTCATTACCGATCAATTCTTTAGCCGATAGGGTAGGGTCTCCTACTGGTAGTGCGTCAAGATCTATATGTCCTCCAGTTTCTTCAACCAATTCAGAGAGACAGTTCAGGTGGCCACCAGCTCCGTGATCGTGAATGGAAACGATTGGATTGTCTTTGCTTTCGATCATACCGCGGATGGCATTTGCAGCACGCTTTTGCATTTCTGGATTGGAGCGTTGAATTGCGTTGAGTTCAATACCGCTACTGAAGGCTCCGGTATCTGCGGATGAAACTGCTGCACCTCCCATACCTATGCGGTAATTCTCACCTCCTAGAATAACGATCTCGTCATCTTTGGACGGCGTGGCTTTAATAGCCTGTGATTTTTTTCCATAACCGATTCCACCGGCCAACATGATCACCTTGTCGAAGCCGAGAATGCGAGCATCTTCTTCATGCTCAAAAGTCAGGACAGACCCCGCAATAAGAGGTTGTCCAAATTTATTCCCAAAATCTGAAGCTCCGTTTGAAGCCTTGATCAAAATGTCTAAAGGCGTTTGATACAACCAATCTCTGGCATCAATCTCTTGTTCCCAGGGGCGTGTCTCGTTCAGGCGAGAGTAGGCCGTCATATACACTGCGGTTCCAGCTAACGGCAAAGAACCTTGCCCTCCGGCCAAACGATCGCGAATCTCTCCACCAGAACCTGTGGCAGCTCCGTTGAACGGTTCTACAGTAGTTGGGAAGTTGTGGGTCTCTGCTTTGAGCGAGATCACAGATTCAAAGTCCTCTTGTTGGTAGTAGGAAGGAACCTCAGGACGCTCTGGCGCAAATTGGGTAACTTTTGGTCCATCAATAAAGGCCACGTTATCCTTGTAAGCAGAAACGATCTTGTTCGGGTGTGTTTCTGAAGTCTTTTTGATCAGTTTGAATAAACTGCTGTCTTGCTCTTTGCCGTCAATCACAAAAGTACCGTTGAAGATCTTGTGGCGGCAGTGTTCACTGTTTACTTGCGAGAACCCAAAGACCTCACTGTCGGTAAGCGGTCTGCCCAAACGATCAGCCAGTTCTTCTAAGTATTGGATCTCGTCATCACTCAAGGCCAAACCTTCGCTGGCATTAAAAGCAGCAATGTCTGTGATCTCTTTGATGGATTCCGGTTGGATGTCAATGGTGAACAAATCCTGATTCAAGCTGTTGAATTTTTGACTTAACATGGGGTCAAAATCTTCAAAATTGTCTGCTACAGATTCATACTGTTCAATTCGAATGATGCCTGAAAGCCCCATATTCTGGGTAATCTCTACAGCATTGGTGCTCCACGGACTTACCATGGCAGCTCTTGGACCAATAAAATTACCGCTAACGGCAGCACCCTCGATTCGAGATCGGTTGCCAAAAAGCCAGGTTAATTTTTGCAGGTCAGATTCTTGAAAGTCAGAAGTAGCTTGAACGGCGAAAACGGTGGTAGCATCGCCAAAAAAATGAATCATAATACGGCCGGATTAACGTACAATTGCAATGCAAAGGTACGTCAATTCCCGAAAATTTTTCGCCTCTAAACCCAGAAGATTTAGTGAATAATTAACCGTTTTACTAACTGTTTTTCAGCGTCGGTCAATCGAACCAAATAGACACCAGAATTAAGGCTTGAAACGTCTAAAGTACTTCCTTGAAAATCGTCTTGAGAAAGCACCAATTGCCCACTCATAGAATATACTTGAATTGCAGATACAGGCAGCGTGCTGCTGATGTTCAAGGTTCCGCTATAATTCGGGTTCGGGTAGAGCGTCAATGGATTGGTACTTAAATCTGCAGTGCTGAGCAGTCCCCAACGGTCTTCTGCCGTATCACCACCCCAGATAATGGTTGCTAGTACAGGATTGTCAATGAATGGGTTTCTGTTCCCGTAAGCAGATTCAAGGAAATCATTGCGTTGATCCTCATAAAAGCTCACCGGGTCTTCCACGTTCCATTCTAAAAAGAGTTGTAGCATTTGTGTACTTCCTTCTGTTGGGCCAGTGCCCATTAAGGCTGGAAGACAACGGCTGCCGTAGCGCGTATACATATACATCATCATACGGGCCACATCGCCTTTCCATTCATCTCCAGGATACCAGTTTCCTCCACTGATCACCCCGGCGTTTCCGCTACTGTCTCCGAAACGGCGGTTTCCTTTGTTGTTGTTCATTTGCTGATCAGAGGCACGGAGGTTGTGCGGATCGGCGCCTATTCCTGTAGTACTGCTGCTCACATCTCCCATGGTTGGATCTGCGTTAGAGCGGGCAAAAACATGCTCGCGATTGTACTCGCATTCCATTCCGCCAAAAAGACTTTTGTTACGCGTGCGATCCGTGGTACAGTTACCATCGGAATCATTATAGCCATAAACCAAAAGCACTTCACTGCTGTTGGACGGGTTCTCGTCCGTTGATAGCAAGGCGTTACGCGCATCGGTATAATTAAAAGTGCTGCTCGCATCGCTGATCTTGGTCTGTAACTCGTTGTAAAGCGCGTTACCAGTCAAAGTCAGGTCAACATCATCGTAATAAGGCTGTTGGGCCAGAGAAAGACTCGTAACAAATAATAAGGCAAGGCTAAAAATGGATCTCATTTTAGTTCGATTTGGTAAGTAGGCACATATAAAATCCGTCGTATCCGGTCTTACTAGGCCAAAGTGTTTTGTCAGTTTCTTTTTTAAATCCTTCACCAGCTTCTGAGGCTAGGAATTTTTCAATTTGCAGTTGGTTCTCTGCAGGCAGGATGGAGCAGGTAGCATAGACCATTTTTCCTCCAGGTTTTACCATGCGTGAATAACGACTTAAGATATCAGCCTGAAGCGCTTGAACCTCTTCCATAAACTCTGGAGAGAGTTTCCATTTGCTATCCGGATTGCGTTTGAGCACCCCTAGACCACTACAGGGAGCATCAATCAACACGCGATCTGCCTTTCCGTAAAGTTTTTTGATCACTTTAGGCGAATCGATAAAACGGGTTTCAATATTGTGAGCTCCCGCTCTGCGAGCGCGACGTTTGAGTTCCGCCAATTTAAAATCGTAAATATCTGTAGCTATGATTTGCCCTTTATTTTCCATCAGTGCTGCTAAATGCAGGGTTTTACCACCCGCACCCGCACAGGCATCGACCACGCGCATTCCGGGTTGAACATCTAACAGTGGAGCCACTTGTTGAGAGGAAACATCTTGAACCTCAAACCAGCCTTCTTTAAAGATCGGTAAAGAGAAAACGTTGGTACGCTCTTCTAAAACCAAGGCGTCAGGGGCTATTTTTTTGGATTGGGTGCGGATCTCCGCATCTTCTAAAGCGTCTTTTAGTTGCGTTTTATTGGTTCTGAGGGTATTGGTGCGGAGTACCACATCGGCTTGCTGATTGAGTGCCTTGATCTCCTCTTCCCATTGTCCTCCTAACTGTTCCAATCCCATGGCATCTAACCAATCTGGAATGGACTCACGATAAACACGCTCGTTTTTAAGTTCGTCAAACTTCCCGCGGATTCTACGAACAGGAGTACCTTCTAGCTGTGGCCAGTTTGGGAGACTGTGTCCTTTGTGGACGGCCCAAACAGCAAATAGTCTAAAGAGATCTTCCCGAGAATACGGAGCTTTTACATCTGCAGCTTTGGCGTACAAGCGTTGCCAACGCACTATGTCGTAAGTAGTTTCTGCGATAAAGCCACGATCTCTTGAACCCCAACGTTTGTCACGCTTTAAGGTTTGCTTGAGGACTTTATCGGCTTGTTTTTGCTCATTGAAGATCAGCTTTAAGCTATCTAAAGTGGCGAAAACCAGATTTCTATGGAATCGTACTTCTGTTTTCATTGTCGCTGCAAAAGTAGCCTTATTTATGAACAAGCCTACTACAGCTTCGCTTAAATTATCATTATTAATCGTGCCAATGCTTTACTCTATATTTGCACTAAAATTCTTTTGATCCATGATTAGAACCTTGCTCAGCCTGTTGATCTTTTGTTTAGCGTTTATTTCCTGCACAGATTCTAGTGCGCCAGAATTTACCCGCATTGAGGCGAGTGCCGTTTTTAGAGACAGCATAAGTATTCGCGCCATAGCTGCGGTGAACGATTCCACGGTTTGGTTTGCGGCAAATAATGGAAAGATCGGGGTGGTAGAAGGGCAGGTTCCTAAACTGGCAACGGTGAGTTATCAAGATTCGCTTTTGGCTTTTAGATCAATTGCCAAAACCAGCGATGCGGTTTTTGTACTTTCTATTGCAAATCCAGCAGTCTTGTATAAAATCGGGTTAGAAGGAACCAATCCTACCTTTATAGAAGATGTTTACACAGAAACGCATCCAAAGGTATTCTACGATGCCATGGCTTTTTGGGACGATCAAAACGGGATTGCCATGGGAGACCCAACAGACGGTTGTCTGTCTGTAATATTAACTACAGACGGCGGAAACTCTTGGAGTAAAGTTCCTTGTGATAAACTGCCCGAAACCGCTGAAGGAGAAGCAGCTTTCGCTGCAAGCAATACCAATATTGCGGTTTATGGAGACACTGCTTGGTTGGTCTCTGGAGGCAAACGCGCCCGAGTTTTTAAAACTACGGATAGAGGAAATTCTTGGGAGGTCTATGAAACTCCAATTGTGGAAGGTCAGGCCATGACGGGGATTTATTCGGTTTCTTTTTTAGATGCGAACAACGGAATTGTTTTCGGAGGGAATTGGGAGGCCAAAACAGAGAATGGAGGTAATAAGGCCGTGACCACAGACGGTGGGAAGACTTGGAAATTGATCAGTGATCAAGCGGGACCGGGCTACCGCTCTTGCGTGCGTTATGTTCCCAACACCAAAGGACAGGGGATAGTGGCCGTTGGTATTCCAGGGGTATCTTATTCTAATGATGGCGGCGATTCTTGGATCGATCTCACTGAAGAATCCTACTACAACATTCAGTTTGTCAATGATACCACAGCTTTTGCTAGTGGTTATGGAAAGATCGATAAGCTCGTCTTCAAATAAAAAAGCGAACCCTTGAGGTCCGCTTTTGTTTTAATTCTTTCGACGGTTTTGCATGGCTTGCAACAGGCGTCTTTTAAATTCTTCTTCTGCGCGTTTGAGGCGTAATATCTGTTGAGGTGAGACGACTCCTTTTAAATTGGCCACAAGTTTTTTACGTTCGTTGAGCATCTCTTGTTCCCAATTCATCAAATTCTCAATCAGCGCATAGGCATCATCGTCTGAAATGGAACCACCGCCGAGTCTTACTTGACGCAAGGCCTCTCTTTGCTGACGCCTGATGTTTTCCATAGCCTTTTCAGACTGATTGTAAATGGGCCAAAACTTTTGGGCTTGATCTGCACTCAGGTCTAAGGCATTGGTGATAAACGCCGTTTTCTGAGCTTCAATCTCTCCAGGATTGGGCCTTTGTCGCTGCGCATCGGCAGAGAAACTGCTCAGCAGTAAGCAAAAGATAAATATGTAGTATAGTTTTTTCATAGTGTCTGTCTTCAAAGTTAGGAAACTATCATTCCTCGTAGGTGGTTATTAAATCAATATCATCAAGGTTGTCTAGAAGGTAGGTCTCAATGGATTCATCTGTTAATGATTCGTCACTAAACAAGCTGCTTTCTAAATCTTCCTCAGAGACAAAGTCTATCAAATCAGCGTCTGTAAATGCAATGGCATCACTGTTTACATAGGCTTCAAGAGTATCTGTGTCTATATTGTCAAATGCTAAAGTATCTGTGGTGGTATTTCCAGAATTAGTCACCAAACTCACGATCAATACCACAGCTGCAGCTACAGAGGCTACCGCGAATAAGCTACGTCTGCTAAATAATGAGATCACCTTAGGTTCTGGCTTTTGCAATTGAGCAATCACTTTCGGTGTTAGGGTCTCGAAATAACCATCTGGAGTCACAAAACCTGGCGTAGTTACCAGTTCGCGAAGTTCTTCTTCCGCAATACGAGCCTGGACGCTGGCCTCAAAGCCTTCAAAGTAGCCTTCAGGGATTCCGTAGGGATTTGTGTTGTTATGTGAGTTTTCCAAATTCATGATACTGCTCTTATGACTGTTTTTGTCATCAAAGGTTTAATCTGCTTTCAAGTGGGCGGTTATTTTTTTTACGGCGATGTGGTAGGAGCTTTTTAAGGCTCCCACAGAAGTGCCCAGAATCTGAGACATATCGTCGTATTTCATATCGTCAAAGTACTTCATATTAAAAACCAACTGCTGCTTTTGCGGCAATTGCGCTATGGCTTGCTGTAATTTAAGCTGAATTTCATTTCCTTCAAAATAAGGATCGGCGGCCAAGTTTGCTACCGCCTGTTGTTGTACTTCCTCATTTCCAGTCTCCATGCGTTTGGCTTTCTTATTGAGAAAAGTAATGGCTTCATTGGTGGCAATTCGGTACATCCAGGTATAGAGCTTACTTTCTTCTTTAAAGGAGTCTATGCTGCGGTAAACCTTGATAAAGGTGTTCTGGAGGACATCATCAGTGTCGTCATGGGAATACACCATTTTTCGGATATGCCAATACAAGCGCTCCTTATACTGCTTCATAAGGGTGCTGAAGGCAGCCTCCCGGGTTTCGGGAGCCTTTAATTCCGATACTAAAGTAGATTCAGCAATCAATGGTAGTGGTTTACCCTTATGACTACAAGGTATCAAAAAGGTTTAATCTGGGGTCTAAAATTTATTATCAGTAGCAATTAAAAGGAGCAAAATAGGTGAATGCTGTAGTCCAAAATAAGGGAAACACATAAAAAAGCAGATAAAAAGTTAAAAATCATCGATAAAATGCAATAAATATTTTTTTGTAGGAAAAATATTTCTACATTAGCCGTCAAGAACATTCTTCTGTTCACTAAATGTAGCCCCAACTACTTTAGTTATTTTACGAAAACGGGCTTACCGCGGGGGTTTGCCCGTTTTTATTTTGTCTATACTCAAGCTTTTTTGTTCTCTTGGTATACTAGAATATTTGTAGGAAAGAATAGACTACTTCAAATAAAACATCGATGAAATGCATAAAAAATAAGATTAAATGCATTATTTTTTTGGAAAATTAAAACCCGCTTCCTACATTTACACTGTTGTTAATTAAATCATACTGCTGTTGTGAGCCCCAAATACGGCAGCAGTTAAAAAAAAGAGCAGATCGAAAGATCTGCTTTTTTTTTGTTTGTATGTGCTGAGTGCGTTAAGCGCCTAAAGACTGCATGGAAACCAAGCTGTGATAGATCCCTTTTTTATCCAACAACTGTTGGTGGGTTCCCTGCTCAGCAATTTCCTCCTTTTTGTAATACCACGATATGATCGGGCATTCTTGAATGGTAGATAGTCGGTGCGCAATCACAATGGGAAGTTCTGTTTTGCATCATGTTCTCCAATGCATCCTGCACCAAACGTTCGGATTCTGTATCTAGGGCCGAGGTGGCTTCATCCAAAACCATAATTGGCGGGTTTCTTTAAAACGGCACGAGCAATGCTGAGACGCTGCTTTTGTCCTCCGGAGAGTTTATTACCGGCATCTCCAATATTGGTTTCAACGCCTTGCGGTTAAGTCCTTTACAAACTCCCAGGCATTAGCCACTTCTAAGGCGCGATGCACTTCTTTATCCGTAGCGTCTGGCTTTCCTAAGAGCAGGTTGTTTTTAATGGTGTCATTGAATAGGATGGAATCTTTGTGTAACCAATCCCATAAGCCCTCGCAGGGAAGCTTTGGTTAAGTCTCTAATATCCGTTCCATCAACGCTGATGTCTCCCTTTGTTGACATCATAGAATCGTGTTACTAAATTGGCAATGGTAGATTTTTCCGCTACCAGATTGCCCCACCAAGGCTACACTTTGCCCTTTTTTAACCTCTAAATTAAAGTCCTTGAGCACATACTCCTCTTCATATTTGAAGGAGATATTGTTCAAGCTGATGCTTTGCTCGAATTCTTTTTTATCTACGGCGTTGGGTTTGTCTTCCAGTGATGATTCTGTGTTTAGGATCTCTAAAACACGCTGTGCGGCTGCGTTTCCACGTTTTACGCTGTAGCTCGCCTTACTGATCGCTTTCGCCGGAGTGAGGATGTTATAGGCCAATCCCATATAAGCGATAAAATCACTGCCATCCAAAGTACCATCGATCAAAACCATACGTCCGCCAAACCAAAGCAGGATAGCAATCACAAAGATCCCCAAGAATTCAGAGGTCGGGGAAGCGAAATTCTGTCTGTTGAGTAGCTTATTTGAAAAGTTGTAAAAGCGCATGGTAGAGGCCTGAAACTTCTTATTAAAAGCTCCTTCACCGTTAAATCCTTTGATCACTTTCAATCCGCCTAAAGTTTCTTCAACAATAGATAGGAAGGTTCCTTGTTCTGCTTGAACACGATCGGACTTTCGCTTTAATGATTTTCCGATGCGAGAAATTATGAATCCTGATATCGGAATGAACACAAAGACAAAAATGGTCAGCTTGCCGCTAATGAGCAGCATGGTAATAATGGTAAACAAAATGGTCAGCGGCTCTCTTACGATCAACTCCAGAATAGAAAGGAAGGAATGCTGAATCTCCTGAACATCATTAGAGATTCTAGCAATAGTGTCTCCTTTGCGTTTTTCTGAATAAAAGGCAATGGGCAAGCGTGTGATCTTATCGAACAAGGCGTTGCGGAGATCCTTCAATACACCGTTGCGCAAGAACGTGATGAAATACATCGCCAAATAATTGAAGATATTCTTAAAGAAGAACATCACAATCACCAGACCGATCACCAAGATCAAGGCCTTTGAGGCATCGTCTTGAGCAAATTGGTCTACCTGATAGGCCATATACTGTTTAAAATAGTCCACTGTATCTGCTATACCGGTATACTCTGGTTTTTTAGCAGTGCCAGGCTGTCCATTGACCAGCTCATTTTTAAAGAGCACGTCCAACATTGGAATCAGCGTGACAAAAGATAAGGCGCTGAATAATGCGTAAAAGATATTACACACTATATTCCCCAGAGCGAAGCGCTTGTAGGGGCGCGCGAAAGAGATAATCTGTTTAAAATATTGCACTAGCGCAGATTGAATTGAGCTGCAATGCGATCCATTTTGTCTAGCAATGCGGCTTGCGTTTTACGATAATTGCCTTCCCAGGGCGCATTGGCACTGAGATAGAATTTGATCTTTGGCTCGGTACCACTTGGGCGGGCAGCCACTTTGGTTCCTTGGTCGGTCCAATAGATCAAAACGTTCGACTTTGGCATGTCGATGGGGGTTTGAGAACCGTCAGGGTGCGTGCTCACACTGTATTGATAGTCATCAACGCGCACTACGGATTCTCCAATAATTTCTTTTAAAGGGGTTTCTCTTAGGGACTTCATCATGGCTTGAATCTCTTCTGCACCAGACTTCCCTGGTTTTACAAAGGAGATCAATTCTTCCTGATAAACTCCGTACTTTTTATAAAGCTCCACGGCATAGTCCAATAAGGTTTCGCCTTTGGCTTTTTGTTGGGCAGCGATCTCACAAGCTAACAAACTAGCGGTCACAGCGTCTTTATCGCGAACAAAATCGCCTACCATAAATCCGAAGCTTTCTTCTCCACCACCAATTAAATTGCGTTCAGGCATGTCCTTGACCATTTTGGCAATCCATTTGAACCCAGTCAAGCCCAATTCACACGGCATGCCGTAATCTGCAGCCAAAACGCCCATCATGGGAGTAGAAACAATGGTGGAAGCTATATAATCTTCGGACTGAATTCCGCTGCTGGCTGCTTTTTGCGCCAACAAGAAATGTGTTTTGATAACCATGGCTTGATTACCATTCAAAATGGTCATCTTGCCATTTTCATCGCGCACGGCAATTCCTAAACGGTCCGAATCTGGATCGGTCCCAATAACCATGTCTGCTCCGGTGTCCTCGGCTATTTTCATGGCAATAGAAAGGGCTTCTGGCTCTTCTGGGTTGGGAGATTTAACCGTTGGGAAATCTCCATCTGGAGTCGCTTGGGCTTCTACGATCTGCATCTGTGAATAACCCGCACGGGTCAATACTTCTGGAATCACGGTAACTGAGGTTCCGTGTAAAGGGGTAAAGACCACCTTCAAGGCTGCTCGCTGTTCTGGCGTGGTATCTTTCATCCCGTTTTCCAATGAAGCTGAGATGAAAGCCTCGTCCAGTTCAGTATCTATATTGTGGATCAAGTCCGCATTACCTTTAAATTGAATGTCGGTATAGGCCAATTCATTGATCACAGCAATGATCTCTTTGTCTTGCGGCGGCACCAATTGACCTCCGTCTTGCCAATATACCTTGTAACCATTGTATTCCGGCGGATTGTGCGATGCTGTCAAAACAATTCCGCAGTGACAGTTCAAATGCTTTACCGCAAAAGAAAGTTCTGGAGTAGGGCGCAGGTCAGAAAACAAGAACACCTCGATCCCGTTGGCAGAAAATACATTGGCAACTTCTGCCGCTAAACTTTTACTGTTGTGACGACAATCATAAGCAATAGCCACTTTTAAAGATTCACCAGGGAACACCTTTTTGAGGTACTGAGAAAGACCTTGGGTATTCTTGCCTAAGGTGTATTTGTTGATCCGGTTATCTCCCGGTCCCATAATTCCACGCATGCCACCAGTTCCAAAAGCTAAATTCTTGTAAAAGGAATCTTCCAAGCCTTTGGGGTCGCTTGCGATCATCTCTTTGATCTCCTGTTGCGTAGTTTCATCAAAAAACGGAACCAACCATTGGTTCACGCGCTCTAAAATTTCTGGTGCTATGTAAATCATTGCTATGAATTATTAACAAAGGTACAATAATCGCCCTGTTAGGGGCACTTTTTTAGAAAAGCTTAAAACTCTTGTTGGATTGAAATTAGAGGGGTAAATAGAGTAAACGTCTATCGGATTTACCAAAAATAACACAATCCTGCGGTATTTTCGAGTACCAACCTATGAACAATGAAAAAATTGCTATTACTAATCGTGGGCGGTTTGCTTTTTGTGCAATGCTCCGATGATGACAAAGCCATTGATCTCGTTTTTGAAGGCGTGACCAATGGTTCCTTTTTGCGCACCGTAGATTTTGTCCAAGCTGATTTTAATATCAACGATCCCGAGAGTCGTTTCAATGCTGTTGTGGAACAACAAGACGTTGAGGAAGGCGACTTGCTGCGAGAGATTGAAGTTTATGCGCAGTATATAGATCGTGATTCGGACAATGGGAATGTTCCGGATACCGAGGTTCTTTTTGATGTTATTAAAAAGGAAGACATTGAAACGGGGCCGGTTGGATTACCTCGATTTAATCTCGATTACAGTTTAAATGAGGTTTTAACTGCTTTGTCAGTACCGCTGTCCGCATCCAGTTGTGGGGACCAAGTTGTTTTGCGTCTATTGATTCGCTTAGAAGATGAACGCACCTTTACGGTAGGCAGTGGCGCCTCTTGTATCATTGCTTTTGAGACCTTTTTTAGTTCGCCCTACAGGTATGCAATTCCATTGGTGGAGCCCATTGCGCCTGAGTTATTCACAGGAACCTACCGATACAGTAGTGTGGTGGATGGTCCTTTTGGACCTACTTTTGGTCCGCCTCATTTAGTACAAATTACTACGGGTGCCAATCAAAACGTGAGGGAGATCCGTTTTCCCGGCCCGCCGGAATCACCTACTAACGGCCGTCCGCGTGTGTTCTATTTTACTGTGGGTTGTAATGAATCCTTCTTTTGGGAAAACCAACTGCGCAAGCTCAATGCAAATTGTAGTGAGCGGGCAGACGATATCCTTTTGGGACCTGATAGTGAGAACGCCCCTTTAGATCCTTTAGAGGATTCTGTGTTCGAATTGTGGCTCGTAGAGGGCTATTTAGGATTTGACGGCAGTACCGGAGTAGGTACCGTTCCGTCGCGAATCCGCCTTGATAAACAGTAATAAAACCAAATCTGATCCTTATATTTAACCAAAAATTGCACCCTTTGAAACGCGTAGTATTCCTATGTTTACTTTTACTCGTGAGCCTGGCTCATGGGCAACGTGAAGCCGCCAATTGGTTTTTTGGCAGCAACGCGGGCTTGGATTTCAATTCTGGAGAACCTGTGCCGCGTTTGGATGGTGTTCTCAATACCGTTGAGGGTTGCGAGACCATTTCAACACCAGAAGGCACCTTATTATTCTACACAGAAGGGCGCAATGTATGGAATCGCATTCACGAGGTCATGCCCAACGGTGAGGATCTCAACGGTAGTTTTTCGGCTACACAATCGGCTTTGGTAATTCCACAGCCGGGTACTACCAACCTCTATTATATTTTTACTTCTGACGTGGTTCAAGCTTATCAAGACGGTGGAGCGGGTAACGGTTTTAACTATTCTGTGGTCGATATGAATTTGGGTGGAGGTTTAGGTGATGTCACGGAAAAGAACATGAATCTTTTGCCTCAGGGTTCCGAAAAGATCACCGGTGTCCGTGCTGCAGACGGCGAGAACTATTGGGTGATTACCCATTATGAAAATCGATTCTACGCCTATTTTGTTAGCGATACAGGATTGAATCCTACTCCTGTTATTTCAACTATTGGTCCCAATATCAACGACTTCAACAATATTCGCGGCGCGATAAAATCTTCTCCGGATGGAGATAAACTAGCGGTAGCACATTCCATATTCCAGCCCAACTTTACGGGACAGTTCCTTTTGTATGATTTCAATACAGAAACTGGTGTGGTGAGTAATGAAATGGTTCTAGGAACCGATTTGGTGTTTTATGGGGTAGAATTCTCTGCGGATTCTTCCAAGCTCTATGCCAGTGGAAAAACCATTAACGGTGACACAGGGGCTACAGAGAACATCAATATCATTCAATACGATCTTGAAGCGCCAGATATAGTAGCCTCAAGATTTACGGTGGCCGACATTCCCAATCCATTCATCAGTGATTTGGCCGGGACGCTGCAGATTGCTATTGATAAAAAGATCTATCATTCTATTCCGAATAACAATCTTTCGGTGATCCGAACGCCAAATTTCCCGCGTTTAGATAGTGATTTTAGGTTGTATGATACTGATTTGGGTGGTCGCTCCACCAAATTTGGATTACCGCCATTCATTCAGTCTTTTTTTGAAAGTATTGTAGATATTGAGAATTTCTGCTTGGGAGATGAGACGTCATTCACCATCACTTCTGATGAACCCATAGTGGCAGTCAATTGGAACTTTGGCGATCCGGCCAGTGGGGCGGCAAATACCTCCACTTTGATCAATCCAACACATATTTTTAGTGGCCCGGGGGTCTACACAGTGACTTTAGATGTCGAGTACGAGACGCGTCCGACCCAACGTTATATTGAGTTTGTAGAGATAGGTGATGCGCCTATTGTCAATAGCGGAGTGCAACTTGTACAATGCGATATTGATGGTATGGACGATGGAATCTCTCGTTTTAATCTCAATGAAGCTTTGACTGAACTCATTGGGGATCCTCGTGGATTTACGGTGAATTTCTTTAGAACCTTAGCCGATGCCGAGAACAATGAAAATGCATTACCCGAAATTGGCTACGAGAATGAATTTAATGGGCAGGTAGTCTATGTGCGCGTTTTTGAAAATGCACTCTGTTTTGCTATCGCGCCAGTGACCTTGATCGTAGAACCTATGGCCTATGCCGGAGATGTCACCCTAGTGGCATGTAATCGCAGTGACAATCCGGATTTTGAAGCTATTGTGGATCTAGTGGATTTTGAAGCTCAACTCTTGGAACTCTATCCAGGAGCGGATATCAGCTTTTACGATACACGCGAAGATGCTTTGTTGGAACTCAATCCTTTAGTGGATCAGGTTCAGTTCACAGCTTTTGACACCGAATTGGCAGTATACTATAGAGTTGAGTATAATAATGATTGTGCCTTTATTGGTCGCATTATTCCAGACATTCGGCCGGTTCCTGAAGCTCAGGATATAACTATTGAGATCTGCCCAGACGAGGATGAGATCATCCTTGATCCAGGTGATTATGCGGGCTACTTATGGGATAACGGTGAGACTACGCGCACTATAGCAGTGAGTGATCCCGGGGTATATGTGGTTGATGTCTTTAATGGCGTGGGCTGTAATACAACGGTAACGGTTAATGTAGTCGCCATACCTGTACCTGCAGAGATCGCTGTGATAGTTGCTGATTTTCAAGATCGAAATACGGTGACCGTAGAGATTTCAGAAGAAGGTCCATGGCAATATCAATTGGACGGCGGACTCCTGCAATCTGGAAATGTGTTCAATGATGTTTTAGCAGGCCCAAGGCGTGTTGCAGTCTATGCGCAAGATTGTTTGATCTATGAAGAAGAAATTTTTGTGGGCGGCGCCCCCAACTATTTTACACCCAATGGTGACGGTTTCCACGACCTCTGGCATATCTTCAATGCTCGTGAATTCCCGGGAGCCACCATTAAGATCTTTGACCGATACGGGAAAATTCTAAAAAATCTAAGGCACAATCAATTGGGATGGGATGGAACCTATCGCGGTAATCCAATGCCGTCTAGTGATTATTGGTATTTGATTGAGTTGCCTGATGGCAGAAGCGCTCGTGGTCACTTCTCGTTGATTCGGCGTTAGATCGTCTCGCTGATGTAGTAACGATCTTTTCTGTCGCGATTGCGTAGCACCATCTCTCCGATGAATCCGGCCATAAAAAACTGGGTTCCCATAATCATTGCAGTCAAGGCGAGATAGAATTGTGGACGTTCTGTGATTAAACGTCCAGTTTTGTTCAAAAACAACTTGTCAATCCCTAAATACAAACTAAAGAGGAAGCCAATCAGCAGCATCAAAGCTCCAATAGCCCCAAAGAAGTGCATTGGGCGTTTGCCAAAGCGGGAGAGGAACCAAATGGTGATCAGGTCTAAAAAGCCGTTAATGAAACGTTCCATACCGAATTTGGTAGTACCGTACTTTCGGGCTTGATGCTTGACCACTTTTTCGCCGATATTATGAAAACCAGCATTTTTTGCCAAAACTGGAATGTATCGGTGCATTTCACCAGTGACTTCAATGGTCTTGGTAACCGTGCTTTTGTAAGCCTTAAGTCCGCAGTTAAAATCGTGCAGTTTTACACCAGAAGTCTTGCGTGCGGCAAAATTAAAAAGTTTGGAGGGCAGATTTTTAGTAACCGTATTGTCGTAACGCTTTTTCTTCCAACCTGAAACCAAATCGTAATCCTCCTGCTCAATCATGGCAACGAGCTCTGGGATCTCTTCTGGGTTATCTTGAAGGTCAGCATCCATGGTAATGACAATATCTCCTTCAGCAGCTTTAAAACCAGCGTGCAGAGCCTGAGACTTGCCGTAGTTTTGCAAAAAGCGAATCCCTTTGACCTGCGGATTCTTTTCTTGCAATTGTTTGATGGTCTCCCAAGAGCCATCTGTACTTCCGTCGTCAATAAAGAGAAGTTCATAAGAAAAACGATTGGACTCCATCACTGATGCAATCCAATCGTGTAATTCTGGTAACGATTCTTTTTCGTTAAGTAAAGGTATTACTACCGATAAGGTCATAGAATCGTGTTATGCCATTGGGTTGTTGCGCTTCATGATCAAACCAGTGATCAAAGAAGTAATGAATCCCATGAAAAGTGTTCCAACAATACTGATGGTAACCATGATCCAAGGCTGGGTGAAATTTCTGGTCATTTCCATCGCGGCGTCCATTTGTTCTTGCGGCATGTCTGGTTGACGCTCTAACATTTGAACCTGTGCATTTTCTACTACTTGATCAACAAAACCAGGTTCTACAACAGTAATGAACAAGTACATCCAAACTGCACCAATTAGTGAAGCGATCAAAGTAACTCCCATACCGGTCTTAAGGGCTTCCCCAAGACTCATATAGCCACCGTTTTGCTTTAGAAATGCCTTATAGCCCATTACAATTGCACCGATCATAATTGCAACTCCTAAAACTGTAGACCACCATGGTCTTTCCATATAAGTGTTCGTTACATAAGTGAGTACGCCAATTACAATTGAACCTAATCCCCAAAGGGCACCGTAATTCAAGGCAATGTTTTTAACCGAAGGTTGTGGATTTTCCATACGAAGAAGTGTTTAGTTTGGTTGGTTAGTACACAAAGATAAGAATTCGTTACACTTCAAATTCTTTTCAAATCAACATCAAAAAATAAAAAAGAAAGCTTGTACATTGATAAAAGATGATTAAATTTGCAACCTCAAAAATGTGAAGTTTAAGATATAACGAGATGAAAAAAGGAATTCACCCAGAAAACTACAGATTTGTTGCTTTTAAGGACATGTCAAACGATGATGTTTTTATCACCAAGTCAACAGCCAATACCAAAGAAACAATCGAGGTAGACGGAAAAGAGTACCCATTGGTGAAGTTGGAGATTTCTAGAACTTCACACCCTTACTACACTGGTAAGTCTAAATTAGTTGATACTGCTGGTCGTATTGATAAGTTCAAGAACAAATACGCCAAGTACAAGAAATAAACGAAACGTTATTATTTTGCAAGGAGCCTTCGAGAGATCGGAGGCTTTTTTTGTTAGCTTTACTCTCAGAAAAAAGTCTTTATGAACTACATACTCTTTGACGGCGGTGTACGGGATCAATTGTTACCTTTTACCTTTACGCGTCCGGTTGCAGATATTCGAGTAGGAATCCTCACGATTCGTGAAAAATGGGAGCTGTTATTGGGCTACACTACAACGACCGTTACAGAAGATTATTTGTCAGAGAAATTTCCAATGGTGGAGATGGAGACCAATATTTTGATTAACGGCTCATTTTTGCCATCGGATAATTTAGCGGTCATTGTAAAAGGATTGCAACCAGGACAAGCTATATTCTATGAAGACGAGCCCCTGGCTTTCTTTGCTGCTGAAGGGGAGGAAGTCGATTTTGATGCTGCGGAGGTAATCCAATACAGCTATGATGATGTGATCCGTATTGCCAATACTTGGGATATCTTTAAGTACAACGCCGCTGCCATTGCTAGAGATTTTGAATGGTTGACCAGGGATAAAAAATCCCAAGCTTTAGAGCCTGGCGTTCATGTTATCGGTGATCCAGATTTGGTGTTCATTGAAGAAGGAGCAAAGGTTTATCTCGCTTCGTTGAATACTACTGACGGGCCCATTTACATTGGTAAAGACGCTGAAATTATGGAAGCTTGTGCCATTAGAGGGCCTTTTGCGCTCTGCGAGCATTCCACTATTAAAATGGGCGCAAAAATTTATGGCGGAACCACGGTAGGGCCACATTGTAAAGTAGGTGGAGAAGTCAGTAATTCTGTGCTTTTTGCTTACAGCAACAAAGGGCATGAAGGCTTTCTAGGTAACTCCGTTTTAGGAGAATGGTGTAATATGGGAGCCGACTCTAACAACTCCAACTTAAAGAACAATTATGCGCCAGTTCGTCTTTGGGATTACAGCACAGAAGGCTTTGCCAAAACTGGTCTTCAATTCTGTGGGCTGATGATGGGTGATCACTCCAAATGCGGTATCAATACTATGTTCAATACCGGAACAGTGGTAGGAGTGAGTGCCAATATCTACGGTGGAGGTTTTCCGCGTAATTTTATCCCGAGTTACAGTTGGGGCGGTTCATCTGGCATGGTAACTTACAAGACCAATAAAGCTTTTGAAACCGCAAAGGCCATGATGGGGCGCCGAAAGGTAGAATTCACTGAGGCTGACCAAAAGATTATGGAGGCCATCTTTGAGCAGACCGCTAAATGGCGTCGGGATTAGTCTTTTCTTTTTAATTCCCTAATAATTTAGAGTGTTCTTCGCTTAATGCTTTGCATTTTGATGTGATGCAGAGGTTATTCTTCGCACCTTTTTCAGAAACTTAGGTTGATAATTTCAATTTGATGAATTCCGACTTGGACAAGTTCTTAAGTTCTAGAATTTGAGTTAATTTTATTTGGGGAGGGGTTGGAAACCCCCAAATTTTCACACCGTCCATTTCAAAACCGAAAAGCCGCTTTTAACCATCTTCTTTAACTAAAAATATTGGCTTAGCGAACAAACATCATATAATAGAAAAAGCCCACGATCACTGAAAAGATTACACTAAAGACAAACAACTGTTTTAGAAAGAGCTTTCGGCGCGCTTCTTTGACCTTTTTTTGAAAAGCGGCCATTTGCGCTGGATTGAATTTTTTGTAATCCTCAAACTTGCCGTAAGTGGAAGAATTTAGGCTTTCTTTTTTATCAAAACGTGTCTTTCGATTTCGCTTATTGTTTTTAAGCGAAGTAACCATTGCTTGAATGACTCCAAAACTCATTTTATTTACGACCAAATTTTCTGAAGGCCTGTGCTGTCTGATATGATCCAAAAACAATGGAAATCCTGCCTAAAAAGTCTATTGCGCCAGCCCAAAACCCAATTTCTAAGCCTTGAAAAGAACTTAATTTATGTGCAGGATTAAAGAATATCCAAAATTCAGATAGATAATTATCTATTGCGTAGTTCACACCTGAAAAACTCGCTCCAAATTCTAAATTTGGCGAAGCCAAAACAATAAAAATAGGAAATAGGATGATAGCCATTCCTATTGTGAAGAAGACCCCTCTTATCCAGTCGGTACCAAAATTGTTAGAGAGTTGAGACAAGAATAATACCATATAATCAGCATATTTCTTAGAATCTCGCTTTTCTGCGAGTACACTGTTCATTTCCCTTTGATGGAATTCTAAAGAGTTTATATAGTCGTTTTTTCTTAGGAACTGTTGTTTTAGTGTCTTACATGTTAGAGAATTTGAAATTTTGATTTTGTCGTAAATAAAATGTAGAGGGTCATTAAAAATAACATTAGATAGAATTATCTCATTAAAATTAGAACATTCAATTGAACACAAGGATTTAAAAGTAACGTCTGTTATATTCAGGTTAAAGGCTTGTAGATCATTTCGGCGGCATTTTAAATCGAACATTGCATTGAAATTGCTTCTTTTTATTTCTAAGCTTGGCCATCCAGATACAGCGAAGATTACATTCTTTGAGAAATTACAATCCTGAACAGTAATTATTGAATTAGATTTTCTATTTAATTGATTTTCGTAAGCTTCAATTTGAACCAGACTAGAAAATGTACATCCTCTAATGTTGAGTCTGTCATAATCATTCATTGTTTGTATGTTAAAATGACAAGGAGTTGGAAAATTACAATTTTGAACATCCAACTGACCACCATTTTCAAGAGTTATATTAAGTCCAGACTGAAATGTACAACTGGATATAGTGTAGACATATGTATAAAGGTCGTCATGTATAAATTCTGGAAGAGATATGCTTATAGCTAGTTTTACATCGGTATCTGTTATACGAAGACCATAGAATTCACACTCATTCAGATGAATTCGATGTTCCTCAAACAATGCAATTTTACTTAAGTTAGTGTCAAGCTTAAATGAACAAAAGCTGAAAATAGAGTCTCTTGCAGTTAAATTTTCTTCAAACGGCGCAAAGTCAAATTCTCTCTCGAGGAAATTCTCTCCCTTTTCCCAAGCGTCCATGAACTCCTCTTTAG
Source organism: Gilvibacter sp. (assembly GCF_965601605.1). Taxonomy (GTDB): domain Bacteria; phylum Bacteroidota; class Bacteroidia; order Flavobacteriales; family Flavobacteriaceae; genus Gilvibacter. The sequence continues at coordinate 803 of NZ_CBFCWJ010000040.1, read as the reverse complement.
ATATAGGTGTAAGATTTCTTTTCATCTTAATTCTTTTTAACCCGCTTCAACACTAAGAAATTTTGCGGGTTGATCCCGAGGCCTTCCACGTCTTTACTCACAAAACGCAAGGCCATATCGTAATATAATGGTACTACTGGAGCCTCATTGGTTACAATAGAATCCAGTTTTTTATACAGAATCTGTCGATCAGCTATGTCCGGAACATTGAGTGCCCTTTGGTATAAACTGTCAAAAACAGCACTTTTAAAGTGGGTGTAATTTGGGCCGTTGGGCGTGAAATTCTTACTGTAGAATAGCGAGAGGTAATTCTCTGCATCCGGATAATCTGCAATCCAACTGGCTCTAAATATGTTGAGTTCTCCACTGGATTTCATCTGACGCAGGGTAGAAGGAGGCATTACTTCTATTTTAACCCCTATGCCAATTTTTTCCAACTCGCGTTGGATGTATTCACAAAAGTCCAAGTACTGGCTGTTGGTTCCTATGGTGATCTTGGGATGCATATCGCCCGTTTCCTTTTTGTATTGATTCAAAAGCTCAAGGGCTTTTTCTGGGTTATAGTTGTAGCCTATAGCTTCGTTATAACCCGCAAGACCTTTAGGTATAAAGCCTTGTTCCGCTGGAATACCAACACCATTGCGCAAATAGGTGATCATTTTTTTGCGATCAAATCCATAATTGATTGCCTGTCTAAGCGCTTTAGACTGCAAAATACTTGTGCTGTCGCCCAAGAACAGGCCCAAATATTCCGTATTTAAAAATGGACTCTTTAGCAGGGTAACTTGCTCTTCATACTTAGG